>JAFKFI010000167.1 GCA_017307285.1 Alphaproteobacteria bacterium | reverse complement strand
TCTGCGAGGCCTGCTTCATCAGGCCGGCGAGGTTTTTCATTCATCCAACTCCAGGTCATCGTCGTCGGGCGGGGCGTCGTCGTCGGCCAGTTCGGCGTGGATCGGCGCGAAGGCGGGGATGTCGGGCTCGGCTTCGGCGGGCAGGCCATAGGCATCGGCCGAGGCGTCGGCGACCGCTTCGATGCGCGCCCCAGGGAATGCCGTCAAAATGGCTCGCACCAGCGGATGATCCGCCGCACTGGCCCGACGCGCGGCATCGGCGGCGTTGCCCTGTTCGGCCAATGTCGGCTCGCCTTGTGCCGCCGACAGCGCGATGGTCCAACGCGCGCCCGTCGCCTCCAGCAGCAGCTTGGCGAGGCGTGGCGCCAGGTCGCGCGGCGCTTCGGGCTGCGGGCGCAGCTCGATCACGGGCGGGGCGAAGCGCACGAGATGGACGGAGTGGACCAGATGCCCGTGCAGCATCGCCTCGCGCCGTTCTGCGACCAGGGCCGCAACATCGCGGAAGCTCGACAGGCGAGGCCCGGCGGGGGCGGGCTCGGCCATCGCGACTGGTGGGCCGTTGGCCACTGCGCGCGCGCCGCCGCCGGAGGGCGCAGGCGCGGATGGCGGTGCGGCGGAACCGGGGGCCGGTGCCGCGCTCAGGCGGCGGACGAGATCGCCGGGGGTGGGCAGATCGGCGACGTGGCACAGGCGGATCAGCACCATCTCGGCCGCTGCGCGCCGGTCGGGCGCGGTCTCCACCTCCATCACGCCCTTGAGCAGCATCTGCCAGGCGCGGCCGAGCACCGGCACCGAGAGTTTCGCGGCGAACTCGGCGCCCCGCGTGCGCTCGGCCTCGGGCAAATCGGGGCTGTCGGCCAGCGCCGGGATGGATTTCAGCCGTGTGACGGTATGGACCAGTTCGAGCAAATCCTGCAGCAGCACGCCGAGATCGGCCCCACGCTCATGCGCCCGGTCGGTGATCGCCAGCGCGGCGGCGGGGCGACCTGTCATCGCGGCGTCGAGCAAGTCGAACACGTCGCCCCGGTCGGACAGGCCGAGCATGTCGGAGACTGCGTCGGCGCCGACCGGCTCGCCGCCTGATTGCGCGATCGCCTGGTCAAGAAGGGAAAGTCCGTCGCGCACCGATCCGTCGGCGGCGCGGGCGATCAGGTCGAGCGCGGCTGGCGCGATCGTCACCTGCTCGGCAGCGGCGATCCGCGCGAAATGGGCGGAGAGCTCGGAAATCGCCACCCGACGCAGGTCGAAGCGCTGGCAACGCGACAGCACCGTCACCGGCACCTTGCGAATCTCGGTGGTGGCGAAGACGAACTTCACGTGCGGCGGCGGCTCCTCCAGCGTCTTGAGCAGCGCATTGAAGGCGTTGCGCGACAGCATGTGGACCTCGTCGACGACGAACACCTTGGTCCGCGCCTGCAACGGGCGGAAGCGCGTCGCCTCGATCAGCTCCCGCACGTCGTCGACGCCGGTGCGCGAGGCGGCGTCCATCTCCGTCACATCCGGGTGGCGATCGGCGAGGATCGCCACACAGTTCGGGCAGACGCCGCACGGATCGGCGGTGGGTCCGCCATTCCCGTCCGGACCGGTGCAGTTCAATGCGCGGGCGATGATGCGGGCCGTCGTGGTCTTGCCCACGCCACGCACGCCGGTGAGCATGAAGGCGTGCGCCACCCGCCCCGTGGCGAAGGCGTTGCGTAGGATGCGCACCATCGCCTCCTGGCCGATCAGGTCGTCGAAGCGAGCAGGGCGGTATTTGCGGGCGAGAACGCGATAGGGCGTCGCGTGAACCGGCTCAGGCCCAGGCGGCGGGCCGTCGCCGAACAGGCCGGCGCCCGATGGGGGCGGCGGCGGAGCTTCCTCGGTCGGGTCGTCCTGGAACAGGCCGGACATGCGGGGCGGACGCGCCTGACCGCCGCGGGCGGCCATCCTCTGGATGGGGTGATCTCGGGTGGGAGGCCGACGAACGACCCGAGCGGAAACTCGTTGCGGCTGCTTCCTTCCGGACCTGACCGGGTTGGCGAGGCGCCCGTCCGCCGCCGACCTCCCGGGTCTGCATATCATGGTTTTGGCCCCTCGCCGCAACCCCCGCCGGTTGCCCGGCCGGCCCCCACATGGCACCGTCCGCGCATCGCGCCGCCCTGCACGCCGGAGAGTCGCCTTGCCCCTGATCCTCGCCAGCCGCCCGAACGTCTATTCCGGCAGCCCGCTCAACCGAATGGCGGAGCGGCGGGAGGACAAGCAATGGATCGAGACGGCCCTGGCCAGCCCGGATAGTTTGTTCGTTCCGGTCTGGCGCGCCCGCAACCTGGTCAGGGGCGCGGACGGGCAGAACGCGGAGGCGGTATACCTCACCGGCGAGGCTGCCGCGACGCTGCAGATGGCGGGCGGACCGTGGAGCTTCCTCGGCCAGCTCGACGGTCGCGCGGTGTTCGCGGTGGACATCAGCACCGCCGACGATCCCGTGCCGCTCTTGCCGGCCGAGATCGGCACCTTCGTCGACCTGCGCGCGGTCGGCGGCGGAAGGCTGCCGCCGGGCGACGCCTCGGTGCTGGCCCATGCGCGCGGCCTGATGCACTGGCGGGTCAAGAACCGCTTCTGCGGCGTCTGCGGCGCACCATGCGAAGCGAGGACCGCCGGGCACATGATGCAGTGTACCCAATGCGACACGCAGCATTTTCCGCGCACCGACCCGGCAGTCATCATGCTGGTGCATCGCGGCGATAGTTGTTTGCTGGGTCACTCCACGCGCTTTCCCAACAGCACCATGTACTCGACGCTCGCCGGCTTCGTGGAACCCGGCGAAAGTCTCGAAGAAGCGGTCCGCCGCGAGGTACTGGAGGAGGTCGGCGTCGAAGTGGGCGAGGTGAATTACCATTCGAGCCAGCCCTGGCCATTTCCGGCCAACATCATGCTCGGCTATTACGGCGAGGCCCTGACCGAGCGCATCACCATCGACCCCACGGAAATCAAGGACGCACGCTGGTTCACGCGCGACCAAATCCGCGATCCGGCCGCGCATGGGTTCCAGCTGCCCCGCATGGACAGCATCGCGCGGCGACTGATCGAGGACTGGATGGCCGCCGGATGAAATCGCTTGCTGCGCTACCCGCCCTTCTCCTGCTGGTTACGCTGCTGCCTTCCGGCTGCGCACCGGCGCCGGAGAACCGGTTCGCTGCTTACCGGACACCGGACGTCCCGCCAGAATGCCGCGCTGCGGTCTATAATGATCCGGAGGTAAGGCAGCTGATCGCGTCAGGCACCGCAGCACCGAAATACATGGCTACTAACCAGAACAAGCTGGCCTTCAAGGAAGCCGAGGTCGAGCGGCAGTGCATGGTGCAAAAGGGCCTGGTGCGCGGCGGCGGCGTCGAGCCGGTGAAATACCCGTGGTATCCGCCCCTGTTCTGAGCACGATCGGCTACGAGGGTACGACGATTACCGCCGTGCTCGACGCTTTGCGTGCCGCGCGCGTGTCGCTGCTGATCGACGTACGCGCCGTCGCTGCCTCGCGCAAGCCCGGCTTCTCCAAGCGCCTGCTCGAGGCCGGGTTGGCGGAACGGGGCATCGGATACCTGCATCTGCAGGGTCTCGGGACACCGAAGGAAGGCCGGCAAGCGGTGCGCGCCGGCCACCCGGAGCGGATGCGGACGATCTATGCCGAGCATATGCGCTCCGACCGGGCGCAGGCGGAGCTCGCGCGGGCCAAGGAAGAAGGGCTGAGGACTAACGTCTGCCTGCTCTGTTTCGAGCGCGACCACCGCACCTGTCATCGGGCGATCGTCGCAGAACTGATCGCGGCCGAGACAGGGCAGCCGATCGCGCATCTGCTGCCCTGACCTCGACGATGGTCAGTCGCTCCGATGACGCCGCGCCTAGCGCCCAGCGCGTCGGCATCGCGATCGGCCTGCCACTGATCTTGCTGAGCCTTGCCTCGGGTTGCATGGACATCCTGAGCTATCGGCAGCTCGGAGAAGTGTTCACCTCGGCAATGACCGGCAATGCCGCTCTCCTCGGGCTGGAGATCGGACGCGGCAATCTGCCAGCGACATCCCGCAACCTTGCCGCACTCGCCGGGTTCCTACTCGGCCTCGCCGCTGGCGCCGCCTTGCTGCGGCACGCCCGAACTCGATCCGGCTGGTCGTGGCTGATCACCTCGACGCTCGCGCTGGAGGAGGCGCTGCTTGTCGGCTTCGTGGTCCTTTGGCATCACGGGTCCGGCCCGTCCTCGGATCGGCTGCTCTATGGCCTGATCACGCTTTCTGCGATGGCGATGGGGATACAGAGCACGATCGCGCATCGCATCGGGGTGCCCGGAATCACCACCACCTATTTCACGGGCACCCTGACCAGTATCGCAATGGGGCTACTGGGACACCGCCCTTCCCAGGAGGCCCGTGCGCGACCAGGGGTGCGCTGGCCGATGCTCGCGTTTCTGGTCTATGTCGTCGGCGCAGCGCTGGCAGGGGCGCTGGAAACCCATCCTCCAGCCGCACTGGTGGCGCTCCCGGTTCCCGTGGTGCCGCTACTGCCCGCGGTGGCCGTCGCGGCCGTTTTGCTATTCGCCTTGATCCACCTGTTGGTCAGGCACGACACTGCCTGAACCGGGCGGTCAGTCCGCCCCCGAGGCGGCGCGCACGTTTGCCGCGGGAGACGGCGCCGGCGTGTTCAGATCCTCGTCGATCTCGGTGATCGAGCGATCGGCCGTCTCGATGCCGAACGCCAGGAAGGCAACCCCGGTCAGCCCCAGCCAAGCGGCGAGGTAGAGGAACGCGGGGATAATGGCGTCGAGCTTGGCCTCCGGCTTGATGACGTTGGACGAGCCGACGATCAGCGCGAGCCCCAGCGGGCCGATGATCTTGCCGAGGCCGCCGAAGCCGTAGGCGGAACCCATGCCGGTGGTACGCAGCCGCGCCGGCCAGACCTCGGCCATGTATGGGCCGAGGATGGCGAAGCCGCCGTCATAGAAGAACGCTGCCGCGATCAGCAACAGCCAGAACAGCGAACAGGTGCCGATGAAGACATCGTAGGACATGCCCGCGAGCAGCACGAACAGCGCGCCGCCGAAGCCGCACAGCATCCCGCCGGTGCGTCGCCCGATGCGGTCCGACATCAGCGAGAAGGCGATGCGGCCAACGAGGCCGCCCAAGGTGATGAAGATGAACAGATACGACGCCTCGGCCGGCGGCACGCGCAGCAGCAGGACGAACAGAGTCGGCACCCAGAGCGTGACGCCATAGGCTCCGGTCTGCGCCCCGAGGCTCGCGATCCAGGAGACCGCGAGGCTCCGCGGATAGCGGAACAGCTCGGTCCAGGCGACCGGCTTCGGCTCCTCGATGGCGGTCGGTAGCTTGAGCGATGAGGCCGGCACCTGCATCGCCCAGGCGAGCGAGCGCCGCGCTTCCTCGAGCCGCCCCGTCCGAGCGAGCCAGTGCGGCGATTCCGGCACCCAGGCGCGGATCAGGAGGGCCATGAGGGCGGGCGCGACGCCGACCAGGAACAGGCCACGCCAGCCGATCTCGGGGGCGAGGAAGGCGCCGAGGAACGCGCCGACCATCACGCCCGCCGGAATCGCTGCCGTGACCAGACCGCCAACCATTCCGCGCTTCGCGGTGGGGACGAATTCCTGGACCAGCGGCAGGTCGACCGCGTAGAGCCCACCCACGCCGAAGCCGACGATGAAGCGGAGCACGGCGAGGTAGATCCAGCCATTGTCCGGCGTGAGCGCCAGCAGCCCAGTCGCGACGGAAAAGTTCAGGACCGTGGCGATGAACACGCGCCGCCGCCCGATGCGGTCAGCGAGCCAGCCCCACACCCCGGCGCCGATCATGGCGCCGACGCCCGAGGAAAGCAGGATGACCGCCGATTGCCCATAGGTCAGGTGCCACGGGCCGATGATGAAAGCGAGCACGAAACCGATCAGGAAGTAATCGAAGAACTCCAGCGCGTCGCCGAGAATGGCGGCAGCGATGATCTTTTTCTGATTGCGCGTCAGTCTTCGCTGTTCATCCAGCCGCTCGAACATCGTCCTGCCCCCGGACGCTTTGCACGCAGCAGTACCCGCTGCATATGCACGCAAGAAGGGCACCGAACGGCGCCGCAGGTCAACGGCGGATCACTGGGTCCACGGATTGATCACGGGGATGTCGAGATCGTCGAAGTGGCGCACGTTGCGCGTCACGATGGCGGCACGGCGGGCTAGCGCGATGCCGGCGATCATCGTGTCGCGTATGTCGATCGAGCGACCCTTGGATTGCCGCTCGGCCGCGAGTCGGGCCGCAGCCGCGGCGCCGGCCCCGTCAAACGGCGCAACACGGGCGCCAAGCACTTCGTGGAAGATCTTGTCCGTGAGTGCCAAGAGCGAGCGCCGCTTCGCCCCTTCGGGCATCCGGGAGATCCCGAAGCGAACTTCAAAAACAGTGATGCTCGTAGTCCAAAGGTCGACAGGCGCCTGCCGGTTCAGCCATTCGGCGAGAACAGGATCGGGAACGCTGCGCGTGGTTTCGGAGATGACGTTCGTGTCGAGCAGGATCACGGATCAAATTCGGCGGGTCTGACGGGCTGGCCGCGAAGCTCTGGAAATTCAGTATCCAATCCGCGACCGGCGAACAGCGAGGTGATCCGAGTGCCGATGCCGGGCTCAGTTGCATCCCGAAGCTGGGCGGCCGCCCCGGTGAGTATTTCGCGGACCTCCTGCTCCAGGCTTCGCCCATGCCGCTCGGCCAGTCGGCGCAGGCGCTCCTTCACCCCATCGTCGAGATTGCGGACCAGCAACTGTGCCATGACGGCCTCCTTGGCGGAGAAGATATCGTGATATCAATCGGCGATTCAACTCCGCGCCCGGCCGACCTCGTCCAGCAGCGCGCCCACGGTGAGGATTTGCGGCAGCACGATGGGTTGCGCGTTGCCGGGCGGGAAGTAGACGTAAAGCGGCACGCCGTCGCGGCCGTGGGCGCGGAGAAAGGCGGTGATCTCCGGGTCTTGGCGGGTCCAGTCACCTTTGAGATAGGCGACGTCGCGGGCGGCGAAGGCCGCGCGCACCGGCGCCGTGCTGATCGCCACGCGCTCGTTAACGAGGCAGGTGACGCACCAGGCGGCGGTCATGTTGACGAACACCGGGCGGCCTTCGGCGCGCAGCGCCGCCAAGCGGGCGGTGGTGAAGGGCTCGACGCCATCCTCGGCCCGCGCCTCGGCAACGCCGGGGGGAGGCGCGGTTCCGATCTCGCTGAGCACGACGGCGGCGCCGACGCAGGCGGCCAACGCGGCGATCCGGGCCAGCTGCGCGCCGATGCCGGTGCGATGGTGTGAAGCGCCGAACGCCCAGGCGGCGAAGCCGAGCAGCACGAGGCCGGCGAGGGTCGCGAGCACGCCGGACGGGCCGGCCTCCTGGCTCATCACCCAGACCAGCCAAGCAGCCGCGGCATACATCGGGAAGGCCAGCACCTGCTTCAGAATCAGCATCCATCGCCCCGGACGAGGTGCCACACGCGCCACACCGGGGATTGCTGCAAGCAACAGCGTAGGCGTGGCGAGGCCGATTCCCATGACCAGGAACACCAGGAGCGCGAGCACCGGCGGCGCCGCGAGGGCTGCGGCGATGGCAATGCCCATGAACGGGGCGGTGCAGGGTGTTGCCACTAGGACGGCGAGAAGGCCGGTGCAGAAGCTGCCGAGATGGCCGCCGCGCGTGGCGAGGCCGTGGCCCGCGCCGGCCAGCCGACCGCCGATCTCAAACACGCCGGACAGGTTGAGCCCGACCACGAACAACAGCCATGCCATCGCGGCGACGAATATCGGCGACTGGAATTGGAACCCCCATCCCGCGGCGCCCCCGGCCGCCCGCAACCCCAGCAGCACGCCGCCGAGTGCGGCGAAGGCCAGCACGACGCCCGCCGAATAGAAGGCCGCGTGCGCTCGCACCTCGCCCCGCGCGGCGCCACCCGCCAGCGAGGCGGCCTTCATGGCCAGGATCGGGAACACGCAAGGCATCAGGTTGAGGATCAGCCCGCCGAGGAAGGCGAGGCCCAATACCCGGCCGAAGGGCGGGCCGGCATCGGCCGCGGCGGCCGGCGCCGGGGCAGCGAACAGCGCTGCCTGCGCCGATGGCGTGGGCGTGCCTGCCGGCAGGTCGAGCCGGAACACGCCCTCCTCGGGGACGCAGATCTCCTTGCATACCAACCAGTTGGCATGGGCCGTGACCGCCAACTTGCCCGGCGCCGTGACCGTCACCGGCAGCAGCACGTCGCCGGTGTAGCCGTAGGTCACGAGCGGCCCCTCGGCGAAGCGTTGCGCTGGCGGCCAGTCGATGCCGCTCGCCTTGGCGCCTTGCGGCAGGTCGAGGGCGAGTTCGGTCGGCACGCCGGCATCGCCCGGGTCGCGGCCATAGGTGTGCCAGCCAGGGGCGAGACGCATCCGCAGACCGAGGTGGAACGGCTGGCCGGGGGCGATGGCGTCGACGTCGGAGACCAGGGTTACGGTGGTGCGCGGGCTTGTTACCGGGGCGGATTCAAGAGCGAGTGCCGGACGAACGAAGAGGAGGCCCAAGAGGATGAGCGCGAGGACCCGCGCT
>JAFKFI010000054.1 GCA_017307285.1 Alphaproteobacteria bacterium | reverse complement strand
GGTGCCGTCGCGAGTTGTGTTGAAATTGCCTGGTCGGCGTCTCCGACGTGATGACGGTGAGCGGATCAGGCTGCGAGGTCAATTGTCTGCTTTGAAGGCTGCTCGGCGAGGGTTTGCCAACCATCGACCTTGCGCATCACGATATGCCCGGAGGCGAGCAGGGCCCAGAACAACATCGCCGCGGTCTCGGCGGAAGGCAGGACGGTCTGCGTCTTGATCCGCCGCTTGAATTCTTCGTGCAATCGTTCGATCGCGTTCGTAACCGGTATGAGGATTGCCGGTGCCGACGTTCCGCTGGGATCAAAGCAATTCCGGCGTATGGTGCGACCATCCGGGACGGAGGCACCGGGAGCACGAAGGTGCGGGCAGGCCGTTCTTGGACGTTGAGCTGTGAGCTCGTGTTTGTAGCTGGCCGCCTCTGCGACTCGCCCGGTTGCGCCGTGAGCGCGAATCCGTAGTTGTCGTGTCGCCCGCCGCTCCCGTCTGATCGACCGAGAGGAGGCAGGGATGCGACGTGTGATCGGAATCGATACCCACCGCACCTTCGGGGAGGTGGTCATCTGGGAAGACGGCCGGCTGCGGCATGCGGGCCGGATCGACATGACGCGCACGGCGCTGGAGGGCTTCGGCAAGAGCCTTCTGGCGACGGACGAGGTGGTGATCGAGGCGACCGGCAACTGCATGGCCGTGTCGCGGGTGCTGGCGCTGTTCGTGAAGCGCGTGGTGATCGCCAATCCGCTGCAGGTCAAAGCGATCGCCCATGCGCACGTGAAGACCGATAAGATCGACGCGGGGACGCTCGCCAGCCTTTATGCGGCCGGATATCTGCCGGAGATCTGGACGCCCGACGCGGCGACGGAGCGGATGCGAAGGCTTGTTGCCCGCCGCTATCAGGTCGTGCGGCATCGGACGCGGATCAAGAACGAGGTCCACTCGATCCTGTACGCCTATCTGATCCCGCATTGTCCACACGCAGATCTGTTCAGCGGCGTCGGCCGCGCCTGGCTCTCGCGCCAGCCCATTCCGGACGACGAGCGGATCGCGATCGAGCGCCACCTGCGCGAGCTCGACCGGCTCGGCGAGGATCTGGCGGTGCTCGACAGGGCGATTGCGGACAGTGCGCTGGCTGACCCCGCCATCAAGCGGCTGATCACGATCACCGGGATCAACGTGACGGTCGCGGCCGGCCTGACCGCGGCGATCGGGGATATCCGCCGCTTCGCCTCGCCGCAGAAGCTTGTGAGCTATGTCGGGCTCAACCCCCGTGTACGCCAATCGGGCCTCGGCGCTGCTCATCATGGACGCATCAGCAAGGTCGGGCGCAGCCATGCGCGCGCGATGCTGGTCGAAGCAGCATGGGCGGCGGCGAAGACACCGGGACCGCTGCACGCCTTCTTCGTCCGGATTCGAGCGAAGCGCGGGCATCAGATCGCCGCCGTCGCATTGGCACGCAAGCTCACGGTCCTGTGCTGGCATCTGCTGACGAAGGATGTCGAATACCTCTGGGCGCGGCCGGCCTTGGTCGCAAACAAGGTCCGCAGCATGGAGCTGCAGGCAGGGCGACCCCAGAAGAAGGGCAACCGGCGCGGACCGACCTATGCCTACAACGTCAAGAAACTCCGTGAACAGGAGATGGGCGTCGCGCGACGCGCCGAAGTCGCCTACGAGCACTTCGTCGAGCGATGGAGCCCCAGACCGCAAAAAGGTACGGCGCGCGGACGCCTCAAGTCGGCAGGGCTCGGATAAAGGCGGCCCGGCAGAGCTTGCAGCCGAGGCTCCGCTCTTCGCCACGAGGTCGCCCGCGCAGAAAGAAAAATAGCAGGACTCCGACGAAAACGCTTGTCCATCTCATCCGTCGTCCGCGCCGATCTCCATTGACTGCAGGGCAACCGGGTGAAGGTGAACAGCCGCTCCCCGGCCTCTTCCAGGCTGACGGCCACGGCGGGACAGCGCAGCCGCCACTTGCGTAGGAACGCACGACGGTGCGTCTCAACCTCCTTCGCCGTGGCCGCGTAGATCATGTCGGTGTAGTCGGCCGAGACTTCGCCGTGTAGCGTCTCGGGCGCATGGGCCAGCAGGTTGCGATGTTTGTGGACAGTGCAGCGCTGGGTCGGCACATCGGGCCAAAGCGCGGCGAGCGCCCGCTCCAGACCGGCGGCGCCGTCGATGATCAGAAACTGCGGCGTCTGCAGGCCGCGGGCGACGAGATCATCGAGCACGCCGCGCCATGCCGCCTCGCTCTCACCGCCCATGTTGCGCACCGCCAGCAGCACCTTCTGCCCGTCGCGGCGCACGCCGAGCACGACCAGCAGCGAGATGCTGGTGGCGCGCCGATCCAGGCGGACCCTCACCACCGTGCCGTCCAGGATCAGCCGGCCCACATCTTCGCCGCTGAGGTCACGCTGGGCCCAGGCCTCGCAGTCGCCTTTCACCTTGCGCCAGGTGCGGCTGACGACGTCCTTGCCCACCGCCCCCTTGAACAGCGCGCCCAGGGCGCGCTTGACCCGTCTCGTGTTGGTTCCGGCGAGATAGGCGCCGGCGATCAGCGCCTCCACCTGCCGGGTCATCCGCGCGTAGCGGGGCAGCACCGTGCTGCGCCATTCCCGCGTCCCGCCGCCCTCCGCCGATAGTCGGGCTCGCGGCACGCTGATCGCCACCGCGCCGAAGGAGCCGGTCAGCTGCCGCTCGCGTGTCCCATTCCGGTAGCCCTTGCCGCCGGCGCTCCGCGCGTAGCGCTCGCGCCCCAGTGCCGCCGCCAGCTCCTGCTCGACCATCTCCTCGATGAAGCCGCGGACCCGATCTCGCAGCCCGGCCTCGATCGGATCGAACCAAGCCTCTCCCGCAAACAGCTCGGTCGCGGGCGGCATCGTGCTATTGCTATCCATGGCGTGGTCTCCGCCGGCGCGCGAACGCCGGTCATGACTCGTTGAACAAGTCGGAGACTACGCCACCCAGCTTTTCCACCACATCCGAGACGGCACCTACGAGCGCCGCAGCCTGTTAGTGACCTCGAACCAGCCGTTCGGAGAATGGACGAGCGTGTTCCCCGATGCCGCCATGACGCTCGCCGCGGTCGATCGCCTTGTCCACCACGCCGTCATCCTGGATATGGCCGGAACGCAAAGCTGGTGTTTGTCGCGTCGCTGAAGTTGGACGCTCGGCATATCGGCCTTTACCGCCACCCGAAGCACAAGCGCATGCTCCGAAAGCCTCGAAAGTCGTCTAGTGATTAGTGCCGCACTGTCCACTCACAAATGCCGTGCGGTAAGCTAGGTTCGATCCGTTACAGAACATGTCAACCCACTTCGAACACACGATCTAGCGTCAGGGGGCGCGCACGCCCGAAAGCGGCAAATAACATTGGACGACCACGGACCGCGCCTGCTACGGCCCAATCGGCTTTGCCGCCACATCGGGGCGACCTATGACCACGACAACTCGCCTTCGGCTGCTCGAGGACGCCGGACTGCTGCATTCTCGTCCACGCGCGGTCACCGCGCCGCTATTCGACGGCCGGGAGCCTTTCTTCCTTGCCCTGGACAAGGTCCAGGTGAAGTACGAGATGCTCCGCGCGCACGTCCTTGACGGACTCAGCGCGACCGTAGCGGCCGAACGGCACGGCTATTCTCGGGCGGCGTTCTACCTCATTACGGCGGCGTTCGACGACGCGGGCATGCGCGGGCTGCTCGATGAACCTCGCGGGCGACGGGGTCCACACAAGCTCACGCCGGAGGTGCTGGCGTTTGTCGCGTCGGCCGATCCGGCGCTGTCCGGCGCGCAGCTCGCGACCGAGGTGGAAGCACGCTTCGGCGTGACCCTGCACCGGCGCACCATTGAGAGGGCGCGCCGTTGAGCCACCAATTCTGGCCGGTCGCCGAAGCGGCTCAGGCAGATTATGAGGCGTTGCGCGAGGCGGTGTTGTCAGGTCAGCCGATGCAGAGCTTGTCGGCAGCCCGCTTCGCTCGCCGCGGATTGGCGGGCCTGATCGCCTGGCCCAGCGCCGAGCCGGTCTTTGCTGCCGTGATCTTGGGTGGTGAGCGCGCGCCCTGGACCTCATACGCGGATCCCCGCGTCGACGCTTTGGCGGCCAGCTACGAGCTGCTTCTATCGGCCTCTTCAGACGCTTCGGTTGTCCAAAGGATGCGGCGATGCGGGTAGCGATTTACGCGCGGGTCTCCACCGAATCCCAAGAAGCGCGGGGAACCATCGGCTCGCAGCTTGAGGTCCTGCGCACGCGCGTGGCGACCGAAGGCCACGAACTTGTCGCCGAATACCGCGATGATGGCTGGTCGGGCGCACGGCTCGATCGCCCCGGCCTTGACGCGCTCCGCGATGCCGCTCAGGCGGGGCGCCTCGATGCGGTTTGGTGCTTGTCTCCCGACCGGCTGGCCCGGGTGTACGCCTACCAAGTCATCGTCATCGACGAGCTCGCCCGCTTCGGGGTCACGGTGCGATTCCACGACGCGCCGCCGATTGCCGACGATCCGCAAGCCCAGCTGCTTACTCAGGTTCAAGGCGTGATCGCCGAATATGAGCGCGCCAAGATCGCCGAGCGCTATCGCCGCGGCAAGCTATGGCGCAGCCGTGCCGGCGAGGTGATCGCATGGAAATGCTCGTACGGTTATCGGCGCATTGCCCGCAGCGGCAGACGCGCCGCCCATCTCGAGGTCTACGAACCCGAGGCGGCGGTCGTGCGGCGGATCTTTCGGGATTACGTCGAGAGCGGCCAGTCCATGCGGCAGATCTGTTGGCAGCTCAATCAGGATCGCGTGCCCTCGCCCAGCGGCAAGGCAGTCTGGGGCGTGTCGGTGGTGGGGCGGCTGATTCGTAACGAAGCCTATGTCGGCCGCGCCTACTACAATCGCACCACATCCGTCTCGGATCGACGCCCTGCGAAAGCCAAGCGCCAAATCAAGCGCCCGCGCAACGAGTGGATCTCCCTACCGGTTCCGGCGATCATCGACGAAGCGCTCTTCGAGGCTGCACAACGGGTCAGCTACGACAACTCGCGGTGGAGTCCGCGCCGTACCGACCCGGATCACTGGCTGCTGCGCGGCCTTGTCAAATGCGGCCATTGCGGCATCAGCGTCTCGTGTCACAAGATGCGCGGCCGGAACGGCACGTTCCACCGGTACTACTATTGTCGCAACCACGATCCGCTGCGGGCCGGAGGAGAACACCGGCAATGCCCGGAGCGCAATGTGCGAGCTGACGAGCTTGACGTCTTCGTGTTCGAACAGCTTCGCATCACGCTGCTGCGCCCCGATGTGCTAATTGCTGGCGAAGCAGCCGTATCGACGCATCGAGAAGTTCGCGACGACGATGTGCTTGCCAACCAGCTTGCAAAACTGGACCGCAAGATCGACTCTGTCGCCGCCGAACGCCGACGTATTGCCGATCTATATCAAGCCGGATTCATCGATCAGCAGGAACTGCTGCGTCGGGGAACGGAGTTGGAACTGCGCCTCAATCACCTCACGGCGCAACGGAATGCCTTGTTCGGACAACGCGAGCAGCTGGCGCAGCGAGACCGACTCCGAGATCGCGTCGAGGGGTTTGCTCACAAAGTTCGCGTCACCATCGACCAGCTGGACTTCGTCCAGCGCCAGCAACTGCTTCGCCTCGTTGTCGATGAGGTCCGAGTCCAGGGCTGGCGGGTCGAAATGCGACTCCGAATACCATTGGACAACGACCCCGAACCGCCTTCCGGAACGGTGTCTAGCAAAGATCGTTTGCGTCCCCTCCATCGAGATCAACGTCGAGAGCTACCGCAGACGTTCCGCCGTGACCCGCCAGAAGCAGCAAACCGCCAGCGTCAACAAGCGCGACACCAAGCCGCGGGAGGTCACCACCCCACAAACAGCCTGACGCGCCGCGCAACATCATCCTTGTCGAGCAGCGTCAGTCACGTCATCTTCTCAATGCGCAGCGACCGGACATCCTCGCTGTCGCTCACAGGACATCTGAGCTGTCGCGCTACATCATCAATCCGCGCACGCAACTCGGCGATCAATTTGTGCGCTTCGTCCAGCCGCACCATCAGCGCCAGGATCAGCGCGTCTTTCTGCGCGTGCGACAGCTTGCTGAGGTCGGCGGCGTTGCTCACCCCAACCTTGAATCGAGCCGCCCGTTATCGCGTCAATCCCGTTCTCGCCGACCATTGGCCTCAAGCCGCTATCGCCAGCCGAGGCCGGGTTGAGCAGCTACAAAGGCGGCAGATGGTGTAAGATCGCCGGCCGCACTTCGGAGAATACCGTCAAGCGTGAGCATCGCACTTCCTCTGTCTGGCCGACAGCATGGAGTGCAATTGTTAGGCCAAAGGCTTGTTGCGAATGACCCGGCTACTTGCGTCTAAGGCTCTATCCGGGCGGCTGATCTTGCCCGGCAGCTTTTGCCGGTCGACCGGCATCGCACTCAATCGCCATTGCGATGGCCCAGACGCTCAGAGGCGTGAGGCAGTCATGAGATACGTTGATGGCGAGGTGGGCCTGGCGGGGTGGTGGCGGCGCACGCGGATGATCGCGACCCTCGCGGAGGTTCGGATCACCGACGTGCGGCGCGGCTTCGACGGGCCGGCTGCGCTGATGGCGGAGCAGCTCAGCTCAGCCGCCACCCAATTTAGTGGGTCAGGTCTTCGCCATTGGTAGCCGGCAAGGACGTGGAAGCGACACCATGCATCTTCTGCCCGATCCGAGGCCTGCCATCCCCGCCTCCATCATGCTCCTAACACAATGGAATTAGACCGCGGCGCCGCTCAAGCCATCTGCCCACAGTTCTCATTAACCCTCATTCAATTGTTTTCCGTACACTGTTGCGAGTGTCGAATGAGGGGGCGAATGGACGTCTCGCAGACTGGATTGTTCTCGTTGGCCGACAAACGCCTGGCTTGGCTTGAAAGACGGCAGGAGTTGCTCGCGCATAATGTCGCCAACGCTGGCACGCCGGGATGGCGCCCACGCGATGTGGGCTCGTTCGCCGCAACACTGTCGGCGGCGAGCGGCTCAGGGCCCGTTCAGACACAGCCGAACCACCTGCCTGGAACTCGTGCTATGTTCCTGCCGGATACTACAGCGCGGCCAAGCGAACGCGCGCCAGATGGCAACGCCGTATCGATGCAGGAACAGCTCATGAAGGTTGCTGGTACCGAAAGCTCGCAGGAACTGGTGACCAATCTCTACGCAAAATATCTCGGCTTCTTTCGCCTGGCACTCGGGCGGGGCTAGCGTTGCCGCACCCGTTGTCGAGTTTACTGACTTCGGCAGGGGTATCGACACCGTTTTGCATCGCTTGGAACTCGCCGGTGTAAGCCGCGATTTCCGCATCAAGAACTTTGTTCAGTCGCGCCTCGATACCTCGTCGCAAGGCGTCGCCGCCTCCGGGATACGTCGGCAACTCGTGTTCGACCTCAGCATGCAGTGTCGCCGGCAGGCTCACAGCAAGACCATTCAGGGCAGCATATGCCGCCTCCGCATGCTGCTGATAGTGGCTGAGGGCGACCTGGAAAATACATGGTGTCGTTTTCAAATCGCGCGCGATTTCAATGATGCGCTCGGCCTCGACGAGTTGCACGTGAACCGAGATCGCAGGACAGGAATTTTCCAGTTCGGAGCGGCTGCTCACGGCAAGACGATAGCCCAGGGTATCCTTGTAAAAGCCGAGAACCCGGTGGTGTTGCGGGTTAGGAGTTTGGTTCGCCATCGCCTGCAATTCGGTGGCAGAAAAGTCCGTGCGAACAGGGGGATTGGACGATGTGACGGATACACGGACGGTCACACGGTCTCCGGCACCGCAAGCTGGTCCGGCTTGAGCCGGGGAGGCCCAGGCCGTTCCAAGCCACGCGATCGCAAAGGACACGACCAGGCACACGCGTCGTGGCTTCATTGGCTGACTCCCGGCGAACGGTGTTTCGCGGACGTCGTTAGCGTCCGCAAGGAGACGATCCTGGTTCTCCCAGGCGCGGGTGAGGAGCGTTGTTTCTTTCGGCTCGGCGCGAGGGCAGGGCCGAGCCGGCCAAAGTGATCCGGCATCAGAGATGAGAGTGCGCCTGATGGGCACCATGGGTCTGTCGCGCCGCATCGAGCTGCAGCAGGCAGTCCGCGTAAGCTTGGGTGTCGGCGCGGAATCCGAACCCAGTGCAGTCGCGTCGATCTCTCGCCAGAAGTTCCTCGTGGGTCAACGCGCAGGCTGAGAGAATCAGCGGTAGGCCGATCAAGAGCAACCTGGATGGCAAGTGCCTGATCATCCCTCGTCCTCCCGGGACGGTGTTCGCGTGAACGCGAAGTCCAATCGAACAGGCTGGCCCCTAGAACCAAGACCGCACCCCGAATACGAAGCGCACATCGTTCGGAGCTTCTCCCTCCCGGCGCGCGAAGTCGGCACTCTGGAAGAACCGCCCCGCGTACGAAACGCCGACATAGGGCGCGAACTTGCGGGTGATCTCGTAGCGGAGCCGCAGACCGGCATCGATGTCGGACAGTCCCGACCCGGTCCCACGCCCTTCATCCGACTTGCTGTAGAGGTTGATCTCCGCCTCGGGCTGCAGGATGAGCCGATTGGTAATCAGCAGATCGTAGGAGGCCTTCAGACGCGCCGCGAAGCGGCCGCGATCGCTGACATAGGCGGTCGCCTCAACGTCAAAAAAATAAAGTGAGAGCCCCTGGATTCCGAACGCCCCCCAGGTTCGCGTCACCCCCTGATCGAGATCGACCCGAACGCCGGCCTGTAGATCGAAATAGGTCGAGATTGCACGGTCGAACAGGAATTCGTGCTGTCCGTCGGTGAACCGGCCGCTGTTCGTCACCAAGCCCTCGGACTTGAGCCAGATCTTGTTCAGATCGGTGCCGGACCATGCCTGGCCATCATAGCGGAATTCCTCGTTACGGCCATTCCACCGACCTTCCGCCTGCTCGAGCAGGACATGGGTGAAAATCGTATTGTCCTCGACCGGCTGTGCCCCACCCATGTCGGAACCGAGACGCACCTGGGCGGGATTGAGACGGCTTTGCGCTTGCGTCCGGGTCGGAGCTGCCATCGCAGCAGCGGTGAGACACAAGGCAATGCCGAGCGTGACGGCATCCTTCATGCCACGATCACCGTACGGAACATGCCCATCTCCATGTGGTACAGCAGGTGGCAGTGGTAGGCCCAGTGACCTGGCTCGTCCGCCGTGACGAGGTAGCTCAGCTTCTCGCCCGGCTTGACGTTGATGGTGTGCTTGTAGGGCCGGTGATCGCCGTAGCCATTCTCGAGCTCGCTCCAGAGGCCGTGGAGATGGATCGGGTGCTCCATCATCGAATCGTTGATGAGGGTGAAGCGCACGCGTTCGCCGAGCTTCAGGCGGATGGGCTCGGCCTCAGAAAACTTCTTGCCGTCGAAGCCCCAGACGAAACGCTGCATATTGCCGGTCAGGTGAAGCGTGATCTCACGCGACGGCGGCCGAGGATCGTCGCCGGGTTGCAGCGCACGGAGGTCCGCATACGTCAGGACGCGACGTCCGCTCCTGTTGAGCGGCTCGCCCGCCTGGTTCAGTCGCTCGGTCGGCATCATCGCGACGTTGTCCACCCCGACGGTGCCCTGCATGCGCCGTTGAACAGGGCTGAGCTTCATATCCATGCCGCCCATCGAGCCGCCGCCCGACTTGCCCATGTCCATGCCGGCCGTGTTGCCGTGATCCATGGACATTCCCGGCATCGACCCGCTGCCCATGTCCATGCCCGGCATACCGCCGCCGACGTCGTTCTTCGGGGCCGCCGCGTGGCCGATCGCCTTGCCGCCGCCGGTAGTCACCGGTCCATGCGCCGGCGCACGGACCGACGCTGTCGGATGGCCCGCCATTCCTGCCATGCCGCCGTGATCCATCGGCATAGCCGGCTGCCCGCGCGGACTGGTTGGGGCGCCCGCATGATTGCGCGCTGCCCGGCTCGACGAGCCGGCGTCGCTGCTCATGCCGGCCATGTCACCGCCCATATTCATGTTGCCCATGCCCATATCGGTCATGGTGCGGATCGGCCTGGGGTCCATCGGCGGGATTGGCCCGGCCATCCCAGGGCGAGGCGCGAGCGTGCCGCGCGCGTAGCCGGTGCGGTCCTCGGCCTGCACAAAGATGGTGTAGGCCTTGGCCTCGGTGGGATGCACGATGACGTCGTAGGTTTCCGCCACGCTGATGCGGAATTCGTCGACGTCCACCGGCACCACGCTGTTTCCATCGGCCTCCACCACGCTCATCGTCAGGCCCGGGATTCGCACATCGAAGATCGACATCGCGGAGCCGTTGATGAAGCGCAGCCGCACCCGCTCGCCGGGCCGGAACAGCCCGGTCCAGTTGGCGCCGGGCGGCGCGCCGTTCAGCAGATACGTATAGGTGGCTCCGCTGACGTCCAGGATGTCGGTCGGGCTCATGCGCATCTGGCCCCACATCAGCCGATCGTCGACAGTCGGGCCCAACCCGTGCTTGGCGACATCGGAGAAGAAGGTGCCGACGGTACGCTGATGGAAGTTGTAATAATCGCTCTGGAATTTGAGGTTGCTGACGAGCACCTCGGGATCGGTATCAGTCCAGTCCGAGAGAAGAACGACGTAATCGCGATCGAACCGCTGTGGGTAGCCGGCTTTCGGCGCGATGATGATCGAGCCATACACGCCGGTCTGCTCCTGGTACATCGAGTGGCTGTGGTACCAGTAGGTGCCGCTCTGGGGGATCGGAATGCGGTAGACGAATGTCTCGCCCGGCGCGATGCCCGGGAAGCTGAGCCCCGGCACGCCGTCCATGTTGGCCGGCGAGCGGATGCCGTGCCAATGGATCGAGCTCGTCTCGCGCAGCTCGTTCTTCACCCGCAACACCACGGTGTCGCCCTGACGCCAGTGCAGGATCGGTGCCGGGACCGAGCCGTTGATGCCGGTCGCCATCGCGGGGTAACCGGTCATGTTCACCTGCAGGGGATGGATCGTCAGGTCGAACTCCGTGCCGCTGAGCTGCTGCGGAACCGTGGCGGCCAGGGCGCCTCGCCGCGGGACGATCCCACCCAGCCCGATCACGCCGGCCGCGGCGATCCCCTGCACGAAGCGGCGCCGACCGATGCCGCCCGTTCGAACGGTCCTGACGAGTGGCGGATTACCAGACATGTTTGCTGCTCTTCCAATCGAGGGGCGATAGCTCAGCGTCGATCATGCGGCGCTAACGCGTCCGCTGACGCGTTCCGGATGGATTGCCAGACGAGTTGTTCATCTGCGCGTCCATGTCGTCACATTGCGTCATCATGCGTTGCATATCCGGAGTCATCTTACTGCCCGACTGCATCTGCCGGCGCATTTGCCCGCACTGCTTCGTCATCGACCCCATATCCATGCCCGGCATGGCATGGCCAGGTGGCGATTGCGAACTGCTCGATTGTGCGTATGCCGGCACTGCGGTGAACAGCGCCAAACCGAGGGCAACCCCATAGTTCCAGAACTTTTCCGTCATGCCGAGAAATCCTGTGTTGTTGGGCAGGCGAGCTGGGCCGGTCATGGCTTGTGCTGCTTCTCACTGTCGGACCCACCCGCGCCGTGCATGTCCATGCGGTCCATCTGCATGCCGCGGCCGCCCTTAGCCTGCGCCTGCGCTTGCATCCAGAGATCGTTGAAATCCTTATCGGTCATGCTGGGGAGCCGCTCCAGCAGTCCGACAGTCGCCCACAGCATCGGATCGCCGTCATCGGCCATCGAGGGCATCCCGGTCATTTTGATGCCGTTCTTCACAATCCAGAACAACTCGGCAGGCGTGTACCTGTCCTTGACACGCTTCAGATCCGGCGGTCGCGGGTTCATCCCTTTTGCGAACTCGGCTGGCTTGGTTCCCGGCGCACCGTGACAAGTGGCGCAATGCTCGACGAAGTGCCCGACTGCGCCGACGATTTTCGGCTCTGTGTCATACCCATCAGGGACAACGATTCCCGCGGCACGGGCTTTGATGGACCGAATGCGCGCGGTTTGCAGAACAGAGTAGACAAACGCCGAATGCGGTTCCGCCGCGGCGACATTGAACACGCCAGAATAGACGAATGCCGCTGCTCCGATAAGCGCCAGCACAATTAGGGAGAGAGTAGTGAGGACGACGGTTTTCATGCGAATCCTACGACGGTTGTCGGCTGCCGGAAAATGGGAACACTGACGTCGAGGGCCAAGCCGCGCGTCCGGACGACGAGAACGACTCAACGGGTGAATGTGGGTACGCACGCCGCTAGGGAACCCACTGCGGCGCGGTCGCGCGCGGGATTTCGTGCACGGCGTCTGCGGCGGCATGCGGGCGCCGCGGGATCACCACCTCGGCACGCAGTCCCCCGTCGACCCTGTTGGACAGCGTGACGGTGCCGCCCTCACGCCCGATCGCCTGGCGGACGATGCTCAAGCCGAGACCCACTCCGCCGGTGCGGCGGTTGCGTGATCCGTCAAGCCGCTCGAACGGCGCGAACACTCGCTCCAGGTCGTCGTTTGGGATGCCGGGACCGTCATCGTCGATTTGCACAACAACCGATGTGCTGGCGTCCCGCAGCGTCACACGGGCGATGCTGCCGTAGGTCAGCGCGTTGTCGATCAGGTTGGCGAACGCCCGCTTCACCGCCAGCTGGCGGAGCGGCAAGTCGAGGTGGCGCGGGCCGGTGAAGCGGGCCGGGCGACCGGCGTCGACGGCGTCATCCACGAGCGTCGCGAGCAACGCCGCGAGATCGGTTGCACGCGGCTGCTCCGGCTCGATGTCGCCCCGCAGGTACGCGAGCGTCGCATCGATCATGGCCTCCATCTCGTCGAGATCGGCGTCCATCGCGGTCTGCACATCGGGATCGGCGATGAAGCCGGCACGCAAACGCAGCCGCGTGATCGGTGTCCGCAGGTCGTGCGAGACCGCCGCCAAAGCTTGGGTACGGTCCGCGATCAGGCGCCCGATGCGGGACTGCATTCCGTTGAACGCCTGGGCCACATGGCGGACCTCATCGGGACCGCGCTCGGCGACCCTTACGCCGGGTCCGCGCCCAATGGCATCCGCCGCCTTGGCGAGCGCGCCCAGCGGTGCGACGAGCGTGCGCATCAACAGCATCGCGACGACGGCGATCCCGCCGGCCATGAGCGAGGTGGACAGCAGCGCGGCATGCAGCATCGGCGCGGCATCGGCGAGGAGCGGCACGCGGAAATTGACGAACGTGCCGTCCTCGATTTGTAGACTGCCGAGGATCGCATGAGCGTTGCGGGCGGGCTGACGGTCGGCGTAGCCAATGCGAATGCCGGACTTGCTCGCGCCCGGCATGAGTACGGACAATCGATCGCGCAGCGCCCCCAATCCAGCATCACCGTCCCGCGCGACGTCAACGAGCGGCCGTTCGCTCCAGTGCAACGAGAGGCCAGCGGAAGACAGATAATGCGCGGTCTCGTCGCGCTCGGCTGTCGGGCGTCCGGCGATCGCCTGCGCGGTCGAGGCGAGCCGTTCGGCGAGCTGGATCACCTGCGCGGTGTTGGCGGCATCAACCGCGGACTCGCGATAGACCACCATGCTGCCCAGGTGGACGAGGATGACGGCGGCCAACAGGACGGCAACCGTCCGGCCGCCGAGGCTGCGAGGCCATAGCCGGGCAGGATTCACAGCCGCACCACGTCGGCTGCGAACATGTAGCCGGCGCCCCGGATGGTCTTGATCAGCGTGTGGCCGCCATGTTCGTCCTCGATCTTCCGCCGAAGCCGGCTGACCAGGACGTCGACCGTGCGATCGAACGTCTCGCCGATCCTGTTGCGCGACAATTCGAGGATCTGGTCGCGCGAGAGAACGCGCTGCGGATGCTCCAGGAAGGCAAGGAGCAGATCGTACTCCGCGCCCGACAGGTCGACGCTCGCGCCGCCGGGTGCGATCAGTTCGCGACGCGCCGTGTCCAAGGTCCAGCCCGCAAAGCCGAGAACCCTTCGCTTTGGCGCGGTCGGCCCGATCGGGGCGGCGCCACCTCGCCGCAGCACCGCGCGGATGCGGGCGAGCAATTCCGGCCGGCTGAATGGCTTGGCGACGTAGTCGTCGGCGCCGAACTCCAGACCCATCACCCGGTCGGTCTCCGACCCGCGCGCCGTGACCATAATGATCCCGACATCGCTGCGGCTGCGCAGGGCACGGCAGAGATCGAGACCCGTGCTCCCCGGTAGCATGACGTCGAGCAGGACGAGGTCGATCGGTACCTGGTCCAGCACCTCCCACATCTCCCGCCCGTCGCGCGCGCCCGTTGCGCGCAGGCCGTTCTCGTTCAGGAACCGGGTCACCAGGACGCGGGTATCGGCGTCGTCCTCGACGACAAGGACATGCGCGGCGGGCGGCAGGTCACGATACGGCATTGCACCGCCTGCAGTGTCGAATCATCGGACATGCAGGCTCATTTACTGATTTCCTCACGGGCTCCACTCGAAGGACGCACGCCAGATCCGTGACACGCTTACCCCAATGACCGACGCACATGTCAGGCGGCTTGCGCGTTTATGACAAAGTATGAACACACGCCGGCGCAAACCGATATCTGCTGGGGTTGCGACGAGGTTCTTACCCAGTTGTAAGCACCAGACCTACCCGCCAGGATCATTGCGAGAGCTCCTTCTGAGCCCGGACATATGACGATCGGAATCAGCACGCGAAATGCAGGAGATCGAACTTCCCCAACGTCAGAGCCCGAGAGTACGCATCGTGGCATCCCAAGTCGCCACCTACGATCCCCCTTGCATGCTCGATGCTAGCAAGCGATCGTATCGGCCAGGCAGGCGGACCTAAACGTCAGGGCAACTCACCGTTTCGTACCCGGAAGACAGCGCCTGACCCATCAGTGCGGCATCATTCTCGGTCGGCTCATCGAACCAGCGGCGACACCCTTGCGATGTTACTTGTGATCCGCGGTGTGCTCGCGCCGCCGTTGATGGAAGACAGACTCTGGGCCTTGAGCTATCAGCGAGCCTTGGGCTGGTCAGCCGAACGGCCGGCCTCGCCCGACCCGCTCCCGCCGTTCGAGCGATGCGCGCCCGGCTGATCAGTATGGATTGCACCCTTTTCCTGGCCGTGGTTCATGCGATATTGACTGCCTCGATAAGTGCCTGTCCCGTCGCTGGGAGCGTTAGCCTGGGCTAATACCAGGGTCGGGTGATGGTCCATAGACCCGTTGTATGTCGAAGAGAAATACTTGATGCCAGCACCGGCGTCTGCCTTGGACGTCGCGTCGCTCGCCTGCGTGATAGCTGGAGCGGTGGCAAACGCCAGCGCCGTGGCCAGTGCGGTAAGGCGGCCATTAAACATTGATCTACCTCCTATGTGGAATAGCGAGCGGGCAAGCGACGTTTCCGGCAATTCCCGGCTGCGGCGAAGCGGGCGAGTTGAAGCCTGTCAGGCGTTTCGCATGCGAATACTTGCTGAGCCTCGTTCCGCGACGAAGCGGTCGCCAAACATGACGTGAACTTCGTTCCACGGGATGCCGGTTCACTGGACAGCCTGCCTCCTCTGTACCTGGTTAGCGCCAGCGTTCGGCGGGCGAACATGGCCGCCGCCAAGCCCGTGGCTGAGACGATCAAGCGTCGCGCTCTCGCCTGCCCGTTGGCTTGGCGGCAGCGCCACGCCTGCTGCGCGTTCGCGGCGGAGCACGTTGTCCTGCCTCGGCTGGTGGGCGTGCCCGTTCCAGATGTTGGCATTGCGGGCTGGAGGCTGCGCGCCCGCCGCTAGCGGCGCCGCCAGAAGGAGAGCCGCGATCAGCAGCGGCCGCGCGCGCCGACCGGTCCGATGCGAGGTCATCATGCCTTTCCTCCTTTCGTCCTATTGACCTATCCCGTGCAGCCGTAACAGTCGCGCGGCTACCGCGGAAACACTCCTCCGTGCAGTCCCGGCATTTCTTCCCGTAATCCGGGCCTGGCATCCTGCGCGCCATTTCCTGTTCTTTGTGTCTCGGACGCATGAGGTAATTTTTGGCTACAGGAAGCGATCACAAACCCAAAAGATGTTGTCAGAACAGCCCGCAACAGAAATCTTCTCGCTGGGGTCGGCAAAGTCGTTCCCCACAGCTCAAGTTCCGGCACGGGTGTTTTGTCCTCGCTCGTCCGCTGCCCCTGGCCGCCGGCTGAGGGGTGATCTCCTCCTGACTTGCGCTGCGCCTCGATGCCCTCCCGCGGGCCGATCGCACGCAAGCCGGCTTTCCCCAGGATGCGAGTCTCGGGGCCATCCTCGTCAGGATGACATTGCGCGGCGGGCGGGGGGGCACAGTGCGGAGTCGCACCGACTGCAATGTCGAATCGCGGAAGAAGCAAGTTCATCCCACTGATTTCCTCGCGGGCAGTCCGAGAAGGAGGCACGCCAGATCCGTGCACGCTCACTGATATGAGCGACGCACATGTCAAGCGGCTTGCGTAGTTGTGACAAAGTATGGACGGCTATTCCAAGCGATTGCCCAGATTCGGCTCATCTGCCAGAAGCTTGTGGCTGCCTCCCAGAGAACCGGGTGAAAATCATGATGAATCGCGCTTCAGCCATTCTTTGCTCGGCGCTCCTCCTGCTGCCTTCTGTCGTCCTGGCGCACGGCGATCCGCCGCAGGCCGCACACGGCGGGCAGATGCAGGAGGCACACGAGAATTGGATCGAACTGGTGGTCAGCGGAACCCAGGTGAAGCTCTATGTCTTGAACGAAGAGAGGAAACCGGTGCCCGCCACGCAGGTGTCCGGCAGTGCCTCGCTGCTTGTCGGGAGCAAGATCTACAAGATCCAGCTTGCGCCGCGTACCGGCAACAGCCTCGATGGCGAGCTGCCGGTTCCTGCCTCGGGGGCATCCGCGGCCACCGTCTTTCTGAGGATCGGCGGCCAGCCGGCCACAGCCCGCTTCACGCTCGGAAGCTGACGATCACCGGCGGTCCTGCAAGGGTAACCGACGCGAGGGTGCACCGTTCAGTGCTGGTGTCAGGAGCGTCTTTCCCCGGGTAGTGCCTCACCCGTTGCGCGAAACCTCCGTGGGATCCTCAAGCGTTACCGCGTATTCCTTGCCGATCAGCACCGCATCGGCGGGCACCTGAAGAGTGTGCGCTCCGAGACAGATGCCGAAGATGCCGCCGGCCGCGATCAGGACCTCCTGTCGGCCAGGCGCGACGCTCTCGATGGACCCGAGTTCCTCACCGCGCGCATTGAGAACGGGCCGCCCCACGATCTCCGATGCCTTTTCCGGATCCGGGTGATGCGCCTGGGATGCTCCAAGCGGTGCGTTCGCTAGGGTGCGCGCGCCCGTCGCGAGGATATCCGCCGCCTCCTCGGACCGGCCCACCTGCAGAGCATGGCGCCCCTGCTCCACCGCCTGGCGAACGGTGCGGAAGGTCGCGCTGCCCTCGGGCGCGAGGCCCTGGGCCGTGTCGGCGAAGCGGGCCAGCCGCCGGGCACGGTCGAGCGCCCGGGTGGCATCGTGCCGGCGCTCCGCCCGGAGCGCGGCGGCGCTTTCCTCCATTGCCGACGCAAGCGCCTGACGGACCGCCCCGAAGCCGGACCTGGCCCCGGCCTCGGATGCCGCCACGGCGCCGGGTGCCTGCGCCGCCGGGGCCCGGGCGAGTGTGAGCGCCGGTACTAGCAGGGAGGCGGCGAGCAGCGCCCTTCGGGTCGGAGCGCGCCGCATCATCGCGCCTCCTGCGGTGCCGGTTGGCCATGGCGTCCGCCCGTTTTCTTGTCCTTCTGTTCCTTCCCCTCCTGACCCTGCTCTTTCTCCATCTTCTTCAACATGTGCTCCATGCCCTGGCCGTGCTTCCAGCCGATGGTCACCAGCCACCAGTTCATCGGATAGGTGAAGGCAAAGCCGACCATCAGCCCGAGCGCGCCGAACGTCCAGAAAGCGTAGGTGTCGGGCAGCGGCTGTGCACCGACCACGGCCGGCGTGACGAAGCGCATCACCAGGCCCATGCCGAGCATGACCGTGATCATGGAGAAGAACTCGGCTCGGCCGCCCTTCCAGAGGGCCATCAGCCAACCGTTGCCGTGTAGCCGCATGGCCCAGGTCTGCAGGACGAACCAGCCGAACAGATAGCCGATCAGATACTCGAACCAGAATTCCTGCCAGAAGTGGAAGCCCCAGAGCCGCGCACCCAGCATGGCCGTCATGATACCCAACCCGTCGCCGCCGACGCAGTGCGTGGCCGAGGCGACCACCTTGCGCCAGCGCGGCTTCGAGAACTCGGTGAAGCGCCGCATCTTCTCCATCCGGCCCTGGACCTGGCCGATGCCGGGCGGACGGGAGGTGACGAGATAGAGTGCGATGCCGGCCACCGAGAAGAAAATGACGATGATCGGCCAGGCCACCTTGAGCGGCGGGTTCAGCGTGCTGTTCGCCGTGTTCGCATCGTAGACGACCCACGCCGCGCCGATCACGCCGATCGCGTACCACGGAATGGCGAACCAGGGCTCCGCCATGAAGGGGAGAGCATTCGCAAGGAGGTCGAGGAAGCCCAACTGTATCTATCTCCCGGCAGTTGCCACGGGCTCATTCTGCTCCGGCCGGCGCCGCACCGGCCCTCGGCCCTCGGCCACTTCCGCAAGCAGGCGATATCCACGATCTCGACAGCAACGGCCGGATGGCACCTGCGTTTGTCCGACTGCTGCAATGGTGAGACTTCGGTGCACATAACCTCGGCGGTCAGTAGACAAGCAGCGGCATGGACGAAGCCGAGGCAAGCGGCGCGGAACGCATCCGGTAGTGCGTCGCGATTAGGCCGTTCAGGAGGGCGGTCAGACGCCCGAAAGCGTACCCCAAGAATTCGGAGCCCACGCTCACCGCAGCAGATTTGTGCCAAGCCCGATGGGGACCAGCCCGAGCGCCGGTAGAATGCCGAGCGCCAGCGTGCCGGCCGTCGCAACGACCGTCGACAGGGCGTAACCCGCGCCCGGAGCCGCGAACGTCGCCCGCTCCTCCGGCGCGAAATACATCTCGGCGACGACGCGGACGTAATAGAACAGTGCGACCGCCATATTGATCGCGGCGATGACCGCGAGCCAGGCCATGCCGCCGTCGATCGCCGCGCCGAGCAACAACACCTTGCCGGCGAACCCCGCGAGGGGCGGGATGCCGGCGAGCGACAGCAGCGCCAAGGTGAGCGCGACTGCCGGCCATGGCGCACGCCGCCCAAGGCCACGTACCGCGCGCAGGCTGTCGGACCCGCCGGCGCGCTCCACTTGCGCGACAACCGCGAAGGCGCCGAGGTTCATGAACAGATAGGCGAGTAGGTAGAAGCCGACGGCTCCGAACGCACCTGCCGCGCGTTCCGCCACGGCCACCGCCATCAGCACATATCCCGCCTGCGCAATGCTGGAATAGGCGAGCATCCGCTTGAGGCTGCGCTGTCGCAGCGCGACCAGGTTGCCCCAGCTCATCGTCGCCGCCGCAAGAAGCGCGAGCAGCAGCGGCCAGGACGATAGACCGTGCGGCATCGCCTCGAGCAGCAGACGCAGCAGGCCGGCGAAGGCAGCGACCTTGGGCACCACGGAGATGAACCCGGAGACGGGTGCGCTCGCGCCCTGGAACACGTCGGGCGCCCAGAACTGGAAGGGCACCACCGTCGCCTCGAAGCCGTAGCCGACGAGCACGAGGCCGAGTGCCACCGCGACCCAGGCCGGATCGGCGCCGGCCAACCCAGCGCCAATCGCGCGCAGGTTCAGGCTGCCGGTCAGGCCGAACAGGAAGGTCAGCCCGTACGCCATCACGGCAAGCGCGACCGCACCGTAGATGAAGTATTTGAGCGCCGCCTCCTGCGCCCGCCGGTCCGTGCGGGCCAGAACGACGAGAATGTAGGAGGGGAAACTCACCATCTGCAGGAACAGCACGATCAGGCCGAGATCGAGGCTCGCCGCGAGGCCCATCGCGCCCACCAGCGCGAACAGCACGGCAATCGGCGCGTGCGGCTCCTGCGCATGGCCGCGGAAGTGCGCGGCCAGCATGGGCAATGTGAGCAGCGCGCCGAGTTCGAGCAAGAGCTGGTAGGCAGCGCGGAATGGGTCCACCGCATAAGTGCCGCAGAATGCTTCA
The DNA here is from genome assembly GCA_017307285.1 of Alphaproteobacteria bacterium. Taxonomy (GTDB): domain Bacteria; phylum Pseudomonadota; class Alphaproteobacteria; order Acetobacterales; family Acetobacteraceae; genus JAFKFI01. Next base: position 212,436 of record JAFKFI010000054.1, on the reverse strand, counting down.
GTCGGGGTCGCCCACAGCATGGGTGCCGTAAAGCCCATCGCGGCGATCACGCCCAGGCCGGCAAGCACTGCGGGCGCGGTGCGCCAGCGCGGGGCCCGCGCCCAGCCGGCGACCGGCACAAGGACGAGCGCGAGGGCCGCGAGGATCATCTCGGGCACCACCGCGCCCAGGTCCATGCAGCTGTCCATCGTACGCGCCCCGCTCAGAACCGCGCCAGGAGCTGACTCGCGCCGTTGACCGCCGGCACCAGCAAGCCAGGCAGCACGCCGATCAGCACCGAGAGCACAATGAGCGTGACCACGGGCCAGAGCTCGCGCGGCGATAGGGGCGCCAGCCGCGGAGGGGCGGTCGGCTCGCCCATCAGCACACAGGAGAGCAGCCGCAAATACACGCCGGTCGTGACGACCAGGGTCAGCACGACGACGGCCGCAACCCAGAGCGACAGGACGAGGCTGGCGCCGATAACCTGAAACTCGGCGATGAAGCCGGACAATCCCGGCAGGCCGAGTGAGCCGAAGGCCAGCAGGCCGAACAGCAGACTGAACACCGGCGCGCGTCCGAGAAGGCCGCCGAACCGGCCGATGTCGCGCGTGCCGGCCTGGTGCTGCAGGATGCCGACCATCAAGAACATTCCGCCCGTGAGCAGGCCGTGGCTGACCATCTGCACGGCGGCGCCATCAAGCGCGAGCCTCTGCACGTCACCGTCCGCTGTCATCGCGGCGATCGCAACGGCGAGCGTCACGTAGGCCATGTGGTTGATCGAGGTGTAGGCGACCAGGCGCTTCATGTCGCGCTGGGCGAGGGCAGCCAGCGCGCCCCAGACGAGCGAAATCAGCGCGAGCGCCACCAGCAGCCAGCCGAACCGCGCGACGGTTCCGGGCAGCACCGGGAGCAGGATCGCCACCAGCCCGTACGCGCCCATCTTGAGCTGCAATCCCGCGAGCACGACACTGCCCTCGGTCGGCGCCTCCACATGTGCGTCCGGCAGCCAGTTGTGCAGCGGCACGATCGGCAGCTTGACGCCGAAGCCGAGCAGCAGGGCGAAAAAGACGAGCGCCGCCGCGAATGGCGCGTCGCGCAACGGACGCGCCGCGATGATCGCCGGTAGCGAGAAGCTGTGCGGCTGCATGGCGAGATAGAGTGCGAGGAAGCCAAGCAGCATCGCCAGGCTGCCGGCACGCGTGTAGAGGAAGAACTTGAGCGCCGCGTAGCTCCGCTGTTCGCCGCCCCATACGCCGATGATGAAGTACATCGGCACCAGCGCGACCTCGAAGAACACGTAGAACAACAGCAGGTCCTGCGCCGCAAACAGGCCGATGAGGCCGGTGCCGAGCAACAGGAACAAAAAGGCGTGCGCGTGCGCGCGATCCTCGGCGCGCAGACTGAACGCCGCCACGACGGTGAGCAGGAGCGCGGTCAAAACAATCAATGCGCTTGAGAGCCCGCCGATCGCCACGTCGTAGCTGGCGCCGATGGCGGGAATCCAGGGCAGCGTCGTGCGCCATTGCAGCGCACCGCCGGCCGGGTCGAGGCCGGCCCACAGCGCCAGCGCGGCGAACAGCGTCAGCACCGACCCAGCCAGCGCCACGAACCGCACGATGTCGGCGCGGCGGCGCGGCATGGCGAGCGACAGCAGACCGGTGAGCAGCGGCAGGAAAATCGCGGCGTTCAGCATCGCGCCGTCATCGCAGCAACAGCACGAGGCCTGCCCCCAGCGCGCCAGCGGCCCAGACGAACAGGCCGAGCGTGTAGAGGTAGAGCTTGCCTGTTTGCAGCGCCCGCAGGCGCTGCCCTCCGTCACCCAGCGCCGCCGCCAACCGGTCGCCGCCTTGCCCGAAGCCGCGCGCCTCCACCCACTCCGCGCCATGGGCGAGCACCCGGGCGGAACCGGACACGGCGCGAGCGCCTCGGTCCAGCGCGTGCTCGATCGCATCCAGCCCGGCGGAAACGCATATCACGGCCTCGGCGAGCGCCCGGGCGCTTCGATCCTGCACGCGCTCGATCGCATCCAAATCGGTGGACGCGCGCTTCGCCGGCTCCACGGCCGCGCGGGTCGCCCGGTCGAGACCGGTTGCGAGGAATTGGGGAAATCGACCCAGCGCCGGGACGCCGCCGCAGATCCAGGCGCGCCCGCCGCCGAAAGAAAGACCGGCCAGTCCGGCGGCAATGGCCAGCCCTCGCCAGCCGGCTCCCGCCCGTGGCGGCTCCCGCATCCCAAGCAGGCCGGCGAGGGACGAACCCTGCAACAGCCATCCGGCCAGCACCGCCGCCACGGCCAGCGCGATCATGCCGGCCCGCATCGTGGCCGCTTGCGGCGGTCCCGTCCGAGCCGCGCCGCGCGACCGGCCGCCGAACGCCGCGATCCCGGCCCGGCCGATATAGACACCGGTGAGCAAGGCGAGGCCGACCATCAGCAGTCCCCGGCCGGGGCCGCGCGCAACCGCCGCCGAAAGGATCGCCTCTTCGCTCCAGAACCCGGCGAAAGGCGGCACGCCGGCGAGCGACAGCGCGCCGGCCGCGAACACGGCGGCGGTCAACGGCATCGCCCGCGCCAGCCCGCCGAGCCGGCCGAGGTCGCGCGTGCCCGTTTGCCGTTCCATCGATCCCGCCGCTGTGAACAGCGTCGCCTTGAACGTGGCGTGCGTCGCGAAATGCAGGGCCGCCGCATACGGCACGCCGAGGCCAACCGCGATCATCATCTCTGCAAGCTGCGCACTGGTCGACCAGGCGAGGACGCGCTTGAGATCCATCTCCGCCGTTGCCACGAGTGCTGCGAAGACCGCCGTGACGGCGCCGGTCCAGAACACCAGCGCAAGCGCGCCGGGTGCGGCCTGGAACAGCGGGAACAGGCGCAGCAGCAGGAATACGCCTGCCGCGACCATCGTGGCGGAATGCAGCAGCGCTGACACTGGCGTGGGGCCGACCATCGCATCCGGCAGCCAGGCGCTGAGTGGCAGTTGCGCACTCTTGCCGACCGCCCCAGCGAACATCAGGAAGCCGAGCAGGGTGGCGAAGCCCGGCACCCACTGCCCGCTCCGGGCTGCGTCGAGCACCGCCCCGATATCGGTCGTTCCGGTGGCAAGCAACGCCAGCAACCAGCCGAGCAGCAGGCCCATGTCGCCGAGCCGGGTCATCAGGAAGGCCCGGGTCGCCGCCGCGACCGCGCGATCCTCGCGCGAGCGGAAGCCGATCAGCAGATAGGAGGCGAGACCGACCAGTTCCCAGCCGGCGAACAGCATGATGAACGAGCTCGCGAGCACGAGCGCCAGCATGGCGCCGGCGAACAGCCCCATGCCCGCGAAGAAGCGCGGCTGGCCGGTCGGCTCGTCGCGCATATAGCCGATCGCGTACAGCGAGACCGCGAGCGCGGTCGCCGCGACCACGGCGGCGGCGAACCAGGTGAGCCCAGTGGCTTCGAGCCCGACCAGCAGCCGGAAGCGGCCGACGGCCAACCAGTCCGCCGAGAGCCGGCCGCCCGCGCGCAGGCTCAGGAGGACCGCGAGCGAGCCGGCGAGCGATACGACCAGCAGCACGCCGCCGGCGCGCGGCAAACGCCGGCCGATCGCCAGCGCGAGGGCGGCGGCCAGCAACGGCAGCAACGGAACCGCGACGAGCCCGCTGCCGGTCACCGCTTCAGTTCCATGTATCCGTCCACCTCGACCGACTGCCGCTGCCGGAAAAGCAGCATCATCAGCGCGAGCCCGATCGCCATCTCGACCGCGCCGATGGTGATGACGAGAATGACGAAGATCTGTGCCGAATAGTCGCCCGGCGCGGTGAAGCGCCAGAACGCGACGATGTTGAGCCCGATCGCGTTCAGGATCAGCTCGACGCCCATCAGCACCATCACCGCCGAACGCTGCGCGATGACGGTATAGAGGCCGATCGCGAACAGCACGGCGGCGACCACGAGATAGGCGGTGAGCGGCACAATCATGCGTCGCCAGCCCCGCGGCCTGAATGCCGCTGGGGCTCGGCCGGTCCGTCACGCGCCGGCAATGGAGACAGCGGATCGAGACCCTCCGGCTCGATCGGTGGCGGCATTGCGTCCACCGCCACGCGAGCCTCGCGCGAGGGATCGTCGGGATAGGAGGACGGCCGGGCCAGCAGCACCGCGCCGACGATGCCGATCAGGATCAGGAAGCCGGCTCCCTCGAAGCCGATCATGTATTTCGCCATCAGGAGGTTGCCGACCTGTCGCGCCGAGTCCGGGTCCGGCAGCATCGACGGCGCGAGCCTCCACGCTGGACGGAGCAGCAGCAGGGCGACGAGCGCGAGCCCCACTCCGCCCGCGAGCCAGGCCGCGAGCGGCCGCGCCGGCGTCACCATCGACATGTCCATCATGCCTTCGCCGCCATCGTCATCGTCCTGATGCCGATGCTCGTCCTGGTGCTCGGGGGCGTCGCCTTCGCCCTGCGCTTCCTCTGTCTGGCCTGGGTCGCCGGCGCCGTCACCTCGAGGCACGAGGCCGGCGCTGAACCAGCGTTCCGGCGGGCTCAGCCCGCCCATGCCGGCCATCATGGCGCCGCCCGGATCGTGCATGAACAGCACCATGAAGAGGATCATCACCAGGATCCCGCCGATGTACATCATGATCTGCAGCAGCCCGAGCAGGTCGGCCTAGAGCAGGATGAACAACCCGGCGACCCCGATGAACGACGCCATCAGGAAGATGCCGCTGCGGAACATGCTCATCGTCGTCGTCATGCCGAGGCCGCCGGCAATCGCGACGAACGAGCAGACCCCGAAGGCGACAAGCTCGAACAGCCCTGATGCGGTCACGAGACGCCGACCCCGAGCAGAATCAGGCCGCCGACCACCAGGACGTTCACCAGCCCGACCGGGATCAGCACCTTCCACGAGAGCGCCAGCATCTCGGCGGTGCTGCACGGCCGCACACGCCGTCCGAGGCAGAGCATCAGCGCCATCAGGCCGAATGTCTTGACCAGCATCCATGCCCAGCCGGGCAGCACCGGCCCGTGCCAGCCGCCGAGGAACAGTACCGCGCCCATCGCGGACACCAGGAAGAGCACGCCGCCGAGCGCTAGCCGCCAGATCAGCGCGGGCCAGCCGCCGGCAACACCTAGCACGCCGCCGCCGATCCGATCGGCGAACGGCTCGAGGAATGGCGCGCGGTAGGACTGCATCAGCCCGGTGACGACGTACAGAGCGAAGCCGAGTGGCTGCAGCACGACGAACCAGAGCCCCGCCTGCGCCTCGACGATCCGCACCGTCGAGAGCGAGCGGGCCATCATGATGGTGCCAACCAGCGCGAGCCCGAGGGGCACGACGTAAGCGACCAGCTGCGCGATGATGCGGTAGCAGGCGTCCACCGTGTCCGCCGTGTTCGCGCCCCAGCCGGCGAGCGCGATGCCGAGCACGACGAAGTCGACCACCACGATGAAGTAGAACACGCCGATGCCGAGATCGCGACCGATCAGGTCCGGCCCGAACGGAATGACCGCCATGGCCAACGCCGTTCCACCGAGGGCCGTGATCGGACCGGCGGGAAGCAGCCAGCGGTCGGCGTTCGGTAGATCGAGCGGCTCGCGCGATGCCGATGGGCGTGCGGGGCCGAGTTCCTGCCCGCCACGCTGCCCGAGACGCTCCAGACCGAAGGTCAACACCGCCCCGGCAATCAAGGTGAGCAGCACCGCAAGGGCGTCCATTGCTACTCCCATCGGAGGCCGCCCATGCCCCAGGCATAGGCGATCCCCGCTGACAGGAGGGCGATGAATACCAGCATGTCGAGAAAGGCGCTGACACCGAGATCGGCGAACACCACCGCCCAGGGATACATGAAAATCATTTCCATGTCGAAGGACAGGAAGATCAGCGCATAGACCCCGTAGCCGAAGCGGAACTGCGACCATGCCGGAGGCGACCGGATGTCACGTCTGGAAACCCGAATGAACGCCGCTGCCGCACAGAGCGACAGGCCGGCGGCCATGACCAGGACCAGGGCGATCATGCCGTAGGCGGTCAAGATCGGGGCCCCGCGAGCTGCCATGGAAATCCTGGCCCAGAGAACGATGTGGTGCGCCTGCGGTAACCGGGGGAGCTTAGTTGCCGGAGACGGCGGATGGAATCTGATGTGGTCAAAGCCGCCCCACTTTCGTCAACGGCCGCCATCGTCAGGTGTTCAGTCGTCCTGGTCGATGACAACGAACGCATCGGCCGCTCCCCGGATGTCATCCGCGGCGAGCATTTTTCCAGAAGCCCCGCAAGAGGCCGCAGTTCCGCGACGGCTCGAATGTCGCCATCGTCGTTCCTCGCAACGGATGACGCGGAGTAGCCGCTATTTCGCTGTGTCCCTGCGGTGCCCTGACAGCTCCGGGCGCGTCCTCGACCCCCGGGCCGCCGGTGGTCAGGCCGTTTTCCCTCTTGATTCCGTACCTATGTACGGACCCCACATTGGGCGCGAGGTGACGGGATGACGACGGCAGGACTGACTATCGGCCGGGCCGCCCGCGCGGCGAGCGTTGGCGTCGAGACGATCCGGTTCTACGAGCGACAGCGGCTGGTGGCGCAGCCGCCCAAGCCGGAGGGGGCGGGCGTGCGTCTGTACCCGGCCGATACGGTTGAGCGCATCCGCTTCATCAAGGACGCGCAGGAGCTCGGTTTCTCCCTGCGCGAGATCCACGAGCTCCTGGCGCTGCGGGCCGACCCCGCCGCGGACTGCTCCGACGTACGAGAACAGGCCACGGCTAAGCTGGACGACGTGCGGCGGAAGATCCGACGGCTGGAAGACATCGGCGCCGCACTGGAGCGGCTGATCGCGGCCTGTCCCGGGCATGGTGACTTGCAGGCGTGCTCGATCATGGACGCGCTGACCCACCACCCCGGCGGACGCCCCAGCCACGGCGGGACGGCGTGCTGTCCCTACCCAACCCAAGCGACGGAGGGAATTCACCGATGAAAAACGCGACCTTCAGGATCGAGGGCCTGCGCTGTGATGGCTGCGCCAACACCGTCGAGGGACTCGTGAAGAATGAACCGGGCGTGAAGGCCGTCTCCGTCTCGTTCGCCGAATGCGGGGCGCGCGTCCTCTACGACCCACAGGCCACTGATGAGGAGCGCCTGGTCGCGACAATCCAGAAGCCCGGCTTCCGCGTCGTGGAACGGCGGTGACCGACGGCGTCACCCTGGCGAGCCTGGTGCTGCTCCCGGTGGGGCTCGGCCTACTGGGCTTCGTCGAGCCATGCTCGATCGGCTCGACTCTCCTGGTCATCAAGCACCTGGAGGGCAGGGGCGCGGCCAGCAAGCTCGCCCAGGTCGGCATCTTCGCGACCACCCGCGCCGTATTCGTCGGCCTTCTGGGCGTGCTCGCGGTCGTGCTGGGCAGTGTCTTCGAGGGTTTCCAGCGGGCCGCCTGGGTGGGCCTCGGGGCCGTCTATGTCCTGATTGGCTTTCTCTGCCTCACGGGCCGGGCTGGGGCGCTGATGATCTCCCTGGGCCCGGGCTTCCCGCGCCTATCCGATGCCCGGGGCTCGGCTGCCCTCGGCCTCCTGCTCGGCTTCAACGTCCCACCCTGCGCCGGGCCACTGCTGCTCGCACTGCTCGGCACGGCGGCCGCGGGCGGCGCCTCCGGGGCGACGCTCGCCAACGGATTCGTCTCGCTTGCCCTGTTCGGCCTCGCCCTGTCGCTGCCCCTCGTTGTCGCCGTGCTCTTCAAGCCCGCCCGGCGGGCGCTCGACTGGCTCGCGGGCTTGTCTCGGCGCCTGCCGATCTGGACGGGCGTGCTGCTCGTCATTCTCGGCGCCTGGTCCATCAAGCTCGGCCTGTCGGCCCTGGCGGCGCCGTAAAACCATCAAGGAGATCACCATGGCCACGGCAGCAACGGCCGAATCCGGCTTCCGCCCGTGGACGGAGGAGTCCGCGGCCCGACCGGACCGGGCGCGCATCCGCGCTCGCATCGGCGGCCTGCACTGCTCGCTGTGCACCGGCACGGTCGAGAAGGCGCTCAGGCGCCAGCCCGGCGTCGACAAGGTCGCGGTCAGCCTCACCCACGAGCAGGCGTTGGTCGAGTACGACCCCGCGGTCGCGCGCCCCGAGCAGCTGCTCCGGGTGCTGCGCGAGATCGGCTACACTGTCTCCGACCCGCGCAAGCTGCGCTCCTTCGAGGAGGAGGAGCGCGACCTCGTCCGCGAGAGCCGGCGCTTCGTGGTCGCTGTCGCGCTCAGCGTCGCCGCCATCCCCATCATCGCCGACCCGACGGTCGGCTGGATCGGCTTCCTCCCCGCCCTGGTCTGCCTGAGCCTCGGCGCGATGGTATTCTTGGTGCTGAAGAAGACCAGTCTCTGGACTGCGAGCCTCGCGACCGGCGGCCTCGTCGTCATGGCCCTGAGCCTGCTCGCCCTCAACCTGGAGGGCTACCTGGTGCGGAGCGGGCCGTGGCTCGCTGCGGCCCTCGCAGTGGTCCTCGTCTTCGGGGTCGCGCGGCACATCCTGGTCATGGCCTATCAGGCGCTGCGGCGCGGCATCCTGAATCAACACGTCCTGCTCGAGATCGGCGCCTTCGCGGGCCTCGTCGGCGGTGCCATCGGCCTCGTCCTGCATCGGCCCAGCTACCCGACCGCGGCGTTCTTCGCCGTCTCGGTGATGGTCGCGACCTACCACATCTTCTCCGAGTGGCTCTCGCTCATCGTCAAGACGCGCAGCTCGCAGGCGGTGAAGAAGCTGCTCAACCTCCAGGCCGAGACGGCCCGCGTCCTGCGGGACGGCACCGAGGTGGAGGTGCCGCTCGAGGCGGTCAGGGTCGGCGACCTGGTCCGCATCCGCCCGGGCGAGCGCATCCCCGTGGACGGCACGGTCGTGGGCGGCCGCTCCGGCGTCGACCAGTCGCTCGTCACCGGCGAGCCCATCCCGGTCGAGAAGGCGGCGGGCGCCGTCGTCATCGGCGGCTCCATTAACGGCATGGGCACGCTGCTGGTCGAGGCTACCGCGGTCGGCGAGGGCAGCTTCCTGCACCGAATCGTACGCGAGGTCGAGGACGCACGGGCGCTGAAGCCCGGCCTCCTGCACCTCGTCGACCAGGTGCTGCGCATCTACACGCCGACTGTGCTTGTCGTCGCCGGGCTCGCCCTGGTCGGCTGGTTGGTCGGTTCCTGGTTCGCCACGGGGCAGGCCGACCTGGAGCGGGCGGTGTTCGCCTGCCTCAGCGTGCTCGTCATGGGCTACCCCTGCGCGGTCGGCATCTCGGCGCCGCTCTCCATCGTGCGCGGCGCCGGGGATGCCGCCGAACGTGGCATCCTGATGCGCACCGGCGAGGCGTTCCAGGGCTACCGGCTCGCGACGAAGGTCGTGCTCGACAAGACCGGAACGCTCACCGAGGGACGCCCGCTCGTGCGCGAGGTCGAGGCCGTCGAGGGCACGAAGGACGAGCTTCTCGCCGTGGCCGCCGCGGCCGAGGCGTCCTCAGAACACCCACTCGCGCAGGCGGTGGTGAAAGCGGCGTTCGAGCGTGCCGCCGTGCCGCCCGAGGTCGAGTCCTTCGAGGCTGTCCCCGGCAAGGGCGTCGCCGCGCGTATCGGGGGCGGCGAGGTCCTCGTCGGCAGCCCGCGCTTTCTGGCGGAGCGCGGCATCGACATGGCCCGCCTCGCCGGGCGGATCGGCTCCCTGGAGGAGGCGGGGCGCACGGTGATCGCCGTCGCGCGGGACGGTCGCACGCTCGGGATGGTGGCGCTGGGCGACACGGTTCGGCCAGACGCGGCGCGGGCAGTCGCGGCGCTGCGCCAGGCGGGGTTCGCGCCCATCCTGGTCACCGGCGACAACGAGCGCGCGGCGCGACGGGTCGCGGCGGAGCTCGGCATCGAGGAGGTCCATGCGGGCGTCCTGCCGCACGAGAAGGCTGAGGCGGTGCGCCGCCTGCAAGCCGACGGAAGCCGGGTGGCGATGGTCGGCGACGGCATCAACGACGCGCCCGCGCTGATGCAGGCCGACGTCGGCATCGCCATGGGCGGCGGCACCGATATCGCCATCGAGTCCGCCGACATCATCATCCTGTCGAACCGCATCGAGGCCCTGCCGGTCGCCCGCGAGATCAGCCGCCGCAGTTACGGCAAGATGTTGCAGAACGTGGCGCTCGCCTTCGCCTTCAACGGCATCGGCATCCCGGTGGCCGCGACCGGCCTCATCCACCCGGTGTGGGCGATGGTCGCCATGGCGGTCAGCGTCACGGCGATCTTCGTCAACTCGCTCTCGGGCCAGCCCAAGCTGTTCTTCGAGGCCATCTCGAGCATCGGGCAACCGGTGGAGGCGGCGGCCAAGCCGACCGCGGCATGAGCGAGGTAGGCAAGGAAGCACCGGAGGTGCTCGAGGAGCGCGAGCGCCTCCTCCGGATGCTCGCGGCGGCCACCTTCATCATCTTCTTCCAGGCCTACATGGTCGCGCCGATCATACCCGCCCTGTCGAACATCTTCGGGACGTCGGTCGAAAAGGTCGGGCTCATCGTCCCGGCGTACCTGATCCCCTATGGGGTCGCGACGCTGGTCTATGGCCTCCTGGCGGACCGGCTCGGCATCCACCGCGTCATGTTCGCGTCGCTGGCGGCCTTCTCAGTGCTTACCGCCCTGACGGCAACGGCGGCCTCCATCGAGCAGATCGCGCTGTGGCGGGTCCTGACAGGGCTCGGCGCCAGTGGCGTCGTGCCCCTTGGCCTCGCGCTCGTCGGCCGCATGTTCCCGTACGGGCAGCGCGGTCGCCCGCTCGGATGGCTGTTCGGCGCCATGGCCGGAGGGATGGCCTTCGGCGCGCCGCTGGGTGCGATCGTGGTTCCATTCGTCGGCTGGCAGGGGCTGTTCCTGGTGGTCGGGGCGGCCGGGGCTGGTCTCCTGCTCCTGCTCCTTCCCTACCGCCGCATCGTCGCCGCCGCGATGCGGCCGGTGACGGGCACGCTCGGAGACCTTTTCCGCGGCTACGGGAGCCTCTTGGGTTCGCCGAGGGGGCGGCGCACCTATGGCTACGTCCTCGTCAACTCGGTGTTCCACTCGGGCGTCTTCACCTGGCTCGGCGTGTACCTCGGGCGGCACTACGACATCGGCTCCCTCGGCATCGGCTTGGCGCTGCTCGGGTACGGCGTCCCGGGGTTCCTGCTCGGGCCGCTCATCGGCCAGGCGGCGGATCGCTGGGGCCGCGCCCGGCTGCTGCCCATCGGCCTCGCGCTCGGCGCCCTCGCCGCCGCGCTCTTGATCGTTGGCTTTCCCGTCGCCCTCGCCCCGGTGATCGCGATGCTCCTCTCCCTGGGCTATGACATGACGCAGCCGTTGTTTGCAGGCATCATCACCTCACTCGGGGACAAGCGGCCGGGGCAGGCCATGGGGTTGAATGTCTTCACCCTGTTCGTCGGGTTTGGCCTGGGCAGCCTCGCCTTCGGGGAACTGCTCCGGTTCGGCTTCGGGGTGACGCTCGGGGCCTTCGCTACAGTGGAGGCGGCCGCGGCCCTGGCGTCGGTCGCGCTATTCCGGTCGGAGCTTCCGTCCGGTACAGCCAAGCCCATGAAGGCGTAACCGCGCGTCGCCCGCCGACTGCGGCACCTGACCTGATGCAAGCCACGGCTATGGCGCGCCGCTGCCCCTGCCTGGAGAGCCGGATTCTCGTCTCATTCCGGCAGCCCTCGCCGGGGGCGCCTCGAGTTGCCGAGCAACTCCTGTATATCCTCGAGACGCTGGACCCCGGCGGCATGTCGGGACCGGCGCTCTCGGAGGCCTCTTGCTTGGCCGCGAGGCCCATTCTCAGAAGCGTGGCCGGGTACACACCGAACATCGGCAGCGACGGGAGGGGGAAGCTCCGCAGCGCGGAATCTTGCTGGAACATACCGTGCAATAACACCGGAACAGCAGGCCAGCCCCGCCGCCCCGGCGAACTCCAGTGACATCATGACATCCTTCAGCACCGCAGGTGTCATCCTGAAGCCGGCCACGGGCACCCGGCGTGCGGGTGCACGGCGCTATCTCGACCAGACCGTCAATGACCCCCGCCACGGGGCTGGCATCGGGACCAAGGTCGGCAATGATAGTTGCCCGGGTGGCCGGCTGCTCACCTCAAAAACGGCGGCATCAGCCTCGATCGCGTCGAGCAGATCACGACTGGCGGCGGCCCTCAGAGTTTCCTTTCCACAGGCTTGCTTTAGAAGTGCCGATTCTGCAATTCTAGAATCATGGAATCCTCCGAAGCCGCCGTTGCGTTCGGCGCCCTGTCGCAGGAGACACGGCTCGACCTGATGCGCCTGCTCATTGCCGAGGGCGCCAGCGGCCTTCCCGCTGGAGAGATCGGCGCGCGCCTCGGCGTGCCCTCCTCAACACTGTCGTTCCATCTTTCGGCGCTCGAACGCGCCGGCCTGACCCAATCCACCCGACAGGGTCGGCAGATCGTCCATGCTGTTCGCGTTGCTGGCCTGCGACGCCTGCTTGGGTTTCTCACCGAGACCTGCTGTGCCGGCCGACCGGAGCTGTGCGGCGACATCGCCCGTTTGCTCCCACCTTTCCCCGACGAGGACCAAGGTATGACCCCGGCCTTCAACGTGCTCTTCCTGTGCACGCACAACTCGGCGCGCTCGATCATGGCCGAGGCGATCCTGGCAAAGGTGGGTGGCGCTCGCTTCCAGGCGTATTCGGCCGGATCAACGCCGATCCCCGAGCCCAATTCCGACGTGCTGGCAAAGCTGCATGCGCTCGGCCACGACACGACGGTTCTGCGCAGCAAGTCCTGGAACGAATTCACCGGGCCATCAGCGCCGCGCATGGATTTCATCATCACGCTCTGCGACACCCTGCACGGCCAGGTCTGTCCCGACTTCGGGCCGGTCGCGGTCACGGCCGCATGGCCGTTGCCCGACCCAGCCAAGTTCACCGGCAGTCCCGTCGAACGCGCGACGTTGCTCAACGAGCTCTATGGCAGTCTCCGACGGCGGATCGAGATCTTCACCGTGCTGCCCTTCGCCTCACTCGACCGCATGGCGACGAAGGCGCGGCTCGACGAGATCGGCGGAGGAGGCGTGCCGGTCCCGGCGGGAGTGCGTTGATCATGCGCGTCGGCATCAACGGCATGGGGCGGATCGGCCGTCTCGCTCTGCGCGCCGCCATGGGCGGGCTGTATCGCGCCGCGGACGATCCCCGGGCCGATAACCGGCTCGAAATTGTTCACGTCAATGAGCTGAAGGGCGGCGCCGCCACGACGGCGCATCTGCTGGAGTTCGACAGCATTCATGGGCGCTGGCGGAACAGCTTCGGTGTGGAAGATGAGCGCACCATCCTCATCGGCAATCGGCGGATCGGGTTCAGCGACGCCGCCACACCCGATGCAGTCGCCTGGGGCGATCACGGCTGCGACGTCGTGCTGGAATGCACCGGCAAATTTCTCAAGGCGGAGCAGCTCGATGGCTATTTCGCTCGCGGTGTGAAGCGCGTCATCGTCGCGACTCCGGTGAAAGAGGCCGGCGCGCTGAACGTCGTCGTCGGCGTCAACGATCAGCTCTACGATCCCGCCCGACATCGGTTGCTGACGGCCGCATCCTGCACCACCAACTGCCTCGCCCCTGTGGTCAAGGTGCTGCACGAGACCATCGGAATTCGCCACGGACAAATCACCACCATCCATGATCCCACCAACACCAACGTGGTGGTCGACGCACCGCACAAGGATCTGCGGCGGGCGCGTTCGGCAATGCTGTCGCTGTCGCCGACCACGACCGGAAGCGCCACGGCGATCGCACTGATCTATCCCGAGCTCAAGGGCAAGCTGAACGGACATGCGGTGCGCGCGCCGGTGCTGAACGCCAGCCTCACGGATTGCGTGTTCGAGATGCAGCGTTCGGTAACGGCGGCCGAGGTCAACACGCTGTTTCGCAGCGCGGCGGGGGGCCCGCTGGCCGGCATTCTGGGCTTCGAGGCGCGCCCTCTGGTCTCGGCCGACTACGTCAACGATAGCCGCAGCGCGATCGTCGACGGACCCAGCACACTGGTCACCGACGAGACGCTACTCAAGGTCTATGCCTGGTACGACAACGAGGTCGGCTACGCCTGCCGGATGGTGGACCTGGCCAACATCGTCATCCAGCGGAGTGCCTGATGTCCGGGGTGCGCAACTACGCGGTTGTGACCGCGAGCTACTGGAGCTTCACGCTCACCGACGGCGCGCTCCGGATGCTGGTGCTGCTGCATTTCTACAGCCTCGGCTACACGCCGTTCATGCTGGCGTTCCTGTTTCTCCTCTACGAGGCGGCCGGCGTCTTCGCCAATCTCGGCGGTGGCTGGCTGGCCGCGCGCTTCGGCATTCCTCGCATGCTGATGACCGGCCTCACGCTGCAGATCGCCGGGCTGGCCATGCTCTCCGGCCTCGATCCGGCCTGGAGTGCCGGGCTGTCGGTGGCGTGGGTGGTCGCGGCGCAAGGCATCGCTGGTGTAGCCAAGGATCTCACCAAGACCGCCTCCAAATCCGCCATCAAGGCGACCTCGGAAGGCGGCGCCGGCCAGCTGTTCCGCTGGGTGGCTTGGTTCACCGGCTCCAAGAACGCGATGAAGGGGATTGGCTTCTTCGTCGGCGGCCTGCTGCTGGAGACGGTCGGGTTCCGGGGCGCGCTGTGGCTGATGGTGGCCCTCCTTGCCCTGGTGCTTGCCGGCGTGACAGCGAGCCTGCCGCGCCATCTCGGCAAGGCCAAAGCCTCGAAATCCTTCCGCGAGTTCTTCGCCAAGACGCGCAGCATCAACCTGATGGCCGCGGCGCGGGTGTTCCTCTTCGGCTCACGCGATGTCTGGTTCGTCGTTGGCCTGCCCGTGTTCCTCTACAGTCAGGGTTGGCGCTACATGGAGGTGGCCGGCTTCCTCGCGAGCTGGACGATCGGCTATGGCCTGGTTCAGGCCCTGGCGCCGAGCGTGATCCGGCGCAGCGGCGATGGCCTGTCGCGCGAGGTGCCCGAGGCGCGGCTATGGGGCGCCGTGCTGACCGCCATCCCGCTCGTGCTCGCCCTGGTGCTCGACCACAGTTTCGTGGCGCGGCTCGATCTGGCGATTGTCGCCGGGCTGTGTGCGTTCGGCTTCGCCTTCGCCGTGATTTCGTCGCTGCATTCCTATCTGATCCTCGCCTACGCCGGCTCGGAGAAGGCGGCCGAGGACGTCGGCTTCTACTACGCGGCCAACGCGGCCGGCCGGCTGGTCGGCATTCTGCTCTCCGGAGTCCTCACCGAGGCCGGCGGTCTTGCCGCCTGTCTCTGGGGGTCGGCGGTGATGCTCGCGCTGTGCCTCGGCGTCACCCTGATGCTGCCCCGGGCAGCCGTGCCGCGGCACCTGCCCGCCTAGCGCGCCCTCTTTTCTCAGCTGGATCGGACCATGGAACACGTCATCGCACCGCCGCGCCCACGCGCCGCCCTCGGCCTCTTCGAGCGCTATCTCTCATTGTGGGTCGTGCTCTGCATCGTCGCCGGCATCGCCCTCGGCAGCTGGACGCCGGCGCCCTTTCACGCTCTGGGGGCGCTCAGCGTCGCCAACGTCAACATCCCGGTTGCCGTGCTGATCTGGCTGATGATCGTGCCGATGCTGCTGCGGGTCGATTTCGGGGCGATCGGCACCGTGGCGAAGCACTGGCGCGGCATCATCGTCACGCTCGGCATCAACTGGCTCGTCAAGCCGTTCTCGATGGCACTGCTCGGCTGGATCTTCATTCGCTGGCTGTTCGCGCCCTATCTGCCGGCCGGGCAGATCGACAGCTACATCGCCGGGCTCATCCTGTTGGCGGCGGCCCCCTGCACCGCGATGGTCTTTGTCTGGTCCAACCTCTCGGACGGCGATCCGAACTTCACGCTCAGCCAGGTGGCGTTGAACGACGCGATCATGATCATCGCGTTTGCGCCGATCGTGGGATTGCTGCTCGGGCTGTCGGCGATCAGCGTGCCCTGGGGCACCCTGTTCCTGTCGGTCGCGCTCTACATCTTGGTACCGGTGATCGCCGCCCAGCTCTGGCGCCGGGCCTTGCTGACGCAAGGCGGCGACGCTGCCCTGGCCCGCGCGCTGCGGGCTCTGCAGCCCGTGTCGCTCGTGGCGCTGCTCGCGACGCTCGTCTTGCTGTTCGGCTTTCAGGGCGAGGAGATCCTGCGCCAGCCGATCGTGATCCTGCTGTTGGCGGTGCCGATCGTCATTCAGGTCTATTTCAACGCCGGTCTTGCCGGCGGTCGCGGCGGCGATCAGCCTGTTCGGCTTTCAGTCGGGCGCCGCCTTGGCAACGGTCGTCGGCGTGCTCGTTGAGGTGCCGGTGATGCTGTCGGTGGTGCGCATCGTGATGGCGACACGCGGCTGGTATGCCCGTGCCTGAGATCAGGCGGACGCCGCGCGCCGCATGGCGAGCGGCACCAGGGGCAGCACCAGCAGGATGTTCGCGGCCGACGCGGCGGCCAGGATCGTGAGCGTTTGGTCGGCGCCGAACTGCGCCAGGAGAAGAGCGCCGATCGGTGGCGAAATGGCCGTCGCCAGGAGGCTTGGCATGGCGAGCCACCCGATGAGGAGGGCGTACCCCTCCTGACCGAACAGCGCGAGCGGGACCGTGCCGCGCGTGATGGAGCGAATCCCGCTACCGGCTCCGTAGAGCACGAAGCCCACGCCGATGATTGCCGCGGGACCAAGCAGCACGGCAAACCCGACCGCGACCAGTACCGCCGATACCAGCAAGCTCCAGACCGGGTGATAGCGTCGGCCGACCAGGGCTTCGAGCACACGACCGGCCACCTGCGCTGGCCCGATCATGACGCCGAGGCCGACCGCTGCTGCGAGGCTGAGACCGCGGGCTTGCAGCATCGCCAGCAGATTCACCGACATGATCGTCATGACGCCCGCCGCCAGCGTGAACCCGGCTCCCAGGATGATGAGAGCCGGACGGTCGCGCCGCGGCCGAGGCGGCGCGGCCCTGCCGGATCCCGCCTCCGCTTGCGGCCGGACATGCCGTTCTTCGCGCGGCACGCCGAACAGATAGAGCGGCAGGACGACGAGGATGTTGATGGCGGCATAGGCGAGGCAGGCGCCGCGCCAGCCGACCTGCTCGACCAGAAGCGCGCTCAGCGGCCAGCATAGGGTGGCCGCGAACCCGCCGAACAGGGTCACCTGGGTGATGGCGCCGCGGGCATGTTCGCCATATAGCCGGCCCAAGGTGGCGAAGGCGGGGTCGTACAGTCCGGCGCCCATGCCGAGCCCCAGGACCGCCCAGGCGGCGACAAACACGGGCAGGTTCGGCGCCACGGCCTGGATCACCTGTCCCGCCGCCAACAGGATCGCGCTGGCGGCCAGTACGGGTCGGCCGCCAAAGCGCTGGATGAGATGACCGACGTGCGGTGAAATCAGCCCCGAGATGAGAAGACCCAGCGAGAGCGCACCGATGATCCAGGTCTGTGACCAGCCGGTCGCGCGCGCGATCGGGGTGGCGAGGACCGCCGGCAGGTAAAACGATGAACCCCAGGCAAGGATCTGTGCGATGCCGATCGCCGACGTGACGGCCAGGCGCGGCCGTCCGGGAGACGTGGCGGTCGCGTCGGCAGAAAGAGCGCCCGCCATCAGAGCAAAATGCCGGAATGTCGCGCTCGCCCAAAAGTCATCCGCTTGCGCGCTTCGTCGCGAGCGGCACGCAGGCGTTCTGCCCTCTGCCGCAGCAGTTCTCGGTGAGAAAGCCGATCAGCGTGTTCATCTGGACGAAGTCGGCGGCGTAGATGAGCTGGCGGCCGGCGCGGCGCTGCACGATCAGGCCCGCCCGCTGGAGATGCTGAAGATGGAATGTCAGTGATGATCCCGGAACACCAAGGCGCTCGGCAATACTCCCCGCCGCCAAACCGTCCGGTCCCTGCTCCACCAGTATTCGGTAAATCCCAAGCCGGTGCTCATGAGCGAGAGCGCCCAGGGCCTGAACCGCCTCGGGCGCCTGCATCATCGAGGCTTTCGGGCCTCGATCGAGGCAGAGACGACGTAGTCCTCCACGTTGCGCCCCGGTGCCCAGGTCGCGATGAGCTCTCGGCTCTCCGGCTTGATCGTAACCTTGATCTGTTCAAAGCCCGCCGCCGCGAGCCAGGTCTCAAGCTGATCGACCTGCGGTGCGCCGACGACGCAGCCGCAGATCAAGGCGGTGTCACCCTTGAGATCGTCGGATAACGGGGCGGTGTTCACCACGTCGGAAATCGCAAGCCGTCCACCGGGCTTCAGCGCGCGAAATGCTTCCCGAAAGACCTGCTGCTTGTCGGGCACCAGGTTGATGACGCAATTCGACAGAGCAACATCCGCGGTGTTGTCGGCGACCGGCAGGTGCTCCAGCTCGCCCAGGCGGAACTCGACTTGGGTCGCGCCGATCCGGGACGCATTGTCGCGCGCCTTGGCCAGCATCTCGTGGGTCATGTCGACGCCGATCACCTGGCCGGTTGGCCCCACCTGACGGGCGGCGAGGAAGCAGTCGAAGCCGGCTCCGCTCCCCAGATCGAGGACAGTCTCGCCTGGCTGCAATGCGGCAATGATCTGAGGATTGCCGCATCCGAGACCAAGATTGGCGCCGTCTGGAATCGCAGCCAGATCGGCGTCGGAATATCCCATCTGTCGAGCCTTGCCGCGTGCATCAACGGACACCGCAGGGCCACAACACGACGCCGCGGGTGCGCAGCAAGCGGCGTTGTCCGCCTGAGCGATGTTGCCGTAGCGGGCGCGAACCAATGTCTTGATGTCAGCTGTTTCCATCGGGCAGCCCTCCGGGCGATGCAACTGACGCCTTCTTACCTCTCTCCAAAGTCGCAAGTCAACGACATTTCACAGAATGTCGAATGGACGGCAGCCCCATCGGTCGCAAGCGTCGGAAGTTTCGGGCTGGCACCTCTCTAAGCAGCAGCCTGCTGTCGGGCGCGCGGTCGACGCCGGCCCCTTCGGCAGCTGCGACGCAGCCTTCGCGATTTTCCGCTGGGCGTCCGCCGTGACCTCGAACGGATGGCTTGCTTACTCCGCGGCTTCCGCATCGAGACCGGGCTCAAGGCCGAGCTCGCGCCGCACGTGGGCGAATTTCTCCGGGTTCGCCAAGCGCCCGTCCGCCATCATCGTGCGCAACGCGAGGAGGCCCAGCTCGGTGAAGAACAGCCTGGGCAGGTGTCGCGTGGCGTCGAGACGCATCATCCCGCGGTCGAGGAGCCCCTTTGCCACTGGCGACAGCTTTGGTTGGCCGGCCTGTGGGCCCCCACGCCAGGTTCTGAGTTGGAATCCATCGGCGACGCGCGGCAACGTCGAGAAGAACATGTCCAGCTCGCGCCGAATGTAATCTCGCTCGGCGGCGGTGAAGC
This sequence comes from Alphaproteobacteria bacterium, assembly GCA_017307285.1. GTDB lineage: Bacteria > Pseudomonadota > Alphaproteobacteria > Acetobacterales > Acetobacteraceae > JAFKFI01. Next base: position 193,154 of record JAFKFI010000054.1, on the reverse strand, counting down.
CGGCGAGCGTTCCGTCCTGCCTCTTGCTCATAGGGCGAGCATAGCACTCTGTCCTCCCGTATCAGAGTGGCCGCCGATTTCCGGACGAGGCCGGCAACTCCGCCCGGGGGGCTCATGCAGGTCCGCCTGACGCGCGCGCGTAACGTGGTCGGTGAAGTTGTCAGCTCAGGAGGTCTATCCGAAGCATGATCGGGCGCCCAATTAACCATTGCCTAAGCTCACCGTTCCGGCTTCGACTATCTCCGGCGCCCACCTCGCGGGCAGCCTTCCCAATGGTCAGTCCCATCATCCCGTCTCCTCGCGCCCAATATGGCGTCCGTACTACGGTACGGAATCAAGAGGGGATCAGCAGGCAGCGCTCAAAGGGAGATGCAACGCAGATCGGCTCCAGGAGACGGCCGGATCCTCACGTTCAGGCGCTCGTTACGTGAACGGACAATCTAAGGCGCCGCCGAACCCAAGCCGAGCACATCGATGAGGGGACATCCCAGCGCCTCCCCCGCATCGCACCTGCGCACGGCAGCCGCAAGTGCTCGTTCCATCGCCCGGAGATCTGCAATCTTGTTCCGCACATCGGCAAGGTGGGCCGCAGCAATTCCGCGCGCCTCTGCGCAGGCGTCCTGCTGCGCCGCGGCGAGCCCAAGGAGAGCGCGAACCTCGTCCAAGGTGAAACCAAGCGCACGCGCACTACGCACGAATGCCAGCCGTCCCACGTCTTTCCCATCGTATAGACGATAGCGTCCCCGGCGTGCCGGCGTCGGCAGCAGGCCGATGCGCTCGTAGTAGCGGATCGTCTCAATGTTGCAGCCCGTCCGCCGTGACAATTGCCCGATCGCGATCCCGTCATGCCCCATGACGCCCGGCTCCTCGGAAAGGGCTTGAGTCTGTATCAGCTACAGACAGTAGGGTCGCTAGATGCTGCCGCCAAGGAGACCGGCCATGTCCGACCTTTCTGCCCGACGTTCTGCGGCCGACCGGCCGGTGCGGGGTGCAGGACCCGTCCTGCTGACCTTGGCCGGCTTGAGCACCGCGTTCGGGATAGCTTCCTGCTGCGCTCTGCCTTTCCTGCTGGCCACGCTCGGCTTGGGGACAGCATGGCTGGGCGGCATCGCCCTGCTCGCAGCACCAAACCGGCCATTCCTGCTCGCCGCTTCTGCAGTCTGCCTCGTCAGCGGAGCTGTCCTCCTGTGGAGGCAGCGCACGGTGACGATTTGCGCTCCGGGCGCGATCTGCTCCCGCCCTGCCATTCGCGGCCTGACCCTGACGGGTCTGCTTCTCGGCTTGGTGCTGCTCTATCTCGGCTATGCCTACGTATGAAGCCCCAGATGAACTTGCAATCGACGATCACATGCCCGACCTGCGGCACGGTGAAGGTCGAGACGATGCCGACCGATGCCTGCCAATTCTTCTATGACTGCACCGGCTGCGGAACGCTCCTTCGCCCGAAGGCGGGGGACTGCTGCGTGTTCTGCTCCTATGGCGACGTGACGTGCCCCCCCGTCCAGGCGAACGGTGCACTCGATTGCTCCACGGTCGTCGCAGCCGACGATGGAACCGATGCCTGCGTGGTGCCGCTTGGTTACGACATCAGCAGATAGGCTCGCACGAGCAGCGCTCGGCCGGCGTTGGGGCGCACCGATCGTCGCAGCAGGGCATCGAGGCCGAGGCTCCGGCCAGCGGCCTCAAGTGCGAGAAATCCCAGCAGCAGGATGAGGAACATGTACTGCCAGGGCCATTCGCTGCCGTTGTGATAGAGTCCGAGCCAGATGTTCGCCGCGAAGACCATAGCGAGGGCGGACGTAAGGCGCGTCACGAACCCAAGCATCAGCGCGATGCTGAAGCCCAGTTCGGCCAGATAGGCGATCACGTTGAGGACTGCGATGTTCGGCAGCAGGAGGTCGCGGTAGAGGGCCGCCATCGCCGGGAAGGCGGCGTTCTGCTCGATCTGACCCATCCAGTACTGAAACCCGCCAGAGACGGGCAGCGGCAGCTTCCAGATCGACCCCTGGAACCACATGGCGCCAACCAGGGAACGGGCAAGCCAGATATAGAGATGGCGGCACCGGCGCTGCGCGGGATCATGCCGCCAGTTGTACACGAGCAGGCAGAGATTGCCGACCACCAGTAGGTCGAATCCCACGATCAGGACATACTGCGCCGCGCCGAGCGGCTTGTAGTTGTCGTCGTAACCAATCAGGAAGAGCAGGCTGTCGAGGAATGGGTCCGTGCGCACCGACTGGTCTCCTTCCCTGGCCGGCTCAGCCGGCAGTCTGCTCGCGCCAGGCGGCCGCTGCGGCTTCAACGAGGCGCAGCGACGCGGGCGCGCCGTCGGCATCGCCCTTCTCGAAATCGCCCGCCTGGCCAAGCCGGTTGCTGACATGCGCGAGGCACAGTACGTCGCGCCCCCGCGCCGCGGCGAACGCGTAGAGCCCGGCGGCCTCCATTTCGACCACGAGCAGTCCGCGTGCCGCCGCCGCGGCGATTTCGACCTCGGTCTCGCGGAACGGCGCATCGGTGGTCCAGCTGGCGCCGCGATGGATGGGATTTGTCGTGGCGCGCGACAGGGCGGGCCAGAGCGCGTCGAGGAGCGTGTGGTTGACGAACGAGAAATCCGAGGGCGGCAGATAGTGGTAGCTCGTGCCTTCGTCGCGCAGCGCCCGGTCGATCGCGACGTAGTAGGGTGGCGATCCGGCCTCCACGAGCTGTCCGGCCGACGTGACGCTGATCAGAAGGCGGCAGCCGCAGCAAAAGAGCTGTTCGGCGACCAGCACCGCATATGCGGCGCCCACGGCGTTGCCGATCGCGCCGATCCGTTGCCCGTCCTTCCCCCACTCGATCAGCCGTGTGTGGTAGCAGGCCCAGTGTGGCGCGGGTACGGCCCCGCGTTCGGCCTCGACGTAGCGGACGAGATCACCGTCGGGGTCGAGTACGCAGACCGGCGGTACCAGGGCGGCGTGCAGGCCCTTCTGCCGGCGGGCCTCCCGCAGCAGGCTCTCCGGGCGGAATACCGACGGCGCCTGCCAGTCCCGCGTCTCGGCGATTGGCGGCACGCGAGCAACGCACGAGGATTGGGGCGGCTTCATGCCCGCGCGCCGCGTCGCAGTGCACCGGCGGTCCGCAGCAGGGTAGCAAGAATGTGGATGCTGGCCTTCAGCGTGCCGCCCAGGGTGCCGGCAACCTTCGAGCGGCCGGCAAGACGGCGACGGTACGGCAACGGTAATTCACGGATGCGAAGTCCGGCGGCGGCGGCGCGGATCTGCATTTCAAGGTTCCAGCCATAGGTCATTTCCTGCATCCCAAGCGCTTCGAGCCGGGTCCGGCGGATGGCGCGGAATGCCGACATGTCGGTGTAGTGCACGCCGCTGACGACGCCGACCAACCAGCCGATGAGGTGGCCGGCGACGACCTGGTGGAAGCCCATCGCGCCCGCTGCGCGCGGGCCACGGGTGCGGCTCGCCAGGGCGAAATCCGCCTCGCCAGCGAGCAGCGGCTCGATTAGGCGCCCGGCTTCCTCGGCGGGATCGGCGCCGTCACCGTCGAGGAACAGCACAATCTCCGCGCCGAGCGTCGCCGCGCGCGCAGCGCCGGTCGCGCAGGCGCGGCCGTAGCCGGGCCGGCGCTCGATCAGCACCTCGGCCCCGGCGGTGCGGGCTTCCGCCACGGTTCCGTCGGTGCTGCCGCCGTCCACGACCAGAACCGTGTCCACCATGGCGCGCGGCAAAGCGGAAATAGTCGGTCCGATCGCGCCCGCCTCGTTGAGCGTCGGGATCACTGCGGCGACGCGGCAGGCGGGCGGCACTCAGAGGCTCCACCGCAGACCGCAGCCTTCGCATGGTTTCGGTGGCTTATCGCTAAGCAAGGCGGCGCGGAATTCCTGATAGGCGGGGCCGTTCCAGATCTCGGCGAGCGTCGATTGCGTCGCATCCCCGAGGGTGTAGCTGTCGTAACCGCGCGCCGAGAACGGGGCGATGCAGCAGGGCAGGGCACGACCATTGGCGGTGAAATACATCAGCGACCAAGGGCGACGGCAGGTTGACCAGGGATTCTTCTCCTGCTGCCGTTTCAGGCTGAGGCCCGGCTCGGTCGCGCCCGACGCATCAAGCCGAACGCCAAGCGAGCCGCCGAGTGCAACAGCCTCGTCGATCGCCGCCTGCTCCTCGGCGCGCGTGCGCTCGAACAGCGAGGACCCGGCGCGCGCCATGCCGAAACCCTGCTCGTCAAAGACGATGCGTTGCAGATAGACCTCGCACACGCCGAGCTCGGCGGCGAGGCGGACGAAATCGGGCAGTTGCCGCACCGTCTCGCGCAGGCCGGTAAGCCAAAGCGAGACGCGCGGGTGCTCTATGCCCTGCTCGCGCTGATAGGCGGTGAATCGGCCGACGTCCCGCACAATGCGCTGGAAAAAATCCTTGCCGCGCACCTTCGCGTAGGTCGGCGCATCCGCGGCGTCGAGCGAGACGCGCAGCTCGTCGAGGCCGCTGTCGACCAGCCACGGGAATTTGCGTGGATGAAGCAGCGTGCCGTTGGTGTTGAACAGCACGTAGACGCCGCGTTCCTTGAGATAGCGGATCATGCGAGGCAGGTCGCGCACCAGCATCGGTTCGCCGACGCCGTGCAGTACGGCGCGCGCGAGGCTCGGGACCTGATCGACGATCCGCGTGAACAGCGACCAGCTCATGTCGGCCGGCGGTTCGAGCGTCTCGAAGGTGCGCGGGCAGGTTTCGCACAGCAGATTGCAGCGGTTCGTCACTTCGAGATAGAGGCAGACAGGCGGGCTCTCCGCGCGCTCGGTGCGGTCCGCGGCAATGGCCTCGAAGTAGCGGCGCGGATCCTTGATTGCGGCGTTGTTCATCGGCTGGCCCTTCCAATGACACGATGCGCGAGCGGGCGGCGCACATCCAGCACCGCGAGGATGATCGTCGGTGCGAACACGAGAGAAGCCCAGAAGAACCGTTCGTTCCAGGGATCAAGGTAGAGCAGCAGGCTCCCCACCGCGAGATAGACCACGCTTCGCAACGGACAGACGCAGCACGGCAACGCGAGCCAGGCGTAGTACCAGGCGTAGTGCGGCGACAGCGCGATCATCGTCGCCGCGGCGAGAATGGCGGCATTGCCGCAAAGCCGAACGATCTCGGCGCGCGGATCGGCGTCTACGCTCCGGCCCAGTGCGATCGAGGCGGCCAAGGCGAGCAGTGCCACGGCGGCAACCGCTTCATAGATCGTGACCGCCCACCCGCCGACCGGTAGCAGCGTGCCGATGCCGGCCAGCAGCCAGAAGGCACTGCCCCGGTCGATGCCTTCTTCCGCCGCGTAGCCGGGCAGGAACCCGAGCACGTTCCAGCCGGCGCCGATATAGATGAGATAAAGTGCCATGACGACGCCGGCGTAGGCGGCGGGCAGACGCCAATCCCACCGGCGCCACAGGGCGGGCGCGATCGCCGCGGGGAGAAACTTCACCAGGGTCGCGCCGCCGAGTAGCACGCCCGCCACGGCCGGCCGCCGCGACGCCGCCGCGAGAAGGGCGAGGCCGATCAGACCGACCGCGAGCGCGTCGACATGGCCGTTGCCGGCGAAGGCCCACACAGTCAAAGGGTTCCAGGCATAGATCAGCAGGCGCGCCGACGGCAGCGCGGCCATCGTGAGCAGGCGGAGCACGGCGAGCATCCCAACCAGCTCGAAGACCAGCATCGTCGCCTTCATCGCGAGGACGGTCGGCGCGACGCGAGCGGCGAGGGCGAACAGCAGCTCGGCGAACGGCGGATAGATGGTACGCGCATAGGTCGCTCGGTTGACGTGCGGGTAGATCGCGATATCGCGCAGCGGCGCGAGCGCGGGATCGGCGGGAATGTAGCGGTACGGGTCGATCCCGGCCGCCTGCACTTTGCCGTCCCAGACGTAGCGGAACACGTCGCTCGACAGGAACGGCGGCGCGAACAGCAACGGCAGCCGCAGGACGAGCGCAATGCCGAGGATCAGCCAGATCGCCCGGCGCGGCGGAGGTGCCGCGAGCATCATGCCGACGGCGGCGAGATAGGTGATGCCGGCGACCGCCATGAGGCCGACGAACAGCTCGGTGATCCTGGCCGAAGGGAGCGTGATCGCGCCAGGCTCGTGCAGCGCGAGACCGCCCAAGGTCAGCGCGACGAGAACGAGGCCAAGCAGCGCGAGGCGCATCACGCGACGGCGGCCAGTCGGTCGGCGATGTTGAGTCGGCGCACGCAATCGGCCGTCGCGCGGGCGGCGTAAGGAGCGAGCCCCCTATCGCTCCGTCCCGCCAACTCGGCGACCAGGCGTCGCAGGGAGGCCTGGTCGTCCACGTCATACCAGGATGGCAGCTCCACGATTTCGACCCCGAGCGCCCGGGCGCGGGCGCGCGTCTGCGCGGCGACCTTTTCTGTGCTCCAATCAATGTCCTCGAACAGATGCGCGTGCGGCACCTTGGTACCCAGCAGGTAATAGCCGCCATCTTCGGCCGGGCCGAGGACGATCCTGTCGCCGGGCGCCGCGAGCGAGGCGGCCGCGCGGCGAAGCAACTGGGTGGGCAAGGTCGGGCTGTCGGCGCTGAGCAGGCAGGCGGCATGGAACCCCAACGACAATGTGGCCTGGAGGGCGTGCAGCAAGGAGCGGCCCAACTGTTGCACGCGTGAGGACATCGGGCCGCTGCCGTCCGCCAGTAGCAGCCGAGTCCCCGGGGCGAGAGTGCCGTCGAACAGCTTCTCGGTTCCTGCGGGAGCGTAAGCAACGTAGCCGACGAGCGGGGCGTCTTGGGCGGCGAGCGCGATGTTCCCGGTGGTGTCGCGCAGGAAGGCGGCGCTGAGCGCGGCAGCCGATTCCGGATCGAGCGGCGGGACCAGCCGCGTCTTCGAGTGGCCGGATTGCGGCGCCTTCGCCATCACCGCGATCGCGCATCGGTAGGGCTGACGCAACGTGACCATCCGCTCAGATCCCGCTGAAGCGGCTATTCAGAAAGGTGCGTGCGCCGCGGCCCAGGCTCTGATGCATCCCAAACGGACGCTCGGCCTCACGCGGCAATGACGCAATTGCCTCCTGAACCATCGCGATCCGTCTCCCGCTTTACTTCGGCCCGTGGCGTCGTGCGGTTGCCCGTCCCGTTTATCATGACCACGAACGTCTTCGGGACGAAGACCATCGGCGTTACATGCACGACGAGAAGCGGGTCGTCCGATCGCCGCGCCGGGTCATTGACCGACAGACACCCACCACCTCGTCGCGGCCGGATCCCGCATCTTGGGAATCAAGCACGTTTCCGTCGAAAATACTCATAAAGGTCGTCGAACAGAGCGCCGCCGCGTTCGATCCGTGTCGCGTCGTCGGGCTGAGCGCTCGCCAAGCCCGCGACCAGGTGAGCGATGCCGCTCGTCTCTTCCCGCCCGAACTTGGCATCCTTGAGGTCGATGTCGTGGACGATCTCGGCGATCGCGGTGAGCGCGGGATCCTTGAAGCCCGCTTTAGTCAGCAACACCTCGAAAGTGCATCGATCCCCTTCATGCGTGAACTCCGCTTCGAACATGTCGAAACGAAGTTCGCCGTCCTCCGGCCTGTAGCCCTTTCCGGGCACGAACTTGAACCGGGCGTCCGTGTCGATGAAGCGACGGATGAGCCAAGCCGAGGCGATGCGGTCGACATGCACGCCCCGTCGCGTGACCCAGACGCGTCCCAGCAGCGGGTCGAACCCCTCGATGGCCGATGACAAACCTGTCCTGTCCGGTTCCATGGCATCCTCCTCCATCAATCGGGCCTCAAGGGCCGTGAGCAGACCATCGACCGCCTCGCGGCCATTGGCCCCGAAAAAGTCGATCGCGACCGTCTGGGCCGCGCGTGCTTTCAACCGCGCCAGCTTCGCCCGGAGATCGGCCCGCGCGGCCGGGCTGATCTCCGGGCGGAGTTCTTGGCCCAGGGCGCGCGCCTCCCTGGCCGATTCCTCATAGTCGACGTCCCGCGCGGCATTGAACATCGCCCGGACCTGGTCGTCGGACAGGCCGTCGATCAGTCGCGCCTCACAAATGAGCGCCTCCCCGCCGCCTTCGCCAATCTCCTTGAGCAGCCACTCGAAATCCTCCTGGGTCTGGTCATCCGCTGGCAGCGCATAGACGGCGTTCTTGATCGCCACCGCGCCGAGCGCCTGCAGCCGCCGCCAGATTTTCACCCGCTGGTAGGCCGGCTTGGCCGGAAACTGGTGAATGAGCAGAAGCCATCGTGCGGCGGGCTGCCCGCCAATCTCGCCGTTGGTCATAGGCCGGACTTTATCACTGGCTTCGTCGTCAGAGATACGCTTGTATCTCTCGCTCGTACAGGCGTAGTTTCCCGTCGTGAGCTGGGGAGGACCACCATGAAATGGGTCACCCATGAGCGTCCGAAGCTCGACCGTAGCGCCTGTGCGTGGCTAATCCGGCGGTTCATCGAGAAGGACGCCGAGTTCGTCTACGTGCCAACCGAGCAAGTATTCCAGGTCGCCACTGAAATCGGCGCGACGCCCTACGACATTCCCGACGCCGAGCCCTTTTCGCATGAAGGTGAGTTCTGCAGCTTCGATGCCTTTCTCAAGCACCGCGGCCTGAAAGTGCCGGCGCTGCAGACGCTGGCGGTCATCGTCCGCGGCGCCGACACGGCGCGGCCGGACCTGGCGCCGCAGGCCGCGGGCCTGCACACGGTCTCGCTCGGCTTGTCCGCCAATTTCCCCGATGACCACGCCATGCTCGAACACGGCATGTTCATCTACGACGCTCTCCACACCTGGTGCCGGGATCTCCAGCAGGAAATGCACAATTGGAAGCCGCACGCCCGCTCCGGACGCTCGCATATGGACGCCCGTGCGAGGCTCTCTGCTGGAGCTCGTCACCTAAGCTTTCTACGACGGGGCACGCTTGGCTTCGGCGGTCCGGTCGCCTCGTGCGGGCTGTTGGAAAAGGAGTTGGTCCAGGACCGGGGCTGGCTCAGTCACGCCAAAAACACGGCCCAGCACATGCACCGGGCTCGCCCTCTGGCCGATCGGAGATCCGTCATGCGCAAAGTCTTGACCCTCGCCGTCGTGAGCGGGCTGCTGGCCATCATGCTGCCCGCAGTGGCCGCCGATATGGATTGGAGCAAGGTCGATCAGGCGCTCGGCAAGAAGGGCACCGACCAGCCCGGAGGTGTTCATAAGTTCGGCCTGCCGCGGACGGATTTGCACGTCACCATCGACGGCGTCGCAATCAAACCCTCCCTGGCACTCGGTGGGTGGCTGGCTTTCAAATCGACGGGCAGCGAGGCCATGGTGATGGGCGATCTCGTGATGGCCGAGGACGAGATCAATCCAGTCATGAGCAAGCTTTTCGCCCACGGCATCATGGTGACGGCGGTCCACAATCATCTTCTGCGGGCCCAACCTCCAACCTTCTATATGCACGTTGCAGGGCAGGGTGACCCGGTCAAGCTCGCGACGGCACTCCACGACGCGCTTGGCGCCAGCAAAACGCCTCTTGGCGCACCAGGGGTTTCGGCATCGCAACCGGCTCCGTCCACCTCCGGTTCGTTCGACTTTGACACGGCCGCCCTCGAGACGACGATCGGCCATAAGGGAACCGCTAATGGCGGCGTCTACCAGTTCGCCATCCCGCGCGGTGACACGACCAGCGACGGCGGCATGGTTGTGCCTCCGGCAATGGGGACGGCTATTGCCGTGAACTTCCAGCCAACCGGCGGTGGCAAGGCCGCGATCACCGGTGATTTCGTGTTGCTGGGGACGGAGGTCAACCCGGTCCTCAAGGCGCTACGGGACAACGGCATCGAGGTGACGGCCGCGCACAACCACATGCTCGACGACACGCCCCGCACATTCTTCGTCCACTTCTGGGCGAATGATGATGCCCAAAAGCTGGCGCATGGCATTCGCGCGGCCCTGGATAAGGTCAACGTGGCGAAAAGTTGAAACGACCCGGTAAGGGCTGTCTCTAGGGAGGACATCGTCGTGACGCCGCAAGTCTTCACCTGTTTCGTGATCGGCATCCTCGGGTTCACGAGTTTGATGACGCCGCGGGCCCAAGCGATCGGTCCCGATCAGGCCAAGGCCGAGCAGGTTGCACTCGCTACCGCCCTAAAGGATTCGAAGATCACTCTGGAGGACGGCATTAACGCCAGCGGGCGGGAAGGCACGCCGATCTCGGCCAAGTTCGAGATGGAAGGTGAGCACCTGCAATTCTCTGCTTACACGATGAGGGGGACGGACTTCACCGAGGTGGTCGTCGATCCGGCCAGCGGCGCAATCAAGTCGGCCGAAAAGATCACAGATGCGGAAGACTTGAAACACGCGATGGCGCAGAAACAGGCGATGGAAAAGGCCACCATCTCCGTGCTCGCGGCGGCGCAAAAGGCAGCCAAGGGGAACGCGGGAGCCCAGCTGGTCAGCATCATGCCAGAACTCGAAGCCGGCCGGCCTGTCGCGACCATCGTGTTGGTCCGCAGCAACGACTTCTCAACGACCACAGAAAGCCTCAACTGACAAAGGGACGCCGCTGAACCAAAGTTGCGGCGTCACGCATGTCGAAGTGCGGATGCCGGCAAGCGGTTGGAGAAGGACTGCTGGAAGAGGAGCCTCAAATGCCTGTCCGACACGAACCCAGGAGGAACATCATGAGACCAGCCGTAGCTCTCGTCGCGTTGTCGCTCGCTATGCCGTCATTTGCGTTCGCGCAGGCGACCACCAGCCCGTCTGCCGCTCCGTCATCCAGAACCACCACCGGCTCTGGAACGTCGTCGACCATGACACCGAGTGAAAGGGATGCCCAAAGCGCCCTGGAGAGGGAAGGCTACACCCAGATCAGGGACATCAAGTCCACCTCCGACGGCGTCAGCGGCAAGGCAATGAAGGATGGCCAGGAAGTCTCGGTCAGCGTCGACTCCAGTGGAAAGGTGAAACGCCGATAGAGAAGAGCAAGCCGGGTGGTGCCAACCAACGCCATAGCTAGCATTACAGTTGCGAATCTCCGTGCTCTCTGAATCCATGGGCAACCATGATTCGGGAGATCATGGATGTCGGGTGCCTCGATTGAGACGACGCTTGAACTGTGGGCGTCGTCGCTACGGGATGTGAAGGCGCGGATCAGGCCGCTGTTCACGCAGGAACGGGTCGCGGCGTCGGCCGGCCTGTTCCTGGACGGACTGTTGGGCGACGAGCGACGCAAGACCGGCTGGATGCGCGCGGAGGCGGCGGGCGACCCCGGCCCGTGGCGCCAGCAGGCCATCCTGGGCCGCGGCCGATGGGACGCGGATGCTTTGCGCGATGTCGTGCGGGACTATGTTGTCGAGCATTTGGTGGCCGATGACGCGGTTCTGGTGATCGATGAGACCGGGTTCCTCAAGCAAGGCCGGGTGTCTTGCGGCGTCGGCCGACAGTACACCGGCTCGGCGGGCAAGATCACGAACTGCCAGATCGGCGTGTTCGCCGCCTATGTGTCGCGCCACGGCCATGCCTTCATCGACCGGGCGCTGTATCTGCCGAAGAGCTGGACGGACGATCCGGTCCGCATGGCGGCGGCGCATGTGCCCGATCACACGACCTTCGCGACCAAGCCCGCACTCGCTGTCGGGATGATCGAGCGCGCGATTGCGGCAGGCGTGCCGTTCGCCTGGGTTGCCGCCGACAGCGTCTATGGGATCGGCCATGTCGAGATAGCCTTGCGGCGCGCCGGCAAGGGCTATGTGCTCGGCGTCAATTCCAGCCACCACTTCCGCTCCTGGCAGCGCAAACCGCCGATCGCCGGCACGGCGGAGGAGATCGCGGGCGCCATCGACCCGTCGCGATGGCAACGCTTGTCCGCGGGCGACGGCACCAAAGGCGCGCGACTGCACGACTGGGTGTATTGCGAGCTGGCCGATCTCGATGTCGCGGAATATGACGACGCGCGCAGCGGCCCGTGGACGCGAGGCCTGCTGATCCGCCGCAACATCTCCGACGGAGATCTGGCCTTCTTCTCGACCTGGTGCCCGGCCGGAACCGGCATCGAGATGCTGGTCAAGATCGAAGGACATCGTTGGGCGATCGAAGACAGCTTCGAGACCGCGAAAAACGAGTTGGGCCTCGATCACAACGAGACCCGCTCCTGGCACGGCTGGCATCGCCACGTCTCGCTCGTCATGCTCGCCTTCGCCATGATGGCAGCCATCCGGCATCGGGCGAACACCGCGACGCCCCCAAAAAGAATGCGCAGGACGACGAACACCTCTCGCCGCCACTGATCCGCTGGTCGGTACAGGAAATCCGGCGCATTGCCGTCAGGCTCGCGCGACGACGCATCCAGCCTGCCAACATCATCGCCTGGTCACTTTGGCGACGGGCTCATCAAGCCTCAGCCCGGAAAGTTTATTTGATCAGAAGAATGCAACTGTAATGCTAGGCCGCGTGACAAAGCTAATCCAGTGCCGAATGGCAGCCAGCATGGCGAAGCCAAGAAAGCTACTGGCGGTATGATCGTAGCGGGTGGCGACGCGGCGGCTATTCTTGAGGCGATTGATGAAGCGCTCAATGCGGTTTCGCAGGGCGTAGAGCGCGCGGTTGACCGAGTGCTGCACGCGGCGGTTCTTTTTGGTTGGGATTTCGGGGGTTCCACCCCGCGCGCGGACGTCGTCGCGGATCGCGTCGCTGTCGTAGCCGCGATCGGCGAGCAGCACGTCGGGGTCGATGTCATGCTCGGCCATCAGATCGAGATAGGCGGTGCTGTCGTGGGCCTCTCCGGGCGTCAGAAGGAGACCGATCGGAAGACCCTCAGCGTTGGCCCGAAGGTGGACCTTGGTCGAGAAGCCGCCGCGCGAACGGCCAAGAGCCTGGTTCTGAGTCCCCCTTTTGCGCCCGCTGCACAGTGGTGTGCCCGGATGATGGTGCTGTCGATCATCTGCAAGGCATCGCCACCCCCACCCTCGGCGAAGGCGGCCAGCATCAGGTCCCACAGCCCGCTCGCTGTCCAGCGGCGGAACTGGCGATGCACCGAGTTCCAGTTGCCTAGCTCCTCGGGCAGGTCACGCCAGGGCGCGCCGGTGCGGGTGATCCAGAAGATGGCATCCAGCGTGCGCCGATGGTCTCGTGGTGGCCGGCCGCGCAGCGGTCCACTCTCGGCGACGAACGGCTCGAAGGACGCCCACTCGTCGTCGGTCAAACGCCCTCGGATCACCGCTGATCTCCCGCATGAAGATCAGCTTCGAATCACACCGCGCCGCGTCGGGGGAATCCCCCTCGTGCGCTTTGTCCACGCGGCCTAGTCGGAGGATAGGTCGTGATCGCAGACGACGTGGGTAAGCTGGCGTTGCTCTGGCATGGAAACCGTCAGGCACGCGGCGAAGCGACGCCGTGCAACAACCGCTTCAGCAGCGTGTTCGAGGAATTGGCCCGACTCGGCATTCATGCGGAACCGGCTGTTTACGCCGACGACATGGTCCACGAGGTGCGCGAGCAGCTTCTGCGTCTCGACGGTGTGCTCGTCTGGGTCAATCCGATTTCCGACGGACGGGACCGGGGCGCCCTCGATGCCATGCTGCGCGACGTCGCCTCCAGAGGCGTGTGGGTCAGTGCCCATCCCGATGTCATCCTCAAGATGGGAGTGAAGCAAGTCCTGCATCGCACAAAGCATCTCGGATGGGGCACGGACACCCACCTCTATCGTACAGCCAATACGTTCGCTGCAGAGTTTCCGGAGCGGCTTCAATCGGCAGGGTCTCGCGTGCTCAAGCAAAATCGCGGCAACGGCGGACAGGGCGTGTGGAAGGTTGAGCCGGTTTCCGCATCGCGCGACACGACGATGGTTCGCGTGCTGCAGGCGCGCCGCGGCAGTGTGCCCGAAGACATGACGCTTCCGGATTTCATGAAACGATGTACGGCGTATTTCGAGGCCGAAGGGTGCATCATCGATCAACCATTCCAGACGCGGCTGCCGGACGGGATGATCCGCTGCTACATGGGTAAGGACAAAGTCGTCGGCTTCGGGCACCAGTTCATCAAGGCGCTGATTCCGCCGCCGCCGGAAGGCCCGGAATCGGAAGCGGCACAGCCAGGCCCCCGCATCATGCATCCGCGATCGACGCTGGCGTTTCAGGCCCTACGGAGAAAGATGGAGGAAGAGTGGACGCCTCAGATGATGCAGCTGCTGAGCATCGACGTGGAGTCGCTGCCGATCATCTGGGACGCCGACTTTCTTTACGGGCCACGCACCGCAACCGGCGAAGACACGTACGTCCTTTGCGAGATCAATGTAAGTTCCGTAGCACCGTTCCCCGATCAAGCGTCCGAGGTTATCGCTCGGCTTGCAATGGCCCGGTTGCGGTTGCGGAAGACGACTGCGCGGGGGACCGTACGCTGCAGTGTCCAGCAGTGATAGCTGGACCCAAGTTGCAGCGTCAAGCATCCACGAGCCGGCAAGGCGCGACAATGGGCGCGCCGGTCTCGGCAAGATTCGAGATGCCGAAGCTTCGCGATTGTGGTGGAAAGGCTGGATTGGCCGCTCTTGCACGCCGACGCTGCTGGGCGGGGAACCAGAAATGAGAAGACCCCTCTCGTGGATGGTCGCAGCCTTCACTCTGGCGCTCACGACAGCGCCGACACTCAGCACTGTCGCGGCGGACTCCGAATCACCGCTGGTCCTCGAGGCGACGATTCCGCTCGAACATGTCAGCGGACGGATCGATCACATGGCGATCGATCTCGGCGGAAAGCGCCTCTTGGTCGCCGAACTTGGCAACAACTCTGTCGACGTGATCGACTTGCGCGAAGGCAAGGCCGTCCACCGCCTGACCGGACTTCGCGAGCCCCAGGGCGTTGGCTATGCCGCCGTGGCGAATCTGATCGTGGTCGCGAACGCCGGCGACGGCACCGTGCGGATGTTCCGCGGCGAGGACTTCGCGCCACTCGGCTCGATCGCGCTTGGCGACGATGCAGACGACGTTCGGATCGATCCGCGCACCGGCGCCGTCATCGTCGGCTATGGCAGCGTCGGCTTGGCGGTGATCGATCCGAAGAGCCGGATCAAGGTCGCCGGCATCTCGCTGCCCGCCCACCCCGAGGGCTTCGCGATCGACCCGGATACCAGACAGACATTCGTCAATGTGCCGGATGCGGGTCAGATCGCTGTCGTTGACCTCGAGCGGCGGCGGCAGACCGCGACCTGGAGGATCTCCGGCCTCCGCGCTAATTTTCCGATGGCGCTTGATCCCGCACGAGGCGTCCTGGCTGCCGCTTTCCGCTCGCCGGCCAGATTGGCGCTGCTCGATGCGAGGACCGGCAGCGTCACGGCGAAGCTCCCGGTCTGCGCGGATGCGGATGATGTGTTCTTCGATGCCAAGCGGGACCGCATCTATGTCAGCTGCGGCTCCGGTGAGATCTCGGTCTTTCAGCGGGACGGCGTGAATTACCGTCCGTTGGCGCGGGTGGCCACGGCGTCCGGCGCGCGGACTTCATTGTTTGTCCCGGAGCTCGATAGGCTTTTCGTCGCCGAGCGCGCCGGGTTGCTCGGATCGAGTGCGGCAATCCGCGTCTATCGGCCGGTGCCATGAGGCTTGTGGCCGCGCCGGCTGCGGCCACTATCCCGATGGCGCTGATTTGCGTGGCGTCCAGCATGCCGGCCCTGGCGTATCGTCCGTTCGATGGCACCGACGCCGCCGTGACGGAGCAGGGCGCGATGGAGATCGAACTCGGGCCCGCCGGATACCTGCGCGAAGGTTCGGACCGCAGCCTTATCGCGCCGGCTGTGAGGCTGAACTATGGCTTCGCGAAAGGGTGGGAGGCGGTGATCGAGGGGCAGGCGGCGTACGGCCTTTCTGCTGATACGAAGAGATCCAGTTTGGTGGGAAACGCTGCATCCCTCAAGGGCGTGCTCCGCGAGGGCAGCCTGCAAGGCAAGTCGGGCCCGAGCGTCGCCTCCGAGTTCACCGTGCTGCTGCCAGGGATCAACGATGAGGCAGGAACTGGTGGTAGCATCGCCGGGATCATATCGCAGCAGTGGCCGTGGATCACCGTCCACCTCAATGCCGCTGCCGCCGTCACACGCCAGCACCATGGCGACATCTTCCTGAGTGCCATCGTCGAAGGACCGCACGATTGGGCCGTCAGGCCAGTAGCGGAAGTTGTCTATGAGCGCGAGTTCGGAGGATTAAGGATAACGTCCGGTCTGCTGGGTGCGATCTGGCAGGTGAACGACGACCTCGCGGTCGATGTCGGCCTGCGTTCTGGTCGTGAAAACGGCCACGCATTCGACGAAGTGCGGGCTGGACTGACGTTCAGCTTTCCGATCCGGTAAGCCCTTGCATAGGGTCGCCCCCTATACTAGACGACCTAGGATGACCCACACGGTTCGCGAGAAGCAGAAGCTGCTGGCGCGGGTGCGCCGCATCCGAGGCCAGGTCGAGGCGGTCGAGCGCGCCCTGGAAGACGAGGCCGGATGCGAGAAGGTGATGCATCTGCTGGCGAGTACGCGCGCGGCGATGGCCGGGCTGATGGCCGAGGTCGTCGAGGACCACGTTCGTACCCATCTGGTCGACACCGAGCAGCACCCGGGCGCTCTGAACGATGAGGCCGCGGAGCAACTGCTCTCGGTCGTTCGCACCTACCTGAAGTGAGGCCGAACATGACCGACGTTCGGACCCACTCAGTGTCCGGCGGGCACAGCCACGTCTTCCTGGGCGAAGGCCACGAGCACGCGGAGCGCCGGACCTGGATGGTCATCTGGCTCTGCGGCGCCATGATGGCGCTCGAAATCATCGGCGGCGTCATGTTCGGGTCCATCGCCCTGGTCGCCGACGGGCTGCACATGAGCACGCATGCCGGGGCGCTCATGCTGGCCGCCCTCGCGTACAGCTTCGCGCGCAAGCATGCCGCCGATCCCAGGTTTACCTTCGGCACCGGGAAGCTCGGCGACCTCGCCGGATTCACCTCGGCGGTCATCCTGGCGATGATCGCCATCCTCATCGGCTACGAGGCCATCACCCGCGTCATTGAGCCCGTTCCCATTCATTTCGCCGAGGCCATCCCGATCGCCTGCCTTGGGCTGGCGGTTAACGTGGCCTCGGCGTGGCTGCTGTCGAGCGGCGGTCATCATCATCATGGTCACGGGCGCGGGCATGGTCATGCCCATGAGCACGACGGTCATGAGCATGATGAGGAGCAACGTGTCGTCACGCCGGAAGGTGTGCTGGCTCTCCGCGTGTTCGAGGAGAACCACCCGCCGGTCTTCCGTGTCCACGCCGAAGGCAGGCCCACTCCGGCGGCCGGGGCCGTGACGATCGAGACGGTGCGGCGGAATGGCACGCACCAGACCTTCGTCCTGGAGAGCCGCGACGGCTATCTGCAGAGCGTTCAAGAGATCCCGGAGCCGCACGAATTCACCGCGCACGTCCGGATCGGCGGTCGCGACTATCCGGTAATCTTCGAGGAGCACGAACACAGCCGCGAGGATGGGCGTCACGCCGACCGCGACGCCGCGCACCGGGACAACAATATGCGGGCTGCCATCGTCCATGTGCTGGCGGACGCGGCCGTCTCGGTGCTGGTGATCGCGGGGCTGCTGTTGGCGCGCGCCTTCGGCTGGCTCTGGATGGACCCGCTGGCGGGCATTGTCGGCGCATTGGTCATCGCCAGCTGGTCGTACGCGCTGATCAGGGACACGGGCGCCATCCTGCTCGACATGAACCCCGACCGGCGGGTGACGGAAGGCGTCCGGCAGGTCGTCAAAGAAAACGGCGACCGGCTTACGGATCTCCATGTCTGGCGCGTCGGTCCCGGCCATATGGCGGCGATCCTCTCGGTGGCGACGGCCAGCGACCGGGAGGCGGCGTTCTACCGCGAGAGGCTCGCCCACTTCCGGTCGCTGTCTCACGTCACGATCGAGGTCGACCGGGCGGCCTGAGCCTGAACTCGGGCCGAATCATGGCGGAAAATGATACGCGCGGGGCCGCGCTGAGGAAGCTCGCGAGCAGGACGGGCCTGGTCGTGGCTGTCGTTCTGGTCGCGGTCAAGCTGCTGGCCTGGGATCCGGAGGCCGACGTGCCCAGGATCGACTACAGCCAGCAGCCCGAGATTCTCGACGTGGAGGAGTGGTCGTGAGGGCGGTCGCACTCGACCTCGGCCATCTCCGGCCCGAGACGCGGCAGCACGCACTCGCGGAGATGCGGGCTCGCAATCCTGGTCACGCAACAGCAGGGCCATCTCCGCCTGGTACGCGTGGCACGTGCTTGCGACTCCCGACGCGGTCTTCTGGCGCCACACGCGTTGCCGGGACGACGACCAAGCGTACGACTTGCTGGCCGCGCTGTTCGACCCGCGGCAGATCGGATTGACCAGCCCGATGTGGGACTACGCCCTGTCGTTGTGCGTAGCGACCGGCGCGGGATCTCTGCGTACCAAGGTGGAGATGCAGCAAGCCACGAAGGTGCGCGAAGCCAGATGCCGGTGCGTCGCTGGGAGGACCATGCCGCCGCATGCACCGCTAATTCGTTCAGCCGCTGAACGAATTAGCGGTGCGGTCCCGGCCCGCTGAACGGTTTAATGGTGCTGCTGAATGAATAAGCGAGACGCCGACAACTCGCGATCTGGGCGAGACCTGGCGTTGCGTTCATCCGAACGGATTCGAAGTCAATACGTGATAAGAGCCCTTCCCGAGTATTGACAGTCAGCGCCTATTTGGCCGAAGATGCGACCATGGCACGTCAGAGCAGCGGTTCCTCTCATCGCGCGGTTATTGCAGCCTCAGCCGGGGCGGTACGGCGCGCCGACGAAGCTGGCCCGCCGCTCACCCTCCGCGTGGCGCGTTCCCTGGCCCGCTCGCAGGTCTACCAGTCGGCAGCGGATGCGCCGTCCACGCTGCGCGCCTACAAGGCGGATCTGGCCAACTTCAAGGCCTGGTGCCTGGAGCGCAAGCTCGATCCGATGCCGGCGACGCCGGAGATCGTCGGCGCCTACCTGGCCGATGCCGGGCGCGGCTATGCGCTCTCGACATTGCGTCGCCGGGTGGCCGCGATCGCGCGGGCGCATCGGATCGCCAAGCAGCCCCTGGATACCCGGCATCCCGCGATCCGCGAGACCTTGCGCGGCATCGCCCGTACGCACGGTGAGCCGCCCCGCCGGTCGGCAGCGCTCGCCACCGCAGAGATTCGACGACTTTCGATGGTGTGCGGGACCGATACTGCTGGGATCCGTGACCGGGCACTGTTCCTAATCGGCTTTGCCGGCGCCCTGCGCCGCTCGGAGTTGGTCGGGCTCGACGTCGAGCACGTGACTTGGACCAAGGAAGGCCTGCGGCTGCTCATTGTCCGCTCGAAGACCGATAAGGAGGGCGCCGGCGCGGAGATCGGCATCCCGCACGGTCAGGCGGCCGAGACGTGTCCGGTGGCCGCCCTGAGGCTCTGGCTTGAGGAAGCCGAAATCAAGACCGGTCCGATCTTCCGCAAGGTCGATCGTTGGGGGGCGGTCCACACGCGACGGCTGGATCCCGACGCCGTGCGACAGATCCTCAAGAAGCGTGCCGCCCAGGCGAAGATCCGCGGCACGATCTGGGAGCCGGTCACGCCGCATGGCATGCGGGCGGGGTTCGTCACCACAGCCTATAAGAACGGCGTCTCGGACGAGGAGATCATGGGCCACACACGCCACCGCAGCCTCGCCACCATGCGCAGCTACGTCAGGCGTGCCAAACTCGGAACCGCCAGTCCGGCCAGCAAGCTGGGTCTTTGACGGCAGCATCCAACCGACTTGCCGGTTCAGGAGGGCGATCTCCCCTCCCCTGACCGGTCGCCCCCAGCGAGAAAATCGGCTTCTGACGTTGGAGAGCTGACCGCCGCGATCAGGCGCCGATCAGGACTTCTCGGCGGTTTCGGCCGCGTTCGTGCCTGCCGCATTGGCCTCCGGCCTTTCGCGTTTCGTGACGCGCGTTCTGCGCCCGGTCTTCGGGCCTCGAGCGGTTTTCGTCGAGGCGGCCGATTCGGATCGGGATGCCCGCTGCTTTTCCCGGCTTGCCTTGATCTCGTCCCGGATCATCGACAAGGCGGCTTTGGATACCGCCGCTCGCGACTGCTCCGGCACCATGTCAAGGGCGTTCAAAAAGGCCTGTGCGACAGGCTTGGTGCCGCGCGGCAGACGGGTTGAGGCCGGGGCTTGTTTCGCCATGAGAGTGCTTCGAATCCCGTGTTGCTCGCGATGGAGTTCCACCGCTGTCGTCGGAATACTGTCTGCGGCGCACCAACGAAAGAAGTATCGACAATTCGCCTGGATTTTCCGATACCCGTCGCCCTTCGGCGATGTCGCGGCGTTCACCATTACGTGCCCGCCATCGACCCTCCCCCATATTGAATGTGCACCGCTCGTCATGTCGACGGATGGGACAGGTTCTGGAACGGCGCTCTTGCAAGTCTCGCCCGGAGTTCTGATCGGGCCCCTCTCACGCGGCGTTCCCGCGCACGAGCTCAGCGAAGAACCCGTAGGCCTACCGGTCCACACTCGAGCCGACTCCATGCACTCTGCTTGTATCGTATGCGACGGGCAGCGAGCCGGCGGTATCCCGGAAGGGTGCCAGAGAGGGACGTCACAGGGGAAAGAATGCGAGAGCAAGCACAGACACGGCCGCCCAGCGCGGGGCATGATCGGGTGCTCCGCTCGATGGATGAGCTCATGCTCGAGGCGCTGCGTTTCATTCCGCAGGCCCGGGTCGCGGAGACGGTACGCCGCTGGTTGCCCTCCCAGAACGGCCCCCCCGACGTTCAGGACGAGACACGTATCCTCGCCGACGCTCTTGGGCTCGCCACGGATCTCGTGCTGTTCACGCCGTCAACGGGCGGCATGACGGCGATCGACCGGCTGGCGCGGCACCGAAAGCCGAAGAACCGGGACGAGGCGGTGGCGATGGAGGCGCTGCGTCAGACACGGTTTCGCGTGATGCGCGTCGAAGAGCTAGAGGACCGAAGCGTCGTCCGACACCTCGATCTGGCGTCCGGCGAATCGCTCCGCGTCCTCAGCGAGCATATCCCGGCATCTTGCGCCGGATTGAGCCTGGTCGGGCGGACGGCGTCGCTCGGGGGCGGCACCTGGGCATTGGTCGGTCCGATCACCCCGTTGAGCGAAGCGGCCCGCGCCGTGGCCCTGGGCTTCATGCGTCCGGACGGGAAGGGGCTGAGTAATCCCCAGCGCTGTGCCGAGGCGGTCTACCGCCACGTGATGCGCCACGGCAGCCTGGAAATACCCGGTCTGAACCGTCCGCCCCACGATGGGTTCGAAGACGACCCGTTCGCCGACGAAGCCGAGGGCGGCGAGCTCGACGCGATCGCGCGGCGCTGGGCGAAGCTGGATGCAAACGCAAGCCCATCCGCCGACGCGATGCAGCGCATACGGGATGCCACCAACCTCGACACCGTGCTCGATGCCCTCGCCTCCTCCGTCCTCGCGCGCGAGCACCGCCGTGATCGGCTGGCGGATGCCTATGCTCGCATCGCCGCGATCCAGGTCGAGACCATCCGGCTCCGCGAAGCCAACGGGATATCCGGTCTCTCGCTGACTGCGCTGTCCGGAGCCATCGCTCATGCGATCGCGAGGCACGGTATGCCCGCTGCGGTCCGGAGACTGTTCGAAGATCTGCAGCGGCGGGGGCGGCCGATCACATCAACGGGCGCCGCCGATGCGGATCTTGAACGGCTGGTCCAACGGATCCAGGGATTGCGGGCGAAGACCGTCGAGCAGGGATGCACGGAACAGGAAGCGCTCGCCGCGGCGGAGAAGGTCGCCGAGCTGCTGGATCGCTACGGCCTATCGTTGAGCACGATCGAGTTGCACCGGCAGGCGTGCCAAGGCGTGGGCATTGACACCGGTCGCCGGCGTCTCGGGCCGATCGACGAATGCGTGCCGACGATCGCGGCCTTCTTCGACTGCCGCTCTTGGAGCGAGAAATCGGCGTCGGCCCCGATCCGCCACATCTTCTTCGGCCTGCGGGCCGACGTCGAGGCCGCGCACTATCTGTACGACCTGGTTGAGCTCGCCTTCGCGACCGAGACGGCCCTGTTCACACGAGGCGAGCTCTATGCGGAGCTCGGCTCGGGTGACCGGCGGAGTGCAACGCATTCTTTCCAGATCGGCCTCGGGCGCGGGATCATCGCCAAGTTGCACAGCTCGCGCCAAGCGCGCGAAGCCGCTCTGTCGGCCTCCTCCGGCCGCGAACTTGTGCCGATCAAGACGTCGGTGATCGAAGGCGAGTTGGCCAAGCTCGGGCTGCATTTCCGGTCGCGCGCACGGCCGGCCAAACGATACGTCATGACCGATGCCTACCAGGCAGGCGAGGCGGCTGGCCGCCGATTCGAGTATCGTGAGGCCCTGGCTGCCGGCGACTGACGCGAACCACGACTGATCCGGCGGGAGCGAAGGAGGATGGGCCATCGCCGCCGATCTGTTTGGCAATGCGAGCGCAGCGGCACCCAAGCCGCTGACGGTATTCCGCGCCGAGCTCCTCTCCTCTCAGCAGACAAGCTGGGAGGACCTGTTCGCCGGATTCACCACGCTGCAGGCCATCACCTTCTCGATCAGTATCGAGTTCCTGCTGCGCGTTGCCGACCGGCTTGACGCAATGGGGCTGCGCTTCGGCGCGCTGCTTTCGGGCTCGCTTCTGGCGGCCGTCGCGGGCGTGCTCTACGCCCGGGACGAGCGGTGCGGCCGACCCGAGTTCAGGAGACACGTTCCTGCTCAACCACCATCGCGCCGGGGCGGTTCAACGCGTGGGGATCGTTCGCGGCGGTGTATTTCCCGGTGACCGGGATTAACGGCCAGTCGCTGCTTGGCATCCAAGTGTTCATCCAGGACCTGTTCTACGGCGGGGCGCTGATCATTGCCGTGGCGCTGTCGTCCCTCGTACACCGGACCGAGCGGCGGGAGCGCGACATCGCGAAGGAGGCGGATTGATCCGTCGTCCGGTACTCTTGCCGTCGTACCCGCGGCTGCTAGTGTCAGCGATCGTGCGAAAGAAGTAAGCAAGTTGTCCAGGCCCGCAACTTCGGTGCCCGCTGATCGCATGGGAAGTCGGCATGCTGCAGATTGCTTTCGACATCGGTGGGACGTTCACCGACTTCGCATTGTTCGATTCGTCGACCGGACGGGTCGAGATATGGAAGGTGCTGACCACCCAGCGGGAGCCAGCGCGGGCGGTGATCGAGAGCCTGGCGGCCCGCGTCGGCGCTGGACTGCTGCTGGTAGACGAGGTGCAAGGCGTGCTGCACGCGACGACGATCGCCACCAACGCCATACTCGAGCGCAAGGGCAGCCGGACGGCGCTGATCACCACCGCGGGTTTCCGTGACGTTCTGCTCATTGGGCGACAGAAGCGCTACGACACCAACAATCTGCATCTGGACAAGCCAACCCCGTTCCTGGAGCGGGCCGACATCTTCGAGGTGGCGGAGCGGCTGTCGCCGGACGGGTCGGTGATCGCCACGCTGGACATCGCCGCCGCGCGGAGCGTGGCCGGCCGTATCCGCGCCGGCGGCTACCGGTCGGTCGCCATCGTGTTCCTCCACGCCTACGCCAATCCGGCTCACGAACAGCGCATGGCGGACGTCCTCGCCGACGTGGCACCCGATGTCGACATCACGATGTCTTCGGCGATCTCGCCGAAATTCCGCGAGTACGAACGCACCAGCACCACCGTGGCCAACGCCTATATCAAGCCTCTGGTGGATGGCTATCTGAGCGCGCTGCAAGGCTCGCTGCGCGAACTCGGGATTGGCACCGATTTGTCGATCATGCAGTCAAACGGCGGGCTGGCGTCTTCCGAACTCGCACGCGCATATCCGATCCGTATCGTCGAGTCGGGACCGGCCGCGGGGGTGCTGCTATGCGCCGAGGTCGGGCGGGAGGAGGGGTTCGACCATGTCCTGAGCTTCGACATGGGCGGCACCACGGCGAAGCTCGGAGCGATCGACGGCGGCGTTCCCGCGGTGACGCCGACCTTCGAGGTGGACATGGTCGGCTATCGCAAGGGCAGCGGGTTGCCGCTGAACGTGATGGCGATCGAGTTGCTGGAGATCGGTGCCGGCGGCGGTAGCCTGGCGCGCGCTCGGATGGGGCTGATAACGGTCGGCCCGGACAGTGCCGGGGCGGAGCCCGGACCGATCTGCTACGGGCGCGGCGGCACCGATCCGACGATCACCGACGCCAATCTGGTGCTCGGCTATCTGGACCCGGCGTTCTTCAACGGCGGCGCGATGCGGCTCGATACGGACGGTGCGGCCGACGGCATCGCGCGCGACGTGGGGGCGCCGCTGGGCCTGTCGCTGCACGAAGCCGCATGGGGCGTCCACTCGGTCGCCAACGCCAATATGGAGCGGGCGATGCGCATCGTCTCCATCGAGCGCGGACGCGATCCGCGACACTATGCGTTGGTGGCGTTCGGCGGCGCCGGCCCGGTGCACGCCGGGCGGCTGGCGCACGCGCTGGATATTCCACGGGTGATCGTGCCGCGCGGCGCCGGGGTCGGGTCGGCACTCGGCCTGCTGGTGGCGGAGCGCAAGATCGACTTCGGGCTGACCCGCGTGGTGCGCCTGGACGGCACCGCGCAGGCGGCGATCACGACGATCTTCGCCGAGTTGGAACAACGGGTGATGGCGGAGGCGCGGCGGATGCAAGGTCAAGGCGACATCACGCTGCACCGCAGTGCCTCGATGCACCATGTCGGCCAGGGCTACGAAATCCGTGTCGAGCTTCGTGCTTCCCCGATGGATGGCGACGACGAGGGGGCGATGCGCACCGCGTTCTACGATCGCTATAAGCAGGAATACGGCTACGTCGACCCTGATTCGGCGATCGAAGTGACGGACTGGCACCTGATTGCCGTCGTCGTCGGGAGCCGCGCCGGAAGTACGTTGCGGCTGGACAATGCCGTCCGAGGTGGTGCGGCGGTGATCGGCCGTCGTCCCGCCTGGTTCCCCGAGACCGGCGGAATGACCGAGTGCCCGATCATCGATCGCTATGCCATGCCGTCGGGCGAAGTGTTCACCGGGCCGGCGCTGATCGAGGAGCGCGAGTCGACGACGGTGGTGCTGCCCGGCGACACCGCCTCCATCAGTGTGCATGGCAATCTGATCATCGATATCGGGAGATCCCGATGAGTGTCGTCGATCCGGTGACGCTAACGGTGGTGTGGGCAAACCTGATTTCGATTGTCGAGGAGATGGGCGGCGCGTTGCGGCGCACCGCATTCTCCGAGGCGGTGCGCGAGGGAGAGGATTTCTCCACTGGCCTGTTCGATGCCGCGGGACGGTTGATCGCGCAGGGCAATTTCACCCCGGGTCATCTCGGGGCGATGCCATACGTGGTGCAGAATGTGCTAGCCTACGTGCCACTGGAGCGGCTGGCGCCAGGCGACATGCTGGCGACCAATGACGCGGCGATGGGTGGCGGGCACTACCCCGACTTCTTCTTGGTGGCGCCGGTGTTCGAAGGTGCCACCTTGCTCGGCTACGTCGTGACCACGGCGCATCACGTCGATGTCGGCGGCTTCTCGCCCGGCTCGCAGGCGGTGCAGGGAGTCACCGAGGCGTTCCAGGAGGGTATCCGCGTCCTGCCGGTGAAGCTGGTTCACGCCGGCGAGTTCGACCGGGATCTGCTGCGGGTCGTCCTGGGCAATGTGCGCCTGCCGGACAAGATGCGCGGCGATCTGCTGGCGCAGCGCAATGCCAACCACGTCGGCAGCGAACGGCTCCGCCGGCTGTTCGCCGTGCAGGGCGAGTCGACCATGGCAGCGGTGATCGACGCTGTCATCGAGCGCTCCGAGCAGCGCGCCCGTGAGCTGATCCGCCGGCTGCCCGAGGGCACCTACAGCTTCGATGATTATCTGGACGATTACGGCCCGGGCACGCCACCGATCCGCGTCGCGGTGGACGTGACCTTGCGCGACGGTGCAGCGATCGTGGACTTCTCCCGCAGCAGCGACCAGGTGCCGGCCGCGCTCAACTGCTACATGAACTACACGCGTGCCTACGCGAGCTTCGCGATGCGGGTGTTCGCCGGTATCGACGTCCCGAACAATGCCGGTGTCGAGCGGGCGATAACGGCGGTGGCGCGCGAGGGCTGCTTCTTCAATGCGCGATACCCGGCGGCCTGCGGCGGCCGCGCGGCGGTGCAGGTGCGTATTTTCGACGCCGTCAACGGTGCCCTGGCGCAAGCCGCGCCCGAGCGCGCGATGGGCGCGTTCTCGCACTGGGGCAATCCCAATATCGGCGGGTTCGACGACGCGACCGGCCGACCCTGGATCATGTACGACCTGTTGCTGGCTGGCTATGGCGGCCGGGCCGACAAGGACGGCGTCGAGGCGATGTCACCGGTGATGAACTGCGCCAACGTGCCTGTCGAGGTGCATGAGACCAACAATCCGGTTCGCGTCCAACGGCTGGAACTGCTTGCCGACACCGGGGGTGCTGGCCAGTTCCGCGGTGGTTGCGGTCTGCGCAAGGATGTCGAACTGCTGTGCGAGGACGCCACGCTGACGCTACTCGGCGAGCGCCACACGCATCAGCCGTACGGTCTATTCGGCGGCCATCCGGGCGCTCTGGCGCGCACGCTGCTGGTGCGCGACGGCACCGAGACCGAGCTCAGTTCAAAGCAGATACTTCGGCTGCGCCGTGGCGACGTCGTCAGCTTTCGCTTGTCGGGCGCCGGCGGCTATGGTGATCCCAGAAAGCGCGACCGGGACAAGGTGCGCAGGGATCTGCGCAACGGCTTCGTCACGCGAGACGCCGCAATCGGATCATATGGCATGACCGCGGCGGAGCTGCCATAGCAGCAACGAGAGCGCCGCCAGCTCGCCGCCTAACCGGGGTTGAAACGGAGGACAATGTGGTTACGAACGAAATGCCTCTGCATCGGCTGACGGCGATTGCCATATTGGCCCTTGCTGCTGGCGTGTTCGGCTGGCCCGCTCGTGCGGACGGGCTGCTTACCACGCGCCGCCTGCCGGCTGAGCTTGCGAGCACGGTGGTCAGCGAGGTCGTGGCGAGTCTGCGCGCAACAGGGTTATGCCGAGACCGCCGTCGTCGTTGACGCCGACGGCGTTCGCCAGGCAGTGCTGCGCGGCGATCGCGCCGGCAGTCATACGCTCGACAGTGCGAATGACAAAGCCTATACGGCCGCCTCGTTCAAGGCCGACACGGCCGCGCTCCTTGAGCGGGCGAAGACAGTACCCGGATTTTCCGCCCTGTTCACCCAGCTGCCACACCTCATGCTGTTCGGCGGTGGCGTCGTCATCAAGGTTGGAGACGAGGTGATCGGGGCGGTGGGCGCCAGCGGTGCGCCCGGTGGCAATCTCGACGAAGCCTGCGCGCGGGCGGGGCTCGACAAGATCCGCGATCAGCTCAAGTAGTCGCCAGCTCCGGTTGCGGTGGCCGTTTGCGATCGTCGATCCGTGCCAGGTAGATGTGATGAGTGGGGTCGTTCGGGATGCCACGCGCGGGCACGTCCACGCCGCGCCACCGGAAACCGACCGACTGCAGAGTGCGCGCAAACCGTGGTGAATGGTCCGCCGACCAGACGGCTAGCGTCCCGTTTCGCTTCAGCGCTCGTCGTACCGGTCGGAGCCCTTCGCGTTCGTAGAGCGGTCGGTTGCCCTGCAGCATAACGGCATCCGGCCCGTTGTCGACGTCCAGAATGATTGCGTCGAAGCCGTCATCGGTCGCCCGGATGAAATCAAGAATATCGCCGCATACGACGGTCACGCGCTGGTCCTCCAAAGGACGGTCGGCGAGAGATGCGAGAGGGCCGCGGTTCCACGCGATGACCTCGGGTAGCAGTTCCGCGACGATGACGGTGGCCGATCTGGATAGCGTGCCGAGGACCGCCCGTAGCGTGTAGCCCATGCCAAGGCCGCCGACGAGGACGTGCGCAGCCTCGCCAGCCAGTTGCTCGCAGGCCAGCACGGCCATGATCTCCTCCGAATGATGCGATCGGTTGGACATCAGTTCCCAGCCATTCAGCCGGATCTCGAAGCAGTCGGCGCGCTGTCGTAGAACCAACTTGTCGCCGGTCTGCGTACAGGCGCATGACAATTCGATCCATGGGTCCATGTGCGACCTTCATGACGACGGGCGAGCGCACCGCGTATCAATGCCGTTCACACGTGCCCCGTGGTCCGGCTGGCTATGGAAAAGGATAGGCGGTGCCCAATCCTCACAAATGGATGTTCAAAGCGAGATTCCGAGCCCGGGCGTTCGGCTGGCGCGGCTCGAAGGTCGCCATAGCCCGGCTCCGGGAGGCGACGTCCGAGATCAAGCAGGTTGTCAGATCGAACGCGACCGTGGCCGCCGATGGTTTTGTCGCCCTGGCTGAACGGCTCTGGCCGGCTCTACAGGATGTCGACACGTCCTCGGGTGCGCTCGGCAACGCGGTGAACAACACGCTGGAAGAGCTGCTGGCGATCCTGATCACCGCGCCCGCTGATCCCACCCTTCGTCGACGCTGGCTTGAGCGTCTCTACCAGGCGGTTCAGGACGACGGCGTCCAGTACCTGTGGATGATCGAGGACCGTTGGGGCGAAATCGCCGTCTATCCCGAGCTGATGAACGCCTCTGCCGACGAGTTGCTGCCTTTGCTCCGGCGCGTGTGGACGCAGGAGGCGTCCGGCGGCTACGTCGTCGGCACCGCGATCTGTCTCTCCTCGCTGCTTGAAGTCGGGCGGTACGGCGAGCTCCTTGCCTTGCTCCACGACGCTCGCCGGAAATCATGGGCATGGCACCGTTTCGGCGCTGAGGCGCTCGCTCGCCAGGGGTCGTGGGATGCCGCAATCGCGTACGCAGAGGGCTGCCGGGACACGCGGCTCGCCGGTTATGATGACCGCCGTATCGACCGCTTCTGCGAGCAAGTTCTGATCCGTGCCGGACGGGCGAACCAAGCGTATCGCGAGTACGGGCTGCGCACTGCCAAAGGTCCGACCTATCTCGCCGCCTACCGCGACACCGTCCGACGGTACCCGGACATGGATCGGCGTCAGCTCCTGCTCGATCTGATCGAGGCGCGCGGCGGCCGCGGCAAATGGTTCGCAGCTGCCAAGGGCGCCGGCTACCTGGACATTGCGCTGGACTGTGCCCGCAGTTTCGATGCGGAGCCCACCACCCTGGTGCGGGCCGCCCGCGACTTCTCAGGCAAGGAGCCGCGCTTCGCCCTCGACGTCGGGCTGCTTGCATTGCAGCAGTTGCTCGAGGGCAAGGGCTTCGAACCCGATCCAGCGCTGGTGCGGCACGCTGCCGAACACTGTCTCGTGGCTGCGGCGCAGATCGGCCTGCATGGCTGGGCACGGCAGCGGATCCAGCAGCTGGCGGCCTTATCGCACCCTGCCGGGCAGGAGGCGATGCAACGCGCGCTGGTCGCGTGGCTCTCCGGCGCGAGTCCCCATCTGGATCTGACCGATAACACCGGTAGCGGCCGCCATAGCCGAGATCGGCGCCGTCTCGTCCCGGGCCGGAAATGAGCCGTGAAATCCGAAGAGCTTTTGACCTGAACGTCTCCGTTGGGAGGCCGGAGCCCGATGCACGGCCCGCGGAGCTCGTCCTCACCAGGCCTGCGGCGACGCGGGCATGTTGCAGGCGCTTAGGTTGGCATTCGCGTTCAGCCAGTCGGTTCAACTTTTGACGCGATCCTCGCCGACCCTTGTCCTGGAGGTATGAATGTAGGAACTTTTGAAACCGTGCGGCGAGACCATGTTCTGGACCGCGAGGAACGGCTACACAATCCCGGCAGTCACAGCGACACGTCTGTGCGCCGTAGGATCGGGGCATGGAGCACCTTGCACGAACCCAATCAGCCAGACGACGTGATTCACCTCGATCCGTGCACTGGAGCAGGCGAACGCAAGACGCGCGTGAGCAGCCCGAAGAAACGTCTGCGCGTCACCATCCGTCATGATCCATTGCCGCCCCTTCCTGTTCCAGCGCGCCGCAGGGCACAGCTCGCGACGTAGCTCGACGAGGAGAGGCGACCAAGCAAAGCGAATATTGGTCAATCAGGACATCTCCAGGCTCGTCCGATGACGGTCAGCCTTCCGATCGTACCGCACACCGAGTCACGGATGCAACCGTCCGGGCTTCGTAGCCCCTGCCCGACTGGGTGCCAGCCGGCGAGGCCAAGGATGAAATGGCGTGGGTGCCGGTCGTGAGCTGGACGCCGATCTTCGTCATACGCAGCTCCAGCGCCTCGGTATTCCCGAAACGCAGTGCGCGGAGCGCTCGGACATCGGAAGCGCAGACGGCATCCACCGGATAATCCCAGCCGTTGCGCTGATCACGCAGCGCGCAAGGCTGGAGAATGGCAAGCAGACGCCCTTCGGTGCCACTAGATATTCGTGGCTCAACTCCGTTGGCAGCATGCTGCCGCGGCGGCCTCGCGAAATCGCGCGGCGGTCTGTCGTCACGGGTCGCCGCGCTTGAACCGACGCGCACTCGTTTTGAGGGCTCGATGGCTCCTTGGCCCCTCAGCCATCCGGGCGCGTTGAATTGACGTGGCCGCTCGCGCCAGTCGCTTCTGGACGGGGGACCGCTCCTTGTTCCCGATCGCCGGGATACGGAGAAGCGACGTGCATCACCAACATCTCATAAGAAGTGGGTGTTATCGAGAGAATAAACCCCAAATGAGAATTGGGAACCAGCGGGATTGTGTTGTGTCAAACACTGACGCATACGCGTTGCGACGTTCGGATCTGAATGGATCCTTGTTCGCCGACGTCGGTATAGAGGCCAGCGGGATGACGCTGAGCGTTCTCTCGGCTCTCGCGCGTCTCGATACGGACCCGTGGCAGGAGGCCGGGCGTTTGGCGAAGCTGCCCCGGACGGCCGCAGTTGATGGGTTGGCCCGGATAATTGCGGCCATGCCGGCCAGTCGGTGGTCGCTTCAAGATGCGACAATTATCGCGGCACGGCTGGTGCCGCTGCTGCCAGCACGCAATGCCGGCCCATCCGTGGCAGCGTCG
Organism: Alphaproteobacteria bacterium; assembly: GCA_017307285.1. Taxonomy (GTDB): domain Bacteria; phylum Pseudomonadota; class Alphaproteobacteria; order Acetobacterales; family Acetobacteraceae; genus JAFKFI01. The sequence continues at coordinate 162,201 of JAFKFI010000054.1, read as the reverse complement.
GCGCGGCCCGCAGAAGCAACTGGCGTCGCGGCACGGATGAGGGCTCTGCTACCTTCGCGCAGCGGCCCATCGGCGCGGCGTGCGCCGGCTACCTTCTGGACGATCAGGCAATGGGCGGTCGTACTCGTTCTACTCGCGGCTGTGCTCGCCGGGCTGACGTTGAACCTCACCGGGCAACAGGGGGCAACGACGGACAGCGACGCCGCCGGTCGCGGGTCGGTGGGCTCTCTGACCTCCTCTGCGGCGCCTGCCGCCGATCACGTCCCGTCAGGCGAGTAGCCCGGGGAGGGCTCCCCTTGAGTTCCGGCGGATGGACGAAGCGAAGGCGGACCGGATTGGATCGCTGCCATCGCGGTCTTCCTTGCCAGCGGCGTGACACATGAACGAGGGTGCGGTCGGCGCGACGCCTTCAGGCTCATTGGATGCGCATAACGGCACGCATCGTCTCCGATGAGACGTTCACTCGGACGATGGCCAGGAGCATTTGCAGCGCATCGGCAAGATGACGATCCGAGGGCAGCTCTACCTCTGCCCCCGCGTTTCCGTTTCTTGTTGCTTCCTCGAGGAAGGCGTCGATGATCGCAATTCTCATTCCCTGAACCGCTTGATGCCAGTGCGGCGGCGGCGCAGCCGGCTCCCCGCTCGGCCATTCGTTCAGCCAGCCCTCGATCGTCTGGATCCGTTGTTCGATGATCGCGGTCCAGTCGGGATGCGGTTCGTGCGCGTTGCATCGTCGCAACACGACTGCTGCGGGATTTCGGAGCGACGGCGGTCGTTTGATCTCGAACGCGGTGGCGTACGTTTCGAGCACGCCGCGAAGTCCCGCTGGTCCATCCAGCAACTCTGCGGGGGTCGCCCGGCCGCAGGCGCGGGCGATGATTCCCGCGATCTCCGCCGCATCCGGGACACTAATGGGCGCACGCTTGCCCTTTCTTGCCGATTGGGCCGGGATCGGACGCGGGTGTCTGGCCATGTTTCCCCCCTTTCCGGCGCATCGGTAGCCCCCTTTGGCCGCGCGAGCCGCCGCCACTCCTTTCCGCAAGCCGATCCTGCCCTTTCAGCGCCGCCCACGCCTCTCGGGCCACGGTATCCGACGCGGATGCAGAAACAAGGATCTCCCGGTCTTGACTTGCCCTCGACGGGTATCGCCAACTTGACGAGGAGCATCGGTGCCTCGATCACTCGCCACGCGGCCGTTACGAGATGGGCAGGACTCCGACAATGTTGCGCCATGTGCGGATCGTGGCATCGCGAGACGAGCGATGTTCGTCGGCGGAACAGTGATGGCGACAGAGAGGGCAACTGTGGAGACGCACTGCGGATGGTGCGACACCTCGACAAGGCCGGCCACCGGAATCGAGGGACAGGTACAGCGCCGGACTCAACTTGGCAGTTCTGCTCAAACGTGGCCCGCGCCGTGCGGGCACGCATAGAGGGGCAATATCCTGGAAATCGTGGCGTCCGCCGACGTCAGGTGGTCCGAGAACACGCTGGCTCGTGAGACCAATCTTACCGCGCCGATGAGCTCACAGGTGCCCCGCCCTGCCGCCCTACCGCGTGCCAAAATGGTTCCTCTCTATTCAAGGGTGCCAAATCCACGCCGGGGCTCGAAGGAGGCGACGGAATAGTTCAGAGCCAACGCTGCGAGAAAGCGGCCCGCCAGCCAGTTGGAGCGGGCCCAAGCGTCGTGCATGATGAACCGGCAATCGCGGGGAGATAACATGAACCGAGTCTGCCGCACGCTCGCTCTCGGAGCGGCGCTGCTCGCCACCGTGCTGCCGGGCTTGGTCGAGGCGCAAACGGCCAAGCCGTCCCAGATCACGGTGATCGTCTTTCCCGGCGGCTTCAACTGGCCGATCTGGGTGGGTGAGGAGCAGGATTTCTTCGCCCGAAACGGCGTCGCCGTGGAGGTCACTCCGACGCCGAGTTCAGTGTACCAGCTCACCAGCCTGATCGCGGGCAAGTTCGACATCGCCGAAACCGCGATCGACAACCTCATCGCGTATGACGAAGGCCAGGGAGAGGCCAAGGTCGAGGGCAGCCCGGACCTCGTCGCGGTGATGGGCGGCGACAACGGCTTCCTGAACCTCGTGACCGTGCCGGCGGTGAAGAGCTACCAGGAGCTGAAGGGACGCGAACTCTCCGTCGACGCGCTCACCACGGGCTACGCTTTCGTGCTGCAGAAGATGCTGCAGAAGTCGGGACTGAAGCCCGACGACTATTCGCTGGCCCGGGCTGGTGGGGTATTGGAGCGCTTCAACGACCTCATCGCGCAAAAGCACGCCGGTACGCTGCTGCTGTCGCCCTTCGAAGTGCTCGCGGAGGACAAGGGGTTCCACCTTCTCGGCAAGGCGACCGACGTGCTGGGCCACTACCAGGGGCTCGTCGCCGCGGTCCGGCGCTCTTGGGCGAAGGAGCATGGGAAGGAGCTCGTCGGCTATATTCGCGCCTACCGGGAGGCGCTCGCGTGGCTCTATGATCCGTCCCATAAACCCGAGGCCCTCGCGATCCTGCGCAAGCACGTCCCCGCTATGTCCGAACCGCTGGCGGATGCCTCCTATCGCATCCTGCTGGACCCGACGCAGGGCTTCGCCCGCGACGCCGGCGTCGATCTCGAGGGGGTGAGAACGGTGCTGCGGCTGCGCACCGAATATGGCCGGCCGGAGAAGACGCTCGACGACCCCAGCAAGTATATCGATCTCACCTACTACAAAGCGGCGGCCTCGAAATGAGCGGCAGCTGGACTCTTCCATGGGTTGTCGCACCAACATGGGCGGCGAGAGCGAGGCGACATGGCGCAGCGTGCTCGACCGCCCGATCGCGCGCGGGCTGCAGACGCCCAAGCTTCCGATCATCGACGGGCCGCCGGGCTGGAGCGGACGCGCGGACGCCAGTCATGACCCGTTGAACAAGTCGGAGGCCACGCCACCCAGCTTTTTCGCCCCATCCGAGACGGCACCTCTGGCTCCGCCGTTTCTCCCATCAACTGCAACGGAAGCCGCAAGGAGAGGGAACCCTGAGTGAGCCAGAATGACGAACTGACCCGGGTGAAAACCCGGATCAAGGCGCTGACCGAGAAGACCGTTGCGCGCGGGTGCACCGAGGCGGAGGCCATGGCAGCCGCCGAGATGGTGGGCCGCCTGCTGGAGCGATACGCGCTTACCATGGAGGAGGTGGATGTCCGGCAAGAGCCGTGCGTCCAGGTGGAGGTGTCGATCGGCGGCCAGCGCCGGCGGCCCATCGATGTCTGTGTGCCGGCGATCGCGCGCTTCTGCGACTGCAAAGTCTGGCTCACCCGCGTCGAGCAACAGGCGAGCTACGTGTTCTTCGGCTTCGAGACCGACGCGGGTCTGGCCGCCTACCTGGTCGCTGTGATCGACCGCGCGATCAAAACCGAGCTTGCTGGCTTTCGGAACAGTAGGACGTCTCTTGCCGGCACAGTGCTCCGGCGGGCGTCGGCGAGCTTTCAGCACGGCATGGCGGCGCGGGTAGCCGAGCGGCTCGAGGCGATGCTCGCCGACCGAGAGGCAGCCGTCGCTGGGCAGCGCTCCACCGGCACGGCGCTCATTGTCCTCCGCCATCAAGTCGTTGAGGATGCCTTCCGCGCCAGCAAGATCAGGCTGCACGTGCTCGTAGGCCTGACACTTCGGCAGAATGCCGCCTTCCGAGCGGGGCGCGTCGCCGGTGAGCGGGTCCATCTCAACCGGCCTGTCGGCAACGGCGGCACAGAGCTCCTGTCCTGATGAGCGAACGAGATCGGCAACGGAGTCGAGTCTACGCCTGGGAGCACCGGGTGATCGCGCCAAGGGATCTGAGCCAAATCCCCTTCCCGGCCGCCCAGGGCATGGTCGACGCGATCTGGTCGGAAATGGGCCTGCGCTACCCGCCGCGAGTGGAACCTCTCCCTGCCCAGGCTCGGACCCGAGTTGCCGATGCCGATCGTCTCACCCTCCGCCTGCCCCCGCTGACGCCATCCTGGTGCCTTCTACACGAGCTCGCCCATGCCATGACGAGCTCCCACGACGGACGATCGGACGGGCATGGGCCGAGCTTCATGGGGATCTATGTCCAGCTGCTCGGCCGTTACCTTCGAATCGAGGAGAGCTGGTTGCTGCGGAGCCTGGAAGAGGCCGGCATCCAGGTTCGCATTGCGGCCCGGCCGGTGTTCGTCGACCTTTGAAACGGCAAGGCTATTCGCCGCCGAGGTGATCCTCCAAGTTCTTCCGCGCAGTCTCGGCCTCTCTATCCGGCGGTTCCGGCGTCTCGACAGCCACCCCGGCGGTACCGCGTCGCCCGGGTCGATCTTACGACGTTGCGTCCGATGGCTGCCTATGGAGGCCGACGCTGTCGTCGCGAGGCCGCTGGCATTCGCCTGCACGGCGACCTTCTTTTCCAGGCCTCCCACCTCGGCCTCGAGTTCGGCGATACGCGTCGCCGCAATCTTGGCCGCCCGATCGCTCTCTCTGCTCTTCGTCCGCAGGGTGGCGTTGGCGAGAACCAGCTTCTCGACCAAGGCGCGCAACTCGCCCTTGCTGACCTTCGGCACAGCCGTCGCCGCCATGGGCTTGTCCGCAGCCGGGGATTTGATGAGCGTGGACGCCCCCTGCCTCGCGATTCCAGAACGCGAGCGTGTTGCCGATCGCGGTCAACGCGAATGGGCGCGTGAACTGGAACGCATCACTGTCGTGACGCGCGTCCCAGTCCGTCAGGCCGAGATCCCGACCGACCGCCTGGGCCTTGTCCCGGCCAGCCGCGGCGCCCAGCGCCGATCACGCCAGGCGCCACGACCCGAGCGCCTGGCTGAGCCCCCAGCGGGCCAGGAACCGATGCACCTAGGCTAGGCAAGCCCGGGCAGCCCGCGCGCGATCATGTAGTCCAGCGGCGTCATGCCCTGAAAAGAGAGCGCGCTGGCCCGCTGTTTGAGCCAGGGACCGGGTTCGCCGAGCATGACCTCCAGCGCCGTCCCGATCTCTCGCAGGTAGTCCAGCCTCCTCACTCATCCGCGTCGAGAACGAAGCGCGGCCGGCCACCGGTGCGGTCAGGCTACGGCGCTTGCCGAGCAGCTGGAGGGCCTTGTCGTCCGGGATGGCCCATCGATCCATCAGCGGCCAGAATGCCTTCGTGGTGATCGGCGGGGGCGCGGCAGCCGGCACGATGTCGAGCGCCTTGATCCGGGGCGGCGGCTTCGCCGGCGCCAGCTTTCGGTCCGACGACGAGTGTGCCGCGCGAGCTGGGGTTGGTTCCCTGGCCATGCCCGTCCAGGCCACCTGAACGCCCGAGGAGAACAAGGTGCGGTCGAGCGTGGAGCGTGGGGGCGAGTTCGCGGGCTTCGGCCGTGCCAGTATCAGCTGGCGGTCACCATTGCCTGATGCTACGCAGTACCCCATTTTGTCGTTCCTCGCGCGGTGGCTTCCTGGTTGCTTCCGATAGCATCGATGGGGTTCTCGCGAATCCCGAGAGGCCTCCGAGCAGGGCACGAAACCGGATGGCCTTTCAAGGCTGCCGTCCTGCCATCACGAAACAACAATGAAGAGCAATGATGTCGTTGAATCCATTCGGTCCTGCGCCGAACGCGGCGCCCGACGAGGAAGGTCGAATGCGCCAGGCCCTCGGCCTGCGCGGCGATCAGTCAAACGAGCGGCTCACGCCGCGGCGGGAGCCATTGCGTGGGCCTCACCGCTTCGTCAAGGACGGTGAGGTTCCCGTGGAGGTTCTGAGCCCCTCTCGGGAGCACGGCCCGGGCGGCCCGGCGCCGGTCAACCGGATCGCCGCCGCCGAGGCCGCCCTCCGCTCTGAGCGCGTCGCGCGGGAGCGGGCGGAGCGATCGCTCCGCGAGACGCAGGCAACCTTGCAACATGTGCAGACCAAGCTCGCCCATGCGGATCTCGCGCATGGCGAGGCGCTGGCTGCCGAGCGCCGGGGTCGCGAGCAGGCGGAGGCGGCCCTCGCCGAGGCGATCGTCGCACGCGAGGCGCTGGAACTGCGTCTGGCTGAGATGGTGGCCGCGTCGCCGCCCCAGCCGGAATCCCCTCCCGAGGCGGCCAAGTCGAGCCAGCCGACTCTCGTGAAGCCACGGCGCAAGGCGACAAACCCGGCCGAGCGTGAGCCGCAGCCGGTGAAATGGTGGCTGCCGTCCTACAAAGCGAAGACGCACGCCAACTGACGCAGCCGCGCACAGTCAGTCCGCCGTCTGCTGCTCCCGGCAGACTCCGCCTTACGTGACCTGAGCAAGGCTGCGGGTTCGGCGCTCAAGGCTGGATGCATGGAGCGCGTCCGTTCGGCATTCGGGGCAAGCGGACGCCTGGGCGGCAGCGCGCTGGCGATCCGCCGCTATCGGATCGTCGAGGGCGATGGCGCATGTCGCTTGAGGATCGAGCGCAAACACGCCGCTCCCCAAATATTCTTGTTCGTGCTGCGACAGTGTGATTCCCTGAGCTGACCCTCGAATCGATTGGGAGTGACTGGACATGGCGCTCAAGGCGGCAACGGCAAACGCCCGTTCCAAGGCGCTCCCGAAGGGGAAGAGCGCACAGCCTGCGGCTTGCGCCAGACCCACCGCTCCTGCGAAACCCGCACCTCCGAAGGGGGCCGCCAAGCAGGCGGCCGGAAAGGCACAGGCAGTTCCCGTCGTGACCGCCAAGCATTTAGCGACGTCGATCGCCGATGAGCATCAGATCCCCCGAAAGCAGGCGGATGCGGTTGTTGCCAGCCTGATCGGCCTGATGACGGATCACCTGAAGAACGGGGACCGCCTGAGGATCAGCGGCCTGGGGATTCTCGAGGTGAAAAGCCGGCCGGCGCGTATGGGGCGCAACCCTGCCACAGGCGAAGCTATCCAGATCAAGGCCAGCAAGAAAATCGCCTTCAGGGCGGCGAAGGAACTCAAGGCGTCGATCTGAAGGAGGATTGGCCTCTTGTGCACAGCGGAACCAGGAGCTCGAACTCCATGCGGGATTTGCGTGCGGGCACGCCACCGATGAGTTCGTTCCAGCACGGCCTGCCACTCCTCGAAACCGACACGCCTTCGGTGAAACCCCGTCGGCCGCCAGCCCGGCTGACAGAGCGCCGGGCCATCCATGTCTCCGGCCATGACCGGGAGGGGCGAGACTTCTACGCCACACCGAGCTGGGTGACCGAGGCATTGCTGCAGCACGTTCGCTTCCGTGGCCCGGTCTGGGAGCCCTGCTGCGGTGATGGTGCGATGTCCGCCGTACTCGCCATGCACCACTATGAGGTGGTTTCCACTGACATCGCCGATCGCGGATTCGGCATTCCCGGGATTGACTTTCTCACCTGCCAGAACGTCCCGGGTGGCTGTCGAAGCATTGTGACGAACCCACCCTACGGCGACACCGGTTCACACGCAGGGCAGGCGAAGTCATCCGTGGCGATGCTGGATTTCCTGCGCCATGCGTTGGCGCTCACCGCATCGGTGCAGGGCCAGCTGGCGCTGCTGGTGCGCCTGCAATGGATCGCCGGACGGCGCGCCGCCAACGTGCTGTCCGCGGCCCCCTTCGCAGCCGTGGTGGTGCTGACGCGGCGGATCCAGTGGTTTGACATTCGCGAGCGCACCAACGCCGCGCAGCACCATCACGCATGGGCCGTGTTCGATCGCGCCCATCCGGCGAAGAGCCCGCCAGTGCTGCTTTATGCCTGAACGAGCGACCTGCACCACTTGGATCATCCCGCGTACCCGCGGCCTCGCAGCGACGCGCATAGTTGCCCACCGCTCTTTGGATGGACGGCACATCACGTCACGTCATCATCACGGCGACGAGGAGCCGCTGTGTGGTGAGTAATCGGCGGTTGCTGCGTGAGTTTTGCTGCTGAGGCGGTCCATCACCGCCAACAGAACGCCAGAGGCGACGAACGCCATGTGGATCCCGACGCCCCACGCCAACTCGCGGTCACTGAGATGCGCCACGTTCATGAAGCTCTCCAGCACCTGAATGGCCGAGATCGCCACGATCGAGGCCATCAGCTTGAGCTTGAGGCCGCTGAAATCGACGTGACCCATCCAGCCCGGCTTATCCTTGTGGCCGGCCAGAGCCAGCTTCGAGACAAAGTTCTCGTACCCCGCGAACATCACCATCACGACGAGGCTGCCCATCAGCGCCAGATCGATCAGCGCCAGCACGCCCACGATGGTCTCGTCGCCGCTCGTCGTCAGCACATGAGTGATCAGTTCGACCGTGTGCTGGCCGAACTTGACCAGCAGCACGGCGAGCCCCGCGACCAACCCGAGATAGATCGGCGCCAGCAGCCACCGGCTGGTGAAGAGCACATGTTCCACCATGCGCTCCGCAATGGGAGGTCGCGGACGTCGCATCAGTTTCATCGCGCCGTCCCTGTGAGCGACTCATCAGCTGACTTGTTCGAGTTCATGCGCATCCTTCTCGTCCGGCGGCGTTGCGCTGCCAGCAGGTTCAGGCTCTCGACCAAAATCGAGAAGCCCATCGCGGCGTAGATATAGCCGCGCGGCACGTGGAAGCCGGCGCCGTCCGCGACCAGCACCATCCCGATCAGCAACAGGAACGACAGCGCGAGCATCTTCACCGACGCATGGCGCTCGATGAACGAGGCGAGCGGCCGGAGGCCACCAGCATCTGCGCCATCGCCACCACGATCGCCGCGACCATCACCCAGATCTCCTCGGCGATGCCCACTGCGATGATGACGCTATCCAGCGAGAACACGATGTCGAGGAGCATGATCTGCGCCACGGTGCCGGCGAAGCCGGCCGGCCGCCCCGCCCTCCTCCTCGCCGTCCGCCCGCAGGTGGATCTCCCGCGTGCCCTTGAACAGCAGGAAGCCGCCGCCGCCGATCAGGATCAGATCGCGCCACGAGAAATCATGCCCGAAGAGCGACAACACCGGATAGGTCAGATGAACCATCCAGAAGATCGAGCCGAGCAGGACAAGCCGCGTGCCGAGTGCCAACGCCAAGCCGAGCTTGCGGGCCCGATCGCGCTGCCTCGGCGGTAGGCGGCCGGCCAGCAGCGCGATGAACACGAGATTGTCGATGCCCAGGACGATCTCGAGCGCCGCCAGCGTGACGAAGCTTGCCCAGATCTGCGGATCTGCGAGCCATTCCATGGCGGTTTAGCATTAGCCGACCCAACTTTGCGCGTACGCGCTACCGTTCACGCCGGGTGCCGGTGAGCTGCAGCAGCATGACGAAGAGGTTGATGAGGTGTAGCGTCAGCGCCCCATCAGCGCGGGAGCCGCGAAATTGAGCTAGGCCGCTCCATGCGGGTTTGGCTCGGCCAGATGGGGCTTTCCATTGGCGGCACCACTTACCGTATGGTGAACGAACAGGCCCGGCGGATTTCCGGTTGTACCCTGACCTTTTACGCCGATCGCGGCAGCACGGAGGGCCCGCCTCCGGTCATTGCCGGAGACCTATGAATCACACCGGCCAGGCGTGCCGGAAGACCCAAAACGCGATTCTACCCCGGGCAATTTCGGTCTAGCTATGGGTTATCACGATCCCGCTGCCGCCATCTGCGACGCGCCGTTGGAGATCTGCAGCAGGCCGGTCGGGGCATTGTATGACAGTGCATCGCCGGCCGCGCCGAACTGTAGGATATCGATTGCGTCGTCGGCAGCGAAGTTCATCAGATTTGGCCCAGCATAGGCGGTGCCGCCGACATTGGTGCCAAACGATCCAAACTTGTCGACCGTGAGGCGGCCGCTGCCGAGGAACCTCATCTGTGCGTTGGTGCCCAGCGCCGCCGCCACTTCGAGGTTGCTGCTGCCGGTCAGCAGGAGCACCGCCGGAATGCGCCATGAGGCTTCAGAAGCGGGGAAGATCTCCCGGATCGCCAGGAAATAGCCTGGGATCAGTCCCCGAAGGCAAGCCCGAAGGCGGCGGAGACCGAATAGAGCCCAAACTCATCCTGGCTGAGCAGGAAGGCCGCCATCGACGCGGCCATTGCCGCCGAGGCGTAGAAGATCGTGCGCAAGCCACCCACACGATCGGCAGTCCAACCCCAGATTTGCTGCGCGACCACACCGGCGCCAAGTTGCAACGACAGCATTATCGCGCCCGATCTCGCGCCGACACCGATATCACCGCAGAACGCGACAATATGCGCGAGCGGGATCGACATCGTCGTGCAGCAGCAGAAGATTGCCGCCCCCAGGATCGCCTGCACGAGATTGGGGTTGAGGGCCCCCCGCACCGTGAAACCTGGAGGGTGCAGACGCGGCGACGAGCGCGTCGGCGTGGGGCTCAGCCGGGTGGCGACAAAACAACCCGGCCAAGGCCGGAACAGTAACGGCGATCAGGATGCCATACAGCATCATCGCGCGGCGCCAACCATAGCGGTCGATACCAACTTGCAAGAGCACCGGCCAGATCGCGCCGGCGACGTACTGGCCTGACGACACCAGCGCCACGGCCGAGCCGCGCCGTCGGTCAAACCACCGGGTCACGTAGGCGATGGTCAATGAGAACATCCCTGCCCCGCCAAGCAATCCCAAAAGCAAGAGGTTGCACGCATAGAGCCGGTAAAGCCCTCCACTGGACACGAGGAACAATCCGAGCGCGATCATCAGCCCGCAGACCATGCCGATGTACCGCATGCCGATCCGGCCGGCGACCCACCCCATCGCAACGCCACCCATACCCGAGCCGACATAGGTCAGCGAGACGGCCAGCGCCGGCGCGGCGCGCTGGGTGCCGAACTCGGCCGCGATCGGTTGCAAAGCCACGACAGTGACGAGCGGGGCGCCATAGGCGATGCTGAGAACCAGCAGCGCGACACAGGCGATCACCCAGGACTGCCCGGTCTCCATCCCACGCGAACGAGGGACGTCTCGGGCCATTACGCCTTTCCTCGGTCATCAAGGCTTCGAGTGTACCCGGCCACCCTGAAGGGCTGCCCACTGATTGGCAGCAAACATTGTGCACTGGGCGTTGGTGGAGTGGCAATGTGCGCCTTGCAAAGCCGGCCAGAGTTCGTCTCGCGCCGGACCGCACAGCCTTTTTGAAGCTGGCATGTGCCGCGACAAAAGCGCGTTGGCCGTGGACCACGCTCTCCGCCGCGCAGCAATTGCATGCCGCGCAATGCGTTATCCGCGCACGGCACCTGACGCTGGTGAACCCCTGCCCGCCCCGCCTGTCACGCTTGCGCTGCCCAGTTGCGATGAACGGTCAATTCCACCCGGCCTCGTGCCGGCTTTTCTTGCAGGTTCCGGCGCGCGCGCCCATGCTCGTCGGATGTTTACCGTTGATGAGGCGACCGCTGAAGCAATCCGCCGCGCGTTGCATGAGGGTGGTGAGCTATCCGCTGTCGCGGAGCTGCGCCGGTACTTTCCGCTCCTGACCGACAACGCGGAGGCGCGGCGGTGTGCGCGGACGATCGCCAGCTGGATTCCGGTGACAGCGTCGACAAGCGGTCGAAAACATCGAACACGGTCATCCAAGTCGGGGAGATCACAGTAGGCAAGCGATGGACCCCGAGAACGCACGAAGAGTTGGGTTCCGGTAGGGGACCGGCTGATGAAGGGCGCTGATCTGGCTCGCGTCGAGGATTGCCTGCGTTCGATGCTGGGCAACTCCCGCCTCCGTGTTGTTTCCGGGAAGTTGCCTGGTGCGTCGGCCGAGGTCTGGAACGACCGCGAGTTCATCGGAACACTGCATTGCGATGATGACGGCGGCGAGGTGTCGTATAGCGTGCACATTGTGCTGCTCGAGGAGGACCTTCCCGAGCAACCGAGTCCGCGACGCAAGGTTGCACCCAGGCGCGCCTGATCGCTGACCTCGTGAGCCGTGGCTGCGGGATGTCGTTCGCATCGCATCAGCAACGGTAGCTTGCTCAGCTCTGCAGCGCGATCTCTGGCCACTCAAGCCCGACTTGAACAGTGGCTTCGGAAGTCTTGTTCTACATCAACGAGATACGCGGACGCGCGCGATTCTTAGCACCACGTCCGGGCGATCGTGCGGTTGAGAGCGTCAGGCCGGCGCGGGTTCGCGGACGTTGGGCGGCAGGGCGATGCGCGCGGCCTTGAACAGCGGACCGACGACGCCGGTGGCGGGCGTGCGCAGCGTGATCCGCCGCCCGTCCTTGTCGATCTCGATCTCCTGCAGCCGATCGAGATCGCGCAGCACGTCGGCCCATTCGGGGCGGAACGCGACCGTCCTGCAGCGCTCGTCCAGTTCCTTGCGCAGGACCAGCGCGAGGAACGAACAGAACACGTGACCACGGATGGCGGCGTCCGAGGAGTGATAGATTGGCCTCGTGCGCATCAGCGCCTTGGCGGTGCGGAACAACTCCTCGATATCCCATTCGTGATGCCGCTGATAATTTGAGCGACAGACGCTGCGCGATCGCCGCATAATTGGCGGCGGCGCGGGTTTTGAACCGTACCGGGTTTCCCGGAGGCGGTTGAGTTTGAGCCAGGCGACCATAGGTAGCTGGCTCAGTTGTTCATAGTATCGCGCTTCGGCTTCGGCCGGTGGAATATTGCCGATGGGCTCGAGCAGCCGCCGATGGTTGCCAAAGCGGCGGTTGGTCGGCGGACGCAACTATTGCAATTCGCAGGGTGGCGTCAATGCTTGCCCAACCATTCTTGCGCCGCGGCGGTGACCTGGTGCAGTTGGGCTCCGGTTCCTTCCGTGCCGACGAGCCTGCATTCGAAGCGTGTCTGAGGCTCGATCCTGAATTCTATGCCGACGAACCGCGACTCCAGGAAGTATTTTAGATCGATCGCTGCGTGCGGGTGGGAGGCAACGGCGTGGTGGGGGATAGCGATAAATATTTCGGCCATTCGGTGTTCCCCCAATCCAGTTTTGCCCATTCGATCCGATTTCCCTGGCACCCCAAACTACCTGCACCGATCCGCGATGGTCGAGGTGCTCGCCCAAACGGCAATGCTCGTATTCCAGACCGCTTGCAGAAGCACCGGTCTCATCCGCTACAACCACACCCGCACCGTCTACGACAGCCGGCCGTGATCCGACGCTCCAGGCGCTCCAGACCGACGCCCTCTCACCGAGGAGCATGCTGCGGGCGGCCGGCGTAGGCGGCGGGGAGCGGGAGTGAGCAGGCCGGGTGTACATACAGCAGGGGCGCGGTAGCCGACCTCGTATCCGCGGCCGCTCGGATGCAACGCGGACGGCGTGTTATGGTCGCCCTCATGAGCAAGAGACAGAACGGGATATTCGCCGGCTTCACCGCCGCTACTCGGCACGCGTGAAGAAGGAGGAGACCCGTACCTCAGCTGCGCGCATCCGGGCTCGGCCAGGATGGCTTGCGTGATCGCCTCATCGCCATCGGCGAAAGCGGACGAATTCTAGCCTTTGCGGATGAATGGACACGCGCTCTCGGACAGGGGTTTCCAGGATTCCTCGGGGGAGATGTCGCCGATCAGCTTGAAGATGTCGTACTTGGACCGGGACTCCGCCGGACTCTTGACCTGCATCAGATGCATCGGCCGCATCGCCTGGCCGTCTTCTCGGATCCTGACGTTCTTGCTCCAGAAATCGTTGATCGGCGTCGCCTTCATGGCGGCAACCACCTTGGGGCCGTCCAAGGTTCCTGCCGTCTGGACACCTCGCAGATAGTGCAGCGTCGCGCTGTAGCCCGCGACCTGGACCGCGGTCGGAGGCACGCCGCCTGACTTTCGCATCATGCGCCGGGCGAAGGTCCGGGTATCCTCGTCCATGTCCCAGTAGAAGGCGCTGGAGGCGGCCATCCCAGCGGTGTTTTCCAGGCCGGCGCCGATGATCTGGTTGTCCAGCGTGAACAAGGCGGCGACGGCCTGACCCGAACCGGAAACGTGGAACTCGGTCGCCTGCTTGACCACGTTCTGGAAGTCGATCCCCTGCACCGCCAAACCGACGACCTTCGCCCCGGAGGCGCGCGCTTGCAGCAACTGGCTCGAGAAGTCCGGATTGCCGATGGGCGAGCGGACGGCGCCGACGACCTTGCCACCCCCCGCATTCACGAACGACGTGGCGTCGGCCTCGAGCGCATGACCGAAGGTGTAGTCCGAGGTGATGAAGAACCACGTATCGAGGCCCTTCTTGAGCAGCGCGGACACCACACCCTTCGGCATGCAGTAGGTATTGACGCCGAAGACCACCGTCATCGGCGAGCATTCGGCTTGCGTGAACGCTGAGCTCGAGGTCGATCCCATCAGAAACGGCTTTTGGCGGTCCTGGCACATCCGTTTCACGCTGAGCCCGAGGGGCGAGAACGAATTGCTGATCATGGCGCAGGCACCAGCCTCGTCCAGCCACTTGCGTGCGATCGCGGTGCCGACATCGGCGTTGTTCTGATCGTCGGCGAACAGCAGTTCGATTGGACGGCCGAGCACGGTTGGGCCGAAATCCTCGATCGCCAACTGTGCCGCGTAGACCGTGATCATTCCCGAATCGGTGGAGGTCGGGCCGGACAGATCCGCCAGAGACCCAATCCGCACCGGATCGACGGCTGCGGCCGGCCGGATGATACCGGGTGCGGCAAGACCCAACACGGTACCGGATGAAAAAAGCAGCGAACGCCGCGACAACCGCATCGTCTTCCTCCCGGCCTTGCCGGCCCCCCACAAGCGGGCAGCCAGACCTCAAGTCAGACCAAGGCTGAGCTGTCTTTCAGGGCCGTGCAAGGCTACTGCCGGGATCACGAAAAATGGAGATCGGGTGCGGCTGGATCGTCACCGCGCCATCGGCCACCGCCGATTCGAACAGACCGTTCCCAGACCGCGAGGCGATCCATGGTGGGTGGCCTCAACGAGATCGCGTGGACAGGATGCCACGCCGCGCGGATTTGAACGATTGTCTCGAGATCCTGTCCTGAATCACAAAGGGGTTTCACTCCGTCGAATGATGGACTGTCGCTGGGCCCCGGGATGATCGGGTTTGGGATCGGCCTGATCGTGGCGGGACTTCCGCCGTAGACGTCCAGGGCTGAAATGGCCTATCTCTGATACTGCTTCTCGACGACCGAGCCGAACGCGCTGGTCGGGTCGTTCCATCCCAAGGCGCTGCCGGCGATCCTGGTGCCGCAGGACGAGATCGACTGCTGGACGACTGGACCAGCGGCCGAAGCGCTCATGCTGCAACGACCGGTGCCGGGCGACGCCCTGGTGATCGTTGTCCGAGGGGGCAAGAAAGACGAGGGCGGCATGATGCTCTGACGCCCGTCTCTGTCGAGCGGAATCACGCCCGCTCTCCCAGACGGGCGGTGCGGTTTGGCGTTCGCAGACGATCCCTGCTCTCTTTGTCGGGAATGTGACAGCGAGGGCGGGATGCCGAAACGGCGGACGAGTTCGAGAAATGGCTGCGGCCGGAGGCCCGCCATACGGACGGCTCGCTGTGCTTCCCGAGGGCCCCACGTCGCGAAACGGCAGTATCCGCCACCAGCATCGCCACGGCCGAAGCGGGGCGCAGCTTCAGTGGACCTTAACGGTTCAGGAGCGACGCTACCTTTGTCAACGGCTGAAGGCGATCGAGCAGGATCCGTTCGGTCTGGCGGCTGGGCTGCATCCCGGGCGCTGAACGCGGAACCGCCCGTCCATCGGCATGGCGCCGCCGGCGCTTTCTGAGCCAGCCTGCCGACTTTCGGACGCTATTTCCTCGTCTCCATCATCAGCTCGACCTTGGAGCTTTGCTCAACCGTCGCCCGCCGTTCCGGTAATCCCGCATCTGTTCGCACCTGGTCGTGCCGACGCGCTGCGGAGCTCGTAGGACGGTGGGCCACCTCGCGACATCGTAACGAAAGTGCACGGGTACTGACAGACGAGAAGGCGGGCGCAAGTATGTCGGCTCCCTGGCGGAAGACCGAATTCTCCTCAGCTAAGTCGTATCCCCGTTTCCAGGAGCGGCGGAAGAACGAATTCGTCGGTTAACTTGAAGTCTCCTCCCACGGTACACTAAGCCGTGAGCGGACGCGTGTACGCGCCGTCGTCAAAGGCCTCCCCCAGGCTCGCGGAGTGGGACGGGGCTTCGAAAGCGAGTCACGGAAACGCACGGTTAACGGCAGAATAACGCCTGCGATCGCTCGAAGCAATTGCGCTGCCGCATTTTGACAGATCGGTCCCGCCATGTTTGTACTTGGATCTCGAAGACAGTACAGAACCGGGACGAACGCCCATGCTGCGGCCATTGGCGTTGTTTGGGGTATCTGATAAGCAGCGATGAGACTTACGCTCATCGGAGCGATAGAGGATGGTCAAGCTTCGCCGGTTTTTGACGAAATTTCCTGGCCAACGACCGGCGGCCAATCATTATTTCGACACGGACTCTTTGCACTGTGATCGTCATGCGGTGTATTCGCCGTTTCCAAGGCCCCGTCTCCGCGCCGCCCTGCTCCGAGCTGACGCTTTGAGAGTGGGAGACAGCCTGCTGCAACCAGGAAAGGCCGGGCTTCCGGCGAGGAGCATCGATCATGTTGGATAGAACGGAGAGGGACTCGAAGGCAGGCGGAAATCGCAATACCGCACATCCGCCGGGTGGGTCGCGATCACAGTCGATTGCGGACCTGAGACTAATCGAGCTCTCGGCGGATTTTATCCGATATCATGCGAGGTGGGTGGCGCAGTTTTCCGAAGACGCGCTCGATCAGCCTCGGTTGTGCGCGGAATTGGAAGACCTGAGATCGGCGTGGAAAAGCGCCTTGCGTCAGATCCAGCTAGCCGCGCCAGCCAGCCTTCCAGCCGCGCGCGCGAAACTCGAGGCCGCCCAAGTCTATGCGGCGTGGGCTGCTCCGGGCGAGGCCGGCACGAGCGAATTCTTGAACCTCGCAGTTGCCCAGTTGTCGCCTTTCCTCTCGGATCATGGGGTGAACGGCAAGCCCATCACACCCGATCGACTTTCCGCCGACTCCAGGACCTTTCAATGGTTCGAGCGGTTCGCCCGCCATACCAGGATCAAGCAGTAGGCGTCTCCCGTTCGCAGACCGGATGCTCACAGTGAGGCTTCCTGCAACGGAGGTCTCAATGCGTCCCTTGATCATCCTCGCCGTGCTTGCGTCGTCGCCCGTCTTCGCCGCCGCTCCGCCGCTTTGCGCCTTGCCCGGTCCGCTCGCCATCCCGGTCACCGATCGCCCGACGGCGTCGCCCGCAGCCAAGCCGACCGATGCCTCGCCACCGCCCGCTCCTTCGGCCAGGTCGGCGCCTCCGCTTCCGGAAGCCCTCGCCGCGGTTCCCTTCGTGCAGCACGTGGCCTTGGCGGGCGCGGTCGTCACCGACCTGGGCGCGTCGCACGGCCTACGATCGATCGCGGCGCGCAACGGTGACCAGTTCATGATCTTCCAGATAACTCCCGACGGGCTGGCCGGGGTGTCGGGCGCGATCACTGAGCTCACGCTCGTGCAACTCGAGGCGGCGGCGAGCGGCAACATCACCGAGCTCGGCACGCAGCACGGATTATCGGGTGTTTTCGTGCGCAGCGGCAGCCAGTTCCAAGTGTTCTACGCGACACCCGACAAGGAGCGGTTGATCCCTGGCGTGATGTGGGACGCTGCCGGGAAGGATCTGACGCGCCAGCAGGTGGCGAACGTGCCGGGCGCGGTTCCGACCGTGGTCGTGGGTGACGGCGATCCGGCCAAACCCAACACCGCGGCGGCTCCCGGTGCGGCCGCCAGCACGGTGGCGGCGCTGCCGCTGATGCAGAAGGCGAGTTTCGGGACGGTCGGCCCGGGTTCGGCGCCGCATCTCTGGATGCTGATCGATCCGCAATGCATCTACTCGGTGCGCGCCTACCAGATGCTGCAGCCCTATGTCGCGAGCGGCAGGCTGCAGCTGTCGGTCGTCCCTCTGTCGGTGCTGGATTACGAGGACCATGGTCAGAGCACGAAGAGCGCGCTGGCGCTGCTCAGCAAGCCGTCGGAGCAGATCGTGCCATCCTGGCAGGCGGGCGGGGGGAGCGACGCGCCGAGCGCCGAAGCGGTAGATCGCCTGCACGCCAACATGGCGATCGCGCAGGCGATCCGCGTGCAGGGCACGCCGACCTTCATCTGGCGAAAGGCGGATGGCAGCGAGGGGCGGATCGACGGCATTCCGACCAGCGTCGATGCGCTGGTGTCCTCCATCGGGAGCTGACGGGATGAACCGGCGCATCGATCTCGGCCCATCGCCGTCATGGACGCCCCCACCGCCGTCCGATATGCGGAATGGTGCGCAGTCGATTTCGCCCGAGGCGACCAGGCAGCCGGCGAGGCGGCGCTCGATTTTCGGGAGGGCCATTCGGGGGGTGGGGTGGCTGGCCGCCGGTCCGGTCGATTGGATCGGGACGCGCCGCATCGCGCGCAGCTGGTCGTTCATCCGGGACCTCGCCGCCACTTTGCGGCGCGGCCCACGCGATGACGACAGGTTCAAGACCGAGGCGGGCGGCGGCTTCGACGTGGACGCGACGGCGTTCACGTGCGGGCTCTCGGTCGCAGAGCTGGAGGCGCGACTGGCCGCGAGCCGCAAGCAAACGGCGCGGATCGCCTACGCGACGTTCGCGTTGGCCTGGATGTTCCTCTTGGGCTGGCTCTGGAGCGCCTTGTCGTCGCCCTGGAGCGCCGCGCGGATCGCGTCGGCGTTGAACTTCCTGCCGTTCTGCGCGCTGTTTTTTCTGGTCGCGTTCTACAACGCGTTGTTGAACTTTCAGATTCGGATCCGACGCAAGGCAAGCTGGCGGGAGTATCTCGCGACCGCAGAGCCGTTCTGGCCGCGATGAGCTACGGTGCCCTGACTCGCCGGATCATTGTCGGGCTCTGCGTGCTCGGTTTCGGCCATGGTGATCCAGGTCTTCTCGGCCGCACGCACGACCGCCACAGTGGGAGGGAGGACACGGTAGGAAAGCGTTGTACTGAAAATGCCGAGCAGACCGATTTGCCGACCATCTTGTAGCGTTGTGCCAAGCCCGGCGAACCGGGCGAACAGGTCAACGATACCAGCACTTCGCTGAACCTCGAAGCGGATGATCTTGCCAGCGCTGGCACGCAGCACCGGGCGCATATCCTCGAACGTGGCGATCGGCTTGCCGTCCATGATGAGGATGCGATCGCCCGGCTGAAAGCCGGCGTGTTCGGCGGCCTGACCGGGGACGATCGAGGTCGAGACCGCGAGCACGGTGGCTTCTCCGGAGGTGGCGAGAATGACCGCGAAGACGGTGATCGCGACCAGCGGGTTGGCGAGCGGTTCGGCGGCGATGATGGCGCTTCGGACCAGGCGCGGCCGGGCGGCGTAGGGGCGGCCCGGATCGTGCTCGCCTTGGAAGCTCACGTGACCATCCAAGGGCAGCTGTGAGAGACTCCAGGTAGCGCCGCGCCGATCGACCGCGCGCAAGGATGGGTCCGAAGCCGATCGCGAACCGCTTGGCCTGAACGCAGAAGAAGCGCGCCGCGAGGTAGTGACCCGAGCTCGTGGCAGACGATCAGGAAATTTCCAACGATCAGGAGAAACCGGCGGTCGACCGGACGGCTGGCAGCAGATCGAGCATGGGGATGTCCCCGGGGGCCGGTGGGCCGCGCAGCGATATGCGGGAATGGGGTGTCTGAGACGGGCGGATCAGAACGTGCCGGGCGGGGCGAAGTGGTTGCCGCCGGCCGCGCCGGTGGCCCAGGGCGCGAATTCGTAGTTGGGCCGGTCGGATTGAGAGGCGGGTTCGGCCGGCTTTACGATCGTGCCGTCACGGTTGAAGATCGGCGGTTGCCAGGTGGCGTTGGCTTCGCCGTAGGCAGCGTAGGGATTGTACAGCGGATTGCGCACACGGGGCGCCGCGGGCGCGGTGTAGTCCCTGGCGGATTTGACATTGCCGCTGCTGCAGGCCGCGAGGCAGGCCGCGAGCAAGGCGAGGAGGAGAGAGGGGCGGCGCATGACGAGGCTCCGATGGAGAGGCCCAGGATGCGCCGCGTGTTTGCGAACGAGGCGCTAGAAGTCCCGGTAGCGATAGGCTTCGGGGTCGCGCTCCTTGTCGATCTGACGGAGGATCGCCAGCTCGCCCGTGACTTTGAGGAGGCTCAGCTTCAGTCGCTCGACCTCGGCATCGAGGCCAGCCTTCTCCTGGCGCAGCTGCGCGATCACGGCCGTCTGGCGATCGAAGTCCTTCGCCAGATCCACGGTTCCGCCACGAAGCTTATTGAAGTTGGCAGCTAGCTCGTTGTAGAGCCGCTCAAGCCGTGCGCCCTCTTGTCGCAGGAGCGCGTTGTCCGCGGCAAGTTGGTTCAGATTGCTGTTGTGACGCCTATTGGCCGCCCAGCCCTGAGCGAAGATCTCGTTCGCAACGAGTTGCGCGCCCCACATCGCCCCATAGTCACTCATGACCCTCTCCCTGCCCGGAGGTGTCGGTGGCTGCCCGCAAGGTGGAGTCCATCCCACCTGCCTCTCCCGCACCCTCGCCGGAAGCCCCACTCGGCCCAGAAATATATCGAGCCGGCCCGCGTGGCAACGATCCCTGGCCGGCCGAAAACTGCTGACCGCCACCTGCCAGAGCCCGACGACTCTCGTTCGTGACCAGGACGCCCGGTCCCCACGCAGCACGCTGCTGAAAATCGTCCATATCGACGCGATTGGCGGCGGTGAAGCCGAGCAGGCGAGGCAGGTGGTGCGGCAACAGGGCGATCATCCGGAAGGACATCAGGGCGGCGACGACGTGGGTCATGACGAAGATCGACAGGAGCACGCCGATGCCGATCAGGTTGGTGATCAGCCAGCCGTTCTGCAGCACGAAGCCGGCGGCGATACCGAAGCTCTCGCGGATCAGCCAGGACATGCAGTCGAACACGAAGTAGCCGAGGAACAGGCCGATGATCATCAGGGAAGGTCGGAACACGACGTTGAACAGCAGGCCCCATCCCTCTATGGCGCGGCCGTGCAGGCCGTCGCCGCCCACGGTGATGTGGGCCAGCATCCAGAGCGGCACCGCGATCATCGCCTCGCAGACCAGGATGATCCAGCCGGCGACCCCGGCCATCCACATCACGTAGGGGATCATCGGCAGCACGTAGGCGATGATGACGCCGGGGACGAGAATCGCCAGCAATCCGGCGAATATCGGCGTCGCGAGAAAGCTCATCACGGCGTGACCGGCGACGGTTGCGGTGGCCGCGCCCCAGTTGAACGTGAGAAGGTCGAAGATCGCGGATCCCGCGGTGAGTGTTCCGGAGTCCATGACGGCGGCGAGCCCGAACGCGACCACGGCGGTATTGATCAAGAGCTGGCCGAGCTTCATGAGGCCGCCGAACGGGTCGGTCCAGACCTGGGTGGTCGGCAGGAGAAAACCGGTGATCGACGTGAGGACGCCGTTATTCAGGTTGAGCCCGCGCAATATGCGATCAAGAACGCTGGGGCCATTCGGGTCTTCCTTGGCATCAGTGAGCGTGCGCGGCGAGCCGTTGGGCGAACTGGTGCCGTCCGTGGTCTGCACCATGTAGTTGATCGTGGTCATGAAGTCTTTTTGCGCCGCTTCGAGCGGGGCCAGGTCGTAGGATAGGGCGGGACCGAGGCCCTGGTAGGTGGGCGAGCTGGTGACCGGGGTGGCGTTGAGCAGCGAGAGGGTACTGGCGTTGAGCTTGGCGATCTCGAGGTAGTACGAGCCCGCCGCGGTCCATCCGAGGCTCGATTGCTGCACCTGACCTTGCAGCAGGTCGTTATTTCCTTGGCGTGCTTGGGCGGCGTTCGCCTGAACCGCCGCGTTCAGGGCGCTGCTGATGCTGGTCGCTGCCGCAGTCAGGCCGCTCGTGTAGCTGCTGACGGCATTGGTGAAGATGCCCTGCAATGGCACCAGGGCGGACGCCTGCTTGGTCTGCCAAAGGGTCTGCGCGACGGTGGCGACTTGATTGCGGATCGAGCCGGTCAGCACATTGGACAGCACGGCCTGCTGGATGGGGGCCTGATCGATTTGGATGCCGGCGACAGTTTGCGGATTTTGCAACTGCTGACGGATGGTGACGGTGCCGCAGGTCGGATCGCCGGAGGCATTGCCTGTCGAGAGGGAGTAGCGATAGGTGATGAAGCCGCCGTTGGCGTTGTCGTTGACGGTGATCGGCTGCGGGATCGGGATCAGCGGCCCGCCTCCCTGGTTCAAGGTGTTCGAAGCGAGGTTGACCAGGTCCATGCAGAGCTCGCTGTCCATCAACCCTGCGACTGTCGCTTCAGTGCCGGGGATCATCGGCGTGGCGATCACCATGGCGTCGGGACCCACGGCCTGGATGGCGTTGGTGTAGAGCATCCTGGCCATGCCGACGCCGGTCATCGCACCCTGCATGACCAGGGCCTGCCCCGCCGAGAAGCCGCCGCCGAGCGGGAACATCATGATGCCGGCGAAGCCGACGCGCACAACGAACATCCAGGTCTGGCCGGTGCCGAGGATCTGCGAGGATTCGGCGGCACGATGGATGTTCATGATGACGGTGTAGGAGACGAAGGCGCAGGCGATCGCCGCGACGAAGGCGGTGAACTGCCCGACGATCTGCTGGATGACGGTGGCCTCGTTGCCGGTCGAGGTGCCGGGGGTGCCGCCGGGTATGGGGAACAGCGAGCGCACCACCTGGGCGGCCCAGTCATTCCCGGGACTGAGTGCCGCCCAGCTGACACTGAAGGCACCGGTGCCCTGAGCAAAGGCCGGGCCGGCAGCGGCGACCAGAAGCACGGCGAGCAGGACGAGCCAGGTGGTGCGCATGACAGCCTCGCGGGTTTGTCCCCGCGAGGATGTCAGGCGCGTCTGCGAACCGCGGCTTTCATCCGCTCATGGACGGCGAGGGCGAAGGGCGCGACGCGGCGTCGGCGGCGGGCGACCCGGAGAATGCCGACTTCACCGCGTCGACGGCGCGATGCAATAGCTCAGCGGCCTTCTGGGTCAGCTCGTCCATCATGCTCTTGCCGTCGGTGCGCCCCGGGGTGGCAGACGCCACCTTGCCGATCTCGGCGTCCATCTGCTCGAAGCGCGCGGTGATGGCGCTCGCGTCGGGCCGCCGGCCGATGATGTCCTGCACGCCGGCGCGATCCTGGCCGTAGCGCCCGAGGGCGGTTGCTGCCTTATCGTAGGCGCTGGCGAGCCCGAGATCGGTTTCCAGGGCGTTGCTGAACTGCTTGCGCAGGTCGGCGAAGCGGCCGCCGTCGCGCATTTCCGACAGCACGGTGGCCATGCCGCCGGGTGTGCTCTGGGCGGCCTCGTGGATGCGGCTCATCACCGTGGCGCCTTCGCGGTTGCTGAAGGCCTGCATGGCGTCGAGCGCGGCACGGCCGGACTTCATGGCGCGCTCGAAGGACTGCTCGTCGCGTCCCTCCATCATCTTCTTCTCGAAGGCGGAGAGCCGTTCGGCCATGGGCGTCGGCGGCGGGTCCCAGGGCGCGCCGGTGCGTTGTTCGCCGGGCCGCATGCCGCTGAGGATCGAATCCAGCACCGAGCGGCCGTAAACCTGCTGCTGGCCGCCGGCGCGCGGCTGACCCATGTGCTGCGCCGGTCCCGGGTTCGAGGCTGGAGCATCGTCGCGCGTCGCGCCGGCGAAGCGGCGGCCGTCCTGACGAGTCCCGCGGTCAGCGGATTGTTCCGACGCAGCACGCCCCTCCCCTGGCCGCTCGGTGCGTTCTGCGGCGGCGGACGGGGCCGGTTCCGCCGGCCTCCCCGCAAGCCGTACTTGATTTTCCATCACATCGATGTGGCTCAGCGTCTCCGGCAGGTGCTGATCCACCTGCCGGCCGACGCTATTGCCCATGTGGCGGATCTCTCTCACCAATCCCCTGTCGTCGATCGAAGCGGTGGATCGCATCAGCGCCTGCATCCGCTCGTTCTCGAGGCCGGGCGCGGTGCCAGCCAATCGGGTCATCTCGGCGCGGAGATCGGCGTTGATGTCGATCCGTCCCAGCGGAGACTTCTCCATGTCCTGCAGCGCGTAGGCTACTTCGTGACGAAAGGCGGGTTGCGCCCGCCGATCCGGATCCTGGCCCTGCTGCGACAGGAACTGCAGCGTCCTCGCGAGACCGGGCTCGCGGCTCGCGAGGAGCTCGCTCATTCGCTCCATCCGGTCGAGCAGCTCGCGCATCGGATCCTGTTCGGCCGGCGCGGCGGGCTTTCCGGGCCGCTCGACCTGGCCGGCGGGCGATGAGGCGGCTGCCCCGGCGGCTCGCGCCGCGCCGTCCGGGGTTGGGGCGGCGGGCGGGTTCGGCGGCGCGACTGGCGGCTGGTCAGACATGGCGAGCTCCTTCCGGTTAATGCGTGCGCGTGATTGAGCCGCGGTCAGTAGGTCGGCGTCGGCATGCGCACCGTGGGCTGGAAGTTGCGGTCAGTTTCCGCAGCGAGTTGCGCCGCGCTGATGGTTCCGTGCATCAGGTTCATCTTGAAGATCTGGAACAGTAGGTAATTGGTCAGCGCCGCTTCGTTGGCGGCCTCCCGTGCCACAGAGGCAGGCGGCATGCTTTGCAGATTGGCGTGCCAGGTCACGTCGCTGATCCGCCGCTCGGACTCGATCTGCAGCACCTGCAGCCAGGAGCCGTTGGTCTGCGCCGGCAGCCCCATGTTTTGCAGGTATTGCATCTGCAGCGCGGTCAACGGCACCGAAGGGGTCTGCATGCCGATCGCGTTGTCGACATAGCTTTGGGCGAGCGACATGCGCGCGTTGTAGCTGCGCCGGCGCACCGCCGCGTCCTGGCCGGCGGCGGAGGTCAACTGGTCGCCGCGCAGCGCCGCGGGGGCGACCGGCTCGATCAGGTTGATCGCGTAGTCCTTGGCGGTGTTGACCGCCGCCTGGCTAGCGTAGGTGCCGGAGCCGAACAGGCTGAGCATCTGCTGGTCGGCGTCAGGGATGTTGCTGACCGTGCAGAGGCCTGCCGCGGCGTCGTCCGCATTGCAGTAGAAATTCGCATGTTCGGCGGCCATGGACGCCACGCCTTGCGCCTGGCCGAAATGCGACGGCATGCCGGTGGCCGCCTCGCCACGCTGGTCGTGGATGTGGGCCATGACCTCGGCCACGCCGAAGGCCTGCACGGCGGCGGATTGCGTGCTGACCCCGCCGTCGATGGCGGCGCAGGCGGTCGGGCTCGGGGTCTGCTCGTCGCGGATCTGGGCGTTGCGCATGTCGCGTTGGAACCGCGCCATCGCGGTGTTGGAGGCATCGGCGATCTGCTGCTGCGCGCCGACGCTCGCCTTGGCGTAGTTGGCCTCCTGGGTGAAGCCCTCCTGGAGCAGCTGCTGCACCGTGCCGAAGGTGTTGTCGCCGAGCACGCTGGCGATCGGCCCGGTGGCGCTCAGCGCCGTGTTGATGGCGGTGACGCCCTGATTGACCGTCGACATGATGCCCTGGATGGCGGAGAGCAGATTGCCCATGCCGATTTCCTGGGCGATCGAGGCGACGTCGATGGTCGCCATCTGGGCGCGGACCGCTCCAGAATTCATCAGCACGCCGCCGAGCACGAAGCCGACGGCGGTAGACCCGATCAGTGTGAGCCGGCGCATGGGCGCGATCTCCTCAGAAGGTGCCGGGCGACACGTTGGGGACGGTGTAGCCGGTGGGCGCCATGCCGCTGCCAGGTATGTAGAGGCCGCTGCCGCCGCTGCCGGCGCCAAGTCCGACCGAGGCGATCGGCGGTCCGCCGCCGCCAAACGAGAGCTTCGGGCAGGACATCCCGCCGCCGAGACCACCGAAGCCCATGTTGAAGCCGCTGATGGTCAGGCCGCATTGCGCCGATCCGAGCAGCGAGTTCCAAGTCGACTGCACGAGACCGCAGATCTGGCCCTGCACCGCCTGCAGGAGATTGCCGGGGTTGAGCAGGTTGGTGACGAGGTTCAGCCCGACGCCATTGAAGAAGTTGCCGAGGCAACTGAGCTGGGTGACGCTCTGGGGCACGTTGATGGTGGTGTCGTCCGCGCCGACGCGAGAGGTCATCCCGTTGCTGGACGCCTGTACGACGGCGGCGCAACCGACGCTGCCGCTGGTGACCGGCTGTGCCGACGCAGATCCGCAGAGCGGGACGGACGCGAGCAGGGCGACGAGGCCCAGGGCGGCGAAACGGGCCATCAGGCCACCTCCTTGAAGGTCTCGGTGCAGGCCGCTTCGAGCGCGGCGATGCGCTCCGGGGCGAAGATGCGGCGCAGGGTCGCCTGCCGGGTCACCGCGGCGACGGCGGCGCGCAACGCCCGGCCGGAGCCGCCGTCGTCCTTCAGCAGAGCGGTGATGACGGCGTGGCATTCCGGCAGGTCGATCTCGGACAGCCAATGCAGCAGGCGCATGATCCGGGCGGCTCCGAGTTGCGCCATGACCACCATTAGATCGTCACCCAGCGCGCCGTGCCGCAATGCATTGGCGAGCGTCTCGAGGTCGCTCCTGGCCACGTCGTCGAGTGCCGCGCCGAGCTCCACGAGGCGCCGCGGCATCTCGTCCCACGTTTCAACGGCGCGGATCGCGGGTGGCCACTCGGCGGCGGCCGGCGCGGGGCGCAGTTCGGTCAGCCAGACGGTGACCGTGTGCTGTTCCAGGTTGGGCATGGAGGCTCCCGTGGCGTTTCGGGGGAGCAACCTGGCCGGCTTTCTTGCGAACCGCGCCTCGCTATTTGCGGATTTCGACGGCCATGTAGGTCATCACCATTTCCAGGCCGAGCGGCCTGATGGCGGCAGCCAGGGTCCGGTTCCAGGGCTGGCCGCCCTTCCAGTCGAGGAGTGCTGCGGGATCGATGCCCGGGCCGTAGCTGACCTTCACGTCTCTCGGAACGATCTGCCGGACCGCAAACGAGAGGGGAACCTGGTTGCCGAAGCCCGTCGCGGTGGCGAAGCGCGGGACGCTCAGGGGGCGCCGGCGGGCGGGGCTGCCCGCTCCCGATTGCCCGTCTGGAGCGGCCGATTGGGCCGGTGGGGCTTCGGCGATGGCTTGACGCGGCCGCGGTGGTGGCGCGCCTTGGATAACGAAATCGGCCCACGCCGCTGGCGCGAAAGCCACGGCAGCGAACCAGGCTGCGATCAGTGCAGCGCGCATGAGGCCGATCCTCCGGTCAGGGTCGGCTCTTTTTGCTGATTTTCCTGCGAACGGGGATTGCGACACCCCGCGCAAGGATTCGATAAGCCCGGGCCAACCGAGGGGGAGCGTTCGCAGCCAAACGCGGTGCAAGTCGCGGGTAGTCTCGGACGCAGGAAGAAGGGCCGTCGCCATGGTGAAGAGTCCCAAGAAGCAGACCGCGGAGACGTCTCCGCTGGACGAGCTTTCGGCGGCGTTCGGTCGCAAAGTCCGAGAGGCGAGAGATAAAGCCGGACTGTCACGCGTCCAACTCGCCGAGAAGACGGGACTCGCGACGTCGTACATTTTCGAATTGGAAACCGAGGGGGCAAACGTTACGCTCAAAACAGTTTCTAGGATTGCGGAGGCGCTCGGCTTGGGAGCACGAGATCTCATGCCGGAGAGCTCTCGGGACGCGCTGACCAGTTCTGGGATTGCCAGCCTGATCGCAGCAATCGATCGCGCCACTGCTGTGCTGAAAGAGCGCCAATCCCAGGAGGTGCAGATCATCGACGACCTGCTCCGTTTTGGGCACCTCCGGGACCGCCTCGAAAAGCTTGCATCTGACGGCGGGAAAAAGGTAGCCAAAGGAACGTCGCCCTCCTAAGCGACAACATCGTCGCTGCCAGCGAATTCTGATTGACATTCAGGTTGTCGGCGGATTGACTGCTCCTGGTTCCTGTGCCGGAGCGGTTCGTGTCAGCCAGCCTCACGAGAGCAGCGCAGCCAGAACAGCCCCCGATTTCCGGGGCTTCCTTGTTGGCCTCCCTGGTTGCGCTGGTCGCCTGTCCGTTCGACGGCGTTCTCGCTGGGATGGTCGGCGCCGGCCTCGGGATCGAGGCGATCTGCCTCTATCTCGGCCTCTCGCGTGCGGCGCTCGACGCCAGCCTGATCCGGCTCGGCCTGCGGACGCCGCACGACCGACCGCTACGCAAGCCCGGCGCGCGCGGCTGGTCGGTGCTCGACACCATGCGCCTCATCGCCTGGCGGGTCGCCGGCATCCATCCCGCGACCATTGGCGAACGGCTCGGCCGTTCGCCCAACGCGGTGCGCGCCAAGGCGCGGCGGCTGGGTATCGCCGCACCGGATCGCAAGGCCCTCCGACGGGCTGATCCCGCGACCCTGGTGGACCCGACGTCCGGCTTCGGCTTTCCCGATGCTTCGCCCGCGAACGCGACCGCCGCCGAGTCGGCGCTCTGCGGCACAGCAGCCGGATCGGTGTCGTTTCGCACGGAGAGCGGCGACGCCGGCAACGTCGTTCTGCGCGCGCCGTTCCCGCCGGGCGATGTGCCGGTTTCCGTGGCGGTGCGGCGTGGCAAGACCGCCCGCAAGCCGACCGCGCAGGGCGAGCTGCAGCTGTTGCGGATCATTCCCGGCGGCGAGCCGACACCGCCTCCTCCCGCGCTAACCTGGACGCCCGCAACCGATCTCGTCGCGCCCACTGCCCCGATTCCCGCGCCGGCCCCGCCCCCCGCGACCCGAGGCGAGCCAGCGAGCAGGGCGAAGCCGGAACTGGCCTGGATCGCCCAGGCGCGCGATCGCACCCGCAACCGCGAGATCGTCGAGGCGCTGTCGCTGCGCTATTTCGGCCGGCAGAACTATCGGCAGACCGCGCTGGAGGTCGGCATCAGCGAGAGCGCACTCGCCTCATTTTATGACCGCATCGACCTGCCGCGCGATCTCGACCGCCGCAAGTTCGGCGACACCTGCGACCAAGCCCTGGCGAAAGTTAATCTGGCGAAGTCCGGCTACGAGTTGGCCGTGTGCAGTCGCTCGCAGCGCTTCTTCTGGCGACACCGCAGCGATCGCGCGAGCGTTCGTTGCAATCGCGAGACTCGGCGCGCCGAGGGCAAGATCAGCGAATACGAGAAGTATCAAAGCGCCCGCATCTGCCTCTGAACAAAATTGCGGTATTCGACGACGACGCGCCGTTCGCAGAAACCCTCGCGATGATTGCTGCGTGAGAAACCTTCGGCGGGCTGCTCCATGAGGAACCAAAACGCCAGCGTCACGCGTCGGCTGTCGGACCCCGACTTCCAGGCGGGGCTGGTGACCAAATGTCTGGCGCTCACCCTCGGCATGGGCGCGCTGCTCGGCGTGTCGCTAATCCACGATGCGTATGTCTGGGTGAACCCGATCGAGCCGCGCTACTTCTTTGTGGACGGCAAGACGCCGCCGCATCCCGTCGTGGCGCTCGACAGCCCGATCGTCGATGACACGGAACTGCTGGAGTGGGCGGTCCAGGCAGTCATCGCGCCGTACAATGTCGACTATCACAACTACGCGCAGGAGCTGAACGCGGCGAGCCGGCGCTTCACCCTGAACGGCTGGAACACCTTCGCCAACAGCTATATCGGCCAGGGTAATTTCGATGAACTCAAGCGCGCGCGGCTGCTCTGTCACGCGCAGTCGCAACGCGCCGCGGTGATCCACCAGACAAGCTTCGTGCGCGGCGCGCTCGCCTACCAGATCCAGGTGCCGATCCTGCAGACCTGCGAGAACGTCAACCAGACATCGACCAACAGCTTGATGATCACCGCGCTCGTCGTTCGCACCAACAGCGACGACCATCCTGACGGGCTCGCGGTGGATCAGCTGGTGGCGAGCAACCAACACTAGCCGAGGCAATCCCCCGTTTCCCCCAAACCAATGATGGAGACCCTCGTGCGCGCAGCCTTCCTGGTGCCGGCCCTGCTCGCCGGCGTTGTCTTCTCGAGCGCCGGCCGCGCGCAGCAGGCGCCCGCTCCGCTGGGCCCCCGGGGCATTCCTGGCACCGGCTCAGACAATTCTGCGAACGGCAATAGCCCCGCGGCAAATAAAGCGGCCCAGGATGCGATTCCGCTCACCCCGGCGATGATCGAGGAGCTCGGGCGGCGCTTCAACGCCAGCCGCCGGGCGGAAGAGGAGGCGACGACCGAACAGATCGCCGCGCCGATCAACCGCCAGGTCAATGTGAGCTTCGCGCCGGGGGCGGCGACCAGCATTCTCAATACAGTCCGGGGCTATCCGACCGCGGTCAGTTTCTTCGACAGCACCGGCCAGCCCTGGCCGATTGCCTGGGACACCAACTCCAATCCCTCCGCGGTTGCCGGCGGCACCAATTGCAACCTCGCGAACAGCGGCGGCGGCGTCCCCTCGGTCTCTGCGTTCGGTTTCTACGTCTGCACACCGACAAAAGGCAGCAACGTGCTGGAAATCCAGCCGATCTCGGCGGTGCCGCGCGGTGGACTCGTGGTCTCGCTCGAGGGCGCGCCCAAGCCGATCACCTTTCTGCTAGTCTCCGGCGGCGGCCGCTACGACGCCAATCTCAGCGTCCACGTCGCCGATCGCGGTCCGCACGCCAAGATCGAGATCATGACGCAGCCCGACGCCCCGGATACCGGCGCGCCATTCCTGACCGGCATGCTGGACGGCGTGCCGCCCGCCGACGCGGTGCCGCTTTCGGTCGAGGGTGTCTCGCCGGAAGGGCTGCGGGCGTGGCGGCTGGGCCGCAACGTCTACCTGCGCACCCGCTACACGCTGCTGTCGCCGGAGTGGACCGCCTCCGAGGCGGAGGGTGGGCTCACCGTCTACGCCGTCCCCAACACCCCGGTCGTCCTGCTGTCCGTCAATGGCCGGACCGTCTCAGCCGCACTGAAGGAGTAGTTACATGTCCGGCGCGCTGGCCAGATTTGGCAGGTTCAGGTTTTCCAGGCGTCGTGCCGGCGGGGTGTTCAACGCCTCCTGCAGCGCAGGTCCCCGCCGTCCGGCGATGATCATTGTGGGTGTCGTCGCGGTCGCCGGGTTGGTGTTCGTCGTCGCAACCGCCGGACAGCGCGCGCCGATCGTGTCGCGCGACGCGAAGCTGAAGCAGGTCGACCCGCTACCGGGCGGCCTCTACAGCACCCCCGAGCAAGACGCGCTGGCGCTGAAGGTCAACGATGCGCAGGCGCGGAATGCTTTGGACCATGGGCGGTCGTACACGCCGCCGATCGCGCCGAGCCAGGCCGTGCTGCCGCCGCCGCCGCAGGTCGAGCAGGCGGTCCCGCGCGCGCCCGAGCCGCACGGGACGCCGGCTCCCCCACCCCGTTGGACGGCTCGCCCCGCCGTTCCGGAGCCGCTGCAGGCGGCGTTCACCGTGCAGGCGCCCCCGCCGGCGCCCGCCGCGCAGCCAGCGCCGCATCCGATGCCCCGAGCTGTGCCGATCCTCGTGGCGGCGACCACCGTCGATCCCACGGCCGAAGAGGTCTACTCGAAGCAGATCGGCGATCTGTTCTCGCGCTGGGGCGGCCGGGCACCGCGCACCGACATCGTCCTACCGCCTTCCGACCAGGGTTCCGCCGCCAATCAGGCGGACGGCCCGGCGCCGCGGGGCGGATCGAGCCCAGCCGCGTCGCGCCCCGCCGCGTCGCCGGTGCCGGTGCCGGTCTCCGCCCGCGGCGCCGAGGCCGGCACGATCCTGGTTCCCGCCGGCCGGGGCGTCTATGCGCATCCGATCCTGGCGGTGAACTCGGATGCCAGCAGCCCCATCGTGCTGCAGGCCGATTCGGGACCGATCGCCGGCGACCGGATGATCGGCACCTTCGCCAAGCAGGAGGACCGGCTGGTGATCCACGTCAGCACCGTCATCCACAACGGCGAGAACATCGGCGCCGACGGCCTGGTGATCGCGCCGGACACGATGGAGGCCGGCGTCGCCTCGAACGTCGACCAGCACTATCTGGCGCGCTTCGTCCTGCCGGCCGCCGCGGCGTTCGTCGCGGGGTTGGGTCAGGCGATCGCCCAGACCACCAACACGCAGACGGTGCTGAGCCCGTTCGGCGGCGCGGCCTATTCGACCCATCTCAACATCAATCAGCAGCTGGGTGTCGCCGCCGGCTCGGCGGCGTCGCAGATCGGCCAGACCTTGAACCAGGCGGCGCCGAAAGGCTCGACAATCTCGCTCGACGCCAATGTCGCGGTCGGCGTCATGTTCCTCTCCAACGTCACGGCGCATCGGGCGCCGTGACGCCGCACGCGCGGAGGCGACGCTCCGTTCGCAACGGCCAGCGCCATGCTGAGAATCGCTGCTTCGCATGAGGTCGCCATGGACACGCACATCGCCGCCAATCCGCTGGTCGATCCGGACGCGGCCTCGTTGCGTGTGCGACTGCCGGGCGAGGTCGAGGATCTTCCCGACAGCAACGGGGGCATAAGGTCCATCGAGGCTCCAGAGGCGGACACTCCACCCACGCCGGAGCCGGGCGAACGCCTGACGACATCGGGGACGGCGAAGCGGCGCAGGCGGTATCGCCTGTTGCTGGGCGTGGCGGGCGCGGCGCTCGGCGCCGCCGTCGGGATCTTCCTCGTCTCACCCTACAACCACGTTTATCCGATTTCGCGCATGGCCTCGTCGGTGCGGCAGATGGCCGGGATCACGCTGCCGCCGTTGGTGGCGCCCGCGGCGACGCTGGCCAGCGTCGCCTTGCCGCCGCCGCCTCCCCCAGAGGTCCGGCAGCCATACACCGCCAAGCCAAGGGACCAGCAGATCGACGAGCTGCTTGCACTCCGCGCCGGGGGTTCGCCTTCCAACGTGACCGCGCAACAGCCGCCACCGGCCGCCGCGTCGTCGCAGCAGGCCAAGCCGAGGCGGCCGGAGAAGGCGCCGGAGGCGGCTCCGGCGGTCTCCCATGGGGTTGCCCCGGCGGCGAGCGGGGCTGGCGGGGTCGCGGACGCTCCGCCCGGCTACGTCCCGAATGAGCCGGGCACGCGACCTGCCACGGCGCGCGCCGCCCCCACGACACCGCCGGCCGTGGCATCATCCGCCACCCCGAGATCCACGACGCCGGGCGAGCTGCCGGCGCCAGCCACCGCGCCGCGGAGCGCGGCCGCCCCGCCAGTGCATGACGTCACCAGCGCGATCCTGTCGTCCCTGGCGACGCCCTCACCGCCGGCGGACCAGGCCCCGGGTTCCTCTCCGGCAATCGCCGTCCCGCCGCCCGCGTCCGGGCCGCAGCTGGCGTCCGTTGCCCCGCCCGCACCCGTCGCGCGGCCGTCGCCCGCGCCGCAGGCCGCGTCCGGAGCGCAGGCCGCGCCCGCGCCGCAGACCGCCCCCGAAGCGGCTTCCGCCCCTGTCTCGCGGCCGGCGTCGTCGCGCCCGACACTTCCCGCCGATGCGATCAAGGTCGCGCGCGAGGTGCGCGCCGCGCCGATGACGCCTGCCGAGCAGGTGCAGGTGCTCAACCTCGTCACCGAGATGGCGACGATGCTGCATGACCTGCGCACGCAGGATGCTCAGTTGCGCGCCGACTTCCGCAAGAGCTCGGCCGACACCGCGGCTCGCCTCAGCGATTTCGAGCGCCGGATCGCGTTGTCAGAGGCGCGCAACGCCATGACTGTCGCCCGCGAGGCCAGCGCCTCCAACAACGCGGGTGCGGCCCGCGATGCTGATGCGGCGGCCAGCGCCGGCGCGGTCGGCGGCGGCGCGGATCCCGCGGCGGGGTCTGCCGCGAGGGCGGTTCCGGTGCGGCTGACGCGGGCCGAAACGGTAATGCCCACTTCTGGCTCCGCGACGGCCAAGCGCTACCGCGTCCAGGCCGCCTCGCCGGGGCTGGCGCTGCTGGCCGAGGTCGATCGTGGTGGCGGTGACGGCGCCCAAGTGCAAGTCGTTGTCGGCGATACGATCCCCGGCTACGGCCGGGTCAAGGCGATCGCCCAGAAAGGAACCAGCTGGGTCGTCACCACCGAGCACGGCGCGATCGAATAGGTCGGCGGCGGAAAGCCATCCATGCAAGGCCTGGTCAATTTCACGACGGCGATCGCCGACGGAATCGCCGTCCTGCTGCCCGCCTTCTGCTACATCGCGGCGTGCTGCTGCTTCTTCTTCGCGGTGTGGACGCTGCGCAGCCTCGCCTACCACCATCATTACCACCATCACCGGCTCAGGCCGTGGGTGCCGTTCGTCTCGCTGCTCCTCGCCGGCGTGTTCGCCAGCTTTCCGCAATTCCTCACCATGGCGAATGTCAGCGCGGGCACCAACCTCACCGCGTCGCTCACCAGCTACGCCCCGACCAATCCCGGTAACGCCAGCAATGTCCTCGGCGCGAACCCGCAAGCCTCGATCATCAACGTGGTGACGCTGTTCCAGCACTTCTTCCAGATGTTCGGCGCGGCGTGCGTGTTCTGGGCCGTCATCACCTGGCGCTCGATCGTCAACGGCCGCGCCAACGGCTCGCCGGTGGCGTGCGGCATCCAGTTCGCGTTCGGCGTGATGTGCATCAACATCGTCAGCATCGCCAACGGCGTCGTGTCGTTCTTCCAGACCGGCGGCTGATGTTGCCGGTTCGGCAAAATCAGGCGCGCCGTTCGCAGGCCGGCCAGCGAATCTGGAACGTGAGGGGATGGTCCCTCGCAACCAGGAGCTACAGCGTGAACCCTTCCATCAACGAGACGCGGGTCGGCGCGCGCATGCGGCGTCTCGCAGCCACAAGGGGGAAGTCGCTGGCGACGATTGCCGGCGGACTTTCCCTCGGTTTCGGCTACGCCGGTCAGGCGCTCGCGCAGGCGACGTCTCCCGCCGGCGGCATGGGCGCCCAGCTGAACACGATCTCGGGCGAAGCGATCAACGCCGGCAGCACGGCTTTCGGCATGGCCTGCTATCTCGCCGCCGCCGTCTGCTTCTTCTTCGGCGTCTGGGCGGCGTGGCAGAGCCGGCAGCCGCAGAATCGCGAGACCGGCTATGTCGGCCGGGCTATCGCCGGTCTGGCGCTCTGCGGTCTGTTCGCGACCGCTGGCGTGTGGATCAACAAGGCGGCGATTAGCGCCTCGGGCGGCCAGGCCACCATCAGCACCACCCCCGGCATGGTGAGCTTCGGCTCTGGCGGCGGCTGAGCCGCGCGACTTCATGCCGTCGACGCCCACCGCTCCTCCCCCAGGGCGCTGGCGGCAGCTTCTTTCGTTCAGGGAACTCCTGTCGATGAACCAGACCGTCGCACCCGACGCCTCGCAACCCCGAACGGAGCCGTCCACACACATCCCCCGCAGCGCGGCCTGCGTGCTGCTCGCGGTCTCCATCGTCTACGCCGTCGCCGGCAGCCTGACAGTGCCGCAGCAGCCCGTACCGATCGACGCAGCGTATGTGTTCTTCGCCGGCGCCATTCCCGGACTGCTGATCATGCTGCTGCTTCTGCTCGGGCGGCCCCGGTCCTGCGACCGTCAACTCCGCTGCAGCATGGTGGGACTGACGGTGTTCGGGGCGGCAATGATCGCCGCGTTGCCGTTCATTGTCGCAACTCTCTGATCATGCCGCTGCCGCCACTCACATTGTCGGCCGCACCCGCCGGATGGGTGATGACCGCCGCGCTGACGGGCGAGTCTCCTGCCGACGTCCCTTGCGTATTTTGCGGCATTCGTTCCGGTCCGTGGCAGACCTCGTGCGACGCGAGCGCCGATACGCCCTCGTCCAACAACGCTGCGTGCCCGCTCTGCGCCCTGGCGCTGCATCTGGAGCGGCCACGCATCGACGAGGAGGCCGGCCTGCTCTGGCTGCCGGAAATGAGCCAGCAGGCGATCAACACGACGATGCGCGAGATCCACATGCAGCTTCGCGCCTTGGGCGAGGGTCTGCACGTCGAGTATCGCATGCGCCTCGACACCCCGGACCGGCGCGCGCTGCATCATGCCCGCGCCACGCTGGCCGACCGCACCGCCATGGCGGCCGCCCGTCTTGGCACCAGCGCGCCCCGCGAACTCGGCAGCGCTCTGCGGCGCTTGTCCCCGGGCGCGAGCAGCCGCCGCGCCACGCTGCTCGGCGGGCTGCGACTGCTGCCGCTCGGCCAATTCTACGAGGGTGGCACGGACGTCTATCCCGAAATCGTGGACACCTGGCTCGCCCTGGCGAAGCCAGCGTCGCAGCGAAGCCTGCCCGTTGCTCCGAATCGGCTTTTCCGGAGGCGGTAGAACCATGTTCTCTTTTCTCGCCCGCGTTCTCGCGAGCCTCTCCCTGGCGCTGAAGCAGCCGCTGACCGCGTTCTGCGAGCTCGAGACGGCGCATGGCGACGCGCTGATCACCAAAAGCGGGCCGCATGGCCGAGCGCAAGGATTTCGCGCGGATCACCGAGGCCATGCGCATGGACCTGTCCGGCGCGCTGGAGAGTCGCGGGCATGCCATCGTCGGCTGGTACATCTCCGATCCCGACGCGGCGCTGGCCGAGATCGAGCGCCTCAATCTCAATGCCTGCCGCGCCGTGGCGCGCGACGCCGGACTCAACCTCGACGACATTCTCGACGAGCGCGCCCGGCTCTGGCCCACGCTGATGCGCTGGGAGACCTCCTGCTTCATCGTCTGGACCCGCAGCACGGTGCTGACCAAGGAGGAGCGCAAGCAGCTCAAGGCCGAGTACGCCGCCAACGCCCGTGCCGCCGGCGCAATCGGGGAGACGCAGCGCTTCACCATGCGCAGCGAGATCATGGCCGCCCGCCACGCCGCCTTCACCTCGCGCGTGCTCTCAGCGCTGCGCGCGCACGACGTCTCGGCCACGGTGATCGAGCCACACGACGCACTGAAGCTCGCGCGCGAGGCGATGTACCGCGAGATGTCCGGCTCGGAATGGCGGCCGGCGCTGCCGGGCGATCGGGTGATGCCGCGCTGCCCCGAGGACGACGTCAAGCACCCCAAGGCCGAGTGCCTGCTGTGGCCGCCGCTGCGCGACCAGTTGTTCTACGCCGACGCGGTGACGCAGGGCGGCCAGCGTGTCGAGTTCGGCGACAACGCCTTCGCCTGCGTCGACATGAATCTCGGCCCCGAGGATCCCCGCCCGTTCGTCGAGCTGGCCGCCACGCTGGGCCAGGACCGGCTGCCCTGGCGCGCCGCGATCGTCATCGAGGGCGGCGGCAAGGCGTCGATGCAAATGAGGGACATCGGCGCCAGTTTTCTCTCGATGTTTCCCGGCAACGCCGATCTGCGCCGCGCCTTCGCATTCCTGCGCGAAGCCCGCGAGAAGGAGAATCACATCAGCGTCAAGCTGCGGGCGAGCTTCGCCACCTGGGCGCCGGTCGAGCAGCCCGCCAAGCTGCGCCGGCGCATGTCCACCCTCTCGCAGCGTATCGAGGGCTGGGGCAACGCCAAGACCACGACCGTCGTCGGCGATCCGCTTGAAGGTGTCATGAGCAGCGTGCCAGGCTTGGCGCTGGCCTCGACCGCCAATCCCTCGCTCGCTCTGCTCAGCGACGCGCTCACCATGCTGCCGTGGAACCGCACCGCCTCGCCCTGGGAGAGCGGCAGCGTGCTGTTTCGCCGCCCGGACGGCGGCATCTGGCCCTACGATCCCTCCGGCGGCCGCAAACGGCCGCTGGTGTGCGACCTCTTCGTCGCACCCCCCGGCAGCGGCAAATCCGTGCTGGCGAACACCATCAATATCGGCCTCTGCCTGAGTTCCGCGGTGCTCGGCGCGCACGGTGCCAAGCTGCCGCTGATCGGCAAGGCCGATATCGGCAAGAGCGCCGAAGGCTTCGTCCGGCTGATGCAGGAGGCGCTCGCGCCGAACCGCCGCCGCGAGGCGATCTTCGTGGCGCTGCAGTTCGCTCCTGGTTTCGAGTTCAACATCTTCGATCTGCAGGTCGGCTGCGAGTATCCGCTGCCGCTGGAGCGCGCCTTCCTGCAGAATTTCCTGCTGCTGGCGACCTTGCCGCCCGACACCACGACGCCGTTCGAGGGCATGGCGCAGATGATCGCGCTGGTGATCGACGAAGCCTATCGGCTTTGCACCGAGGCCGGCGGCAGCGCCAAGCACTATCGTCGCGGCGTCGAGCCGGAGGTCGATCGCGCCATCGAGCGGCACCGCATCGACCTGCACCACGAGGCGCCGTACTGGCGCGATGTGGTCGAGGGGCTGTGCGACGCCGGCGAGCACCGCCTGGCCGAGCGGGCGCAACGCCACGCCGTGCCGATCCTGCAGGACCTGATCGGCGCGGTGCGCAGCGACCAAGTGCGTGACCTGTTCGACAGCCTCAAGATCGCCGAAACCACGGAGAAGGCGTCGCAGATCTTCGAGCGCTACATCGACGTTGCCCCGACCGGCTCGGCCGCCGCCAACCGGCAGACCGAGATGATGTACCTGCTGGCGCGGCACATCCTGGCGCGCAACTTCTTCCTGCACCCCGACTACCTGCAGTTCGTGCCGGAGCGCGTGCGGGACTACCATCGCGCCCGCTTCACCGAGGTCTACGAGACGGTCAAGCGCATCGACTACGATGAATGGCATCGCACCCAGGGCAGCCCGCTGGTGCGCGCGCAGGCCGAGCTCGATGTGCGCGAGGGCCGCAAGCACAACGTGCAACTGGGATTCGCCAGCCAACGCCTGTCGGACATGGGCGAGGGCGTCATCGCCCAATCGACCGGCCGCTTCGTGCTGCGCGCCGGCGATCAGCGCGAGCTCGAGGAGATCGTCAGGCGCTTCGACCTGTCCGACGCCAGCGCCAAGATCGTGCGCTACCGCCTGACCGGACCGAAGAAGGGCGGCGCGCCGTTCCTCGCCATCCTGCAGGCCGGTGACGCGCACTACGAGCAGCTGCTGGTCAACAGCCTGGGTCCGGTCGAGTTGTGGGCGCTCTCGACCACTCCGGGCGACACCAACCTGCGCAATCGCATCTTCGCCAAGGTTGGCTTTAGCGAGGGCCTGCGGCGCTTGTCCAAGGTGTTCCCCGATGGATCGGCGCTCGATGAGATCGAACGCCGCACCAAATCCCGCCTCAAGAAGGGCGACGCCGCCGATCGGGTGGAGGCAGGCGTGGTCGACGAACTGGCCGACGAGCTGATCCGCGGCCATGGCCTCGGCCTGGTGCTGCGCGCCTACGGAAGCGATGACAGCGACCTGCCGATGGCTGCGGAGTGAACGCCATGCCCGCGCCATCTCAGTCGACGCGGCCTTGGGCCAGGGCGCAGCCGATTCGCGACGCCATTCAGGCGTTCCTGACCGAACCCCGCACAGCGAAGGCGATTGCCGAGCATATCGATCGCTCCGTGCCGGCCGCGACGGGGCACCTCGCAGCGATGCGGCGGCGCGGCTTGGTCCGGCGCCTTGGCTTTGCGACCTATGCCCACGCCGATTACGTGGGGGACGTGGTTTCATTGCAGGATGAGCGAGCGCATCCGATCCGCGACGCCATTCTCGCCTACCTGACCGAGCCGCGATCGCCCAAGGACGTCACCCGGCATCTCGGTCGGGACAGTGGTGGATTGAACCACCACCCGGCTGTCCTGGTGCGCGGCGGCCGGGTCCGTCGTCTCGGCTACGCGATCTATGTACGCGCTGACGCCCAGGGCGACGCGGTTCCGTTGCCGCGCGAGCGGCGCGCGAACGCGGCCTCCGCTTGAGGGTGATCGCGGGCGGCGACCCGCGTCCCGTTCGCAAGAACCCTCGATAGCCTCTGGGCAACGGTGGAGGGAGTGGCGATGGCGCATCTCACCTTGCAGCTCGGGGCCGCGCTGGTGGTTCCGTTCAGTGTGCCGCGGCGGATGAACCGGCACGGCCTTTTCGGCCGCAACCAACACGATCCGAAGCAGGTGGCGCTCGCGGCCGGCTGGCAGTCGAACCACCACGCCCGGGTCAATTGGCGCGACCGCGCCATGCGGGAGGCCCTTTTCGCCGCGCCGGAGCGGAGTTCCGGCGAATGGCCCTGCCTGGAACCGCATCCCTCCGCCCGCACGACCCCCGCCGCGGTCCCTCGCCGCCCCGCCCCTTGCTACCCGAGCGGCGCGGCGATGCCCGGAGATGTTTCATGATCCGCGCGACCGTCAGTCCCTTGCTCGCGGCCGGCCTGCTGCTCACCGGCTGCGCCGGCACGATCCCGGTGCCGACCAACGTCGCCACGCCCGGTATGCCCAATCCGGAGCAGGCGCTGCAGCAGAGCATGCGCCATGTCGACGCCGAGATGGCCGAGCTCGGTCAGCTTTCGCCGAGCGTCGGGCGATTTTCCGGTCCCGTCGTTCCGGACGACCTGCAGCGTACTGTGTCGTTCAACTGGAACGGGCCGCTCGACAAGGGCGTCGCCGAGCTCGCGGCCAGCATCGGCTACACCTTTCATACCGTCGGCCCATCCGATCAGAAGCCGCTCGCCGTGGCGATCACGCTGTCGTCGGTCCCGGTCTATCAGGTGTTCCAGGCGCTCGGCGCGGAAGCCGGCACGCGCGCGACGGTGCAGCTCGATCCCCTCCATCACCAGGTCCAGGTGATCCACCATGTCTAGGTCCCGCGCGCTGCTCATGACCGCGGCCGTTGTCGCCGGTCTCGCCTGCTCGACCGCGAGCCGGGCCGGCGACAATCTGACATCGCCGCGCGTGCCACCCGATCCCACGCCGGATCAGGTTGAGCAGAACCTGCCGGATCTCGGCAATCCGCTGAACAAGCCGATCACCGGCGCGTCGGAAGACCCCTTGGTGACCGGCACCGAGCCGCCGCCCTCGCTCGAGGCGTTGCAGGCCGCTCGTCCGGGCGACGAGAAGGGCGACGGCCTGGAACCCGGCCGCGCCGACATGGTGCGCACCGCCGCCATGACCTATGGCGCGCAAGGCGGCTTGGCGGGACGCAGTTTCGCACTCAACGAGATGCTCCGCCGTTATCAGGCGCAGCTCGACACCGCCTACGACTTTCGCACTCTCGTGCTGCCGGTCAGCAGCGGTCAGACATTGATGCGGCCGCCGATCGTCTCCGCCGCGCAAATGGCGTTCGCGCTCGGCGATGGCGGCCAGGCGGCGCGCGAGACGTCGTGCATCTACCAGATCACCCGCGAGGCCCAGCTGTCGTCCGCGCCGCCGAACTGGCGGGCCTATCTCGTGCGCGTCTGGGCCAAGCCGCGCCGCCCCACCGACGGCGCGTTGCCGCGCACCAAGCAGGAGGCCGCCTACTGGAACAAGTGGGTGGCCGAGGGCTGGGTGCAGGGCGAGAAGCAGGCCGTTGAGATTTTTCTCAGCGATCTCGGCCGCCTCGATCGCGACATCGTCGGCATGGCGCGCTACCGCGTGCTGCTGCGCGCCCGGCTGGTCGAGCAGCCCAAGATCGCCTTCCACAACCGCCGCGTCGTGGGCGGCCGCGACAGTCTGCATGTCGGCGACCGCACCATCCGCATCACCGACCAGCCGGGCCTGCAAGGCAACGCCCGGCGCTGGAAGCCCGGCGCTGGGTGCCCGCGATGACGACAGCACACCCCGCCCTGGCATGCGGCTTGGCCAACGCGCGATTGAGGCTGGTCGATGCTCGATAGCCTTACCCCCATCCCGCTCGCCTCGTCGGCGATCGATGTGGTCTGGCCGGACGAGGGACTTCGTTGGGTGCAGGAGGCGCGCAAGCATGCGCCCGGCCTCGACTCGCTGCTGACCTGGGCGTTCCGTGCGCGCGCCTCACGGGTCAGCTTCCAGACCGGCCACCCGGTCTGGCTGATGATCCACGGCCGTAATCACCAGGCGACGGGCGGCTCGCTCGATGAGGGCGAGTTTTCGCAGATCGTCAACCACCTCTATGGGGCGGACGGCATGGCGCGCCTGCAAGGCGGCAAGGACTTCGATACCGCCTACGCCATCGCCATCGACCGCTCCACGCGGCTGCGCTTTCGGCTCAACGCCACGCCTACCCGCACCGCGCGACGGGATGGCGGCAACATCGTGCTGCGGCCGATCGCCGACATGCCGCCGTCGCTCGACGCGCAGCTGGTCGAGCCGGGCATCCTCGAAGCCTATCGCCCGCGCGAGGGCATGGTGATCGTGAGCGGCGGCACCGGCTCGGGCAAATCGACGCTGATCGCCGGTATGACCGTCGCCAAGCTGCTCGACCCCGAGGGGAACTACAACATCGTCGAGGGCGCGGCGCCGGTCGAGTTCCTCCTCGAGCGTGTGCGCGGCGTGTCGTCGACCATCAACCAGACCGAGATCCCGCGCGACATGCCGTCCTTCCCGCTGTTCATCCGCGGCTGCATGCGTCGTGAGCCGACCGACATCATCGTCGGCGAGTGCCGTGACAGCGAGACCATGGGCGCCGCCATCCAGGCCGCCATCTCCGGCCACGTGCTGACGACCACGGTTCATGCCAACGACGTGGCGCTCACCATGCAGCGCATCGCCAGCCTCTGCCCGGCCGACGAGCGCGACAACCTGATCTCGGCCGTCGCGCAATCGCTCCGCCTGGTGATCAACCAGCGGCTCGCGCAGTCGGTGGATGGCGGACGCACAGCGCTGCGCGAGTTCCTCGCCTTCGACGGCGCGCTACGCAGCAAGTTCCTGCGCAGCGATCCGAGCGAATGGCCGACGTTGACCCGCCTCGCGATCGACGAGCAGGGCCAGTCCTACGCGCGCGCGATCGATCTCGCGCTCGAGGAGGGCCGGATCTCCGAGCGGGTGGCGATGCACGAGAAGAGAAGCATCGGATGATGCGCGACGATGACGCGGGAGGACGCTGAACCATGTGGCGCAACACCGGCCAGCCGGTCCGGGTGCTAATGCTCGACGCACGCGCCTGCCTGCCGGTCCTCTGTTTCCTGGTCTACTGGAGCTGGGCGACCTTCTATGTCGCCGTCATCGGCATGCTGTTCTTCTCGGTGATCTCGTTCTTCGGCCTGACCTTGCCGGCGGTGCTTCGTCTCGGCCGCCGCTTCCTCGCGGGCGCGACGCGGCCCGCCGTGCCCACCTGGAACCGCCGGAGGCTGGCATGAGCGCCGTCGAGGTCGCGACCGTTAGTCGCGTTATGGAGGAACTGCTCGTCCGCGACGGGCGCGCCATCATCTGCCGCGACCGGGCCACCGGCGAGGATCTGTCGGTCCCGCCGATGATCGCCGCCTCGCCCACAGGCCTGCTGCCGGCGCTCGTCGTGGCGGGCGAGGCGGTGTGGCGCGAGGCGACCGGCAAGGGGTTCGCCCTCGATGTCGTCCGCGACCCCGAGGCGTTGTTCGGCTATCGGCTGCGTGGGATCGGCGCCGGCACCTTCGCCACGGTAATGCTCTCCATCATGGAGGCCTCAGCACAGGCCAGCCGCCCCGGCGTGATCGCGGTCAATGCACTCAACGCGTTGTGGTCGGCGGCCACCGACCGCCGCATCCAGGTCGAGCGCAGCGCGTCGCCGAGCGCCGCAACCGGCCCGGGAGCCGGGCCGTGAGGCGCGTGGCATTCGCGGCCGCGGCGGTCCTCTCGCTCCTCGCCGCGCCCGGCTGGGCGGGTGCGGACCCGTACGCCGGCGGCGCGACCGCCAATCAGCAACTCATCGCGGGCTGCATCAACGCCGCCGCGCGCCTCTACCGCCTGCCGCCGGCGGTGCTGGTCATCCTGCTCAACGTCGAGGGCGGCTCGCTCGACGCCGTCAGTCAGAACACCAACGACACCGTCGACATCGGGCCGATGCAGGTCAATCAGATCTGGCTGCCGCAGGTGGCGGCGCATTGGCATGCGACGATCTCCCGTGCCTATCGCGCGCTGCGCGACAATTTCTGCGCCAATATCGAGGCCGGCGCCTGGATCCTGCGGCAGGGCCTCGACGAGGCGCACGGAGACTTCTGGGAGGGCGTCGGCTACTACCACTCGCACGCCCCGGAGCATAAGGCGACGTATCTCCGCGCCGTGTTGAAGCAGGCGCTGCGACTGCAATCGCTGACCGAACGCACCGTCCCTGCTCCGGCGCGCACCACCCTCGCGGCGAGGAACTGATATGCGGCCGCAATCCAATCCGCGCGCCAGCTGGGCGTCCGGCGACGACAACGCCGGCTTCTACCTGATCGTCAGTCTCACCTGCGGCTGCGTCTTCGCGTACCTGTTGTGGAGCAACTACCACGGCGCAATCAGCGCCGCGGTGATGGCGCTGCATCATCGCGAGATCGGTTTCATCCGGCACTTCACCGATCGCTACGATCTGGCCGACCGGCAGATGGCGGCGGCCGACCCGAACGGCGTCACGCTGCGCGACCT
The DNA here is from genome assembly GCA_017307285.1 of Alphaproteobacteria bacterium. Classification (GTDB taxonomy): domain Bacteria; phylum Pseudomonadota; class Alphaproteobacteria; order Acetobacterales; family Acetobacteraceae; genus JAFKFI01. Next base: position 118,380 of record JAFKFI010000054.1, on the reverse strand, counting down.
CTACGGCATCGCGCACGACGTCGGCGCCTTCCTGCGCATTCCCGCGGCGGTCCTCATGCTGTCGCTCGGCCTGGTCTGCATGCTGCGCGCCGCGCCCGCGCGTTATCGGCGGATGTTCGATCTCGACGGACTGATCCGCGAGCAGGCCGCCTCCTTCCGCACGACCGCCGCGTTCGCCGGCCGCCGCCTGCGGCTCGTGCCCCCGTCGCCGGACCCCCGCCCGGCGGATTACGCGCTCACGCCCGAGGAGTGGATCGCGCGGTTCGCGACGCGGGGTGACGGCGGCTTCGACGACAATGCGGCGCGTCAGGCCCTGACCCTGCAACTCGGCCCGCCCTGGCGCGGGGTCGAGCGCGCGAGCCCCCAGGCCCGGTGTCTGCTGGCGGTCTTCGCGCTGCATCTCGCCGAGCGGCGGACCGAGGCGCTGCGCCTGCTCGGCGATCTGTCTGCCTGCCTCGGCGGTCGGGAGGAGGATCGACCGGAAGGGCCCGACGCTCCGCTCACCCTGTCCGACGCCCTCGCCGCCGCCGCCGATGTCATCTTGCGGGACCAAATTCTGCTGACGCCTGCCCTGGCGGCGATGGGACGCCATGCCTTCACGCACACCGGCTTGATGACGCTGCTCAACCAGGCGCGGCTGCAGGCCGGTGTGCTGGCGCCCGGTCAGTTGGCCTGGCTCAAGCTGGTGGATCGCCCGCTCTGGTATGCTCTGCACTCGCTCGGCTTCGAGACCGAGGGGTTCGACCGCTACCTGCATCCGAACCCACGGGTCGAGGCGATCGGCGCGCGCGACCACTGGGCCGCCGAGCGAGCGATCGGCGCGCCGATCGGCGAGCCCGATCTCGACCGCGCCCTCGCCGCGCTGCGCAAGGCGGCCGCCAAGCCGCCGGCATCGCACCCCTGACCGATGATCGAGATGCGGCTCGATGCGGCGGCCTCACTCCAGCGTGGTGTCTGGTTCCGGCACGGGATCGATGCCGAGTTCCTGGCGGATATGGGCGAATTTCTCAGGGTCGGCGACGCGGCTGTCCGACATCATGGCGCGCAGGGCGGTCAGGCCAGCCTCGGTGAAGAACAGGCGCGGCAGCCGGTATCCGGTGTCAAGTCGCATCAGGCCGCGCTCAACCAGGCCCTGCGCGGTCGGTGGCAGTTTCGGCTTGCCGGCATTCGGGCCGCCGCGCCAGGTCTTCAGCTGGAAACCCTCGGCGACGCTCGGCAGCGTCGAGAAGAACCGATCGAGTTCGCGGCGAATGTAGTCCCGCTCCCCCGCCGTCAGGCCGGCGATCGACTGTTTCTGCATCCTGCTCATGCCGCGCAGCCTAGCACTTCCAGCGCTCGGGACCGAGCCGCGTGGACCGCGCAGGAGACGGCTCCCGTTCGCAGGACACTTCGGCAGGTTGCTCCTGAGCGACAGCAGGATCGAGGTCAGCACATGGAATTGGTGATTCCCGAAGGGACCGAGGTCCACATCACGATTGGCAGGGCGCCGGCATTCCCGCCTGCCGACGCCACGGCCCCGGAGCGGCCAACCGTGCCGCCCGGTCGACCGCTGCTGAAGGGCGCGCTGGCAACGGTGTTGCTGTGCGGCGCCTTCGTTGCGGGGCAGCATCTCTCAGGGCGGTCGAGCGCCGCCGGTCCGCTGCAAGGCGCGCTGGCGACCACCGGCCACCCGGAGGTCGAGCAATATCGGCCTCCGATGCCGCTGCCCGAAAAGCCTGCCTACGCGGCGCTGCCAACCATCCCTGCGACGCCAGGCGCCCCGTCCAACCGCCCCTCGCAGGGACCTGCCGCGACGCATTCGCAAGCCGAGATCCCGCCCGCCTTCCGCCAGCAGCTGGCGGCGCCACCCCAGGTCTCGCCGCCGCCGGGCCAGCCAGCGCCGTCCGCGACTGGCGGCGCACCATCCAACCCGTTCGGCCTGCAGGAGTAGGTGTGTGACGGTTCTGGTCCCCCTCGCCGTCCCCCTCGCGCAGGCGGCCGAAGCGCGATGATCCCCCGCCAGATCATCGGGCCGCAGGAGCAGTTCGAGCGCACCGGCGCGCAGAGCCTGCGCGACATCCGTCCCTTCACCACCCGGCTGTCGGAAGCGCTGCGCAGCTCGGGGTCCGGCATCATTCTTGGCATGGCAGCGGTCGGCACGTTCTTCGAGCCTGCCGTCGTCGACCTCGCCGTGCCGGCCGCGCTCCTCTACGCGTGGTGGGTGCTGACCCGCCGGGTCAAGCTGCCGATGCGGCTGCCGCGCACCGCCGCCCTGCCCGACTACAGCAACCCGACCCCCGGCAGCCGCAAGGCGAAGATGGCGGCGGGCAGTCTGTTCATCGGCTGGAGCATCACCGGCCAGGAGCTCTGGGCGACGCCGGAGGATGCCCGCCAGCACATGACCATTCCCGGCACCACCGGCGCCGGCAAGACCACGGCGATCCTCAGCCTGCTCGCCAGCGCGCTCGCGCAAGGCTCCGGCTTCGTGCTGGTGGACGGCAAGGCGGACCGCGACCTGTTCGGCAAGGTGCTCGCACTCGCCCGCCGCTTCGGCCGCGAGGACGATGTGCGTGTGCTGAACTTCATGGTCGCGTCGGGCCTCAAGGACAGCAATACCTTCAACTGCTTCGCCACCGGCAACGCCGACGCGCTGCGCGAGATGCTGGCGAGCCAGATGGGCGAGCAGACCCAGAACGACACCAATGGCGTGTTTCGGGATCGCGCTGTGGCGTTGATCGGCACCATCGCGCCGGTGCTGGTCTGGCTGCGCGACCACAAGGGCGTGCTGCTGAACATCGAGGTCATCCGGTCCGCCATCTATCTGCGGTGGATCTGGAAGCTCGCGATGCAGAAGATCGTCCTGTTGCGCAACGCCGAGACCGGCATCGAGACCGAGATCGACGTCAAGGACGAGATACCCGAGGAACTGATCGGACCGCTGAAGGACTATCTCGGCGAGCTGCCCGGCTATGATCCGACGGTACCGCTCGATAAGCAGAAGGGAGACGAGCCCAGCAAACAGCACGGCTACGCGCAGTTCTATTTCACGGCGACCTTCACCCAGCTCGTCGTCTCGCTCGGCCACATCTTCAAGGTCGAGAGCGGCGACATCGACATGCGCGACGTCGTGCTCAACCGCCGCATCCTGGTGGTCAACCTGCCGGCGCTGGAAAACTCCGACGCCACCCTCGCCGCCCTCGGCAAGCTGGTCGTCGCCTCGTTGCGCGGCATGATGGCGCAGCTGCTCGGCGCCTCGCTGGAGGGCGACTACACCGCGGCCGACAAGCCCGGCATGGGCCCGTCCCCCTTCCCCATCGTGCTCGACGAGCTGGCCTACTATGCGACCAGCGGCCTCGATCGCATGCTGGCCATGGGGCGCGGCCTGAACATCAGCTTCGTGCTCGGCTTTCAGGAGGTGTCCGGCATTTGGGCGCGGCTCGGCGAGAAGACCGCCTCGCTGCTCGGTAACGCCAATCTCACCATCGCCATGCGCCAGCAGGATTCCGGGCGCACCCGCGAGTGGATCGAGAAGACCGCCGGCCAGACCAACGTCACCCAGGCCACGTCCTATCAGGGCGCCTCCGACGGCAACTACCGCGAGGCCCGCCACGCCGAGGTCCGGTCGGTCTCGCGGGTGGACTGGAACGACCTGACCTCGCTGATCGAGGGCGAGGCGATCGTGCTGTTCGGCAGCCGCCGCATCTACGCCAGATTGTTCCACGCCGAGATCGATGACACGGGGCCGAAGCGGCTGGGGCGCAGCCTGATGCTCCCCCCGCCCAATCCGGAAACCCTGCGCGCCCGGCTTGACCGCATCGGCACGATCGCTGCCCGCATTGAGCGCGGCAGCGTCCTTGCCGGCGGCGAGGAGGCATTGTCGCCGGCGCTGGCCGCGCTGCTGCGCGGCTTTGCACGGGCCGCCCGCGACGGCGACAACCCGCGCGCCTGCGCGCGCGGCGCCCTGGCCGCGATCAGCAGTCTCCCCGAAAACCAGCTTCCGGTCCGGCCGCCACCGCCGGCCGACGGCACGCCGGTTACGGGCGTGATGCCGATGCTGGCCACCGCCAGCCAGGAAGCGTTCGCGGGTCCGCAGACCGGGGGCCTGCCGCACGAGCCGGTCGACGGAAACCTGCTCCGCGGCATCGCCGCGATCCAGCACGCCGCGGGGGTGCCGGCAGCATCCTGCCGCGATGTCGCGCTGTCGATTCTGGCCGATCGCGACGAGGCACTGGAGGCGATCGCGGCGATCGAACCACCGCCGATGCCGCCGGAGGTGTTCCGCCAACACCTCACCGCGGTCATCGAGCAACTCGGCGCCTTGCGCGCGACGGCGCGCGTGAAGCGGGCCGCCTGAATGCCGCGCGCCGTCAAACCGCGGCCGCCCGAGCAGCGCACCGCCGCAAACGAGCGCTATCGCGAGAGCAACGCCAGCATCGGCATCGCCAAGCTGACCGTCCTGGTGCCGACCGACCGTATATCGGAACTCCGGGCCATCACCGTGGCGTGGCGCCAGCAGGCCAGGCTGCTGCTCGAGGCGGACCTGCCGTCGGCCGACCAGATCCTCCAGATCCGCAGTGTGAGCCGAACCCTCGAACTGGCGCTCCCAGTGAAGGCCTTCGAGACCCGCGGCGGCGCCGCGCAATGGCTACTGGCGCACGAGCCGGTGCTCGGCGCGATCCGCGCACGCGAGCCCTGCCGACGGTTTCCCCGATGAGGGAAGCCGGCCAATCCCCGAACAGCAAAGGCCATGCGATCATGCGCGCCAAACCGGGACCGCTCACTCGCGCCGCCCTCGCCGCGATCCTGGTGGCCGGTTGCGGCGTGGCGGCCCGAGCGCAGACGATCGATCGCCGGCCGCCGTCGTCCCGCACGCGCGCCGCCAATCTCGCGGCGTTGCACACGCGCTCGGTGGTCGGGCCGGCCCTGCCAGTCCCGCCGACCCCACCGTCCGACCCGCCGAGGGAATTTCTGCTGGCCGCCCGGATCGCCGTCCTGGCTGGGCGAACGGGGAAGGCGCAGGAGGCTTTGGAGCGCGCCGAGACCCGGCTGCTCGACCGCGTCACCCCGCCGTCGCTGATCGCCGTACCCGACGGTCAGCGCATCGTGCAGGACATCGCGGCCGCCTGGCGCGCGCTGGCCGCGCATGACCGGGCGGCGGCGATCAGCGCCATCGATGCCGCGCTGGCCGCCGATACCGGCGGCACGCAATCCGCCTCCTTCCAGTCCACCCTGGTTGCCACCCAGCCCCCGACACAACTCGCCTCGCCGGCCGTCATCGACGCTCAGCCGCCGCCCCTGGTCTATATCCAACCACCGCCCGCCGTCGCCGCCGCGCCGCCGCCGGCTACCTATGCCTTGCTGCCGGGACACTGGGCCTTGCACGGGGCGCGCCACGTCTGGGTGCCGCCGGAGACCACGTTGCGGCGCGTGCAGTCCGCCGACCAGGTGCCCGGCCGCTACGTGTGGCGCAACGGAGCCTATGTGTGGGCGCCGGCGCACCTGGACTTTCAGTGATCAACCCCATGCCCGACCCAGCGGGGCGGTGACATCGCACATGCTGAAACCCTGATCGCCGGCCTGTCGGCCGATCATGTGCTTGGCAAGAAAGCTCCACGGACATCGCGAGGCTCCAACCTGGGTGGCGTTCATTAAGACCGGACGCCCGGACGCCTGGGGTGGTAAGCGGACATTTGCTGTAGCCACACGGTCGGCCGCTCAGCTCTTACAGTTGGTCCCCCGTTACCTGGCTGCGAGATGAGGGCCGAGGTAGTCCGGAGTTCAACGCTGGATAATGAGCCTCACGTCCTGGGCTACAGGTCCTCTGCGGGTGAACCCGACGCTGAACTCGACATCGCTGCCTGTCCCAAATACTCCCCAGTGATCCTGTTCCGAGTGCTTCTCCGCTGCGTAGAGGTGGTCCGGGTAGGTCGCCGTGACAACGAACGCATATGTTGCCTCTTTGCGCACGATGCGGCCGCGGTACTTGTTGAGGCGCCGCGACACGGGGGTGTCAGGGATCGAAGAGCCCGAGCGAAAACTGGGTGGCGCCGCGTGGTCGACTTCTCTGAAGAGGTCGCGCGCCTCGCCAGCGGACCCGAGCATGAACAGAAGCTGAGCGTGCAGGTGTCGGGCGTCAAAGTTCTTGTCGCCGCGCGCGTAGCTCCGTTCGAGATGATGGCTCGCCTTCGACAGCGGCTGCTCGGTTTCGATAGCGATCTTGGCAAGTTCGAGATGCACCGCTTTGTCGTCGGGGTTCCTGGTCAGCGCATCTCGCAGGATCGCCGATGCACGGTCAGCCTCTCCTTTGTTTGCGTAAGCTTTGGACAGACGCAACGCCACGGCGGAACCGTGCGGCTTAGCGTTCCAGGCACGCTCCAGGGCGCTAATGGCGCGCGCACCCTGATCGAGTGCTTCGTGGAGCCGAGCTTCAGTCTGCAGGACGTCGGCGTCGTCGGAGTGCAGCTGCTGGAACTGCCTCAGCGCGGCATGCGCATCCCGGACTTTCTCGGCGAGCTCTACAGCCTGAGCCTCGTCCGCATTCTCGCCGATGCCTGCGACGAGGTCGGTCACCTCGTCCACCAGCAACTTGCAGCGAGCCCCGAGCACCCATGTGTCGGTGCTACTCCCGGCGTCTGACAAGCGCTGCCTGGCCTGCTGCCTGAACCGTTCTCGCCTTATGGGCGATGATTCGTCCTGAGCCCGGCGGCGGGCCACCTCCGCCCGGGTATGCGCTATCGTCTTGCTGCGCGGGTTTAGTTCGGCGGCCTTTCCGGCGAGACGCTCCGCCTCGTCGTAGGACCCTTCGGGCACCTGCATTTCGTAGATGGCCCATTGCTGGTAGACGAAGGCTTGGTCCGGATCGGCCCTCAGTATTGCTTGGTAGACCTCGCGACCAAGTGCCGCTGTTTGAATTAGGGTGCCAAGACTCCTGCCACGCGAAATCTGCTCGAGCGTATGGCGATCTACTGAGAACCCCACGTCGAGTTGCTCGACGAGTCGTGTCAGGCGCTCGACCCTCGCGCCGTCGTCCGGGCACGCCTGTTGAAAAACCATCTCCGCCACTTTGGCGTGGCGGGATCGGTAGGCCATATCGCCACTGTAGGCGTCCTGCACAACCATCACCACGTTCTCCAGGGGGGCCAGCAGCTCCGTCTTAAAGTCGTCGAAGCGGATGCCGCTCGATCTTGATATAGTTCCGGCGCGCACGGGCGCCCCGAACTGATGCAGCGTGCAGATGTCGAGATAGAGACGGCGAGCACGCTCAGGCACTAGGTTCTCATACTCGTCGTAGATAATGTCCTCGAACGGCTTCCCTCGGGTTGCCTCGTGAAGCGCGACGAGTAGCTGACGGTCCGCCCTTCTAACAAACGCCTCGATCCGCTGTTCTCGTGGCGCGTCTTGGAGCAGCCCAAGGCTGCCATGCTGCGCGAGAAGATCGACGAGGTTCTCGATCTCGGGGCTTGAGAGCTGGCCAATTCGCAGCTCCGAGGGGGCGACGCTGTCTGCGGTGCGCGCACCGTAGACGTTCCACTCGCTGTCCCGCTCGGCCGCTATGACGCTGAGGAGCATGCCCTTGGCGAGTGCCGCGGAAAGGAGCCCTTCGATCGCGGGCCACCTCTCCGCGGCCCGGTCCGTGAATAGCACGATGCGTTTGCCCGTGAGATCATACAGTTCGGCCAAGACGTCGGCCCTTAGCACCCCGTCGTCCTCAAGCCACATCACGAGCTGGTCCAGGTGGGTCGCCGCGTTCCACGCGGCCCTCTTCAGCGCAACGGTTTTGCCGCTTCCCGCCGGGCCGCGGATGAGATGGAAGCGTACCGGCGGGCCGCCGAGATCTTCTGACACAGCCTCCAACAGAAGGTCTTCAACAATTCGCCGCTGGACGTCCAAGCCAAGCACGATCCCACCCCACCCGGTGTCGTAGCCTTCGTAGAACCTGCCAGGGTTCTGAGGCTCGAAGGGCATTGCGGCATGGACGTGCCGAAAGTCTCTGCCAAGGGCGATTCTCAAGGACACCGACGGGTCGGCCCTGGTGCGGAAGTGGGCCTGCACAGGCAGCTCTGTAATGCCGGCCCCCGGCTCCAGCCCGCGCCACATCTCGGGGAGAGTATTGTTCAGCGCAGTCATGAAGCCGCCGAAGGTGCTTCGTATGACATGGACGTTCTGAGCTGCCCAGTAGGAGACCTCCGGGTCGATAGCCTTGGGCGTGACGATGTACCACATGGGCCGCTTAACGCCGTTCGCCGCTAGGATGTGGAGGATTTCACGAATGTGGGCGTCTCCCAGGCTGTAGCCGCAGAAGACAAAGGTAGATTCGTGCGCCATGTCGTTCAGGCGGGTGAATAGCCGGCCGCGGTGACGGGAGTGGAGCGCGTAGTGCTCGTGCGAGAGCACGAGGGGGACGGCCTCGTCGTGCATGTGGGCCAGGCAGCCATGCAGCTTGAGCAGAAGCACCGGACGGCTGACGTTCTGCTGCCGCTCCTCGACCGGTTCGGAGTTCTTCACGAACGGGACAACCGTCTGGACCGCCTGCGGTGTCGCCGCGTAGGCCCGTTCTATTAGAAGGTCGTAATTAGTGGTGGCAATGGCGCGCCAGTGAAACCGCGGCAGAAGGAGGTGCGCTGCCGAAGGTGAAAAGGGTTCTAGCACCGCCCGGATGCGCTCGAACACGACGCCCTGGCCGGCCGTCGTGATCGCCATGTCGGCGACGGACATCAGGTCATAACCATCCATAGCCTGGGCGAAGAAATGATTAGCAAGCGTTGAGCGCAGCGCATCTGCGGACGGCGGCTTTACGTTATTCGGCCCCCGCGCCTCCATCGAGGCGCCCGCGCCGAGAAACATGACGACGCGCTTGTTCTGGACGGCCTGGATCAGTCCAGCCGGCAACTCTAGTCGCGACACCTTGGCGATCAACCTGGCACTGCTCATGGCCGAATGTTATTATGGAGCCTGACAGCTTGTCACATAGCCGCTGTAAGCGGACAAGAATATGACGCACCGTGGCCGGGCCGACGGCTCTGGCGGCATCGCCCCTGCTAAGCCTCGATGACTCTGGGGGATTGAGACCGGCTGGTGGCTGCCTTCCGACTTGGCGGCGCCCGCACCACAGATTCGAGGGACGAGTCCGGCAGCATCGCTTCGATCTGTGCTCCCAGGCGTTCGCGCCATGCCGTCGCTGCCTCGACGGCGGCGATCCATTCCTCCATCACGATGTGATCCGCTGCCTGCTCGAAGCGTGACCCAGCGAGCCAGCGCCGGTGCATCAGCTTCCGCCGGGCAGTTGTAGCGATGGCCCTGCCGCAGCAGGATTGAGCTGCGCGAGGTCTGCCTGTACGAACTCTTCGGCACCGGCTAGGTATTTCGTGAGCTGCTGCGGCGTGTTGAAGCCATCCAGCTGAGCGTACTCGTCGACATGGCGGCGGCTGGCCACGTCGGTTCGGTACGCCGTGTAGTCGAACACGATGCAATCCCTGAGCTTGTAGATCTTGACGATCGGCGTCGAAGCCGACGCGTAGCACTGCTGGGATGTCAGTGATCGCTCCAGCCATGCCGCCCCGCCGCCGAGCCTGCTCGAAGCGGCTGGCGACGGGCCACATGCGGGTTCCGGCATCAGCGCGGATCCCCGACGGCGAATGGGCCGCAGCCCGCAAGCGCGAACAGCGAGGCGGCCCCGGGGTGGCAAACGAGCGGATGGTCGTCGGCGATCCCTTGTGTTCGAGAGAGTTCCGCCACACAAGCCGCGGGCGACCGGGGAAAGGCTCATGGGCCGGGTCCGCTCGACGCCGATGCGGGCCGCGCCGGGCCGCCAGACGCGCTGTCGAGGTCGCGCTTTGCCGCCGCGGCCTCGGCGTACAGCGCGCCCAGGTGCGCCGCAGCCTCCAGGGCCCGGGCGATTTCCTGCCGTTCAGCGGCATTCCGGTCCATGGCGGCGCCGAGCGCGACCAGGTGCCGCGACAGGCTCTCGTCGATCGCCTGCGCCCGGTAGCGCTTCAGCGCGTCCCGGCCAAAATCCGGGTTGTCGCGTTGCGCCGTCTCGATGGCGTGGTGGCAGGCGATGAAGCTGTCCACCGCCTGCGCCCAATCCCATCGCGCCGCCGTCAGCAGATCCGTAGCGAGCGCCTTGTAGGGCTTCTGCGACATGTCTTCGGCGACGCGAGCCCATAGATCGTCCGTGGTGATCGGCGTAACGTCGCCCAGTGCCTGCCGATGCCGCTCGGCTTCATAGACGGCCGCCTCGGAGATCAGGGTCCAGGTCGCGCCCCGGCTGCGGCTTTCCGCCACGTAGCTGGTAAACGCCGTCACTCCTGATGTGCCGCGCGGCAGCGCGTTAATGTGTTCGTCCGCGGTGATCCCCTGGGCGGCGTCGATCGTCAGCGCGTGACCGAAGCCGAGCAGCAATCGTCCGGTGGCGTCGTCGGCCAGCCGCCGCCATTCCACCTCCGCGACACGTCCCTCCTTGGTCCGCAAGCGCACGCCACTGGCGGTTCGCGCGACCACCTCGACGACATCGCCGTTGTTGCCGACCTGGCTCGGCTTCCCGCCGATCGTCCCCCAGGTGCGCCGGAACAGCCGCAGACGGTCTCCGGTCGCAACGGCGAGGTTGTAGGACTGTCCGCGCTGGTCGATTGCCCGATAGACCACCTCGTCGGCAGCGATTTCGCTGCGCGCCTTGAGCCGGTGCCTGATCGCCTGACTGATCTCCGCCACATCGTCGTTGGTCGGCGCGGTGATGCTGATGCCGCGCTTCGAACCGCTACCCCGAAGCACGTCCCGCCGCTCGATGTAGAGCTCGGCAATGCGCGCAACAACCTGGTCCCGATCGCCGCCGACCAGCACGGCGCGGCCGTCCGCCCGCTTCATCGCCAGCGCCTTCTCGGCATTGCCGTCGCGGAACAGGCCAGCGATCTCCTGGCCCCGCTTGGTGGCCTGGCGCATCGTCGAGAGCAGCTCGGGCAGGGCCTCCGGAGGAAGGGCGCGGCGCAGGATCTCGATGGTGTCGCCGGCCTCGATGGCTTGCGCCTGCTCCCGATCACCCAGTGCCTTGATCGTCATGCCGGTGCGCGCCTGCAACTCCAACAGCTTGAGCATCGGCCGCGGCCCGATCTGGCTCACCTCGTCGATCACCAGGACGGTGTTGCGGCTGGCCTTGAACTCTCCGGCCTCGATCATCCGAAGCAGCGGCTGCAGCGCGTAGGTCCGCCCGATGCCGGCGTCCCGCAGAGCATCCGCCTGCCGCCATGCCGTCGCCGCGCCGATCACCTCCCGGCCGTGTTCGCTGAAACGCTTGTCGGCCTGCCAAGCCGCCACGAGCGGCTGCAGCAGGCTCGTCTTCCCGGCGCCGGCGATGCCGGTCAGCAGGGTGAGCGCCCCACCCTCCCCCAGCGCGTGGATGGCGGCCCGCTGCTCGGGGGTGAACCTCTCGTTCAACGGCCTGGTCGCATCGATCGCCGTGATCGCTTGGCGCAGCGATTGGACCGAGAGCGCGCCCGACCTGTCGCGGGCAATCGCCCGCGCGGTGGCGGCCAGCTTCTCCTCGATCCGGATCTGCGCGGTGTTCGTGACCCTTACGCGATCATCGAACATCGCGACCACAAGGGCGACGTGCTCGCCCTTCAATCGTAGGCCGCGCTCCTCCAGCAGCTCGACGACCCGCTTGATGTCGTCGGTGCCACCGGCGATACCCGTCCCGATCAGCCCGCGCGCCGCATACATGGCGAGCTTCTCGTGGCTGATCACCGCCGCAGTGTGAAACTCTTGCGCGAGATGCCGCGCCGCGAACTGGTATGCCCGGTCGTGCCGCTCGGCGTCGGTCAGCGCCTCGTGGCTGGCCGCTTCCATGACGGTCTGATGCGACCAACCCAGCGCCTCTGCCTGCTCGCGCCAGAGGTGCCGCTCATCGGCCTTGCTCTTGCCGAGCCGCCCCGCCGCGCCGGCGTCGCGCAGGATGTCCATCTTGTTGTCGGCGGCGAGCTCGTCCCAGTCGAGGCCCTGATCCTTGGCGTAGGCCTTGGCCTTGTCGAGGATCTGCTGGCGGCCCTTGCTGAACGCCTTGCTGACGCGCTCCGGGATCGCCTCGAGCACCACAGCCTGCTCGGTCGGGTCATACCTGTGTCGGATGCCGAGCCGGCGCAATTCGTCGGCCAGGACCGCCTGGAAATAGGCGCCGAACTCCTTGATCCGCGAGTCCGTGAGCGCCCTGGAATCGAGCGATCCGATCCGGCCGTCGTCGGTGACCACCAGGTTCATCAGAAAATGGTGGATGTGCGCGTGCGGATCGCCGGCGACCGGGGCGTCGGCCAGATAGGTGGAGCCGCCCCGTCCGTCCTGGATCGGCAGGGTGGGGCGCGCGGTGTGATGGCGGAAGCTGATCCACCCGACCGCGCCCGGGTCCGCCCCATCTTCTCCACCCGCGCCTTTGCGTGCCCACCCGACGACCTGTGCGACGTGACGCATGGCGGTATCGCTGGCCCGGTCGATCGCGTTCCAGATCGCGGCACTCTCAGCCGGCGTGGCCGCGAATTCGGCAGCCAGGGTGACGGATTTGTGCGGCGAGAACACGAAATCGAAGCCGCTCAATTTACGCTTGTGTTGCGACCAGGCTTCCCCGGTGTCGGCCCGCCTCGCCTCGAACAGGCGCGACAGGTCGGCGTCGCGCGGCATGCGATATGGGTCGATGCCGATCGCGCGCGCGACGGCGGTCGGCATGTCGGGCCGCCACGCCGCCCGGCTGTCCCGACCCGTGTAGTAGGCGGTCAGCCGGCCGCCCTCCTCGAGCTGCCGGCCGTTCGCGTCCAGCGCCGGCGGATGGATCGGCTCCGGCGTGTCCTCGGTGAAATAGCGCAGGAGCAGCTTGCCCTTGGAGGCGGCCGCGATCTTGCGGAAATTCATCACGACCGGGACGCCCTCCCGAAACCGGCGCGATGCTCGATTGCTTCGGCGATGGCCGGCGGCAGGGTCTCGGGAAGCCGGGCGACATCGGCCTGCGTAACCTTGGCGAGCACGAGCGCCTCGTGTTGCTGGGCCACCAGCTTTGCCAACAGTTCCTCGAAGGAGGGCCCTTCGCGGCCCTCCTTCGGCAGCAGCAGGCCGATCATCGCCTTGACCAGCTCGAGGGTCTGGCGGCCCTGCTCCTCGATCACGGCGAGGGTCTTCTGGATGCCCTCCTGCTCCTCGATCACGGCGCTCGCCGCCGCGCTCAGTCGCTTCATGCCTGTCTCCTCCGTGTGCGCCTTGAGCGTCGCGGCTTTATTTGCGAACGGCGGCGGCGACGGCGGGTCGGAAGGCGGAAGCTACGCGTCGATGACCATGGGCCGGCTGTCGACACGGAGGTAGTGGCCGGAGAGGTCGCCCCTTCGAGGATCGCCTGTTCGAGTTTCGTCCGGGCGAAGCCGCCTGCGGGTTCGACGCCGATGGCCCGCAGCCGCTGGGTCAGATGCCAGAAGCCGGCGGTCGTCTTCAGGGCGCAGACTATGATCTGACAATCGAGAGCGGTCCGCTCGCCGATCAGGTCGTCGTAGTCGGTCCGGCGCACGTTCAGCGGCCCGTCGGGCAGGGCGCCGACGAGGTAGCGGTCATGCCGTGGGACGCTGAGGTGACTGGCGTAAGGATTGCTCGGCTGCCCGTCCACCGCCCCGGATGCCACCTCGTAGCGGCCGGTCCAGCGGATCGTCGGCAGAGCCTCCCCGGCACCCAGCGGCGGAACGCCTTCGCCTGGGGCTTTCGGGAGGTGAAGCTCAGGCTGTCGAGCCCGCTCTCGTCGACGACGTGCACCGGCCGCTCCGCCTGTGCGGTTCGCTGCGCCCGTTCGAGTAAGTCGTCTGTTCCTGGTCCATTCTCGCCTTGTGTGCGGGGCAAGAGCTTCTCAAGCCGGCCGGCCTGCGAACGGCGGCGCGCGGAGTAGCGCGAACCCGCAAGTTCAAGGCTCCCCTTCCAAGGGCACCGCCGGTGCATTGGTGCATATACGTCTCCCACCTTCACCATCCGCTCCTCATCCGCGATCCCTCCGCCCGTGCTCCGCACGACCTCCGCCCGTCCTCCGCTTCGCGGTTCCTCAGCCATCGGCGGCAGTGAAAAAAGCTGCCGCCGTTCGCAGACTGGCGCCCCACGATGGGTGCGCGAGGAGGGCGGACATGCCGAAATCGAAGCGTCAGCTAAAAGCCATCCTGCCGGTGCTGGAGCGTGGCGGGGAGAGGTCCAGTCTGTTCTGGTGGATGCTGGACCATCACGACGAGATGGTCGCCGCCGCCAATGGCCGACGACCGCGTTGGAAGCAGCTTTGTACAAAGTTCGAGGGCCTCGGGCTGACGGACGGCTTCGGGAAGCCTCCATCGCCGGAGGCGGCTCGTCGCACATGGCGACACGTTCGGAAGCTGGCGGCCGACAAGCCAAAGGCCGACGAAGCGCCAGGGCGGAAACCCCCCTCCCGCATTTCCCCGGACTGGCGGCCGCAGGAGGCAACCCCGCCGCCGCATGCGGCCCAGAGCGTACCGGGCAAGGCGGTCGCACCGACAGCCGACGAACACATCGCCCGTCTTCGTCGAGCCATGGCTGAACGCAGTGGGCGGCAAATGTGAGGGATGCAATGGACGGAAACATGAAGGCCGAGGACGCGCTGGCCGACATCGTCAGCCGGATGGTCCAGTTGGTCATCCGGTGGGGACGGGGACGAACCGGCGGCAGCACCGCGTTGGACCTATTCGTGCAACGTGCGCGGCATCAGGGCCGCCGGGTGAGGCCGCTGGACGGGGATCTGCGCAGCCGAACACTCAGCACTCTCTATCCGGCATTCGACGCCGAAGGTCGGCCGATCCCCGACGGGGCCAGCTCGCCGCTGACGGACGAATTGCCGGACGTTAAATCCTGGATGTCGAACGCGTTCGACCAGATGGTCCAGGATGCGGTGTCGTGCGTCCTCGATCTCAGTGGTGGCGACCGGGTTCTCCAGGAATACCTTCGCGACCTGGCCCTGATCCCGTTCTGCCGTGAGTTCGGGGTGGAGCCGACAGTGGCCATGTTCCTGGGGCCCGAGATGGAGGACTTCCGTCACGCGACCCAATTGATCAAGTCGGGCGAGCTTCGCTGCGAGCGGACCGTGCTGGTGCTGAACGAGGGGGTGATCCGCCACGGTCAGACGACCCTGGGAGCGTTCGATGCGATTCTCGGCCACCCTGACTTCGAAGCGCTCGTCAAGGACGGCGTCCGGCCGGTGTTCATGCGCCGATTGACCTGCCTGAGCGTCCTGCGGGAGCGGGGCCTGGGCTTCTATGATGTGCTCGACGGCAAGTCAGACCGGTTCGGTGTCAAGGCGAGCCCGACGCTCTACCACATGACCAAGACGTGGCTGGACACCTTCGAACGTGAGCACGAGGCAGCCGGTACGAAGGAGTGGCTGCCGTGACTGAGGTGGCCGAGCGGCTGCGGGAAGCGGTTGACCGTCTCATCGAGGATGGTCGGAGCGAGGGCATCGAGCCGGGCGGCCCGTTGGGACGCTGGCTCAATGGGCAGGCACTCACACTGGAGGCGCTTGCCGACATCAGCGAGGCGCAGACGGCGAGGATCGAGGCCGTGGTGGCGCAAGTCACCACGGCCGCCAACGCCGAAATGGAAAAGCTCGCAGCAGCCACTCGGCTGGCGGTTGCCGCGACCCAGAACGGGGAGTTGGCGATCCGACAGGCGCGCAACGCGCAGATCGCCCTGCAGGTCGAGCAGGTGAACGTAACCGACAAGATGATCAAGGAGACGCTGCCGCTGTTCGTCGAGAAACTGCAAGGCGCGCTTGTGCTGCGCGAGCGCCGCTGGAACGATGGCGTCCAGCGACGACGGTATGCCGTCGTCGGCCTGGTGACGCTGGGCTTGTTCCTGGGTGGCTATGTCTTGGGCGCCTGGGGGGATCCGGCGGCGACCAACGCGCTCGTGCAGTGTCTCGCCAATCCTCTCCAGGCGAAGGGGCATCTCTACTGCGACGTGACCAGCTTCGCGCAAGCCAACCAGTGAGTCGAAGCCTGCGAAAAGGCAAGCCGCCGTTCGCAGACGGGTTCGCCAATGTGAGCCTCCCAGCAGGAGGAGGCTCTATGCAGAATCATCTGGTCCTACCGTGGAGGGTGCGCGTCGGATCCGAGCCCACGCCACGCCTTTCCCAACACCGCCGGGCCGTACTGGTGGCGGCTGGTGCGCTGGCCCTGTTCTGCGTCGGAGCGTCGGCATCCGGCCAGGTGCCCACGACGTTGAACGGACCGCCGGTTCAGGTGCGACCTTACGTTTCCGAGCCAGGCGTGCCGCCGATCACGATCGTCGTCGGCACGCTGAACCCGTTCCCTGGCGCTGGCGCCGGTGGGACTGGCGGCGATGGTGGAGGTGCGGGCGGGGGCGGGGGCAACGTGGGACCGAGCAACGCGCTTAACACGATGATCGGTCAACCCTGGGGAGGGGCGGCCGTCAGCGCGGCTCAGTTGATAGGCGTGAACCCGACGGCGCTCGCCGCGACATGCGTGCTAGAAAGTGGCTGCCAGAATGTCGGCGGATTGGGTTCGATCACCGGCGCATTCCAAATGACGGCCGCGTCCTACACCTCCATGATCAACGCGGCGGTTGCCGCGAATCCTGCCCTCGCGAATCAGATCGTGCCTGGGGCCGCCGGGCAAAACGACCCTGCCACGCAATCCATTGCAGCTTCTGAGTACCTGTTGCAGGGGGCCCAGTATTTGCAGTCGAAAGGTATTTCGAACCCGTCGGTTTTGGATGTTCGAGGATACTACAATTTCGGACCAGGGAACGCGGCCGGGTTGGCGCAAGCGGGTAATTCCGACACCGTCGCATCGGCTATGCCCAACGTCTCGGCTGCTATCCTTGTCCGCAACGGAATTACGTCGGGTGAGACGGTCGGTCAATGGAGGGCTGCGGTAGCTGCCAAGATCGGGAATGCTGCCGGTCAGTTCGTTTTGTCCTAACAGGAGGCGAAGCCATGAATGTAAGGCGATGTGTCTTAACGGCGATCGCGGCGATGTCGGTTGCTACCAGTGTCTGCGCTCAGGGGACTACGGCAGTTAAGCCACTTCCTGGTTATGTCTGCATGATGCTGAACTTGACCGAACAGCAGTCCATGGACTCGTCGGTCCAAGTCCCGGTGCGGGCCAATCCGTCCTTGTCGGCTCCGATTCTAGGGTCGGCGCCAAACACGCTTGCTGTTCGAGAGCCTGTCAAACCGGTGAACGGCTTTGTGGAGGCACTATTTCCAAACGGCCAGACCGTGTGGGTGATGGCGAACTCTCTCCGACCCTACCACAGCCTGGGCGATCCTACGGCGAAATGTATTCCCGCGCTTATGTCAAACGGACGGCCCGGCTTTATACATCCACACTGATGCCGAGCGGTCTGTCCAGTAGGATCGCCATTCGCAAAGCTCCCGCGCAGACTCTGCCGCTGATCGAGTGCGAGGTGGAAAGCGTCGTGATTCCGCTGCGCTCGGCCGACGGCTTCGCGCGGAGGGCGAGGTGAACGCGGTGTTCGCGGCGGCAGCATTTGCGGCGCACGCCCGGCCGGCCGTCTATTTGACGCACGGCAGCAAGATCGGCCTGATCGCTCCGACGGCGCCGCCCGTCGATGCGGATGTCATCGTCGATGCCTGCCAGGCGCGCATCGAGTCGAAGCAGGTTGCGGCCTATCTGCGTCGCGGCTGGCCGGTCATCGACGCGGCGTTCGGCGCGATCGCGATGCTGTCGCCGGCGCTGCGTCCGCTGTTCGTCGGCATGGAGCGCCCCAACTCGGTCGCGTTCGATTTCCGCAAATGGGCGCAGGTTCCGTATGACGCGGGCTGCATCGTGGTGGGGGACGCCGGCGCGCATCGCGCGGCGTTCGCGCCTCGGGGCCGGCGAACCGAAGCCGGTCGATCTCGGTCCGGAACTGTCGCGCGGGTTCCGGACGCTCAAGGTCTGGATGACCCTGAAAGTGTATGGCGCGAACCGGATCGGCGAGACGGCGGAGCGGTGCTGTGCCCTGGCGCGGCGGCTCGCGGCGGTGATCGAGGCCGAGCCGCTCCTGGAAAGCACGGCTCCGGTGCCGCTCAACGTTTGTCTGCTTTCGGTATTGGCGGGGGGTGACGCCATGCAGGCGGCGATCGCCGCCGAAACCTGCAGGAGGCGGGCGATGCCGTGCTGTCCACGACGACGCTGGACGGCCGGGTGTTCTGCGCGCCGCGCTGGTGAACCATCGGACCTGTGCGGCGGACGTGGACGCGGTCGTGCGAGCCGTCGTGACGGCGGGCGCGCGGCACGTCGCCATGGCGGCCGGACGATGGCGGATGGCGTCGGGGACGAGGGGGGAGAGCACGGTGAGAACAGTGCTGTCACGGCTGGCGCGCCGGTTCCGGTTTCCGCCGTGGGTGGCACTCCTGCTGCTGAGCGCGGTGCTGTTCCTCGCGGGGTCCGCGAGTTTCGGCGTCGGCGGCGCGCACCGCATGGCGCAGGTCGGGGTGGTGGGCGCGATCGCGGCCATCGCGGCGATTGCGGCATTTGCGGGATAGTGGCGCCGCCGACTTGTCGCCGCCGGTTCCGCTCGCCTCTGGTGCCTACAGCCGTGAAGCCGGGCCCGTTCGGACCCGGCGGGTCGGTGGTGCTCAGAAGGGGAGGTCCGCTTCGGTGATTGCGGGGCTGTCCCAGACGATGATGCTGTCGGAGTGTCCGTCGTGGTGCCAGGTTTCGATGTGGCGGATGCTGTAGCCCTGCTCAAACATCTGGCTGTTCGTGGTGGTGTCCTCGAGGTCGGTGGCGCAGGTGATGCAATCGATCTTGGTCATGGTGTGCTCCCTTGTGTGATGCCAGCCGATCGCTGACGGGAGCGGCGCACGTCGGCCTTCGGGACGGCTCAACCTCCGCGCAGGGAGGACCGGAGCCACGCGCAGCCACGCGCAGGCGCTTCTTCAGCGCCGAGCATGGCGAGCATGGGGAGGACCGGAGCGGAGCGGCCGCGTTCTTGGGCGCGGCGCCGCAGGCGGGGTTGAACCGGCCCGACCTTGGCCGGCGTGACAATGGGACGGCAGTGGAGGTGCATGTGTTGGGTGGGGGCGCTGTTGCCATCCGCACGATCGCGCCGTCGTTCGCCCGATCGCGCACGCCGTTCGCAGGATCGCCGGGCACACTGAGGGTGGCTTGCAGGAACTGGCCACGAACGATGCCGCCGTTTGCCGATCTGTTGCCGATCCTGGAGCCGCTTGCGGCCATCCTGCCGCGCGTCGCGGTGGTGATAGCGGGCACGGCGGGCGCGATCGCGGCGGCCGTCCTGTGCGGCCGTGCGGTCAGGACGCGGCGGGAGGCGCTGTTTCTGATCGCCTGCCTTGCCGAGCTTGTGGCGGTCACCGCCGCGCGTCTGGGCCTGTCGAGCATGGCGGCCTATGGCCGCCCGGCGGCGCTCTCCGACACTGCCGCAGCGGAATCACTGAGCCTTGCGGGGCTGATGGACCTGGTGCGATCCCAGCAGCTGCCGATAACCGTGGCAATCGGCGCCGGCGTGCTGGTAGCGGTGCTGCTGCTGACCGCGGCGCGACGTCGGCGCGGAGGCCGTACTTGCGTCGATGGCGGGGGACCGCGCTGCGCGGATCGGCGACGCCGGCGAGCGGCTGGTCGCCTACGAGCTGGCGAGCCTGGAATGGCCGGCGCTGCACAACGTCATCCTGGCGGAGCGTGGCAGGACGATCGAGATCGACCATCTCGTGCGAGCGCCGGACGGCATCGTGGTGCTGGAGACGAAGACCTGTGCCGGTTTGATCGACGCCAAGCCTGGCTCGCCGAATTGGACGCAGCGTGCGCGATCCGGCCGGTGCACGGGGTCGTTCCTCAATCCGGCGCGCCAGAACCTAGGGCATGTGCGCGCCATCGAGCGCTTCGTGGCCGATCCCGCGGTATCGGTGCTCGGCTACGTGGTGTCTGCCGGGCGCGACGGTTCTCCGATGCGATCGCGTCCCTGGTTGTGCCGGTCGCCCGGCTGCGCGGCGTCCTGGTCGAGTGGGACGGAGCGCCCGCGGACCAAAAGCGGCTCGACGCCGCGCGGGTCCGTCTGGAACGTGAGGCGGCACGGAGTGCGGGACGCCAAGCGGCGCACCTCGCCTATGTCGGTCAGGGTCGTCGGAAGTCCCGCAAAGGCGCGGCCTTGTCGTAGAAGCGGCGGAAATTGAACGCGATACTTCCGGCCGATTTTCTGGTGCCGACCAGGCTGGCGAGGGCCAGCGTCGGGGCCAAGGCCATCTGAGCAGACGTGAGGGTTGTGGTGAAGTTTCCGATGGTCGTAATGGCAGGCGCTTTCTGTGGGGCGACGGCCGGCGCGCATGCGCAGGGCCCGCTGCCGAACCCGTCGCGCACGCCGGGCGCGATCAATCCGGCGGTGACGCAGGAAAGTATCGGCGAGACGATCTGCGTGCGCGGCTGGACGCGCACGGTGCGTCCGCCGGAGGAGTTCACTTATCAGATGAAACGCTGGCAACTGCGCGAGTGGCGCTACGAGAACCGGCGCTTGCGCGACTACGAGGAGGACCATCTCGTGCCACTGGCCTTGGGCGGCGCGCCGCATGACGCGCGGAATCTCTGGCCCGAGCCGCGGATCTCGCCCGACGGATGGGGGGCGGACCGCAAGGACGAGCTGGAGGCGGCACTGAGCCGCCTCGTATGTAGCGGCCAGCTGCCGCTGGCGGCGGCGCAGGCGGCGATCGCGACGGATTGGATCGCCGCCTATCGGCGCTACGTGGCTCCGGCGCCGTGAGGCGCGGCGGCATGCCCGCACGGGCGCAGTCCGACCATCCTTCGCCCTCCCCTCGCCTGTCCCCTTGCAAGCTTGTTCGGGTATGGGATCGGTCTGGACAGGTCTGCCCGGACGGGGATGCCGGCGAGGACGTGTGGGCGATATTGCGGGACGCCATCCTGCGCAGCGGCAAGGTAGCGCTGTCGCGTGTGGTCTTCGAGCGGCGGGAGCGGGCGATGGCGATCATGCCGATGGGGGGCGGCCTGGTCGTGCATACGGCGAACGAGGAGCGCGACCTGAACAACGATGGCGAGGTGTTCGACCGCCTGCCGGACGGCAAGACGGACCCAAGATGGTCGCCCTGGCTACACCACACAAAGCTGATCGAGCGGCAGACCGGCCCTTACGATCCAGCCGACGTCGAGGACGGCTGCGAGACGCGGCTGCGGGCGGTGATCGAGGCGATGCCGGAGGGCGAGGGTCTGCAGCCGGAAGACGGGGAGCCGGCCGATCGTGGCAACGTGATCGACCTGATCGCGACGCTGAAGAAAAGCCTCGCCAGCGACGCCCGCGAAGCAGCCTTCCAAGGCCGCGGCGCCTGCGGCCGCGAAGAAAGAGTCCGCGGCAACGCGCCAAGCCGGCAGCGAAGAAGCGGGTCGCCGTGTCGGCGTCCAAAAGGCGGCTACGCGGCTCGGCGCGCCTTGGCCGTGTCAGTGACGGTCTCGGATTCGTCGGCTTCCCAGCGGCGCAGCCGGATGTGCTTCCCGGTTTCGATCAGGCAAACCGTGCAATGCACGTCGTGTGCTCCGGCCAAGTGTCCGAGTTCGACATCGCCGAAGCCGCACTCGACACAGTGGAAGTGCCAGAACCGCACGACGTCCATGTTTTTCCTCGTCATCACGACCTCACGAATCCGCCTGACGGTGAGCCGCCGCGCCGAGTCGGATCAAGCGGCGGCCCCCTCAACACGGCGAGCCGTCAAGACGCTGGAGAGGCGGCGGCGATCGCTTCCAGCCGCGCGATGCGGGCCGCGATCGCGGCGGCGATGCGGGACGCGTGGGTGGCAAGTTCCGCCCGGCCGGTGCCGAGGCCGTCGGCGGGGATGGCGACCGACCGACCGGCGCGCAGCGCGTCGGCCAGCAGGATGAAGGCGCTGTCGATTGCGTCGCGAACGTCCGGGCGATCCCAGTCGCTGTCGGCGAAGAAAGCGGCGGGGGCGGTAGATGGCGCCCACTTCGTCGGGATGCCGACAGCGTTCGGTTCGCCGCGCATCGCGGCGGCCTGCCCGCCGTATCCGCGGCGTTGCATGTTGTCGCCAAAGACGAACAGGGTGTCGGGATGAGCGCGGAGCATCGGCGGTCGGTGCCCTGGCGCGGGCGGCGGCGGACGAGTCTCGGGGTATTCCAGCCGCAGCACATGCCGCCCGCGATGATGTGCTCGATGCGGCCTCGCCAGGGAGCCGACCAGCCGTGCCCAGCGACGGAGGAGCCACGGAGTTCCGAGGCGGTGCAGTAGGGGCTGATGAAGGCGCGGCCTGTGCGCGCCGCGGTCGGGAAGGGCGGCTCCTTCGTGCGATCCATTGTCTCTCCGTGGCATGTCGTGTGGCTGATCCGTTGAACCCGCCCGGCCCTCCCCAGGACTGGGGAGGGCCGGGCGGAAGGGTGGGGCGGTGCGGCCGGGCTCCGGTCAGCCGGCCTTGGCGCCAGGGCCGCGCCGCGACTTTGCGGGTGAGAGCGTGCTGCCGCGGACGATGCGCTGGGCGAAGCGGCGGCTCCGGAGCTCGCGCGACGGGGTTGCGCGGCTTCGGCGACGTCGGCTTTCTAGTCTTCATCTTCCGTTCCTTCCTGGCAGCGGGAGAAGCGGCGGGGGCTTGCGGCCCCCGCCTGGCGTCTCAACCGAATGTCGCGAGTTCGGCGGCGGCGGATTGGCGGGACACGCCGGTGCTGGGGGCGGCGGGCGGCTCGTAGGGCTTCCAGTCCTCGCCGGTGATGTGGGCGTAGGCCTGGACGGCGCCCTCGGCCGCAGCCATCAGCGCGAAGGCCTGCAGGCCCATATGGGCGGCGAAGAGGCGGGCGCGTTCGGCCTTGCTCTCGAACCCGGTGGCGCCGCTGCGGTCCTCGTCGCGGTCGTCGTTCTGCGACGCCATGGTGAGGTCCTTCGCCTGCGTGACCTTGGTGCCGTAGAACTGGGCGGCTCCGTACGCCGATCCGACGAAGCTGCCGACCACGCGTTGAAGGTGGATCTGCATGGCCTTCTCGTTGAGGTCGTCGACCAGCGCGTTGGCGCAGCGGACGATGTGTTCCTCGTGGGCCTCGCGGATGGCGGCGTAGTCGCTTCGGGGCCATGATCATTTCTTTCGCTGCCCGGGGTCCGCTGGCCCGGTGCCGGCGTCCTCCCCCTCGGGTGCGGTTTTCTGGGCCGGGCATAGGGGGTCGGAGAGAACGGCGCGGAGCGGACCGGACCCGGCGCTGGCGAAGCCGAGCCGGGGAGGACCCACCCGGCGGAGCGGGACCGGAGCCACGCGCAGACGCCACTTGGCGGCGAGCATGGCGAGGACCCACCCATTCGCGGAGACCGCCGCCCGGCCTAAACCGCACGCGCTCCGAGGGGGTGACGCCGCCACAGGGGCCCGATGACCCTGGCAGCGCTGGAACGATGGCATGGCCTTGGCCGCCTCTCCGATGGCGGAGTCCTCTGCGTCCAGCCGCTGCGCGCTGTCCGGCCCTGCAGGGTGCAAAGCCGTGTCCCCTGCCCCGCCGCCGCTCACCGATCGTGCCTTAAGGTGACTTTCGTCGTTGCCGCTTCCGGGAGGCGCGGATGATCCGTCCGCCCGCTCGCCGCCACTGGCCGCACCGCGAGAGGGCGGCTGGCGCCCGTGCGCGGTCGCCAGCCTGTCGAGCGCTCCCCGACTCGCCCAGCGAGCACCACGAGGCCCAGGCAAAACGAACCCGGCGGCCGGAAGACGGGCGCGGCAAGCGCGGTGGCTCCGATGGGAACATGCCGGACCAGGACCGGCGCCGCTCGATGGACAGGGGTTCCGGGATGAAGGCAGTGGCGGGCGACGCCGCACCCTCGCCGGCGCGGCTGCGAGCCCTGCGGAGGCCCTCGATGCCTCGCGCCAGGTAGAACCACAACTCCCGCGCCATGCTCTGCTCCCTGGGTGACGCCTAGCGGGGCCAAGCCCCCTGCCCTTCGCCGCCGTCCACCTTCGCGGATGCCGCCGCCGCTCGCAGGCGGGCGCTGGAGGCCCGGTGCCATCAGCAGGAGGATGCCGATGGCGACCACCATTTCTCGGCGCGGGCCGTGCAGCGCTCCAAGGGACGGAACGTGGTGCAGGTCGCCGCGGCGCGGTCAGGGACGCAGCTCTACGACGCGATGTGCGGCCGGACGCGGCGGCCGGTTGAGCCGCGAATTGCGGAGCTGAAGAACGGCGCGGCGGCCGGGGTCAAAACACCCCGCAGGCGATGCGACCCCTGCGGGGACGCAACGAAGAGGAGTACCGGAACGGTTGCTGCCCCGGTCCTGCGCCGTCGGCTCCGTCAATGCATTCGCGATGGTTCAAGTGGACGAGCTGAACGCGGTCGGCGCATTCGACCGCACGCGGTATCCGTCGAGCTGGCCGGCGCCTGTTCGGGCGAAAGCGTCAGCAACATCAGTCGGTTACCGTTGTTGCTGATCCTTTCTGGTGCTATACTTCTGGCCGAAGCGGAGGGCTGAACGATGAAAATCGACGCGATGCCTGGGACGTCGAACGTGCTGCGGTTTCCGGTCGAACGCCGGGCCCGGCCGACGCTCGATCTGCTGCGCGAGATCGCGCCGCACGTGCGCGAGGTGCTGGTGACTGCCGAGGATTTCCGTCTCGAGCCGCCGCTGCCCGATCTGCGCGAGCAGGCAGACGCCTCGACCGCGGAGTACGTTGCCGACCAGTTCGTCGGGTTGGGCACGGCCGACCTTGCGGCTGCCTTGCAGAGTCTGCTGGATCCGGTCGTCGCCAAGGCGGTCGATGCGTGCCGCGCGGCGTACGATCTCGGGTTCGCGGCGTCGACGGCGCGGCAGGCGGTGTGGGGCGCGCAGGCGGACGGCGGCTACTGGCTCGATCCCCTGAGGAAGCGGGCCGAATCGCTCTCGCTGCAGGCGGCCGAGGCGCTGCTGCATGCGCATCTGCGGGCCGAGGAGGCATTCGGCGTGGCCCGCGCCGTGGATCTGGCCCGCCGCGGGCTGTCCTGGACGCCCCAGAACCGCCGCGCCGAAGCAGCAGGGCTGTTCGCGCCGGGCGGCGCACGCCGCCTGGCATGACGGCCGCCGCCGCGTTGCGATCTCCCGCAACGTGGGAGCGCCGTTCGCAGACCTTGGCGGGACAATCGGGTCTCTGACACTGCCGAGGCCCTGCCATGCTGCAGATTGCACCGAAGGGTGACGTCTCCCAAGCGATCCCGCTCACGTTCGAAGAGGACCGCGTGCTACGGGCCGCCTTCGGGCGCTACGGCGGCAGCGCCGAGGCCCGCGAGGCTGCGGCCGCCGTCGTCCGGCGCTGTCAGCAGCGTCGGGGCGGCGACTGGTTTCTCTGCGACTGCCTGCCCGGCGCGGAGCGCCCCCCTGCCCTGGTGCCCGTGAGCCAGACGCACATCCGCCGCCACCAGGTTACGCGGTGGCCGGTGCATTGCGACACCTGCGACTTCTATCGGGAGCCGGACGAGCAGCGCGAGGTCACCGCCAGCTACTCGGCGGCAGCAGCAAGCCGTCCGCTGCGCCTAGCGCGCCCGCTGGCGGTTGCGCCGGCTTCGCTCGAGCGGCGGTTCCACGCGGCCTCGCAGCACGGCAGGCGTTCGGGCCTGACCCGGCTCCTGCTCCGGCTGGTGTCCGATGCCGGGCTGCAATGCATCGGCCCCGGCTGGCGGCCGCCGTCGCTGGTCGACCAGGTAGCGGCGATCTGGACGGCCGCCAGGCCGATCGAGATCGACGCCGGGGTGCGGCTGACCGAGTTCCTCTGCACTAGCCCGTCGCGACGCGGCGAGTTGGTCGCGCGGATCGGCGCGGTGCAGCCCGGTCGCTTCATGCGGACCCGCCCGCACGGCGTGCTGATTGCGCGCGTGGCGGCGATCGGCAACGGCACGCTCGAGCCGGTCGCCGGCGAGCCGATCCCCGTTAGCGGCCGGCTTGCGGTGTTCGGCGAGCGCGCCGCTCTGGACCGTGACACGCCGGCGGACCGCCACGTCCGCGCGCCCTATCTCGCGATCTGCGTGCTCGGCCGCGCCGCGCCCGAGGAGTCGATCGAAGTGCTGTCCGCCTATGCGCATCCCTGCGCCGCCGAGAGGCACCTCATGCTGCTGGACAGCAACCTGGAGCGACACACGCTCGCCCAGCTGCGCAGTCTGCAATCCTGGCTGGCCCGCAAGAAGAACCTGCCGACATCCATCGACAAGCCGATGTTCGACGTCGCATCGGAGCGTGTGGACGGGTTGCCGCGGCCGCCGTGCATCCCCGACTTCGTGATGCAGTCGGCGACCGCGACGGCCGTTGTCGAGACGATGGGCTACGCCGATGCGGCTTATCGCGAGCGCAAGCTGCGCGTGCATCCGGCGATGGCGGCGGCGTTGGGCGGCCCCGTCCTGATGCACGATTTCCACGAGCCGCCCGGCCGATTGCAGGCCTGGCGGGACGAGCGGTTCTGGCGCGGCATGCGCTGGACCTTGACCCGACCGGAGAGGGCCGCTGACGGGGTGCCGCCGAACCCGGCCGCTCCGGCGTCTCGGGCCGCGCCGCTCCCAAGTACGGCGGACGCGGCCGGCCAGGCGTGAGCGCCGCCCGCGCCTAACGTGCCGCGTCGGAATTGCGGTGCTGGCCCTGGCGATGGCGTGTGGGTGTCGCCGGCAGGAGCTCGCGTCGCCGACCTCCATACCTCGTGCGCCGCAGCCAAGACTCCAGACGACGCCAAGCTGGCGTACAGCCACACGCTGACGCTCGATCTCGCGGCCGAGCGCCTGGCCGCGCATTTCGCGGTCGCTCGCAATCTGCTCCTCGACTACGTGGCGCTACGCTGCCTGCTGGTGTGCGCCATGATCGAGCAGGATCTGACCGGCGCGACACGTCCACACGGCCAGATTGAAGTCCGGCTACCGCACGGCGCGGTGCCGGTCTACGTGAGGGAAGAGACCGCCGCACCGCGGGGCGAGCCGCCGGCCGCAGTCGTCGTGCGCGCGCGGGGACGCGGGCGGAGGACCTGATACCAACCGCCTCGGTCGTTGACTCTGATGTGATCTGACTGCGGTGCCGGAAGGTGATTCGCTGTTCCTGCTGCTCGATTCGGGGAGGCTGGGATGGCGGTGGCGATCACGCGGCAGGATTTGTCGGCTGACGAACTGCGGCGAGAGGCGGCTCGCGGTCGGGACGCGAACGCGACGCGCCGCATGCTGGCGATCGCGTTGGTGCTGGAGGGACACTCGCGCGAGGACGCCGCCGAAATGTGCGGCATGGACCGGCAGACCCTGCGCGACTGGGTGCACCGCTACAATGCCGAGGGTCTTGCCGGGCTGTCGAACCGGCGTGCGCCAGGCCCTGCGCCACGGCTCTCGGCCGAGCAGGAAGCCGAGTTGGCCGGATGGATCGAGAACGGCCCGGAGCTGGAGCGAGACGGTGTCGTGCGCTGGCGCTGCCGGGACCTGCAGGATCGCATCGAACGCGAATTCCAGATCAGCTTTCACGAGCGGACCATTGGCAAGCTGCTGGCCAAGCTCCGCTTCCGGCGTCTGTCGGTGCGTCCGCAGCATCCCGAGAGCGACGTTGCGGCCCAGGCGGCTTTTAAGGGGGCTTCGCTGATCTGGTAGAGGACGCGATCGGCACCCTCGCCAACGGCGCGCCGATCGAGATCTGGTTCGGCGACGAAGCCCGCGTGGGCCAGCAGGGCACCTTGGCCCACATCTGGGCGAAGCGGGGTTCGCGTCCGCGTGCGCCGCGCGATCGGGGCTACACGTCGGCCTACATCTTCGGCGCGGTCTGCCCGGACCGCTGCATCGGCGCCGCGGTCGTGATGCCGGAGGTGAACCTCGAGGCGATGGAAGCGCACCTCGCCGAGATCAGCCGACGCGTGACCGCGGGCGCGCACGCCGTGCTCGTGTTGGACGGTGCCGCTTGGCACACCTCGCCAAAACTGCGCGTCCCGGACAACATCAGTTTGTTCCCGCTCCCGCGTTATTCCCCAGAACTGAACCCGGTCGAGAACGTCTGGGAGTTTCTCCGAGCCAACTTTCTTAGCCACCGTGTGTGGGACGGCTACGATGCCATCGTGGACGCATGCTGCGATGCTTGGAACAAGCTCATGCGCATGCCCGAGCAAGTCGCTTCCATCACCACCCGCGCATGGGCCCAGGTCAGAATCTAGGGCGGCTGGTATGAGCCGTCCGATCGAGGACGGCGCGCGGCGGATGGCGCAGCTTACCGACTATCGCCGTCGCCGAGCGTCCGGACACCAGGACGGACGATCTGATCGAGATCGCCGGGAGATCGCGCAGACGCAGCCCGATATCGAAGTGCTCGATGGGCAGCAACGCGGTCTGCAGAAGCGCGTCGCGACCGAGGCGCCGATGATCGCCGGGGCGTCCGACCTTGCGGCGGGCGGGATGTGGGCGCCGGTGCGCGACACCTGGCGGCGCGCCGGCGCGCGGCTCGGCGGAAGGGCCGGCGACGCCCGGCGCTTCGCGATCATCGCCTTGTCCTGGATTCCGATCGCGGGTGGCGATCCTGGCGGTGCTGCGGTGGGTCTGGCCGCGACGTAGCAAGCCGGCTTCGGCGAGCTGGTCGGCTTCACGCCGTCTTGGAAAACACCGGTGCGACTCTGCCGGCGCCGCGACACCAAGGCTTCATCTCCGGCAGGCTCGGGTAGAGCGCCGGTCCCTTCGTCAGCCCGTGGTCTTCGGGCAGGATGAGCGTCCGCACGGCCACGTGGCGCTCGCATCCGTGGCGCAGCGAGCGGACGAGCGCCCTATCGGACCGCCCGGACAGGGTGACATCCTCCCATTTTTCGGTGTCGCGATTGCGCCAGACGGCGGCCATCGTTCCGTTCAGGAACGCGACGACGATCCAGGGATCGCGGCAAAGTGGCGCGCCGCGATAGCGGTCGCGCCAACGGTCGTCCCGCTGGATGTAGAAGATCCCGCCGGCGGCGATCACGGCGATGCCGAGCGGATTGTCACCACCGCGCCGGCGCAGGGCGTGTTACTGGCGGATTATGGCCGCTTCCCCAGCCGGTCGAGCATGGTGCGCTGCAGCTCGGTCGGACCGCGATCCGCCTGCGCCGCGCGGTCGGCGCGCAGCTGCGCGATGTGTTCGGCGGTCAGGTCCGCGAAGGGGCGGAGCGGCTCCACCAAATCTTCGGCGCGGCGCACCTCGCCGCTGACACCGCCAAGCCACAGCACGACGGGATCGCTGTCGTCCTCGTCGTCCTGGATGCGCGTGACCTGCGCGAAAAACGTCGACATTGGATTGTCCCAGCCGACCACGACGGTGAGGCCGGGCTTCCGGCAAGGGATCTCTCGGCGGCTCATGATGACCTCCTGATACTCGGATGGAAAAGCTCGGGCTCGCCGGAGCGATGATCGCGCGATAGCGTGCGAACAGCCGGGTCCGGCCGTGTTGTCAGATATCGCGCTCCTGCAAGACCTTCGCGCGCTCACCGGTGTCGAGCAGACGGGCAAGGTGGGCCTCCGCTTCCTCGCGCCGTTCGTGGATTCCCTGCACCAGCCAGTTGCAGGCCTCGCACGACGCGTTGGGCTGCGACCGGTAGGCGTAGACGACGTAGCGCACCGCTTCGCCCGGGCCGATCATGGCTCGATCACCTCGAAGGCGCGGATCTGCCACCTCATCCCGTCATTCTCGCCGCTCGGGACGTGCGCGATGACCACGTCGGTCGTTTCGCCGACCACTCGGAGGATGATCTCGTAGTCATCTTGCCGATCGGCGCCGACGCCGAAAGTCTTGACGTCCTGGATGCGACAGCGCGCCGCCCGGACGATGACGTTGGCGCGTGCGGCGGCGATCGCCCTATCGCGGTTGGCAAACACGCCGAGGACGTAGCCGGTGCGGTCGCTCGATTCGGCAAGCGTGAACACGGTTGCCGGCATGGCCGGTCTCCTTTCAGGGCAAGGTTCGAAGGGGCGTGCTGCGTCGCCGGGACGGCGGCCTCAGCTCCAGCGGATGTGCGTCGCGCCGATGGCGCGGCAGCGCTGCACCAGACGGGCGAGGTCGCCGAGGCGCTCCTCGACGTAGCCCTCGCGCCGGCCGAGATGGACAATCGTCGCCCTGCCCGCGCCCATGTCCGCGTGGGCCGGGATTTCTGGCGAGCGGTGGCCGAGGTGGCGGCGTAACGCCGCCGTCACCCGGCCGGCGAACGCGTCGATGGCGATCGGTCCGCCCATCGGCTCGGGAGGCAGACCAAGCGCCAGCAGAATGGCGACGCCATTGCCGTTCGCCAGCGACAGTTCGTAGTCGTCCAGGCTGTCGCGGGCAGCCGGTTGCAGGACGCATCTGTCACTGCCGGCATCCTGGAAGTGCGGCCCAAAACAAATGCTCACGGCACACCTGTCGGGCTGGTCGTTGCGGGGCGCGCTGAGCCCGGCGGCTCGGGCCACCAGCCGACGCTGGCCTCGATCAGCATCCGCTCGATCGGATCGACCATCTGGAGCGCGCGCCGATGCAACGCCGATCCGGCCCGAGCGCGCGTGACGACATGCCGCCAGGCGTCGCTGGCGTCGGCGAACACGGGAGCGCCGGCTTCGGACGAGTCGACGCGCTGGATTTCCACCCGGGGCGAGCCGCCTTCGCGACAGCCGCAATCGAAGACGCTCCAGCCCTCCGCCTCCGCGACGCTGGCCTTGGAGACCAGCCGCCCCGGTTGGTCATATGCAGCGGCGGCGTCCCTCGGGGGGCGCGAGCGCGGGCGCGCCCATCCCCGTCTTGGGAAATGCGCGCATCGGAATCTCCGTCTGCAGCTGGGATGGCGGTCGGGGTGCGACATCAGCGACCGCACCCTGGCGGCGGCTTCAGACCCGCAACTGAAACCGGCTGTGCATCAGCACGGACGGCCGCGTGAGCGGGATCGGGACGATCGGGGCGTGGCGCATGACGGCTTCGTGCAGATTCATGGCGCCTCGGTCCGATGTCGGATGGACCGCTGTTTCGACCACGCCTGGCGTCGCGCAGGACGTCAGGCAGAGCAGCATCCAGACCGTCAGCAGCGACACGACCGTCAGCAGGATGTTGCGTAGGCGGGCGATTGGGTGGGTGTTCGGAGGAATGCGCATGG
Organism: Alphaproteobacteria bacterium; assembly: GCA_017307285.1. GTDB lineage: Bacteria > Pseudomonadota > Alphaproteobacteria > Acetobacterales > Acetobacteraceae > JAFKFI01. The sequence continues at coordinate 87,377 of JAFKFI010000054.1, read as the reverse complement.
CGGCGCCTCCGGTGAATACCGGGCCAACCAGACCGGCACGGGTTGTGGAAGGGCGTCCGGAGGGAGTGCGTCACTCCCTCCGCAAACGGGCCGCTAAAATGGAATCTGATCGTCGAGGCCGCCGCCGCCGGCCACCCGCTCCTCGCTGCGCTTCTTGGAATCCAGGAAGGTGAGCATGCCGTTATAGGGCTGCAGCTGGACCTCGGTGGTGTAGCGATCGTTGCCGTCACGGTCCTTCCACTTGTTGGTCGCGAGCTTGCCCTCGACCAGCACCTTCGCGCCCTTGGTCAGGTACTCCTCGGCGATGCCGGCGAGGCCCTCGTTGAAGATGACGACGCGGTGCCACTCGGTGCGCTCGACGCGCTCGCCGGTCCGCTGGTCGCGCCAGCTCTCGCTGGTGGCGATGTTGAGGGTGACGATCTTCTTGCCGACTTGTGTTGTGCGGACCTCGGGATCCTGACCGAGGTTGCCGATCAGCTGCACGCGGTTGAGGTATCCGGACATGTCCCAGCTCCTTCATTCAGCCCTTTCTCGGGAAGGTCGCCGGCTCCATGCCGGCGGTGTTCCCTCGGGTGCGGTCTGAGAAAACCGGACTCCGGGCCGCCCGCCCCCGAGCGCCGCGGCTTGGTGCGGGAGCGCAGCGACACGGCAGCGGCGCGAGCCGGAGGCGCGAGCGAAAGCGAAGCGGGGATGCGGAAGCGGAACGGAGCCCGGTTTAGACCGCGCATCGACCCGAGGGGACGCCGCTGGCCCTGGAACGTGCGTGCTTCAGCACTGTTCCCGATTCCTCGATTCCAATTCCATTGAGGGTTCGCCGAGTTCCGCGTCGTCGTCCTGATCGAGAACCCCACTCGTAGGCGCGTTGCAGCGAGAGGTCGGGCCATTCGATCTCGCCGGTCTCGTGGAGCTGCCGCAGGTCCTCCATCGCCGCGTCAATCCGCCGTTGCACAGCGTACGGCGCCACCGAAGATCGGCGATCCCGTCTCCTCTTGCGCCGCGTGCGAGTCTGGCGCAGGCGCGCGAGGAATAGTCCGGCGGGTCAGCAATCCCTGTTGCATGCGGTACCATTCGGCCGTCACGGGCCCGGGAATGGCCGTTGGTCTTGACGGAGCCACCTTTGCAAGCGTTCCAGCGGGCCGAACGCCTGCGAGTCGACGCTGCTAATTCGAGGCTGCCCGCGCAATTCTTGCATAGCCATGGTCTTCCATCCGAAGCCATGCAAGCGCACCGGCGTGCCAGCGAAGGCGCGATCGAGTTCGTTGACGATACCAAGGACGCTGTGCCGGCCATAGACGTGCCGGCGGCACATGCTGGCCGACATCGACGAACGGATAATCGAGGACGAACGGCATGCGCTCGATGCAGCGAAGATCGTGATTGGACCGTCAGCCCTGGATCACGGGCATGAATCGGTCGGCGATGCCACGCCGTTGCGCGCCGTTGCGGCAAAGGAGATTGAGCCGCACCGTGCCGGAGATGCGATCGAGCAACGGCCATCTCGGGTTCGACACACCGATCCTATCCGGCCAGTGAAACACCGCCCCGCGGGCACGCGCGACCCAAGTTGCATTGTTGCCGGTCGTGCCGTTCCGCCGCGCCGTTCACAGGTGCGGCGCAGCCCCGCCGGAGGGCGGTGTGGCGCGCCAGGCGCATCGCGGCCCCCGCCGCTGAAAAGCTAACTCACCTCTATCAAAGGCCAGCGGACGAATCACCTCTCCGCCTTGTGCAAAGGCTTGAGTCCGCTTCGCGCCCATGTCGGCCGTCCACGCACTATCTCCGGCTGTCCGGGAAGCGGACGACAGGCGCCAATTCGCTATTGGCGCATGGCTGCCGTCCTGGCTTCAGTATCGGTCGGACGTTAGTCCTCAGCGCCGGTGTTCAGCCGCGCGGCGGAAATGCGGTTCAGAATACCAGCAAGCCCATTTTCCGCATCGGCGACGTATCCGTTGACCTTGATCAGCCGCTCGAGCGGCAGGGAGAACCGGATCGACTTCATCTCGGCAATGAGGTTGTGCCCCGTCTCGCTTACCTCGCTCAAGCGACCGATGTACATATCGTTTGAGGGGTTAGCATCTCCGTTGCACTCCGTCGTATCGGCCACGAAGATCAGGCCGACGATCGCAATGTCGGGATGGTTGTCCTTGACCCACTGGATATGGTCGTGCCCCTGACCGACCGTCTTCTTGGTGACCGGCTTGTCGCCGTTCTGAAGGGTCTTCAGCTCGAACAACAGGCAGCACTTCTCCCCTTCATCGATCCACAGAACATCCGGGCCGGTGCGGTGCACATTGTCGGGCCTCGAAGAGGCGAACCCGAGAGCCTCCCCGAGTGCTCGCGTGGCTTCCTCATGCTGTGCCGACGAGGCGTGCTGGTTAGCAAGCGGCTCGAAGCGCTTGCTGATGAGGCTGACTTCCTTGTCGAACCTACTGACGTGCTCCTCAGACACGAGGTTGAACAGACGGCTCCCACGCAGGGAGAGCTTCTGCCCCGCTGCGACCTTCGCCGCCTCCGGCCTCGGCAGGTAGACAGCAGATCCCAACCTGGACCGAGCCCGCGTGTATTCGGCTGCCGCCGCCTCACCATCCCCGGCGAGCTGGTAGAACCAGCCGAGCCACAGGTTGTGCCAGCCAGCCAGCCTTACGTCGGCGATCGCCACCTTGTCGGCCGTCTCTGCAAGCGCAGCGGCAGCGCTCTCGAAATCACCCTGCCAAGCCGCGAACATGGCTTCGGCTTCCGACAGAGCAGCCTCGGTCAGCAGGACGTCCTTCTCTCGCGCTGAGGCCTTCGCTTCCGGCGGCAGTTCCGCGTCCGCGATGCGGGCCCCATAGGTTGAGATCCACCCTGGGTCGCGTGCCATCACCAGGTCCATCACCTCAATGATCGCCGCGTAGTTCTTGTTCCGCAGCATCCGGTTCGAGACTTGGTCACCCAACAGGAGTTGCTTCTGCAGCAGTTCCGGGAGCAGGGCTGCGTTCTCGGCGTCGCTGAGCCAGTTATTGAGGTTTCTCCCGCGCAGGATGAATACGCCGTAGTCCTTGCGGCCTCTATTGATCCGTCCGAAGACCTGGGTGATGCGCGACGCGAGCTTCGTCGCCGCGAGCGACGTCATCGCGCAGTATTCGATCTGGAAGCGCTCAAGCTGGCTGTAACCGCTGGGAAGGTTGTCTATGAGCATGACCCGGCAGACATCGTCCGGGAGGTCGATCCCATCGACCCGCGCCACGAGGACGAAAGCTCCCTTTGTCGCGTTCTTGAACGTCTCCAGGTCGGTCGAGAACTCCTCCCGCTTGGGAATGACCGCCAACTTCTCCCAGGGCTTCGCCTCCGGGTAGCTCCGGCACGTGATGACCAGCTTTTGCTTAGCCTTGATTGCTGTGGCGAGCTTCGGTCCCGTGTCCTCGTCCGGGACGGACTGCCCGAAGAGAATGCAGCGCTCACCGTTCCCCGCGTCGGTCTCCGGCTCGATCGTGGCGTCCGGCTTCTTGCCGAATGCCCTGGCAAATTCCGCTTGGGTCTGCAGCGTGGCCGAGAGGTATACTCGCCGCATGTTCTCCTGAGAGAAGGGGAACGTGACCGCCGATGGCAGGAACGGGGGCGAAATCTCGATGTTCCACCCCGACACCGTGATCCCGCATACTTTTATCTTGTCGCGGATATACATGTAGGGGAAAATCAGGTCGAGATTGCCGTTCAGAGCCTTTCTGATCTCTTCCGATATCCCGTCAGAGACCTCTAACGCGTGCATCGGAGGGACGAGAACGATGGCGCTATCTTTTTGCTCCATCACTTCCTTGAACTTAAACGACTGGCCCGCCGCTGCGCAAGTGGGTGACAGCAGCCGAGCGATACGTCCAAAGAGATCAGGGTATGTCGCCCGCGATATGTTCAGCGTAAATGCATCACGGATCGCCTTCTCAGCGACGTGTGCGTCATCGAAGATAAACTTGTTGACGTTGTGCTTCTTGAACGTCGTGTTGGCATTGAATACCGACCGATACGTCGTAATGCAGAAGGTCTTGCCCTGTTCGAAGTCCGAGTTGCTAAACTGGCTCCCGTGGTAGGTCGTCGGCAAGATGCCCAGCTTATTTGCCTCCCGTTCGGTCTGGAGGACTAGATCGATTGTCGAGCACACGTAGACGCACTTCCCGGCCTTCTCGTTAGCCATGCTCTGCGCGATCAGCACGCCAAGCATCGTCTTCCCGGACCCGGTGTTCAGGCTGATGAGAACGTCGCGGTTCTTCCTGGCCTTGACCCATTCCTGGAGCGCGTCGCGCTGGCCGCCCCAAAGGTCGTTGGGGGTACCCGCGAGGCTCGGCCGCCGCGCGAATATTTCGAACGGGTCAGACGGCGGCGGCTTAGGAGTGAGGGGAGGGATGTCGGAGAAGCTCATTTCTGCCCATTCTTGTGATGTCCGTCGCTTGAACGCTGGCTCGGCGCGAAGCCGCAATCTGCCATCGTTGCCTGGAATTGGTATTCTTGTCGACGTTGCCGGGCGCCTGTCGAGTTGGAACGGCTCGTTCTGATTGCCCCAGTCGTCGACGCCGAGAGTGGCCATCACCAGTGCCTCTCGCATCGCCGCCGCACATCTCGGATTGGCGCCGGGTGAATCCCAGCCGATCAGCGAACGGTGCCGCATGGCGCTGATCTCGTCCTCGGTCGGCGGGCGCGGCAGCCGGCTGTTCAGGCACGCGGGTGAGCAGAGTGTGCCGGTTGGACGGTAGCCGACCTCGCCGCGAACGATTTCGACCGTCTCGCCGGTGGCGTCGCGGACGTAGCAGAGCAGCGGCAGCCCGGCCGCCGCCGATGATTCGGAATCCATCGTCGTTCTCCTGGGAGCGCTCCGCTACGCGGCGAGCGGCAACGCGAGCAGCCGTTCGAGCTGCTCGATCTCCTGGTAGAGCCGTCGCATGGCGGGACCGTATTGCGGTTCGAGGCGCGTGGCGGCGTCGAGGTAGTGCCGCCACATCGTGCGGTCCCAACTTGCGCGGTCCTCGATGCGCACGCCCCTGGCGGCGCATCGCGCCGCCGCCGTCTCGCAGGCCGCGACCATCGCCGTCTCGAGTTCTACGAGCGTCCGATGGCGCGCCATGACGCCGGATCGAAGGTGGTCGCGGTCGAGATGGCAGGGCGTCGGCGCCCGCGGCGGATCGGGCGAGGTGCAGAGCGTGGTTGGGGCCGCGGCGGTTCTGGCGTCCCCTGCGGTGACGTGGGTCATGACACAGAAGCCCTTGGTTCGGAAAGGGAGGCGGCCCGCCGCGCTGGGCAACGGGCCGCCTGTGCTCACTCGGCGGCGATGGCGCCTCCGGCGTCGCCAGCATCGCCATCGTCGGTGTCGGTCCGGGGGCCGGCGTCGAAGGCGTCGGCCCCGTCCCCCATTTCGCCGGGCTGCCGATCCTCGCCCGCCTCGTCGCCGACGGGATCGTCGCTCTCAGGGTCGCTCCAGCCGGCGCCTGCGACGTAGCGACGCGGTTCGGCGTCCTTCGCCCTCGCGAGATCCTTGGCGGTCAGCTTGAAGACGGCGGCGGGGTAGACGTAGATGCCGCTCTTGAAGCGCTCGATGAGCCGCGCGCGGGTGTCCTTGGCGCGCGCCTCGACTCGCACGTCCTCGGTCGCCGCGGCCCTTTCGACGGCGGCCTTGGAGAGGCAGGACAGGAACTCCTCGGTCGCCATGTTGGGCAGATAGAGCGAGGCGCCGATCGCGTCGCCCGCGACACGGGCGAGCGGCCCGCTGTTCGACCTGTTGTCGCGGCAGGAGAGGGTGATCGTCAGCATCGAGCGCGCCGCTGCTCGCACCGCGTCCTGGTCGGAGGTCAGGACGCCGCCCTCGGCAATGCCGGCGGCCACTCGCTGACGGTCATAGCCGTCTACGCCCGCTCCGCTCGACACGGTGACGTTCTTCCCGCCCAGGGCCAGCACCAGCAGCGCGAGCAGGGTGCTGTCGTCGATTGTCGCCTCGCGGAGCGCCTGGTGCAGCGCGTCGGTGCGCAGATCGCCGATCATCGCGCTGCCCTTCTGTGTCACCTCCGGACGCGTGCGAGTCGGCGGCGTGATGTCGTCCGCCACCCCGGCGGCTTCGCCGCCCTTGCCGGCCTTCGCGGGCTTCTTCGGCTCAGGAACGCGGTAGACGATCGTTCGTACTTCGCCGGAGTGCGAATCGAGATAGTGGCCGACCAGGTCGTGCTTGCCGGGCTTGCCGTAGACGTGCTCGGCCTTCTTCGGCAGTTGCGCGCGACCGTATTCGTCGCTCGGCAGCAGCGTGCCGCGCTCCGGCAGATTGTCCTGCAGCCACTCCTGCTGAGCGCCGAAGAAGCCCTCGACGTTGATGGTGTAGCGGCCGTCTTCGCCGGCCGGCGCGAACAGATCGTCCTCCCAGACCACGCCGTAGCCTTGCGCCAGCGCGTCGTCGAATTTCGCGGCGGAGAACGGGATGCGGCGCTTCGAGAGGGCGCGCGCGATCTCGTACCAGGCGACGTCGTGGCCCTTCCTGGGCCTGTACTTCTTCCAGACCTGCGCCTGCTCGTCGCGCGATGCGGCGGCGATGGTGCGCAGCTGGTCCTCGTTGGGCATGTTGCCCGTCGCCATGACGTCCAACATCGCTGGATGCAGATGTGCCAGCAGCTTGAGGCGCTTGATGGTGCGGACCGGCAACGCAAGCGCGTCGGCGATCGCCTGCTCGGTCCAGCCCTGCGCCTCCAGTGTCGCGGTGGCGCGCCAGATGTCGACGCTGGTCATCGAGGCGCGGATCAGGTTGGCGCTGACCGAGCGCATGGCGTCGGCGGTGTCGTCGGCGTCGCACACCACGACGTGGATCGTGACGAGGCCGGCGGCGATGGCCGCGTTTCTGCGGCGGTGCCCGTCGATGATTTCGAGCCGGCCTTCCTTCTCCCTCACGAGAGGAAGCTGGAGAATGCCAACCGCGTTGATTGAGGCAAGCAGCTGCTCATCCATCACCGGCGGTACCGGGGTACGACGCGGGTTGTCCGGGTTGGGGACCAAGCTGCTCGGATCGACGCTACGAAGTTCGGCCATCATGGGCTCCTGCTGAATTGCGTTCTCGGCCCTCCCTCTCCTCTGGGAAGACTTGTCCCGCCGGCCGCATCCCGGCGGCTCGGGGCAAGGGCGCGGCGGAGCCGCGGGCGCGTTTGCGCCGAACCCTTGCGGCGACCGCCGGCGATGCGGCACCTTTCCGGGGGCTGCCCGCCCAGGAGGCGCGGGCGACCGGCAGACGCCTGCGTCTGGCTGCGAATGAGCCAGCCGACTTGCACATGCACAGACGTATGAGTATGTTCGATCGGCCAAGGAGGAGGCTCAGCATGGCAGCAGTCGTGATGCCGGCGACCGATGGGCGCACCGCGCGCCTGACCGCCCTGGTGAGCGGGGTGGAAGCCGAGCGGATCGCCCGGCAGGCGGCGGTGGCGGGGCTGTCGGTCAGCGCCTACCTGCGCGACCGTGCCTTGGGCCGGCCGACCGATGCCAGCGACGCGGCGGCGTTGCGGCAGGTGGATGCCCTGATCGATCGGATGGAGGCCGAGCTCGACGACGCCATTGCCGTATTGTCGGCCACCGTGGCGCGGATCGACGCGGCGGCGTGACGGATTGGTTCGACCGGATTGCGCGCCTGGCCGCGCTCAGCGAGCGGGTCACGACGCTGACCGACGGCGTGAAGGCGTTGGCGAAGCGGGTCGAGGACCACCAGACCCGGTTGGTGCGGCTCGAAACCATCGTCGAGATCACGCGGCCGGATGGCGGCGTATTGCGGCTCGCGCCCAAGCGGGGAACCGACCGGGAGGGGGAATAGCGGCCAGCTCAGAGATGCGGCTGCCGCTCGTCGCTGAAGCCTGATCAGGCCGCTTGCACTGTGCCGGTCGGCAATTCGGGCTGGTCGTTGGCGATGACGCTTTCGGTCTTCGCCAGGTCGGCTTCCAGTTCGGCCATGCGTGCCAGCTTCTCGTCCAGCTCGCCTTGCAACGGGAATGGCTCGCCAAGGCGCGGCTCGTAGCCGGCCAGCCGGGCGATGGCATCGGCCCGCCGCCGCGTTTGCTCTTCCAGGTCGGCCTCGAAGTGGTCGAGCACGTATTCCAGGCGTGCGATCAGACCGAGCGCGGTCAGCTCGCTGCTGACGTCGATTGCCTGCGCATAGCCAGTGCGCTCCAGCACCAGCTCGGCCGAGCATTCCTGCCCCGCCAGGTTGCGTCGCACGCGGCAGGTCAGGTCGAAGCCACCGATCCGGCCGATGCTCCAGTCGCGCGTGTCTCGTTCCAGCACCGCCATCCGGACCTTGGACAGCAGCGAACCGCCGGCGGACTTGCGCTCGGTGAAGGCCTTCCCCGCTACCTCCACAGCGAAGGCATCGCCACGCGTGGGCACTCGGCGGAGAACGTCCTGTCGGATTGCCTCGATCCGGCCTTCGGCGTGCTGCTGGTCGTTGCGCGCCGCGTGGATGCGGCGGCGGATGTCAAGCTGATCGTCGAAATGCGCGGCGCGTTGCCGTTCCAGGCGGGCGATCTCGTTCTCCAGCCCGGCCTTCTGCATCAACCGGCTGTCGCCGGAGGCGATCGCCTTGGCCATGGCGAACTGATTGGCCTGGCTGCCGATGTCCTCGACGCGGCGGATGCTGCGATCGCCGGACAAGGCCGCGGCGACGAAGCGCGCCTTGCGCTCGTTGTTCTGCCACATGGTGGCGTCCATCGAGCCGAGCGTCGCGTAGGCGTAGATTTCGATCTCTTCGTGCTGGTTGCCCGGCCGCTCGATCCGGCCTTCCCGCTGTTCGATCTGCGACGGTAGCCAGGGCACGTCCAGGTGATGCTCGGCCTTGAGCCGCTGCTGCACGTTGAGTCCCGTGCCCATGGTCTCCGAGGAGCCGATCAGCACGCGGATGCGGCCGGCGTTGAAGTCGTTGTACAGGCGCTGCTTGTCGGTGGACTTCTTGAAGTCCTGCATGAAGGCGATCTCGGACGCGGGCACGCCCCGCCGGATCAGCTCCTGCTTGATCCAGCGATAGGCCGAGAAGCCGCGTTTCGCCTCGACGCTGATGGTGCCGAGGTCGGAGAAGATCAGCTGCCCGGCGCCGGGGATGGGATAGGGCGTGCCGTCCGGCCCCAGGTAGCGGTGCTCGGTGGTCTCCTGCCAGATGCGATGCACGTTGCCGATCAATCGGTTCAGCTTGTTGTCCGGCTCGTCGTCGTTGGCGGGCCACACCAGGCGCATGTCGATGGCGGCGTGGCGGCCGTCGGTGATCACCGCCAGCAGGATGTCGTCGCCCGGCTGCACCCGGGTCGTGCGCTGCTGGATTGCCTCGATGCGCCGCGCCAGGTGCTTCTGGTAGTCGCGGAACGCTTGGCTCGCAGGGGCGGTGACCAGCTGCCGCTGCCCGCCACGGATGCGCGGCAGCTTCAAATAGCGGCGCAAATCGTCCTTCAGCACCACGTCGGCGACCGAGCGGAACATGTCGATCAGCTCGGGGACGTTGATGAAGTCGGAGAACCGCTCGACCGGCTTGTAGGTGCCGGAGGGCTGCAATTCGAGCTCGGTGCGGGTCTCGCCGAAGGCAGACGCCCAGGCGTCGAATTCGTGGACGCCACGCTCGCGCAGTGCATCCTCGGCCTGGAACCGCAGCAGGGTGTACACCTCGCCCAGGGTGTTGGTGATCGGCGTGCCCGAGGCCTGGATCAGCGCCCGGCCGGGGTTCTTCCGGTCGATGAAGCGGGATTTGACGAACAGGTCCCAGGCGCGCTGTGAGCCATCCGGATCGACGCCCTTCAGGGTCGTCCGGTTGGTCGCGAAGGACAGCTTGCGAAATTCCTGCGCCTCATCGACGATCACCTGGTCGACGCCGAGCTCCTCGATGGTGAGCATGTCGTCGCGCTTGCCCTTCAGGGCCTCCAGCCTCTCCCCGAGCTTCTCCTTCATCGCCTCGATGCGCTTGCGGGTGGTGCGGTCGTCCTTGTCCGCCCGTAGCTTGGCCGCCTCATGCAGGGCAAGCTGATCCTCGATCATGCCGCGCTCGAACGCGGCCGGGACGGCGATGAACTTGAACGCCGAATGGGTGATGATGATGGCGTCCCAGTTGGCCGTGGCGGCACGTGCCAGGAAGCGGGCGCGCTTCTCCTTCACGAAATTGGTCTCGTCCGCCACCAGGATGTCCGCGTTCGGGTAGAGCTGCAGGAACTCGCGCGAGGCCTGGGCGAGGCAATGGCCGGGCACCACCAGCATCGCCTTGCTGATCAGGCCGAGCCGCTTCTGCTCCATGATGGCGGCGGCGATGGAGAAGGTCTTTCCCGCCCCGACGGCGTGGGCGATGTAGCTGCTGCCGGCGGCGATGATCCGCCAGATCGCCCGCTTCTGGTGGTCGTAGAGGCGGATGATGTTGCTGGCACCTGGCAGCGTCAGATGGCTGCCGTCGAAGTGCCGCGGTACCAGGTTGTTGAAGCGGTCGTTGTAGATCCGGGCCAGCCGGTCGGTGCGGTCGGGATCGGTCCAGATCCAGTGGGTGAAGCCGTCCTTGATCTTGGCCAGCTTCTCCTTGGCGGCTTCGGTCGCCTCGACGTTGAGCACGCGCTTCCCGACGCCGTTCTCGATCACCGTGTCGTAGATCTGCGGGGTGGCGCTGTTCAGCGCATCGTGCAGCAACTGGCCGGCGTTGCGCCGTCCCGTGCCCCATTCGGACGTGCCGGCGGCGGTGCCGACAAAGCCGGACGCGTCGACGTCCCAGGAGGCGATCTCCTGGGAGTGCCGCACCCGCGTCTCGGTGGTCATCAGCTCGGCGGAGAACACCTCGATCACATCGGTCGGGATCCACGGCGCTCCGAGCCGGGCGGTGATGTCGGACGGGCGCAGATCCTCGGGCTGCACGTCGCGCAGCGCCGCGACGTTGCGCGCGTATTGCGGGTCGAGTGCCGCGGCGGCCTCGGCGATGGCGAGTTTGGTGCGGACCGCGCCGGACAGATAGGCGTCGGCGGTCTCCCAGCCTTCCGTGCGCGGGTTGCGGAACACCGTGGTCCCGAGCTGCGCCAGCGCGCTCTCCGGGTCGCGGTCGAGCAGATCGGCGAGGTGGTCGAGATCGACGCGGCCAACCTCGCTGAGCGTCACCGCGAGCGCGTCGGCCGCCGAGGTGATGAGCGGGGTGAACGGCGGCGCGATGACCCGCTCGTGGAAGATCGGCCCCTTGCCGGCCAGGCCGCTCTCCAGGTCGTAATCCTCGATGCTGGCCACCAGCCAGCAATCGGGGTCGTCGGCAAATGGAGAAAGGTTCGGCCGGCGATGCGCCTCGCGCTCCTCGCCGGTCTCGGGGTCCGTCGTGGTGGTGACGACGGTGTGATTGATCGGCCCGAAATAGCGAATGAACCCCGAATAGGCGATGCGCAGCTTGACCTGCGCGCGGGCCCAGGGAAGGTCGGCGGCCTGCGCGCGCAGCACCTCGCGCACCGCGTCGCGGATGGGCAGCAGGGCGCGGATGATCTTGGCCGATTTCGGCTTGATTCCCCGGCAGGGCACGGTGCCTTCCCCGCCCTTCCCCTGCCTGACGGCGACCGGGATAGCGGCGCCGCCGACGATCTGCATCAGCCGCCCGGCTTTGCCGATGAAGTAGGAGCCCTCCTTGATCATCGCACCCTCGGCGGCGGTGCCGGGGCGGATGTCCGATTTCCCCGGGTCGCTCTCGGCGTGTGACGGCTCCGCTGACGGCACGAAGATGCCGGCAGGCATTCGCGCCAGGGCGGCATCCAGCATCGTCTCCAGCGGGCCGTCGCCGGGCCGCGCGCGGCAGGTGTAGGTCGGGCCGGGACCGTAGATGCCGCGTCTCAGGGCGTGCCTGCCCAGCACCATCTCGGGGTGCGCGGCGAAATAGGCGTTGATCGCAACCGTTCGCGGGCCGTACGGCGCTTGCCCGAGTTCGGCGTGGGCTTCCGACAGAAGGGAGGGCTCGTCGTTTCCATTCCGACTCCCGTCGGGAGTGGCGTCGGCGGCCGGCTCATCCACCGCGATCTCGGCCAGGTCGATCCAGGTCTGGTCGCCCGGTGCCTGCCCCTCGGCGCGACGCTGAAACACCAGCAGGTCGATCACCCCGTCGGTGCCGGCGGTCGCGCGCATGGTGCATTCGGGCAGGCGCACCGCGCCGATCAGGTCGGCCATGCTGGCGATGTGCTCGCGCGCGGCGCGGCTCGCCTTGTCCATCGTGCCGGTGCTGGTGACGAACAGCGCCAGTCCGCCGGGCCGCAGCCGGGCGATCGAGCGGGCGATGAAGTAGTCGTGCAGCCGCAGGCCGAGCGACGCGGTTGTCGGGTCCGTGCGCACGATGCGGTCGGCGAAAGGGGGATTGCCGATGGCGAGGTCGAAGCCGCCGGCGAGCTGGCTGCGGGTGTAGTCCTCGCAGCGCACCCGCGCCTCGGGGTGCACAAGGCGGGCGATGCGAGCGGTCACCGGATCGTATTCGATGCCGGTCAGCCGACAGGCACCGCGCAGCGCCGGCGGTAACAGCGCGAAGAACAGGCCGGTGCCCATGCCGGGCTCGAGCACGCGGCCGCCAGCGAAGCCGAGGTGCTGCGCGGCGCGCCAGAGCGCGCGCACGATCGGTTCCGGCGTGTAGTGCGCGTATTGCGTCGCGCGCTGCAGGGCCGTGTATTCCGCCGGCGAGACCAGATCCGCCAGGCTGCGACCGATCTCCTCCCAGCCGTCGCGGAAGCCGCTGGCGCCAGGCAGTGGAAAACAGTTCTGCGCCAACTCTGTCGCGCCGAACCCGACGAAGCGCAGCATCTGCTGCTGCTCGTCGGTGGTCGGCGCTCGCCCCGCGGCCTCGATCTGTTGCGACAGCCGGATCGCCGCGAGGTTGTTGCGGGCCCGGGCCGGCCAGCCGCGCGCGAGGCCGCGATCCGAATCCAAATGGAGATTGGCCCCAAGCGGCGTCCCCTCCGCCGACGTGGCAGGTTCGTTGTCCTCGTCGTCCGCGTCCGCGACAGGCACCGGCTCCGGTTTGGCTCTCGGCGTGTGGATGGTCCAGCCGAGCGCGGTGTTGTCGAACAGGCCGAGAGTGAACTGGCTCGCGTCGGGCATGGAGAACTCCTGCTGCGGGCAGCCGCGCGCGGCCGCGCGCAGGGTCTGCGGCGGGCGGGAACGGCCGGACGTTGGGGGAGGCTTGCGGAGGGCCAGTCAGACGGTAGGGACGCTGGCGCGGCGACGGGTCGAGCAGTCGGGCGTCAGCGTGCCGGGCGGGGCCGTGTCAGCGCTCGAGTCGTGACCGTGGCGATCGTGTCGCCGCGCAATCGGCACCGCCGGCCGGGATCGTTGACCGGCTCGAAAATCGGGCTGCACTTGTAGTGCTCGATGAACGGAACGTCTCCGCGGCGGCGCCGGGATGTGCCGCGACCGGCAGCGCTGTTCAGTGCGCGGTGGTGCTGCGCCGCGCGGGGGATCGAGGTGCGGCTGGCCGGTTTATGGCCTGTCTGTCACCCGATTCTCTGCCGGCACGGGACGCGCCCTGATGTACGCGGCGCGGCAGTGCTCCTCGCAGTATGGTTTTCCGACCAGGGCCATGTGGCCGCAGAACTGGAACGCCGCCGTGCCGGGGTCGCCCAACGGCCAGCAGCACGGCGTGCGGCCGAGCGGGGATGGTTGTCTTCGTTCGGGTGCCGGCCGCCAGGGTGGCTTTGGATCGGGTCGCGTTGCGGCCGCCGGCGTGCATGCCTTGAGGGGCATGATATCCGCCAATTTCGGCGCCGACAGTCGTCGCGGCCGTGGGGCTGGCGTTGCCAAGCCGGTCCGTCTGATCGGGGATTCCCGGCTCGGCAGGTCGAGGCGGTGCGCCTTGCCGACGACGGCGTTCTTCGAGACGCCAAGGCGGCGGCCGATTTCGGCGGTCGAATGTCCTTCATCCCAGAGTTGGCGCAGCTGGGCGACCGTATCGTCGTTCCAATCGCGGTCCTCGCTCGTGGTTCGCATCGGGGTCTCCTGCTGCTGCTCTCGCCTCCAAGACCCCTTCTCCGCGTCGGCCGGCGGCGCGCCGGGCAAGGGCGCCGCTTGGCGCCCGGCCCGACCCTTGCGCGGCGTGGCGCCGGCTGGCATCTGCCGGCGTCCGTCGTCTCACGCGACTTTCGGAATGGCGTTTGATCGTTTCGGTCGATCGAGGACGCGTTGCGGCCGTTCCCAGCAGGGCCCGTCCCATCCCCCCATCATGGCGGCCCAGGCGAGAAGATCCTGGAGCGCCTGTGCCATCTCCGGTGCGTGCTGGATCAGGCGCAGGTTTGCCTCTGTCGTCAGGCAGACCGTGCCGAAATCGACCCAGCCGACGACGCTGGCGATGTGACCGGCGTTGGTTTCGATCTGATGCGTGTAGCAGACACCGATCTCGACGCGCAGCGAACGCCACGGTCCAGGCGGGTGCATCGTTCTCTCCTGCGGATGATCGCAGTGGCCGTCGGTTGCTGACGGGCGCGCCTGTGTGGCTGGCGGCCGGCGCGCCTTCGTCAGGCGTCGGTGCGCCGCATGGCCGCGCGGATGCGGCCAGCAGCGGCGGCATCGTGCCGCTCGGCCAGGCTCACGATGATTTCGAGCGACGTCAATTCGGGTCGGGTGAGAGCGAGTGCGAGCCGAGGGCGGCCGTCGCGACCCGCCACCCGTGGCCCCAGGCGGTCTCGATCACCCCGGTCGCGCCGATCTCGGCCATCTTGCCGCGCAGCTTGCAGACCAGGACGTCGATGATCTTGTCGCCAGGGCAGTCGCTGTCGATCCGGCCACCGTAGAGCGTGTGGTATAGCTGCGCGCGGGACACGACCTGCCCCTCGGAACGCATCATCCTGGTCAGGAGCGACTGTTCCGTTGGAGTCAGTTTGATGACGCGTCCCTGCAGAGAAAGCGTGCCAGTACTCTGGTCAAGCACGGGATGGTCGGGTGTTGGCACGTGATCGCTGCTTGCGGTGGTATCCATCACGCCGCCTCCCCCAACTCGGCGTCCTCGTTCACCGATACGTTTGCCGCTACGTCGGCAGTGACAGTGACACCGTCGCCGGAGTGTCGCGCCTCATGCGAAGCCCAGTCGGGATGGAAGGCGAGCAGATAGTCAGCGATGCGTTGAGCGTCGGCGGCGGCGCGAAAGATTTCCTTGCGGTCCGAGCGCAGGCGTTCCAGCCAGGATGCGAGATAGGCGGCGGAATTGGCGAAATCGCATTCGACATTCAATTCCGCACAGACGATCGCCTGCGAGATCTCGGCGCGCAGCTCTTCCCTGGCGTAGTCATGCGAGCCGAAGCTGTTGCGAAGATCGCGATTGAGACGCTTCTCCGATCCGCTCCAGTGAGACATTTCATGTACGATCGTGCTGCTCCATCCCGATGCGGAATGAAACGCCGCGGGTGGTGGCATCTGGATGTGATCCGTGACCGGCGAATAGAACGCACGGTCGCCGCCGATGCGCACGACGGCGCCGCTGTTGGCGATGATGGTGTCGATGGCATCCGGCGCTCGCCAAGGCGCTTCCTCGATGCTCGGCGGCACGAAGTCGGGAATGCCGTCGATCTGGCTGGCGTGGAACAGCGTGAAGGAACGCAGCAACGGGATGCGCTTGGTGGCATCTTCGTCATCGTCCCCAGCCTTGCTGTCGCGCACCTCCAGGCGCTTGAAGAAGTACGCGGTCGTGCCGCGTTCTCCCTTTTTCACCTGCCAGCCGCGATCTGCCGCCTGCTTATAGGTTGCCCAGCGCGGGTCGCCGCTGCTGAACGCGAGCAACGACATGCCGAGCGTGATGACGTTGATCCCACGGTATCTGGCGCCGGTGATGGCATTGCGCGGCATGCTGGGGCCGCCCGCCTTGTCCGGATCCCACGGCCTGCGCCAGGGCGGCGTACCGGCTTCCAAGGCGGCCATCACACGGTCAGTGACGTCGGCGTAGTGGTCGCGGCGCGCAAAACCTCTGTCGCGGTGTGCTTTCGGGCTCATCGGGTGTCCTTCCCCTCACGGGTTTGCTGAACACCCTTCCCGCCCCGCGTCCTGGCCGGACGGGGCAAGGGCGCGCCGGCTTCGGCGCGCGGCCACGGGCCGAACCCCTTGCGGCGGTCCGGCCACGGCGCGGTATGTCTCTTGTCGCTTGGCCCTGCCCTATTGTCCGCCGGCTGCTGCGTGGGGTTTCCTTTGTGTTCTGGACGACAGAAACCAAAATGCAGATCGGCAACCGCGTCCTGGGGTCCTATCCCATGAGACGCCGCCGGGGCGGATCAGGCTGGTGCGATGCACCCATCGTGCGGATCGGGGCGTGCTGCCCGCAGAGCGGCGGCTGCGCAAACGTCGCGAGCTGGGACCGTTGGTGTCCGCCCATTCCGGCATTCCCTGCGCCGCCTGGCGGGAAGCGTGGAGCGACAATGACGATGGTGCGGCTCTGCGATCCGGGATGCGCGCTATCGTGCCGACGAAAGCATGGACCGACAGCGTCGGCGCCAGCCAAACGGGAGATCTACCGGCCGTCCACCGATGGTCAGCCATCGGTCAACCTGGTCAATGTTCGCGGACATGCCGATGTTGGGAGGTGGGCGCCGGTCAGGCTTGGTCACCCGGGCACGGAGTGCCTTGCCCCAACGCACCTTGTCGATGAACCCGTTGCGGTTGGACCGGTTGCGCCGTCGGCTGTGCCAGCCGCGTCCCCGCACGGTCGCTTCCTTCGTCCAGCCCGCGGCCTGGATTGAGGTGCCGTCCTCGTCGGCGCGCGTGTAGGTCACGATATGCGACCAGCCACGACATTCCGCTTCACGCGCACTCCACCCGTACAGCTTGGATGCCGCATTCCCTGCCAGCGCTCGGGGAATGTCGCGCCGGATGCAGAGGCGGTTGACTTCGAGTACACCGCGCTTGCAGAGGCCCCGCGCAACGGGGTTGCCGACGGTGACGACGCCAATCATCGTGCCGCCGTTCCAGCAGCTTGTGCCGAAGCGCCAAGCGGCCGGCGCATCACAGTGGGCGTGGTGCCGGTCGATAAATGTCCGCGCCGTTGCAAAGGGAACGGCCCGGAGTTCCAGTTTCCAGTCCAATATCATCCCGCAACAGCCATTGTCCGCCAGGCGGCGGAGTTCGTAACCGGTGATCTCCTCAACTCCGACATGCCGAAGGAGCGTACGAGCCCAGGCCGGATCATCAGCCATCTCGCGCGCAACGGTTTCGTGCATTCCTTCGCAGCAGCACTCCAGCATGAATTCATGGCTGGACCACATCTCCAACATGTCCACACGCTCCGGCTCACCGCAGAACACACAGGTCGGGGTAACCAGGCGCGTCTCTGCCTTCCGTGGCATGTCACGCCAGCACCAGGTGTCGGGCGCGAGATGACCGCTGGTCACGTCGAGGAAGCGGCGGCATCATGCGTCTGCTCCCGTATCGGCGACGCCCGTGGTGGTCGCCGCTGCGGCGTCTGCCGGATCGACCAAATGCTGCGCAAGCCAGTGCTCGCAATCCACCCATGCGACGGACTGGCGCTTGCCGAGGTCGATGAGCTGTGCACCGCCGCCAAAAGCGTCCAGACGCGGCTTGGAACACGTCAGCGCCCAGCAAAAGCCCCACAGGCCAGTCAGGTTGAACGTCTCGGCGCAGCGCAACACAAAGGCGATGACGTGTTCCGGCTCTCCGTATGGGCCGGCGTGAAGCCACAACGCTCCCGCTCCGCTGTCGGGATCGGCTTCCATCTGAAACCCCAGATCGTCGTAGTCATCGAGGTCGAGGTGAGCCGGCAGATCGCCGACGATGCCGTGCGCGTAGAGAACGTTCTCGGCGGAGCCGACGTCGAGAATGCACGAAAACTGGACGAAGTAGTCGGCCATGGCGGTGCTCCAGACATGCAAAGACCCGCGCGTGGCGGGTCTCGGGTTTTTGGTGGAGGACACGGAGTGCTACGCGGCTCAGCTGGGCCGCACGGCTTGTCCGTTCAGGGGCCGCGCGCCTGCGTACCAGCCATGATGCTCTGGGCCGACACGAAGGACACGCGCCACGCCATCTCCAAGTTGACGGATGGTTTCGAGCGTGAAGCGGAGACGGGCGAGGTCACGCTTTTGGAATCTCCTTGTGGGCGTGCTCTGCCGCGATCCCGTCCAGCCGTTGGCCGACCCGGCCCATCCACGGCTCGGGCCGAATGCAGCGCGCCCAGTCCGCGAACGAGGGGATGCGGCCGAGATCCTCGACGATGTGCTGCTCTGCGATCAGGCGCACCGGAACGGCTCGGCCTGTTGAATTGACGATCGTCGTTCCGAACAGCGCCTCGGCCGCAAAGCATCCCTCGGCGTGGTGCCGCAGAGCACGATGCCGGAAATCCGCGAGGATGAGCTTCGACCCGTCGAGCCAGTCATGAACCGCCTGGTAGTCGTCCGGCGTGCCACCCCACTTTCGCGCGGAGGAGATGGCGTGGTGATAGCTGTGCGCCATGGTCTCCTCCTAGAACTCGTGCTGGTAGTCATTGGTCGCGGTGTAGCGTTCGTTGTAGTCGAGGGCGATCGAACGCGCGGCGACGTCGAAGGTGAACTCGCCATAGGCGCCGTCATTGTTCTCCCAGCCGTCATGCGTTTGCTCAAGGAACGCGTAGGCCATGCCTTCAATGACGTCACGCGGGCGGCGCTGCTCGATGACGACACGCGGCCCGTCGAACGTGACTTCGGCCATCGCGATAGTCGCTTCCGGCAGTTGGGCTTCTGTGTTGTCGGGGCCATAGACGTCGATGCTTTCGATCTGCCCCGAGTCTCCGTAGCCGTCGAAGCCAACGATGACCATGGCGATGCCTGCTGCCGTGAGCGCATTGAACAAGGAGGCTTTGTTTGCGGGCAGGTGCTCGGCTTCGAGTGCGGCCACGGCCGCGCACCTTGCCTCATAGGCCGTGAATTGATTGTCGCTCATGAGCGTGTCCTCTCACGCGCCGTGCGCGCGCACATGGTTGAGCCAGAACTCGATGAGATCCGCCGCGGGGCCGGGTGCCACGGCGTCGAACATCGCGTCGTATTCCGGATGCTCGAGAATGTTGGTGACCTCGGCGCCGGCCTTGCGGTAGGCCGCCGCAACCGCCTCGAGGGGCGCATAGGAGAGCCCGTGCCAGGGTCGTGGGCCCACCGGCTCGTTGACCGCGACCATCGGCCCGGCGACCGCGAGCTTCGCGGCCAGTTCGAAGGGGATCATGCGGCTGTCGATCACCGGCAGTCCGGCGGCAATCGCCGCCTTCTTGATCACGTCGCAGTCGTATCCGCTCAGCCGTGAGTGCTGCGTGAAGCCTCCGCGCCCGATGCTGAGATGGCCGCCGGGTGTCCGCAGGGGCGCGCGCGATGTCCGCGTCATAGCGGGCTCGATCGTTCCCACTCATCGCACCGTCACCAGCGGTGGGCGACCGGAACCGTGCTGTCCCTGTCCGACACGAAGCCGGGAACCGATAGGATCAGGTAGACCACGAGGGCGAGGAGTGCCGCTCCCGCCCAGACTTTGAGCCCCTTCCGGATGGTTTCCATGAGCCGCTCCTGTTTCTGGTCTTCTCCTCGAAGACCCTCCCCGCAGGCTGCTTCGGGCACGGCGGGGCAAGGGCGGGCGCGGCCGGGGTCCCCGTGCGCTGACGGGGCCTGCCGCGCAACGCGCGGCGGGTGTCATCGCGTGGGGTGGCAAGCCCGGGAGCGCAGCGACGCACCCTTGCAGCGGCGGGCTCGCAAGCGGCATCCCCTTTTCATCTTCTTGCTTTCAGCCTTCGCCTCGACGCCGTCGTTATTGCCGTCGATCTTGCTGGAATTCGTGAATCACGCTGCTAGACTCGGCCCATGGCGCGCCGCGCGACCGTACGAGAGAGGTGAATGCGTGGCGCTACTACAGGCTGGAGATTTGGCCGAACCTGTTCGGTCGCGCGCTGCTCATGCGCCAGTGGGGGCGCATCGGGACCGAGGGCCGCCGCAGACTGGACCCGCATCCCGACCATGGCGCGGCGGTGAACGCACTGGCGATGATCGCGCGGGCGAAACGCCGCCGGGGCTATCGGGAGAGGTGGTGGTCAGACGGCTTTCTTGAGTGTTGGGCTTGCCTTGAAGCGGACGGTTTTCCCGGCCTTCACCTTGATTGCCTCGCCGGTTCGCGGATTGAGCGCTTTGCGGGCCTTGGTCTTCGCGACCCGGAAGGTTCCGAAGCCCGGCAAGGTGAACCCGCCATCCCGCTTCATCTGCTTGACGATGGCTGAAATCAGCGCGCCGGGCGCTCACGCCGGTGCAGCCCGTGGAATCTTGAATGGTGGCGGCGATGAAGGCTTTGCTCATTCTCGACCCCCGGAAATGTTTGCTCGTTTCCTACACTCGCCGCCGCGTCGCCGCAACTGTGGCGCACGGGCGATCGTTGCTGCGGCAATCGAATGGTTTCCGCCATTGCCTTCCGTCAAAGCAAGGCCGGTTGTGCGTGTCCGACCGTGGTCGTCTGCCTTCGACTCAGCATGCGTTCGATTTCGCGGCGATGGGTGACGCGGGGCGCAAATGGTCTGGCCCGGCCGCGTCAGCGGCGGACCGAAGCCGAACGGCGGGTAACGGCCCTGGCAGACATCGCAGCGCCGCGTCTCGTACTCCCGTATCGCCGCGTTCGGCGGCACTTCTGCGGCTGATCCGGGGCGGACCGTCGATGTCCGCGTCCGGGGCCGCCGCGTGATTCAGCTGCATCTCGACCAGCCGCAGTGAATACAGGTGAGGCAGCCCGCTTCCTTGACCAGACCCGGCTGGCTGCATCGCGGACAGACTGGGCCGAGCGGCCCGCTGGTCCGCCCGGTGTTGGCCTCCGGCTGGGAGGCGGCGTCCAGCGGCTCGGGTTTCACCAGGAAGCCGGTCTCGACCATGTGGCGCTCGAGGATGTCCCCGATCGCGGCGACCAGCGACGGCACGTAGCGGGCGTTCATCCATTGGCCGCCCCGCGGGTCGAACACCTGCTTCAGTTCCTCGGCCACGAACGCGACCTCGCCGCCACGGCGGAACACCGCGCTGATCATCCGGGTCAGCGCGACGACCCAGGCGTAGTGCTCCAGGTTCTTCGAGTTGACGAAGATTTCGAAGGGCCGTCGCACGCCATCCTGCTCGATGTCGTTGATCGTCACATACATCGCGTGTTCACTGTCCGGCCAACGCAGCTTGTAGGTGGCGCCGGTCAGCTTGTCGGCGCGCCGCATCAGGTCACTCGCGCCCGGGGCAGCCGGCGGCGACAGCTCGGCCGACGTCACCTCCAGCACGGATCCGGTGATGCTGTTCGGCCGGTAGGTGGTGCAACCCTTGCAGCCGCTGCGATAGGCGTCGAGATAGACCTCCTGGAAGGCCTCGAAGCTGATAGCCTCGGGGACGTTCACCGTCTTGGAGATCGCGCTGTCCACGTAGCGCTGCACCGCCGCCTGCATCCGCACATGCTCCGCTGGCGTCAGATCCTGGGCGGTGACGAAATGGGCGGGGAGCACGGCGGTGTCGCCGTGGATCGCGCGAAAACGGCGCAGTGCATAGTCAGACACCTCTTCCTCGATCTTCGATCCGTCTGGCTGCAGCACCTTGCGGGTGTAAGCCAGTGCGAACACCGGTTCGATGCCGCTCGATACATTGTCGGCCACCAGCGAGATCGTGCCGGTCGGCGCCACCGAGGTGAGCAGGGCGTTGCGGATGCCGTGCTCGGCGATCAGGTCGCGCACATCCTCGTCCAGTTCGTGCACGGTCTCGCTGGCGAGGTAGGCGTCCCGGTCGAACAGCGGAAAGGCGCCCTTCTCCTGCGCCAGGAGGGCCGACGTCCGATAGGCCGCCCGGCTGATCTGACGCGCCCACTCCCCTGCCCGCTCCGCCGCCTCGACGGAGCCGTAGCGCAGGCCCACCATCATCAGCGCGTCGGCCAGGCCGGTCACCCCCAGTCCGATGCGGCGCTTGGCGAGCGCTTCCTGGCGCTGCGCTTCCAGCGGAAAGCCGGACATGTCGATCGTGTTGTCCATCATGCGGATGGCGACCGCCACCAGATCGGCGAGCTCCGCCGCGTCGAGATGGGACTCCGGCGTGAACGGCCCACGCACCAGGCGTGCCAGGTTGATCGAGCCGAGCAAGCAGGCGCCATAGGGCGGCAGCGGCTGCTCACCGCAGGGATTGGTCGAGCGGATGTCCTCGCAATAGGCAAGATTGTTGCGGGCGTTGATCCGGTCGATGAAGATCACGCCTGGCTCGGCATAGTCGTAGGTGGCGCGCGTGATGCTGTCGAACAGCGCGCGGGCGCGCACGGTCTTGTAGGTCTTGCCGCCGAACACCAGCGGCCAGTCGGCATCCGCCTGGACGGCCGCCATGAACGGATCGGTCGCCAGGACCGAAACGTTGAAATTGCGCAGCCGCCCCGCCTGGCGCTTGGCCGCGACAAAATCTTCGATGTCGGGATGATCGCACCGCATCGTCGCCATCATCGCCCCGCGGCGCGCGCCGGCGGACATGATGGTGCGGCACATGCTGTCCCACACGTCCATGAACGACAGTGGACCCGACGCGTCGGCGCCGACGCCCCTGACCGGCGCCCCCTTCGGCCGCAGCGAGGAGAAGTCGTAGCCGATGCCGCCGCCCTGCTGCATGGTCAGCGCGGCTTCGCGCAGATGCTCGAAGATGCTGCCCAGATCGTCGGCGATGTCGCCCATGACGAAGCAGTTGAACAGTGTCACGCGGCGGTCGCTGCCGGCGCCCGACAGGATGCGGCCGGCCGGCAGGAACCGGAAATCCCTCAAGGCCTCATAGAACGGCTGTGTCCATTGGCTGGGCTCGGCTTCCGCGGCCACGAGGGCGCGGGCCACGCGGCGCCAGGTGTCCTCGATCGCCTGGTCGATCGGCGTGCCGTCCGGCGCTTTCAGACGATACTTGGCGTCCCAGATCTGGCGCGAGATCGGCGCGACGCGATCGGCGGCTGATTCGATGCGTGTTTCGATGTTCATGTCCATGATGCCGTAGACCCTCTTCCTCGCACCCTCCGAGCCATCCCCCTCCTGGCCGCACGCCCGTGACCGGCGCAAGGGCGCCGTGGCGATGGCGGTGGCGGAAGCGAAAGCGCCCGACCCTTGCGGCGGGAGGGGCTGCGAGGCCCGCTCGCTCCGGAGTGGCAGCGCTCGACGGGCCTGGCTTCGAGCGGCCATCAATCGCCGGTCAGGACTCGACCCGCCGCAGCCGAGAGACCCTGGAGTGCACCAAGGAACCGCTCCTCGGCAATCCTCGGTGGCCAGGGTTCCCAATCCGGCCGGCCCGCCCGCCGCAGCGGGTCGTGGGCGACGGGTTCCAGGGTGATCCCGAGGTGCTCGCGCATGGCCGCGCGGCTCCAACCGGCGACGTGGTGGGCTTCACTGGCGGCGGCGAGGCGATCGGCCCGCTTGTGGCGGGCATGGCTCTCGTCCGTCCAGGGCGGCAGCGCGTAACGGGTGTCCACCGCCTCCTGCGGGCGCTCGACAAGCCGGGTGAAGCCGTCGCCGAGATGGGGCTTGAGCGGCGTGATGGGATCCCACCCGCCCATCAGGGCCTCCACGGCATCGTGCAACAACTCGCGCAGCGCTTCCGCCGGGGTCAACCGTGGCCCCGGTGCGGCTTCGCACAGCGCCAATACGGTGAGGCTGTGCTGGGCGACCGACAACGGCAGATCCCAGGCGGAATAGCCCGCCCAACGATACGTGCGCGACAGCCCGATCGCCAGGTCACGGTCGGTCCACGCGAGCGGATCAGGGGAGAGCAAGTCGAGACGCCGTCCCGATGGCAGCAGGATCCAGGCGCGTTCGTGGCTCATGCTGCCCTCCTATGCTTCAGCTCATCGTTCCAGTCGGTGCCGATGGTGGGCCGAAGCCGTGCGAACGGCACGCTGGCCGCCATGGCCAGTTCGGCGTGGCGTTCGGCGTATCGATCGCCCGCCGCGTTGGCGTCGGTGGCGCTAGCCAGCGTGGCGCCCGAGCGGCCGGCGATGGCGAGAAGCATCCGCTCGATTGCCTGCTCGGTGCCCGGCCCCATGCCGCCGCCGGTCGCGGCATAGATCGTGTCCGCTCGGATGTCCTCGATCGCGGCCAGGCTGAGCGCATCAATCGGCGCCTCGGTCACAACGATCCGAGTCACGTTCTGGCCGGCGCCGGGCAGACGGAACAGCGTCTTGCATCCGCCGCGCAGCGATCCTTTGAAATCCGGCCCGCGGATCTCGATATGACTCACCTGACCGGTATCGCCCCGGTGCGCAAACCAGGCGCTGCCATACGGCCCTTCCCGCACGACGTCGGCCGCGTCGGCCGCCTGGAGGACGCCCGCCGGCAAGCATCGCTCCTGGGTCAGATAGCGCCAGACCGGAAAACCCTGACGCAGGCGCGGTCGCGCGCGCCATCGCGCCGGCAGCGGCCGGTCGGGACCGGTGCGCCGATCCACGCGCAGGGCCGCCTGGAAGGTGGGGGCGATTCCCACGAACCGCCGGAGGACTTGGCGGACCTGGCCGAAATTGAGGTTGGGATCGAGATGCTGCACCAGATCGAACACGTCGCCCTTCGCCGAGCTATGCGGATCCCACCAGCCGCGGCCGTCGTGGTTGACGATGACGATCTCGCCCTCGCCGCGGCGGTATTTCAGCGCGCGGCGGGTGCTGCCCCCGCGGTCCAGCCGCCACGCCAGAGGCCACCCCTCGAGGAGCGCCGCGCAGCTGACCCTACTCCGGAATTCATCGAGCTCGGTATCCTGACCGGCCATGACACGGTGCTCCTGATCGCGTGGAGCGAATGCGTGGCCTGGCCCTTCGCCATCCTCCTCACCTCGCTCCCATGCGACCCGGCGACCGCGAAGCGGACGCGGGGCAAGGGCGCCGCCGGGCTTCCGGCGGCGGGCGTGCAGCGGCGTCCCTTGCGGCGCGTCCAGCGCAAGCGGTAGCGGCTTCTCCCTGCCCTTCCCTTCTGCCCTCCCCGCCAGTGTCTCGGCCCTTCTTGCGAATGGCGCCGGAGAGTGCGGCGAGAGGACGGGAGGACGGCGTGGCCGCGCGGCGCGTCGCAGACGCGCACCAGAGCGTGCCTGCGTGAGCGAACGTTGCGGTATCGAGACTGATCCCGGTCAGGTTAGCGGGGAGTGGACGCTGCGGATCGCGTGCGAAGCCGGATCGACGCGCACGATCCCGTTTGAGAGCGCCATCCGTCACCCATGACGCACCGTCCGTGCCAGTAATCACGCCGGCTGCGGTTCAGACCATCGCGCTGCGAGGTGGTGCCCTCGCATTGGTGACGCTGCAGCGGCGGGGCGCGACGTTGACGCGGGCGTGCCCCGCATATTCGCCGTCGCCAAGCCCCTCGCGGATCCCGCGCTCGGGCGCGGGTAGGCCGGGCGATCGGTATCCTGAACTTGCCCCGACTGGGCCCGCGAGGATCGACGCCGCTCAGCGCGTGCCCCCGGAGACACAAGGGATGGTTGCCGAACTGGGCATCAGGCCGGTCAAACCGACCCGGCGCTGGATATCGTCGATCGCGGTTCCATTGCCTGTGCTGGATTTGAGGATTTGACGACCTGCGATAGGCTCACCCACTGCGTTGGCCGTCGCCGTTTGCGAACACTGGGCCCGCGCGTTTTTGACAGGTGCTCCATCGTGAACGATCACGCATGCGGAGTGGCAGGTCATGGCCGAGATATCGAAGCGAACAAAGCGCCTGATACGCGAATACGCCGGTGCGGCCCATGAAGCAGAGCTGCATCGTGCGCTGCTGCCGTTGGCGGGCGCGTTCAAGCAATGGGAACGGGGTGAACATGACAGCTTTACGCTCCAGGACCTGATCCACAAGTTCCACCAGGGAGCTGCACGCGATTTGTACCTCCGTTACGCAAGCAACGGTCTTGAGCCCGCATTGGCACATGCTATCGTCACCGGTGCGCTCGAGCGCACCGCAGTTCCAACCGAGTTGTTGGGCCACCTTGCCGGATTGCTGGAATTTTATCAGGACTTGCTAGCGGAATCTTACGACGCAGGCGGTCCGAATGAACCAGCATGAACGGAGACGGGCCGTTGAAGTTCTTAAATCACCAGCTCGAGGTCCGAACGGTTGCGGCAACCATTCTGAGGGTCTCACGGTTCCATACCGCCACGGTTCGGCACCAGATCAAGTGCCGTTCGAGCAGCCTCTTTGGGTGGGAAGCGGCAAGCCGCCTGGCCGGTTCAGAGGGGTGCATCGTAGGAACGTGACAATGTCCTGTCTGTCCTGTCCGTACAGGACGTACCGAGTGTCCATGGGATAGTTGATGAAGAGAGGGGTCCGAAAACTCCACGATGGTTCCCGAGGAGTCGGTCAAGCTCAGCCCTATCCCAATTACCTGTGGGCCTGTGGGAGTTGGTGCCGGCTGATATTCAT
Organism: Alphaproteobacteria bacterium; assembly: GCA_017307285.1. Classification (GTDB taxonomy): domain Bacteria; phylum Pseudomonadota; class Alphaproteobacteria; order Acetobacterales; family Acetobacteraceae; genus JAFKFI01. The sequence continues at coordinate 61,075 of JAFKFI010000054.1, read as the reverse complement.
CGGGATCCCGGATCCCGATGACTCCTCTGAGCGAGCTGATCTTTGTCGGAAGTCCGCAACCTCAGGGGCTTGGGAAAAGCTGATCTTTGTCGGGATGGCTGATCTTTATCGGGATATCGTGGCCAAGCTCAAACGCCCGCGGGTACCTCCCCCCGATCTTGGCGCAACAGGGGGCTTAGAGGGCTTGAGCACTAGGCCAACTCCCGACGGGGCTTCCTCGACGCCAGCTTCTGGGTAAACACTCATCGCGAGGGCAAGCACAGTCCTAAAGTGGTCTTTGAAGTGGTCTAGCCGGGCCACGGATCGGCCGAACTGACCATGTAGCGCTTTCCAAGAGACGGTAATTGGAGTGTCGAGACTATGGAGACGGTAAGCCAGCCAGCAATAAACGTCCAAGGCGAGGGAGTTATTTGCGATTTGCCTTACAGCCGCCTCTTCGACTGGCACGGGGTGCCTTTTCAACTCGTCGAAAAATGACTGTGAGAGGCTTGCCTTTTCGACAAAAAGTCCCCCCTGGATATGATCATCTTCAATAAACATGCTCGTGTCTAAGATGTGCTGATTTACTAAACCCGTTCGTGATCCCTGCTTGATTTGGAAAGAAAGGCGGCACCTTGATATCCGTTCGGCTTGGTCGCGGACGGAAGCCATCTGCTTCCCGCCAATAGGAATTTCAAGCCTACGTAGCCAAGCGTGCAAAGATCGACCCAGCTCGACCTCCCTGCAGTTCGTCCTGACTGCTTCGGTCTGTAGGTACAGGAGGATAAGACGAGCTCGTGAGCCATACGGAACCCCCACAGACATCGGAATACCATTCGGCGCGGGACGGAGGCCAGGCTGAATGATCAGGGTCACGCGGTCTGTTGTTACTTGCCAGGCTGCATCATCCGCAAGGCGGCGATGCGGTAAAGCTGCCTGGGCCCATCCGCTGAACAAGTAGCCAATATCAGTGTCTTCAGAGCTGAGATAGCCAGCCGCTGCTTCAACCACAGCTCGATCGACGTCAGCCCTAAGGGCAGCGTCCTTCCCATGAGCAAGTAGGAGGGTATGAACCTCAGCCACGGACGGGATCTTTCTCTCAGCGGTCTGGTTTCCTTGTGGTCACAATGCGCACGTCCGGGGTACTTGTCACACTGATCTTTGTCGGGCTTGCAAGGAAGTATTTGATTCTAGGTACTAGTCTCCCCGGTAAAGTTCAGTGGACAGGTTCCACAAGGCGCTGTTTTTAAAGCAAACCGTCCTGATCCGTTCCCGACAAAGATCAGACGGAAGCCCGACACTTATCAGGGAAATCCCGACAAAGATCAGCCTACAAATCAGGAATGATGGCCCTGTTCTCCCGACAAAGATCAGCCCGCTCGATCCGACTCGGGATCATCAAGACGGTCGGAGGGCATAATGCCCGCCTTCTGACCCCCTCCCCTAACCTCGGTCGCATAGATCCGTTCGATTGCCGGGACGAGCAGGCGCGTGACGACCTGCGCCCGAACGGCTCGCCTCTGTCGGAGGACAAATTCGAGATCTGCAGCTAAGTCCGGCGGTAGTGCGAACGCGATCGAGGAACGGACTGTACCTGAGACAATCCTCGGCAGTTCGGGGAAGCGTCCGGCTCTATGCTCGGCGGCGAGCTGCCGAAGCGGTTCGCTAAGAACCTCGATTGCCACGAGGGTTCGCTTCGACCCGCGCCGATCCGCAACGGCTGCCAAACGACGCCCAATTTCCGGCGGCAGCTTTACCGAGATTAAGGGAATGTCGTCTGGCGACCCTCCGCTATCGGACTGGTCCGCGTTGTCGACAGGTCTGGCTGTAGGGCGTGGTCCGAGGCCCATCTCGGACTGAGGCTCCGGCGGTAGGTTGGAAGAGGATCCCAAAGGCGAGACTGTCTGGCTCGGGTCGTTCAGACGTGAAGCCCCCTCCCCTTCAAGGCCCGACGAGGAGGAGGAAATGCGGCCCCGCATCGCGAAGGCCACCGCTTCCGGCGCATCGGTGTCAATGTTCGGCATCGGCGCATGGCTGATGGGGACTGGCGCCGTGCGCAACGGCTCACCCATGGGACGGGTCGGCCTGCGCACTGATATCGGTGGCTTAGCGGCCATCGGCGCCTCCTTTCCGACGGGTTACCCGCAGACTGCCAAAGAGTTCATCGTGCAGCATGCTAACGGCGTCCCGCGCCTTTCGGTCTGACTCACTGGCCTTTTCCAATTCGGTTACTGCTAACCCAAGCGCCTCAGCCCGCTCAAATGCGGCTCGCTGGTGAACTACGGTCGTGAGAACCCCAAAGCCCTCAAACTCCTGCGCTACTGTGTCGAGGTCAGACCGAGCTCGGTTCAGGGAGTTGGTGGAGAGTCGCATCCCCAGGAGATGAGCTGTCAGTTGGGCGTCCCCTCTCATGGCGTTCGCGCCATCGAGTACTTCTTTTAATTTGGGCATCGTCCAGACCTGCATTTGCGTGGGGTTCAGGGGCACGATCCAAGCTTGGCAAATCAGAACGGCCTGGCGCAGTTCGACTGAGTCGAACCCGCCACAATCGACAAGCACATCATCATAGTCCTTTGAGAGAGCAACCAGCGACTTTGATGTGGTGGTCCCTTTTACCTGGATGACGCTAACGGACGGCTCGGCCTTACGCTCTTCCCGGTTCGCGATGTAGTCGGTCAGGGATTCTTGGTCCGGGTCGGCATCGACCAGGAGCACCTTCGCACCACGCCGCGCCCGCTCAATTCCGAGATTAACGGCTGTGGTCGTCTTTCCCGTCCCGCCCTTCACGCCACCGCACACCAGAATCATGGAATTCCCTCACACTGGGCCCGAAGACCGACGCCTCCCTAGGCGAGAAACGCCATAATTGCAACCGGTACTAACTGCGCAGGACGGCCTGTCCAGGATGGACAATCCGTCCTCCCAGGAGAGGCTGACCGATATAAGAGCTTCGGAAGCTAGCGATCCGCCGCCCGACCGGTAAGGCCTGCCGTGTCTAGCGAGCCGGGACGAGATCACCGGTGTGGCAGCGTCAGAAGCTCCGGACCGGTCGGAAGGCCGGGACGGGAAGGACAGGACAAGAAGGACGGCGGCCCGCGCATCGAACCCGCGCGGGACAGAAGGAACCCGGTGCAGGCATCCACAGACGGTATGGATGGGCGGTCCGGACGACCCGCCCGGGAAGGCCCGTACGGGCGCGTCGGGCGGGACAGGCCGGACAGGATAGAAGGGACGGAAAGGACATGAGGGACATAAAGCGCTCGGAGGCAGCTCCCTGGCGGCCTTTGGATGCGTCGCTGATCGGGGAACCAGCTAAATCGGTGATTGAGAGTTGGTCGTCACACCCTATCGGGGCAGCCCAACCAACTGGGGACGATGCCCGGCGATTGGCGCCGCACAGAACAGATGGGGTGCAGCCCGTCTACGGAATGCTGGGACAAGAGATGAGATTCGACCGCTATACGCCGGACGGCCTATACGTTCTAGACGGGATGGCCGCGCGGGACACCAAGGACAGGACAGTCTGGAAGTCCGCGACTGAGGAGATGGCCCCCGGGGGCTATCGATCCTAGCCCCTCAACTCACTCGGCGCACTTGATCCGGGGCAGACCTGCACGCGATCTCCGATCGAGACAATAAAGACAGGACAGCGAGGCAAACTCGATAGGTGCCCAACGTACGCAGCCGGGCGGAGCGCAAGAGCAGGGCAGGGCAGGGGCGGTAAAGAGGAGCTGCTGAGCAACCTCCGCGCCGGCGTTGGGTGGCCGACCGCCTCCCGGCGCAGCCCGGGGGAGAGCAGGTAGACGCCTGGAGCGACTCCTCAGGGCTGGTCGGGGTCGCACCGTGGGCCGACGTCGCGACTCTCGCAGGCCACAACGGCCGCCCTCGCGGCATTGCCGAGAAGATTTTTGGCCTACGACGTGGAGGACGCGCGAGGCAGCGGCCGCCGGTCACGCTGGCTGTCATCGCGATTGGCCACGATTGGTTTCTGCGGCCTTACGGGACGCAGAACACCAGTTGCCACAATTGGCGGAGCAGGGCGGAGGAACGCCCGTTTGCTGTTTCTGGCGTCCGTGGGTGCACGTCGGTCGAGCGAAGGAACCAGCCCACCGCCGCGGCCGCGGACCACAGGAGCGTCTTACTACAGCACGCCGCTGAGCGGATGGCCGTCGAACAGATCGCCGAACTCGAGATACTCGCCGAGCACGTCAAAGCTCTTGTGGCGGCCGAGCCGCTTGAGCTTGGCCGGGTGGATGCCGCGCTCCATGCCGGTGGTCAGCGCGCCGCGCTTGAGCGAATGGCCGCCGAGATCGCGCCGCCGGAAGCCGGCCGCGACGGCGCGGGCCTGGACGATCTGCGCCACGCTCTGCGGCGTGATGGCGGTTTGGCCCATGCGGGGCGGAGCAGCCGAAGGTTCCGCCGGCGGCAGCCGGTGGAATGGCTGCGGAGGGAGGGCAGGGGGCTCGTCCGGCGCGGCGTCGCGGCGCGGGCGGGCCGGCACCCCGCCTCGGGGCGGCACCCCGCCTCGGGGCGGCAGCCAGAGGCGCCGGAACACCGGGCCCTCGGTGATGCCGGCCGCCGCCAGCCAGCATTCCAGCGCGCGCACCGGGCAGAGCGCGGTGTCGCCGTAGGGCAGGGGGACGGTCACCGCCGCGGTCGGCGCGCCCTTGGTGTGCGGCAGGGTGAGCCTTATGCCGCGCTCGGTCTTCTCCAGGTGCTCGACGCGGATCGCCGCGAGCTCGGCGCGGCGCAGCGCGCCGGCGAAGCCGACCAGGATGATCGCGCGGTCGCGCAGCCCAGTGAGGCCCCCCGCGGCGCGCGGGTCGTCCGGGATCGCCGCCAGCAGCCGGCGGATGACAGTGACGGTGGCGGCGACCTTCTTGCGCGGCGCTTCGCCCCGTTTGGCGGCCTCGCGGCGGATGCCGGCGACGGTCTCGGCGACGCAGGCGTCGTCGGTCGGCACCGGGCAGCCGGCGGCGCGATGCAGATAGCGGATCGCGGCGCGGCGCAGCTCGAGGGTGGCGGGCGCGAGGTTTTTTCCCGCGCGCTCGCCGGCGAGAAACGCCGCAACGTCCGCGCCGGCGGCGGGCAGCGGGGACAGGCCGTGGCGGTCGCACCAGGCGCACCAGGCCCGCACCGCGGCGCGATAGGCCCGCCGCGTGTTGTCCGCCTTGGCCATGCGGGCATAGGCGTCGGCGGCGTCGCGCTCGCCGGCGAGGGTGCCGTCCAGCCCCGGCGCCGCCGCCGCCGCGGCCGCCGCGTCGAACCATTTTTTTATCAGGGCCGGCGCGCGGCCGACCGGCGCGGGGAGAACGGGTGGCGCGGCCGGGGCGACCGGCGCCGCGTCGGCCGGGACGGGGAGGGCACCCGGCGGCGGCACTGCGAGATCCCTCGCGCCCGCCGGCCGCCCCGTCTCAGCTTCGCTTTGATCCTCCATGCGCCCTCCGGTCGCCCCACGTGGCCTTCTGCGCCCGATCCTGCGCCAAAGAATCTACCATCGACAAGGCCGCTTATCGGGAATTAGGGTCAAGATCTAGCTGGAGAGCCGGAATAATAGGGCCATTGCACCTCAAGGCCGGCCTCGCGTAAGTCGGCGCGTAACACATTGATGCGCCGCGAGAGGGGTGCGGCCCTGGCGGTCCGGCTGGGTGACCGGTGCAGCGCCCAAGGCGAAACCCACGCGTCGGGCAGCTCACGGGTTGTTCTGATGTCGTGGCACCCAATATGATAGCATTGCAGGCACATTCATCGGAGCGTCGTCAGAATGTCGGTCGTCACCGTGCGCAATCTCCCCGAGGAAACCCATCGCGCGCTCCGGCTCCGCGCCGCCGAGCACGGGCGCAGCACCGAAGCCGAAATTCGCGACATCCTTGAACAAGCCGTGCGACCCGCGGCCCGCCTGATGATCGGCTCGGCGCTCGCCGCGTTTGGCGAGCGCTTCGGCGGCCTCGATCTCGACATGCCGCGCGATCAGGCGCCGACCGACCCGGCGGTGTTCGAGTGATCGTTCTCGACACCAACATCGTCTCCGAGCCAATGCGGCCCAGTGGCAATCCTGCCGTCCAGGCCTGGCTTGATCGGCAGGTGGCCGAGACGTTGTATCTGACCGCGACGAGCCTGGCGGAGCTGCTGGTCGGCGTTGCCCTCTTGCCGGCCGGGAAGCGCAAGGAGGGGCTCGGCGCCGCTTTGGCGGACCTGATCGAGGCGCTGTTCGGTCCACGCGTCCTGGCTTTTGACCGGCAGGCCGCGCGGGAATATGCGTCCCTGGTGAGCCGTACGCGGGCCGGTGGTCACGTCATCGCCGTCGCGGACGGCCAGATCGCCGCGATCGCGATCGCGCATGGGTTCAGCGTGGCAACGCGCGATACGGCGCCTTTCATCGCGGCCGGTGTGCCCGTCATCAATCCGTGGGACGCGTGATGACGGGTCTGGCGGAGCAGGCAGCCAAGCCACCGCGGCTCGACCGGCAGCGGAGTGAGCCGGCCGGCTGGCGACGCGGGGGGCGACGTTCCGCGGCGTGTTTGGCTTCGAACACCCCGAGGCGATGTGCCGCGCCCCACATCGGGCGCGGCGCGCCCGGCACGATCGGTCGGGCGAGCGGAGCCGACGATGCTTGATGGGCCAGAAGGCCTTGATCGGCGCCTCCGCGACACCACCATCGCAGCCGGGCCGGCGATCACCGGCGCGCTCGAACGCGCCGCCGCGGCGATCGCCCGGCTCGACCAGGCGCTGCAAAATCATCCCTTGCGGCCGGCCTTCCTGTATCGCGCCCGGCTCGAGGCGGTGCGCCGCCAGGCCGGCGTCGACGGTCAGGCGATCGACCCCTGGCACCTCGCCGCGGTGCTGGAGGGCCTGCGGCTGCGCATGGGTTCTGCGCTGCGCATCATCGATCGCGGCGCCATCTTTGCCGCCGCCCGCCACGCCCTGGATCTGCACCAGTGGCTGGTCGAACCAGACTTCGACCAGGAGGGCGAGGTGCGGCTGGCCGAGCAGGCGTTGGCGGCGACCGCCGGCTCACCGCTGCTCGCCGCCGCACACTGGCTGCACGCTTGGCTCGGTGGTGACGGCCGCGGCAGCGGCAACGGCCAGGGCAGCGGCGACCGCGGCGGCGGCACCCGGGCGCCGGCCCGCGCCGCCCTGGTCCGGCACTGGACCAAGCATCGCCTGCTGCGGGCGCCGGTGCCGCTGACAGGCCCCCAGGCACTGCGCCCCGACGTCGACTGGGGTTTTTCAGCCTGGGCGCCGTGCTTCCTGCGCGCCCTGGCCGACGAGGCGGATGAGTCCCTGCAGCTCCTCCTCGACCTCGAGCGAGCCTGGTTCGCCGCCCGCGGCGCGGTCGCCGGGCGCCGCCGCACGTCGCGCGCGGCCGCCGCCATTGACCTGCTCGCCGCGGCGCCGCTGCTGTCGGCGACCACGCTGGCACAGGGGCTCGGCATGGCGGTCAAGAACGCCGCCGCGCTGCTGGATCAGTTCCATGCCGACGGCATCGCGGTCGAGGTGACGCACCGCTCCAAGCGGCGGCTCTACGGGCTGGCGGGATTGGCACCCCTGCGCGACGAGGTGGCCCCGCCGTATCGGCCGATGCCGGGCCTTCCACTACCGCAACCTGGAGGCGGCCATGGCCCTGGCCGATCAGACGGTGCGGAACGCCCGTCGGGCGCTCGACGCCCTGGCGCGCGGGACGGACGCAACGCCGGCACCGTCTGTGCGGCCCGCCGAGCCGCCAATCGCTGAGGGCGTGCTCGCCGTCAGCGGTGGCAACCGCCACGATCGCGTGCAGCCATAGCGAGGACGGATGCGTGCTGACGGTGAATCACTCGTGACGCGTCCCTTGACGGAACTCCCTGCCGACCATGGCGACCAGCGCGAGTGGCAGACCCAGCTCGGCACTGCGCGTACGGGAGGTGCGGGCGGCGGCGAATTGCCCCCGCCGCTTTTTGTGGACCGATCACGCCGCCCGACGCCCCTTCTGACCCAGGTCACCTTTCCGAACCCATAATCCGTCTCTTCCGCTGCGGGATCGCTCGGACGCCGGTTTTCCCCCGTGGCGGCGCGGGCGAGGTGTGGTACGATTCGCCGCGTCATGGCCAAGAGCGACCTCCTTGTTTCGATCGTGCGGGCCAGCGCGGCAGGCGATCGGACTCAGCTCCGATCGACGGTCGAGGCTCTGGTGGCCGACGAGCGGGCTCGCAGCCATCACAGCGTGGCCGACCGGCTGGAACGCGCCCTGCAGTCGGTTGCCGTCACACCGCCGCCACTCACCACCTCCTGGAAGACCAGTGCGGCGGGGCGAGACGCCATCCTGGAAGTCATCCCCCGCCGACAGCTCACCGACTTGATCATGCCGTTGCCGGTGCGTCGGAACGGCGAGCAGCTGGTCGAAGAGCATCTGCGGGCCGACGTGCTGCGGGCTCATGGCATGGAGCCGCGCCATCGCATCCTGCTCTCCGGACCGCCGGGCAACGGCAAGACCTCGTTCGCCGAGGGCGTCGCCGAGGCTCTCGCTCTGCCCCTGTTCGTCGTGCGCTACGACACCTTGATCGGCAGCTATCTGGGAGAGACGAACACGCGGCTGCGGGTGCTTTGCGATTACGTGCGCACACAGCCGTGCGTCCTGTTTTTCGACGAGTTCGATGCGCTGGGGAAAGAGCGCGGCGACACGCACGAGACGGGTGAGATCAAACGCGTGGTCTCGTTCCTTCTCATGCAGCTCGATCAGATGCCGAGCTACGTTGTCGTTGTCGCGGCGACCAACCATGCCGAGCTTCTGGATCGGGCCGTTTGGCGGCGGTTCCAGTTGCGGCTCGAGTTCCCTGCGCCGGACCGTTCAATGGTCGCGGCGTTCCTGCGGCGTACGATGGACGCTTGGCCCGACCGGCCATCGGCTCGCGCCGAGGATGTCGCGGACCGGCTTGGGCCGCTGAGCTATGCCGAAGCGCTTGACTTCTGCCAGAACGTACGTCGCCGTCAGATCCTTGGTCTCGGCAGCCTCCGAGTCGAACAGGCCCTGCAGATCGAACTTGATCTCTGGGCGTCCCGAGTGAACCCCGTCGAGCAAGATGCCGAGCGACCCCACCAAGCCGATATTGCGTCTCGACGCCGTGCCAAACGGCGAGCGTCGTCCGGGAAGGCCCAATCCGGGAACCAGGGTCGGCCGCCGCTCGCAGTCTGAACAGGGGCAGCGGTTCGGCCCAATCTTCCAGCGGCTTGCCGATGTTCTATCTCGTGATCCAGGCGGCTTGGAATTGCGCGCCGACTCGGCGGCGCTGGCGCCGGAGCGCCTCCTGGTCTTCGAGGTGAACGGTGCGGTCCAGAACTTCGCCGCCGCGGTCCGTCGCGTGCCCCGCTTGGAATGGATCGACGAAGAGGAGCTCGCCGGCGACGAGGCCGCTCCCGAGCCGACCATCTATCTGCTCATCCCGGATGCCCGCGCCTTGGCTCAGCTCCTCTCCCTCTGGCGACAGTGGCAGGAGGGTCGCGCTCTGCCCTCGGGCTATACGCCGTGGCGCGACGTCTTCGCGCTGCTGCGCGCACTCCGACCCTGGGGTCCAGCCGACCGCGTCGCGGACGAGGACCGCGCCGTCCTGTTCGAAGAGATCGACGGGCGAGCCGACGACGAGACCGTCCGGCTGGAGATCGAACTCGTGTTCCGGCCCGGTCTGGAGCACCGCCAACGGACTGAAGCGGATCTGTCCGTCGCCCTCGTCGCGGCCGGAGGACGGGTGCTGCACCGGTCACGCGTCGACAGCATCGCCTACCACGCCGTCTTGGCAGAGCTTCCGGTCACTGCCGTTCGGGCGATCGCCGCGCGCGCACAAGCGAGCATCGTCGGCCTCGACCAGGTCATGCACGTCCGGCCTCAGGCGGTGTCCTTCTCAATCGACACCGCCGAAGCATCGCCATCGCCGGGCTCCTCCGCTCCACTTCCGACAGCCGCCCCGATCGCGGCGCTTCTCGACGGCGTGCCAGTTTCGCAGCATCCGCTGCTGACCGGGCGGCTGCGGGTTGAGGACCTTTTCGGCTTCGAGCCTGGCACCCAAGTCCGTGATCGCAGGCACGGGACGGCCATGGCCTCGCTTCTGGTTCACGGCGATCGCAACCGGGGCGAGCCACCGCTCCGTCGCCCCGTCGTCGTTGTCCCGGTCATGAGCTGGGACGGCAGCGACGAGGCGCTCCCGACGGATCGGCTCATCGTGGACGTGGTCTATCAAGCCGTGACGGCCTTGCGCGCCCAAGCCGAGCCGCTCGCGCCGGAGGTCCTGATCGTCAACCTCTCGCTCGGCAATCTGCGCCGGCCTTTTCACGGCCAAATGTCTCCCTGGGCTCGGCTGCTCGACCACCTGGCCTGGCAGCTTGGGATACTGTTCGTGGTCAGCGCAGGAAACGCCGGAGGACGGTTCGACATCCCGGCCTTTGGCGCGTCCGGTGACTTCGAGGACGCCGCTCCCGCGGAGCGCGCCGCCGCGACGCTCAGCGCGGTTCACGCTGTTGCGGCCGATCGCCGCATCATCGCGCCCGCCGAAACAGTCAATGGCCTCACGGTCGGCGCGTCCAACGAGGATGCCGTGACCGAAGCAGAGCGCCGTAGTGCCCGCACCAATGTCGATCCCTATCCCGGCCTGCGCATGGCCAACGCCAGCAGCCGGCTTGGGCCGGGATTTGCGAACGCGGTAAAGCCCGATGTGCTCATGCCCGGCGGGCGGGAGCATCTGCGTACGGTGCTGAGTGGCGGCGGGATTGCGGTTCAGCCCGCGCGTGCCGCGCGCGCGTTCGGATTGCGGGTCGCAGCCCCCGGCGGTGATCAGATGGCGAGTGAGCACTACACGAACGGCACCAGCGCGGCGGCCGTGCTCGCGTCGCGCACCTGCCATCTCATCCATGACGCGCTCGAGCAAGCCTATGGTGCGGCGTTTCTCGGACTGCCTCATACGCAGCGTGCGCTTTGCCTCAAGGCCATCGTGGCACACGGGGCACGCTGGCCGTCCGAGGCGTCCGATCTCATTCGCGCAACGATTGGACCTTTGGACGCTCGCCAGCATGTGCGACAGAAAGACAACGTCCGGCGGTTCTGTGGATATGGCGCCTTGGATCCGACCGAGGTCGTCGCATGTGCTGCTGATCGCGCCACCTTCTGGGCCACGGGTCGCGCGCTCACGAACTCGCGGCGACCCTGGCTTGGTTCACACCGGTGCTACCTGGCCGCAGCACCTATCGAATGGTTCGGCTCAGCCTCTTCGGGCCGCCGAACTCCAGTGATCTTCGGGTTGGTCCCGCCTCCGACCAGCCCGATGCCAATCAAGTCAAGCGCGGTACGCTGCTATCTCGCCGTTGGAGCGGCGATAGTGCGCCCGTTGTGACGGACGGGATGGCAGAGCCGCTGATCGTGCAGCGTGATCCTGACCAGGGTGCCATCATCGACGGCCCGATCCCGTTCGCGCTCGCCATCACGCTCACAATGCCGGGAATCGCCGAGCTGTACGAAGAGGTCCGCGCGCGGCTCGCGGTGAGCCCGCGCGCACGGGCCTGATGTCACCTCCGATGGTTAGGGCATCACCGATTGTTCGCGCGCCATGTGCCACCGACCTTGCGTGTTTCGCGGCGGACAGGACGCCGCGCTGGCGTAGTCGCCCAGCATGCCGCGCACCGTGTCCGGATACGACTTGCCGAAACTATGCGCGGCGCGATCGTAGGCTTCGCTGGAGCAGAACGCGGCGACGGCTGCGAGCGCTGCCCGCAGGATCCCTCACGCCAATCGAGCGCAGGGCGTTCGACTGCAGCGACCTCGAGCTTCTGGATGGCCAATGCCGACCTGACGATCCGCAAAGCGCGCCGGGTGCTCGATACCACCATCAGCCAGTTTCGGCAGAGCTATTCGGGCCAGGGCGGAAGTCCGGGGAACCAGCTTCCAGGCAGGCTCGCTGGCCCTACAGCCCCCACGTCGACCGGTGACTGTGGCGCGTCCGAGGGTTGATGGCGACGGTTGACGAACCCAACTATCAACCATACCATCAACCACCAAACAGAGGAGGCCCCGATGGGCGACGTGATGGCGAGCGTCGACGCGGCCGTGCCGTCCGAGGTCGAAAGCGTGGTACGGTTCGTCAGCCAAGTCGAGGGCGCGGCCGCCCTATTGACCGCCGCTCATGCCGATGACGGTGTGCGCCTGCCCTCCGTCGAGCGCGCGTTCCGGCGAAGAGATCAGGGCCTCCGGCGCGGATGGTACACGCTTGCGGTGCAAGCCTCCTCGATGCGCCTTCGCGACATCATGACGGTGCTGCGTCAACACCCGGCGCACGGGTCGGCGGCGGCGGCGGAGCTTGCCGCTTTCCGCATGCTGTCCAAGCTGACGCCCGCGGACTCCGCCCTGACGATCCTCCTGTCGCAGGACCGAGGACGGGCGTTCCAGGAACTCGGCAAGCAGATGGACCTGGTGCGCCAGCAACTCGAGGCCACCGCCGCCTTGGTCGACACGGCCGAGCCGGGGACGGAGAACCCGGTGCAACGTGGCTTTCCGGCGGTCCGGGATGCGTTACTCGAGCGGGCAGGGGGGGCGCTGTCCCTCACCGAGGCAGCCAACGCACTGGGCATCTCGCGGCAAGGCCTGCACAAGCGGATCTCGTCCGGCTCAGCGCTCGGCATGATGCGGGACGGGGAGATCGTCGTGCCCAGGCTGCAATTCTCGGCCGCTCCCGGGAAGCGATCGATCCTGCGCGGGATTGACCAAGTCACCAAGGTCTTCCGCCAGGCCGAAGCGGGCGCCTGGTCGGAGCTGCAGTTTCTCCTCGACCCCGACCCCAATCTCGGCCGGGCGCCGATCGACGCGTTGAAAGACGGCGCGATCGAGGCCGTCGTGCACGCGGCCCGTGCCTATGTGCAGCTGACCGAGGGTTGACGGTTGAGTCTGACGCCGGTGCCGCGGCCCACGATGCCGACGGCTTCGTTCCCGAATGGCATAAAATCGGAACGCCTCGCGGCCGGCGCGACGATCCTCCGCATCCACCAGAAGGATTACCGGCCAATTTGGTTCGGCCCCAATCCGGGCGACCGGCCGGCCAATCGGTTCGATGCGCCCGGAGGCGAGTATCGGGTGATGTATGCCGCCGAGAACCTCGACGGTGCGTTCGTCGAGGCAATCCTGCACGGCAAAACCCGCAACAAGATTTTGACGCGCGCTTTCGTGGGGCAGCGCGCCTGGACCAGCCTCCGCGCTCAACGCGATCTCGTCCTCGTCAAGCCCTACGACGACGGCCTGCTCTGGCACGGCACGGATGCCGCCGTGAGCGCATCGGATGACTACACGACGCCACGGCGGATTGCCCTCGCATTGTATGCGGAGTACGGGGAGGCAGACGGGCTGGCCTACCGTGCACGCCATGACAACGGGCAAATCTGCTACGCGCTGTTTGACCGGGTGCGGGCCAGTGACGTGGCGCCGGGCCCGCCGGCGCTGTTTCAGGATTGCGCCGCGCAGATCGAAGCGCTGATGGAGAAATACGGGGCGGTGTTCGACGATAGCCCGGCGGTACCGCCGGTGTAGCTGATGGCGCGAATCGGGCGCGCCAAGACAAGCTCATGGATTGACGACGCGCCGCCAGCGCCGACCGGGACGCGGCCGGACGACCGTCACGGCTCGCACTCTGAAGGGAATGGATCGATCGCGTGTCGCAGCGTAAGCCGGGAAATCGCCTGCCAAGGCCGCAGCCGAAAAACACCCAACCCGATCCGCCGCGCCCGACCAGCGCCGTCCTGTTGCCTGGCGTGCGTTCCAACTCGCCACCGCCGCTCCATGAGCTGCCGGAGAGCGAATTCGAGGAGTTGTGCCGTGACGTCATGTCGCGCGAGCCCACGGTGTCGACCGCGCGCCTCTTCCGCACGCGGGGCCATGCGCAGTTCGGGATCGATATTTTCTGCCCGCGGCGACACGACGACGGATGCGAGGTCGCGCAGTGCAAGCGCGAGCAAGCCTTCAGCAGAGCCAAGATCCGCGCGGCCTCGGACGCGTTTTTCGATCATCTCACCTATTGGCAACACAGAGGCGTCAAGCGCTTCGTCCTGATTGTCACCCAGCCACTGCAGGACCTGGGTCAGTACGAGCAGATCGGGATCGAGACCCGGCGCTTTGCGGACGCGGGCATTCGCTATGAGGCCTGGTCCATCCACACCCTCGTGCAACGCATGGTGCCGTGGCCGGATATCGTTGCCCGCTCGTTCGGCCATCATCGTGCGCATTGGGTCGAGGCGATCTGTGGCCGCACGCTGAGACCGTACGTGGAGCCATCCCCGGCGAAGCGAAAATCGATTGTCGGGGATGCCGCGGCCGACGCGCAATTCACCGAGCTGATCGCGCTCGCCGCCGCTGGCGTCGCCTCCAAGCTTGTCGACATCCGTTCAGTAGCGCGCCGTGGTCTCATCAGCGAGGCAATCGAGAAACTGGCGACGATTCAGCGCGAATCGGCCGTTTGGGAACAGCTGCCGCCCGAGTTGCGGGCGCGGGCACTTCGCCTGCGGGCCTCGCTGGCTTTGGAACACTCCCAGGACTTTGCTGAGGCCAAGCGCCTGACGGCGGAGGCGGACGTGATCGACCGCGATCCGTCCTTGCGATTGCAAGCCCAGATCATCCTGGAGGAGCAAGGGCCATTCGCCGCGCTCGAGTTCCTCGACGGCTCCGGCCAGACCGACGCCGACCTCACTCGGATCGCCGCGGTTTGTCATCTCCGCGCCGGGCACCCTCAGGCCGCGGTGACATGCCTCGAAGCGACCACAAGCAGCGATGCCGATCCCGAGACGAGCCGCCTGCTGGCGCTTGCCCTGATGGCTCTCTCGCGGTCCGACGAGGCCATGAGGCAGATCCGGCTCGCCGTCGCCCGGGATCCCGATAGCTGGGCGACGCGCATGACACTCGGCATGCTACTCTATCTGAGCACGCTTGCGCCGATCGCCGTTCGTCACGGACTCGTTTCGTGGCCCGAGCCGTGCGACTGGGCGATGGTGCAGCGGGACGACGGCGCGGTCGCGCGCCTTCGCGAGGCCGCAGGCGTCTTCGCCGCGCTGCAAGCGAATGGTCAGGAGCGCATACGGCAAGAAACACTGCAAGCCTGGCAGCTCGCCTGTCTCGCCAACGACGCGGCACGCCGGTCCGACGCGGAGACGTACTGCCGCGACGTTTTACGATCGGACCCGACCCATGCGCCAGCCATTCTTTGGGCGCTGGCGCGTGCGTTTCCGACCGAAGGCGCAAGTCGGGTACTCGCGGTTCCGAGGACGCGTCGCGCGCTGGAAGACCTCCTGGACACCGGCCGCGGCGACCTCACCCATCTCACCACGCTGGCCGCAGTGCTGAGCTGGCAGGGCAAATCGGACAAGGTGGCACGTGTGATCAGAAAGCACGATCGTCTCTTTGCTGGCAGTGATGCGGTCGAGTATCGTCGTGCGTTGCTCGCGGAAGCCGCTCTGCGGAGCCGCGCAGAGCCCCCAAACGACGCGTTGCAATCGCTTGAGCCGAACCGAGTCACGATGCTGGCGGCGCTTGCCGAGGCTGACGAACATCAAGCGCGCGGCCACCTCATTGATCTGGCGGAACGATGCCGTCAGGGAGGGGCAACGGATATGGTGTTGTCTGATGCGCTATTCCGCCTCGCCTATCTGGGACAGGTTAGGGATGTGGCCCCCTACGTAGACTGGCTTCTCGCCGAGGTCGGCACCTCCGATGCCGTGCGCCTCGCGGCGCACGCCCGGGCGGCGGTGAACGACGACTCCGGCGCGTTGGACATCCTTGATACGCGATCCAGCGTCTTTCCCGGCGGAGTTCTGACACGCGATTTACGTCTCCTGCGCGCCCAATGTCATCATCGCCGGGGCGACCTGGCGGGTGCCATTGCCGAGTTGCAGGAACTCAATGAAGAGCCGGTTGGCATCGAGGAGATCGTCGGGCTTGCGGACCTGTATGTCCGGCGTGGCGATCTGGCCGCGGCTTCAAAGACACTTTCGGGCGTTGCTTCGGACGCGAGGCTGCCGGCCGAGCACGCGCTCCGCTTCGCGAAGCTGCTGAGCCACGACGCTCCGTTGCTCGCACGAACCTTGTGGGACCGGGCGGTCGCTGCAGAACTGGATGCACGCGCAGTTCCAGCGGCGCTAGAGATGGCTCGCCGATTGGCGATCGGCCCTGAATCCGCGTTCCTCGCTGAGCGGCTGGCGGCACAAGCCGTGCCAATGGGCGCAGACACGAGAGACGCTCCCGTGGTCTCGCTATCGACCGAGCAATTGCTCGAGTTCTTGCGCGATCGGCATCGCGAGATGCAGCGCTTCGCGGATCTCTACGCCCGCGGCGAGGTGCCGCTGCACATTCTCGCCCCGCAAATGGGAGTGTCGTTCGCCCAGCTTTTTCATCGCGATTTGGCCCTTCGAGAGGAGCGGCACAGCACCGTTGGCTTTCTGCCGGCAGTGTATGGTGGCCGGACGCCCGCCACTGTCCAGCCGGCCGAGGCCATGTCGTGGCGTCTGCACATGGACGTCAGCGCCGTCCTGCTGGCCGCGCATCTCGGGATCCTCGATGCGGTTGAGCGTTGCTTCCGGCCGGTACGGATATCGTCCTATTTGATCCCGGCATTGCTAGGGATGCGCGACCGGGTGCTCGATCAGAGCCCCGAGGAGAGCGGCGCGGCCCTGGAAATCCAAGAGGCGGTCCGGGCTGGGCGCGTGCGGCCGATGATGCCGGTGTCGGCGGAAGAATCTGGGGGCGAGCGGGACGACGCTCTGGTGTCGCTCGCGGCGCGGGAGCGGGGTGCCGCGGTGTTCTGGGATGAGGAGGCGGGGCAGCGGGACCAGCGAGGCGAAGCGGTCATCAACCTATGCGGCCTGGTGGCGATGCTGGAGGCGCAGGCGAACATGTCGCCGACCGCGGCGGCTGAGGCTAGGGCGCGCCTGGGCACGGCTGGGAGGGAAGACCCGATTCAGATAAGCCTGCCGAAGGGAGCACCCCTCTATTTCCACGGCAACACGATTCAGTTTCTGGCGCAGGCCGGGCTGCTCGCGGCCACGTGCAATACATTCCGCGTTTATGCGGACCCGGCGTGGCTCGCGCACATCGACGCCGAACAGCGCGCCCGGACGGCCCAGGATGAGCTGGGCTTGTGGATCGGAGCGCTCCTGGAACGTCTCAATCGCGGTCTCCAGGACGGCACGTATCAGCTTCTCCCTGACAAAGCCGACGATATCGATCATGGCGGGCCGGGTGGCGAATTGCTGATCTGCCTGCTCGACTTATTCCGGATTGCGCCGGACCCGGGAAATATCGTCTGGGTCGACGATCGAACGATCAGCGCGTACGCGAGCTGCGGGCCGGCCGCGCTGGTGGGCGTTGCCGACATTCTGGGTGCATTGCGGGCCTGCGGCAGGCTGGGCGACCGTGACTACTTCGAGAAACTGTTGAGAGTGCGGGCCGCCAATCTCCGATTTCTGCAAGCCGTCGAGGGCGAAATCGATTTCTGGTTGCGCGAGGCACCGGTGGATAACGGGCAGCTGCAGGAGACGAGTGAGCTCACGATCTTGCGTCGCTACGTCGCGTCGTGTCTGCAGGACGAACCGTTCCTGCAGCTGCCTCCACGTCCCGTCGAAGCCCCAAACCCGAGCGGCGAGCTCGGCTTTGTCGTCAGTTGGCAGCGGGCGGTCTCGTCAGCGCTGCGGGCGCTTTGGGCGGATCTGTCGTTGCCACGTGAGCGGGTTCTCGCCTGTTCGCGTTGGCTTCGCGATAGCCTCTCGGTCGAGCGGTACGGGCGCTTGGCGGCGCTGCAACCTACGGACGAAGGACGGCGCGTCATTCTGGCAGGCGAGTTCTCGGCTCTGCTGTGCGGCGGCTTCCTGCTCATGCGCCCCTTCCTCAAAGATGATCGGCGATGCCGGGCTTATATGGAGTGGATGGAAGCCGAGCTACTCGGCCCACGGCTGAGGGCCGACCCAGACCTGCGATCGCTTATCTCACAGCATCTCAAGGCCTTCCTCCTCTCACCGGCGCGCGACGAGGACGATCAGGGTCGCCGCGTGCGCCGTGTTTTGAATGGCCGCCTGCTCGCCATGCTGCCCACAACGTTGAAGCAGGATCTGCTTCTCGACCGGGTTCTGCTTGCCAAGCTGGGATTCAATGAGGATTTGCGGGTGGTGTCGTTTGGACAGGTGAGCATCCCCGCACGACCCTACCTGGAAGGGGTGCGACGTGCACTTGCAGGCACTCCGCAGGAACTGACTGGCAGCGACGGCGAGCTTTTGACGTTATCCGCGGCGCTGGCGGAAGAGGGCGTGAGGGCTGAGGTGACCGGTGACCGGCTTCACGCGGTCATCACCGATGTGCTCGACACACTTCTGCTGGACGACGCCGACTTGATCCACAGGACTTTGGAACGGGAGCCGACCTGGATCGATGAACCGGAGGCGAAGGTTTCTGCTCGCGTCAAAGCCTTGCTCGGGATGTCGGATCATGTGGAGCGCGTCTTGTCCGCAATCGTGACCCGTGACCAAAGCGTCCCCGCCTTTTACGCACGGCTGGCACAGCAGGTTGCTGACGGTCATCGGCTCTCCTTCGAGGAGCTGGAGCCTCCGAACCTCGGGTCTGTCTTGCGGCATCTCAGGTTGGAACCGCGCGAGCGGACATTCGAGCGACGGCTGGTGAACGCAGCCGAGTTGCTGATCCAGCAGTATGGAATAGACGAGGCGTTTCGCAGGCTCAGCAGCCTGCCGTGCCCGCTTCCGCAACCGCTGATCTCGGCCTTCCTCGGATTGGACTCGAGTGGCCGGCAGGCAGCCCTGGCGCGCTGGAGCGAGGATCATCCTTCCCCGCCCGCCCGATTGCACCTTGCCCGGCTCGCCCGACACGATCCGGCTCGTGCATCCGGCGGACCGGGCATGTCCGACAACTCGCAAGAAGTCATCGCGGCTTCCAAATCCGGCGAATTCGCTGCCTTCATGGCGCTGCTGCGCGCGGTCGGAGCGCGTTCAGCTGAATGGAGGGGAGCGAACGGGCTTGATACCGCGGAGCGGATCGCGGCCTGCTGGTCTCACGCGAGCCGAATTTATTCGATTCTGCGCCACGTCGTGGATGACATGGACGAGATGAAGAGCTTCGGCGAGCAGCGCAGCGGCGATGGCATGGCGGCACTCTTCTCTGACGATCTTGGATATCGTTCTGATGTCGCTTGTCCGCAAACGGTAACCGAGGAGCAGTTGCTCGTCTGGGGGCTGCGATACGCCACGGCGGACTCGCTCCACCCCGCAATCCTGTCAGGCATTCAACCGCATTTGACGCCGGTTCTGGTGCAGCAATCCGGCGAGATCCCCGTGCCAGCTGCCTGGCTCTTGCAGGACCGGAGCCTGAAAAGCAACCTTGCCCAGTCGTTCTTGGCGGACGACATTCAGGCGTTCGCGGACGCCGTTACGGGGTCCGATATTGGCAGGTGGAGTGGGCGCGAGCTGCAGCACCAGCTTGCCGTCGAAGCCCTGCAGCCGCTCATCCTAGATGGCGGCCGGGGGAACGAGTGGCACCTCGTCCCAGCGGTGGTTGGCTACGCGCCGCTTTACTCGGACCTTCGCACGGACTTCCGCAAAGCGATTGAGACCCTGCGGAAAAGCAACAATATTTCATCGGATGCGGATTTTCGCCTTGCTGTACTACGCTTTGCGTGTCTCCAAGCCGCCTTGCTGAGGGATGAGGATATCAGGACCGAGGTCGATGCGTTTTTTCGGGCCATCGCGCCGCCACTCCTGCGGGCAGCCCTGTCAGGCGGGGAGGCGGATCGCGGGCTGCAGACGATCCTACGAGCCGCGATTGATCTCGCGCGGATCGATGGCGGCGAGCCTGATATCGGGCTTGTCGTCGAGCACATCGCTGCACTCTGGCAGAGTCTTCCCGAAGCGGCCGGACGGCTGCGCCAGTTCGTGACCCACGCCTGCTATCAATTGCCGTTTCGACAAGCCGAGCGCCTGTGGCCCCTCGTGCTCCGTCTGCGGGCTACGTAGCTCTCCGGCATACCCGTGACGCGGGCCCAACCATCAAGCAAGGATGATTGCTCATCCGCCGACCGCGCGTGCGTTGCGGATCGGCTTGCCGCTGTCGAGGGACGAGGGTTCGGCGAGTCGGTCCGGCCACGCCATCAGCACATCGTCAAATTTCCCGACCAGCTTGTTGCGCTCCGTCGGCTTGACCCTCGCCTCCGAAAATAGGGGCGCCGACAGCGGATATGGCCGCTTGCATGGGGCGTTGGACGAAGCTCTCGACCTTCCGGGATTGCGTTGTAGAGACTGCTGGACCTGAAGAGCCAAGCCATTTCTTCCGCGACGCATATCAGTGCGACCATTGGCCAGCCACACTCCAGCTGGCTGCGGTTTCTGATGTAAGCCACCTACCTATTCCGATCTGAAGCCGTTCGGCGTTCAGATGACGCCGCTCACACTCGCTGAGCGGGGCGAGCCGGGGATGGACTGTCTCGCGGGTCAGCATTGACCTGGCCTCCAGTTCCGTCACCGCAATCGATGAGCGCGAGATGCTGACAGCGAGGCTTTCCATCCGGCGGATACGGTTGTTGTTGGCGTTGCGCTTCGGTACCGGGCGGACACGCAGGCGATTGGGCGGGGGAGCTGGACTTCGCGCCGAGCACGGTGCGGGAATACCTGGATCGAGCGACGGCGGCGGGGATCGGTTGGCCTCTGGTCGCGGACTTCGCCGACGGGAGCCGGGTGGCGCGACTGCTCGTCAATGCCGGGGTGCGCACCGGGGGGCGGTTCCACGCCGAGCCCGACCGGGCGGCGTTGGTGCTGAGGTCAACTGTCCCGCTGTCCTGCTGGTATAGTGGGACGAAGATCGGTCCAATGTGACGGCTGCGCCGATAGCCGGCTTTGCCAGCTGTTCCGTGAGTTCGAGCGTCGACCGTCGACCACCCTGCGGCAGCAGCACGTGGCCGGGCAGAAGCTGTTCGTCGGCTACGCCGGCAAGCGCGTCCCAGATCGTCGGTCCCGCTCACCGGCGAAGCGCGGATGGCCAAGATCTTCGTGGCAGTGCTCGGCACCTCCTACGCCGGGGCAACGCGTCGGACGTGGAACCCTGCGATCGGAAGGCGATCCACTCCGGCACGGAGCCGACGAACTGAATGACGCCCGCAGCCGTGCCTGGCTTAATGTCGGCACTAACTCGCGGTCGGAACATCGCAGGTCGACGCATCCGCGGATTTGCGCTTTGATGCCAAGCGCCCACCCTAGACTAGCGGGCTCAACGATGAACGCCGCTCGAGCGGCTGCTGAAAGGATGCATCTTCGGAGCAGGCCTGACATGCGCGAGATTGACGAATGGCTTGAAAGCATTGGTCTCGGTCAGTACCGGCTTGTGTTCGCCAGGCATGACATCGCGTTCGACATCCTGGGCAGCCTGACCGATCGCGACCTCGAGGAACTTGGCCTCTCGCTCGGGAACCGTAGGCGCCTCCTCCGTGCAATTGCGACCCTCAGGGAAGCCTCTGCGTCGCCCGCGCATCCCGCGCATGGGCCCAGGTAAGGATCTAGGGCAGCTGGTATAAGCCGCCGCCCTGCAGAGGGCCATCACGAAACGACAATGGTGCCGTTCATCATGCAGCCGTGGACTTCGCAGTGATAGGCGAATGTCCCGGCCGCATTGAATATCTGGTCGAAGTGGTCGCCCGTGTTAAGCACCGGGGAGGCCCAGGCCTCTGTCGACGTTGGCGCGCAGGCCATCGTGCCGGGGTTGCTGGAGGTAGTGTGTGGGGCGTTGCCGGTGTTCACCCAGCGCACACTGGTGCCCTGACTGACCGGGAGGTTCCGCGGGCTGAATGCGTTATCGACGATGTTGACCACGGCGGGGCCGTTCACGTCAGGAGGACAGGGTTGCCCGCTGGGGAGTCCGGTAAACAGCGCGCCACCGTTGACGATCAGGAGCGAGCCCATCATTCCACCCATCATGTGATTGAGCACGTGGCAGTGCATGTGCCACTCGCCGATTGGGGGATCGGCGCGCATGAAGCTGGACCCCTCCTGCACGGTGAAGACGAAGGAGTTGGCGGGGCCGAAGACGCGCGTGTCCTCGAACTGCGAGGTGATGCCGGTCATTGGATTGTTGACCGCGTTGTTGGCGTCCTGCGCCGTGCCTTGCGCACCCGGTATCACCCAGCGATGGCCGTGCAGGTGGAACGTATGGAAATTGCTGCCCATGCCGACCAGGCCGAAGCGCATCTTGGTCTGCGCGCCTGCAACCAGCGTCGGCGTGTTGCCGAGGTATGTTCGGCCATTGATCAGCATCGTGCCATCCGAGCGATCGAGGAAGAGCTGGACGAACAGCGCCTTCGCCGGGGGGGACGGAAGTTGGAGTGGCAAATGCCGATGATGTGGCTAAAATCATCGGCGAGCTGCAATTGAAAGTCACCGCGCTGGACAAGCAGCGCAGCGTTCGCCTGCAGCTCCGCTTCCATATCGACCTGGCGTGTGTCCGCCATCCGCATCGCGGTTGCGTGTCCGGTGCGCATGGCGGCTCCGGGCTCCTCGGCTGCGAGCATTCCCGGGGCCGGCGGCGCGTGCGCGGTGGCGACGGGCGTGGTCGCGACGGGCGCCGCTTTGCCGCGGAGCGTGCCGAGACCGGTAGGTGCGAAATTGTGCAGGTCTGGAATCAGGTCGTACGGTAGCGCTGGCACTCGGACCGGGAACGGAGTGCACCTGCGCACCAGCGGCGAGCCGGTGAACGAGCCGCCCGGCAGGTCTGTCGCCGCCATGACAACGTCATTGGCATCGTTCGGATCGTGAATGACGACAATCCCTATGGCACCGAGGTCGATATTCTCCATGTCGCATACCGAGTGGTCGTGGTACAGCCACACACCGGAAGTCGTAGGCCAGCCGAGTGTCTTCCAGGTGTACTCGAAGGTGCCGCCAGGCGGGACACGGTCACCACGCTTGTTGCCGGTGACGCCGACCATCGACCAGAGCGCCGCCTCGGCGCCAACCGGCTGCGCCGGGTCTGAGGGGGAAAGCGGATAGGCGCCGTCGTGCGCATTGGAGAAGACGAACCCGTGGACATGTATGCTGTGGGCGCGGGCCACGACGTCTTTGCCGACACGGTTGTCCATGTTGCGGAAGTGGACAGTAACCGTGTCACCGACGTTGCACTCGATGACGGGTCCCGGGATGGTGCCCATCGTTCCGGTATCGGTGGGGTTGAGCTCGTTGAGATCCCAGGCGTTGACCTTGTGGTCGTCGGGGGCGGCCCAGCCGGCGGTGTAGCGCCGGAAAAGCAGCGAATCTATCGGATTGCCGCTCGCGTCGAGCATGGGCAAGTACATGGTCAGCGATGGACGCATCGCGCCCGAGACCGGGGAGCTCAGCGTGATGCCCGTGAAGGGTCCCTTTCCCTCGGCCGCGGCGATGCTTTGGCCGCTCATGCGGTCGATATGATGGGGCGCGGTATCCCATTTGTTGTTCTCAAGCTGAAGCCAGGCGTCGATGTTGGCCATGAGAAGCTCCTCGGTTCGAATCGGCGTGGCGCTCGGGCTTACGACAGCCCCCAGGAGTGTCGGCGAACGCGCGTCTGTCATGCCGAAGTGTGCTAGTGCAATTGAATGAACTTCGCCTCGGACGGAACGCCGTCGGCATTCAGGATGAACACCATGTAGTAGCCGCGCGGGGCGATGGCGTGCGGATGCCACCCGTTCGGCGCGGTTGCGGTTACCGTGTCGGCAGCGGACGCAAAAAACGACAGCTGGATGACGCGTTGCTCGGTATCGGTGTTGTGGGTGGGGGCCATCGGCCGAACCAACACCACCTTCCGGATCGCCGCCGCCTGTGCGGTAGCGATCGTGAACTGCTGGCCATGATGGACCAACGCGGGAAGCAGGTCGATCACCGGGCGGGCGCCCTTGAACAGATAGGGTGGGCGGAAGATGTCGATGGTATTGCTTGTCCACCCGCATGACATAACCTCACCCGATGGAAGCAGCACCGCGTGCGAGTGGTATTTGCGCTCGCGCGGAGCTTCGGCCGCCTCCGACCAGGCGTTCGTCGTCGGGTTGTACAGCCAGCACGACTCGCCGGGGGCGGCGCCCCCGACACAAAGGCGGTGCTGTCGGGTAGCAGGACAATGTTGACGTTGAATCGCGACGTGGGCTCCGTCTGCCCGGGTGCCATCGGGAGGTTCTGCTCTGGCCCCCACGCAGGGGATAGCGTTGAGAGATTGATCACCTGGTAAGTTCTGCTGCGTGCAAGGTTCCCCCCGCCAACCGTAATCACCTGGGCGAACGGAAAGGTCGGGCTCAGCATCAGCGCCGACATCCCCTTGGTGCGATCATTCTGACCGAGGTTGGTCCACGCACCCGCGAGGGTTCCACTGAAATCGAAATAACCCGAGACTTCGTTCGAAGGATCATCACCGGGCGCGGAGCCGCCGCTGCGGAAGCCCACTGGGGCATGGAAAATCTCGCCGCCGGGCAGGAGATGCAGACCCGGATAGAGCGGGGAGAAACTGCGATCGCCGCCGCTGACATTAACCAGAGAGAATGTGCCAGTGGTCTCGTCGTAAATCTCCATTTGCGATGGATGCCCCGAGGCGATTAGGACGCGACCCGGCTCGTAGCCGAGGGTGACGACTGTGGGATACCAGCGCCCAAAGCTCATGAAGGTTCGATTGCCCATGGAGTCGCGCGTCGACTCCCACGTTCCGGCGGGACCGTTCGTCGGGTCGAACTTCCAGCCAAAGTTCGGGTTCGGCGTCTGGCCGTTCTCGCCTCCGCCACCAACCGCTAGAAGCTTGCCGTCGGAAAGGAACGAGTGACCACAGCAATACAGATTTTCGGTGGGGGGTAGCGGCAGCCGGATCTCGCCGTCGGCAGGGTTCCAGATGGGCGTACGTGACACCGGAACGTTGCAGGCCGCCTCGATAAACATCACCCAGCCGGTTCGCAGCACTGCTGCATGAACGACATTTATGTTTTGATGTGTGTCGGGTGTCTGGATCACGGTGCCGTCCCCCCACTCGCCGTAGGACGCAGCGCTCAAATGCAACAGCAGATCGGGGAGATACTTCGCCAGCTTTATAATGATGAATTTCTCGTGTTCGAGGACTTGCGACTGCATCGAGGTGCCTGGAGATAGATCGTGACAAGAGCTGCCCGACAGCTGGGACGCGTTTGCTGGCGGCATTCGCACTGTCGTGCCGCCCGAGTTGGGCGAGTGCGTGACGGGCTTGCGTTCACTCAGGGGCTCTAGTTCTATATCGGCGGCAGCCCTCGCAACGACGCCAACCGTTCGCGCCAGGGACCGGGACGCAAGGGCCAGTCACGGACCACGAAGACGCCGGTTCTTGCCGTCGTCCAACGGCCGGCGCACGCCGAGGAGGGCACCGCCGCGGGAGAGGCGCGAGCTCGGGTGGCTGCCGAATCTCTCCAAGCGCGAAGCGCGCCGGGTGCTGAGCGAAGCCGTCGATCATTCGGCGCGTCCGATGAGCGACGAGTGGAAATCGTTCGTATCAATCGGCGAGGCTTCTGCTGCGCATGACACCGTCCGCCAGTCCGAGTGCGAGTACGCGCGCGGCTTTGTCCATGCCAATTCGGCCGATGGCTTGATTGACCGTGTTCGGCACACAGTGGCCGGAGCGTTCCATCACATCAGCCCGCACCGTGCGGACTCTACGTCGACGAGATCGGCTTTCGCTGGTCGCAACGGGGTCTGACTGGACATGCCACGCGTCGGACTCGAAGGGGACGCGATGTGGTCAAGCCGTTATGGTCCGGATCGCGCCTGCCCTGCAGCTCTCAGCCGTTTTCAGGTCAGCCGTCCGGCGTCAAATGCGTCGGGCCCGCAAGGCAGCATCCAGACCCAACAAACCGTGCAGCGACCCCAAATTCCGAGGGCTGCGCGCTGATCCCGCAGCGCCTCATTCAGGCTACGCTCGCCATGCCATCTCTGCGCCGTCGAGGGTGCTGGCGTCGAAGGTGAGGGCGTAGTCGCCGTTTGGGGCGACGAAGACGCGGTTACCGCCGAACGCCTGGTCGCCGGAGCTGGCCGGATCGAAAGTGTGTTCGACGGAGAAGAAGACGGCGAGCGACGAGCGATCAGCGGTGACGTCGACATAGGGGAAACCGGCCACCGCGTCGCAGACGGCGCGGCTCGCCTCGAACGGCAAGTAACGGACGCCGATGATGCCGCCGTCCGCGTCGCGCAGCCAATCATAGAATCCGGTGAATTCGCCGAGCCCGGCGTCTCGATAGCAACGGCCGGCATGCTCAAATGCGTCACCGACGGCGGCGACGAACACAATCGGCCGCTCCGGCGCGAGGACGACGATGAGGGTGTTCATCATGTCGGGCCTCATGGCAGCAGCCGCAGCGCCCTTTCGATGAGTTCCAGCCGGGCGGCCTGCACGCCAAGGGTGTCCGTGCCGGCCGCGATGACGCGCCTCGCGATCTCGGCATATGCGAGGAGCGATGCACGGGTGAGCCCAGCGGGGAGCTCAAAGGCCGCCGCGCGAGCGGCCGCGCCGCGAAGGCTGGTGCCGAAGAACACGCGCAACAGCGCAGTCTGCTCCGTACCGATGACTTGCTGCGCGATCTGCGCGTTGGTCAGGCCGGCATAGGGGCCCGCGGCAGCCGCGGTCTCGCCGACCCCTGCTACTGCGGCGGCGCCAAGGAGCGCGAGCCCGGCCACTGCGCTGACGATTATCCAGCCGACAAAGAAGTTGCGGAAGGCGTTGTTGACCGCCGCTGCCGCCGCCGCCTGTCCCGGATCGACCGCCATACCATTGTCGTCGACGTAGCGCGGGCCGCGCTGGTCGAAGTTGCCGGTCCAGTAGTAGTTGCGCCCGTCGGGGAGCCGGCCGATCAGCCGACCCCTTCCCGCGACGTAGGGCGGCGCTCGCGGCTGGGGCGGCGCGGTGGTCATGCTGAGGATCCGGCGGCCGCGGAAGTCGGCTGCGAAGTCGACGCCCAGCAAGGCATTTGGGCGAGCCGTCAACACAATCTCGGGTGCCTCGTCGCCATTGAGGTCGACCGTGACGATGCCGGGCTCCTCGCTGAGCACAGCGGCTTGGATGGTGCCGCCCGGGTCGAAGGTCACGCGCTGGAGCGTGTTGCTCTCCTGATACCAGACCGCCATCGTCGCCGCCGACGGAGCGGATGGATCCTGGAAGAACTGGAGGCGCACTTGCGTGTTGACCGCGGGCACGATGCCGTTGAGGTAAAAGCTCTGATTCTTGTTGAATGTCACGTCCGGCGCGCGACGGTCTCGCGCGATCGGCGAGGTTGGCTGCGCGCTCACCCGGACGCGCTCGCCGGCAACTGCACGCTCGGCCACGGCCACCGCTTCGCGCTCGCTCGCGTCGGAGGGATCGCTCACCGACCGGGCCGCCTGCGCCGCGGGCGGGGTGCCCCGCTGCTGCACAACGTGGGTCAACTCGTGCGCGAGCAGCCTTTGCCCGGCGGCGCTCGCCGAATCGTAGGCATCACGGAGCACGATGTCGCTGCCGACGGTGTACGCGTTCGCTTGCAGGACGTTGGCCGAGGCTGCGGCGCGGGGGCCGGTGTGAACGCGGACATCCTCGAAGCCGTGCCCGAAGCGGGAGCCGAAATAGGTCCGCGTCGCCGCGTCGAGTGGCTGGCCCGGCACATTCAGGGTTTCATGCACGATAGGAGCAACGGCAGCCAAGGCATCAGCCACGCGTCCGCTATCTTTGCGGTGCAGCTTATCTTCCTCCTCTAAAACTGCTGTGCATTTGCGTTGTGCCGCATGAACGCGGACCGAAGAAAATGAAAATTGACTGTTGCCACCGAAACGATCCGGCATCTGCGTCACAGCAGGCCTCCCCGGACTGTGATGCCTCGATTTTGGAGCATGAGTCGAGACGGTGGCTGAAGTAGTTTCCGCCTTTGTCTTCGCTACCGGTGGAGCAAACATGGCGATGCGACCTCAAACGGTATTCCGTAGACGGGCGCTTTCGGCAGGCAAGAGGCTGCACCTCGGGCCCGACCTTGGTCAACTCGAACTATTTCCAGCGGCTGATCTCGGCCCCGAGAGAGCCGGAGAGCCACCACCGTCCTTGCAGGGGGGCGTTCGAGCCGGCTCGACGTCGCACGCCGGTGGTTGACGTACAGTTCTCCTCCCGGCGTCAGCCTTCATGCCGCTCACTCCCGTTACGTTGCCGACATTGGTGGCCCTCTTCGTCGATTGATCCGCTCGAGGATCGCGGCGAAGTATCGCCTCGGTACGACCCCCTCAAGCTCAGCGAAGTCGTCAAACTGTCGCGTGGAAAGGGACCACCTTAACCCGCGCGGGCGAGGCGCGGCTGAGCGGCCGCGCAAGCCCTGCCGAGTGCATGCCATCGACCGCATGAATGTGATGGTGCAGATGCCGCGCCATCGACCGGAGTCCCTTGCCAGGGCGCACCCGGGACCTGCTCGTCGGCCAATCACACCATAGGTATCCGCTCGGTCTCCGGTGCAGGTTCGCGATCGAACGTCGAGCAGCTGATCGAGCCCAGTTGGCACGGCACCACAATCGACAAGCACCCGTGCTCGCGTTCGCGCGCTGGGTCCGAAACCCGGCCCCGGGGGGAAGCATCTCGTCGATCCTGACTTGACCACCGCCCCGGACCCATGTAGCGACTTACGAATGCGAACTACTCGCAATCGGAAGCCGGGGATGCGACGATGAGAGACCGCTTGGCCGCTGTGACCCGCGGCGCCGTGTGCGCTGCGTTGGGCGGGGGCGCGCTTTTGCTTGCTCCCGATGTTCGCGCCGATGAGCCGCTGTTCGGCTACGTGTATACCACCGACCTCCTTCCCAAGGGACGCTGGGAACTGGAGCAATGGGCCACCGCTGGCATCAGTCAATCGCAAGGGAAGTACCAGAATTACCAATTCCGCACCGAGATCGAGTACGGCGTCACCCATGACTTCCAGCTGGCTCTGTACGGCAACTCGTCCTACGTCACCGCGAACCGCAACGGCGTAGAGGGCAATACCTCCGGGCCTGGCGTGCCGGAGAACGTTGACCCATCGCGCAACTTTTCGGAGTTTCGCTTCGATTCGGTTTCGCTCGAAGGCATCTATCGCATCCTCAGCCCCTACAAGGACGGCCTAGGCCTCGCGGTGTATCTTGAGCCGAGCCTCGGACCTCGGGTCTTCGAGCTCGAGAGCAAGGTGATCCTGCAGAAAAACCTGCTCGACGACACGCTGATCTTGGCGGGAAACTTCACAGTGGAGCAGGAGCTGGAACTGCAGACCGGCAATCCCCTGCTGCCACCAGAGGACACCGATGCACACCGGCGATGGACCAACGCGTCGGTCGTGGAACTCACCGCCGGTGCGTCATACCGTGTCGCGCCCAACTGGTTCGCGGGAATCGAATTCCGGAACCATAATGAGTTCCAAGGAAGCTGGCTCAACCGGGCCGAGCACTCGGCGTTCTTCCTGGGCCCGAATGTGCACTATGCGGGCGAGCGGTTCTGGGCAACGTTTACCGTCCTGCCGCAGCTTCCGTTCGGTCAGGCCTACACGGAGGACCAGCGTGCGATCACCGTCGGCCATCGCGTGTTCGGCGACGAGCACCCCGCGGTTGAGGTCCGCATGAAGCTCGGCTGGGTGTTCTGACAATGCGGTTTGAACTGGATCCGCGCCTTCTCCTCGCGGCGCCGGTTGCGCTGCTCAGCGTCGTGCCGGCGCACGCCCGGGTGTATTTCACGCTGGAGCAGGCACAGCAGGCGATGCTTCCCGGCCAGAGGCTTGCCCCCGTGCCGCTTCGCCTTACGGCAGCGCAGCAGGATGCCGTCGAACAGCGGGCCGGGAGCCGTTTACGCGACGGCTGGCCGCAAGTATGGCGTGCCGTCGACACCGGCAGCACGTTTCTTGTGGACCAGACCCTCGGGAAACACGAGTACATCACCTATGCACTCGTCATCGATCGCGCCGGGGCCGTGCGCGGGCTCGAGGTCATGGAGTACCGTGAAAGCTACGGCGACGAGATTCGCGATCCGGGATGGCGCCGCAACTTCCTGGGGAAGACCGCGGCCTCGCCGGTCAAGCTCGAAGCCGACATCCCCAACATCAGCGGCGCGACGCTGTCCTCCAAGCATGTGACGGAAGGCGTGCGGCGGCTCCTCGCGCTCTACGATGTCGCGCTACGCTAGCCGCGCCCGCCCGCTGCTCGGCACGTTCGTTGAGATACGGGCAAGCGGCTCGGCCCGAACTATCGAGGCGAGCGTCGATGCGGCCTACCACGCGATTGAGCGTGTCCATTGCTTGATGAGCGTGCATGATCCGGCAAGTGAACTTTCCCGTCTGAACGGCACCGCGCACCGTTCTGCCCTGGCCGTGCATCCCTGGACCTTCGCGGTGCTGCGGCGTGCGCGGATGCTGTTCCAATCGACCGGCGGGGCCTTCGATCCGGCTTTCGGCACCCCCGTGCCGTCCTGCGGTCACCGGCCGACCTTCGGCGATGTCGCCCTGCTGCCAGGGCGACTCGTGCGGTTCGCCCGGCCGCTCGTCCTTGACCTGGGCGGTATCGCCAAAGGCTTTGCGGTGGATCGGGCCATAGCCTGCCTTCGGCGTGTCGGCGCGGCAGGAGCGATCGTCAATGCCGGGGGCGACCTCGCCGTGTTCGGGCCGGAGCCCATCCTCATCCATGTTCGGCATCCCGCCGATCCGGGCGTGCTGCTGCCGCTTGGAACACTGCGGGATGGCGCGGTGGCGACGTCGGCCGGCTACTTTCGCGATCCGGCGGCGGCCGTCGTCGATCCATTCACCGCAAAGCGATGTGCAGAGAGGTGCAGTGTCAGCGTGATCGCGCCCGACTGCATCACGGCGGATGGACTGACCAAAGGACTCGTGCTGCGCGGCGGCCGCGCGGCGGCCTCCCTGGCAAGAGAGCGCGCGCAGGGCATCATTGTCAGTGCCGACGGGACGCTGAGCCGTTGGAACGGCGGCCTTGCATGATCCTCTCACGCCTGCATCGCCGAGCTATCCACGCGACCTTCCACTTGCTGCTCGCCTCGGGCCTGGTCTGGACCGTGCTGCGTGGCGGGCTCGGCTGGAAGGGCATCGGCGACGGCTTCCCACGCCCACTCGCCACGATATCGCTCGAGGTGCACGGCGCCGCCGCGATGGGGGCGCTCTTTCTGCTCGGTTCGCTTACCACCCGGCATGTGGTGCGAGGCTGGTGCAGCCGGACCAATCGGGCTTCGGGCGTGATCCTGATCGGCGTCCAGGCGACTCTCGTCCTAACCGGCTATGCGCTCTATTATGCCGGCGAGGCCTCGCGCGACGCCGCTTCCGTCGTTCATCTGATCGTCGGCATCTCATGCGTGCCGATCATCGCGTGGCACGCGACCGCCGCATGGCGCCGCCGCGCGGCCGTCCGGTCTCGCTCCGTCCCAGGGACAATCACCGATCTCGGCTGCAACCCTGCGGAATGGTGAAGTCCTATGCGTCGCGGCAAGGCAGCGACCGCGGGTATGATCAGGTGCTGCGCCAGACGTTCTCGACCATTTCCGCTTTTTGGCCGCAGGTCCGTTTGACACCCGTTATGAACTTCCATCGGGCAGGGGCGGCTGGGCTCGATCCCGAGGTCCTGCGCCCGGTCCTTATTTTGCACCTCCTCGCTACAAAGCCCGTCCGTAAAGGAGGGCTGTCCGGGCAAGTTTCTCCGACGAACCCTATCATCGATTCTCCGTCCAAAGCAGAGAACGGCGGGTGCCGACCGCAGGCGATGGTTCAGATCGCTTGTCCGTGTCCGTCGTGGAACGACCCAACCCGGCCGCCGCATTCGTTGGCAACCTTCGCCAACCCTGTCGGGTGATCCACGCGTTGCCGGAGTTCCTCCTTCCGGACCAGTAGGCGCCTTTCCAGATCCCTAATGATTGGCAGGCCCGCCGCCTCGAATTGCGCCTTTGCGAGATCGGGTGAACGGGCGGGAGTCGTTTTCAGCTTGGTCATCAAGGCCTTCAAGAGCGCCGTCTGATCATCGATAAAGGAGCCGAGGCCGTCGTTCTCCATCTGGCTATGCTCGGCTTCATGAGCCCGCAGAGCGTCACGCACACATTCATCACGGGCTAGCTCTGGCGTCATGTAGATGATCCGCGGACCGTAGCCGAGTGCGATGCGGACCACGGACGGCGCGTCGCAGAAGGATTTGGGGTCGCCCATTCCCGGGACTATCCGGTGTTCCACGACAAAGCCGCCGTGCACCGGTGTATCAGCCAACAGAAAGCGGTCTCCCAGATGTCCCCTGAGGCTCTTTTGGAACTCCAAAAGTTCGCGCTCGGAAACCGTCTTTTCCACGATCACGGACTTTGCATCGAACACGGTCAGCTTCGATGGCGGAAGTCCCGCCGCGCAGGGAGACTCCGCCCTGACTTCGGCTAGCGGCAGCAAGATGCCGGCGCAAGCCAACCCGCCGATCAGTACCCCGGTGCGCCAGTCAAACATTTTGTCTCCTTTGCGTTCGGCCGCCACCCGATAGCGTCGGGCGAATGATCAGAAACTCGAAGAAGCCAGCGATCGATGTTGATGAGTCGGACATTCCGCGCCTCACGGACGGGGCGTGTCGGCATGAGCTTCGGCTCGATTCCCACACTCACATTGATGAACCGAGAGCTTGGATGCCCGTGTCGTTCATTCGGCGACGAGGATGACTTTCGTGGGACGTCCATGGCAGTCACACGTGATCTGATAGCTGCCGGCCTTCAATGCTCCCAGAGGAATCCTGGCGCTGCGGCTGGGGCTCGGACGGGACGCGACGATCGGGCTCAGGCTCTTAGGAGACGCCGGGATCCGCAGCACGCTGATGCCGAGCTCGGGGGCCGCGATGACGAGGTCTCTATCGTCAATCGCGTCGATCGTCAGGATGAAAGGATAACCCTCCGGGACCGTGATCTGCGTCGGCTCAAATCGGTGATCCCTGATGGTCAGCTTGCGGTAGCCGGTTTCGATGCCGAACAAGGCGCATCCTGGTAGCACCAGCAGGGCCAAGAAGACGGCGCCACTCTTCCGAATCATTCTGCTTTCTCCTGCGCCAGGATGCCTGGCCGTTTTCGTCCCTGGTGCTCGTACATCGTCTGTTGTCGACGTTCGCCGCGTTCCGCGAACCAGGTGTAGAGCGCCGGTAGCACTACCAGGGTCAGGAGCGTCGAGCTGACCAACCCGCCGACAACGACGGAAGCGAGCGGCTTCTGCACCTCGGATCCGACGCCTGTCGCGAGCAACAGCGGGATCAGTCCGAGCGCGGCGACCGTCGCTGTCATCAACACCGGTCGAAGCCGCAACATGGCTCCCTCGATCACCGCGTCCCGGACGGATCGGCCACGCAGGAGCAAGTCGTTGAAGTAGGAAACCATGACGACACCGTTCAGGACGGCAACGCCGAACAGGGCAATGAAGCCGACCGCCGAGGGGACGCTCAGGAACTGGCCCGATATCCAGAGCGCGAACACGCCGCCGATCAACGCGAATGGCACGTTGAGGATGATGAGGAACGCGTCGGCAATCGAGCCGAACGAGAAGAAGAGCAGCAGGAAGATGAGCCCGAGACTGATCGGGACGACAATCGAAAGTGTCTGTTGGGCCCGCTGCTGGTTCTCGAATTGCCCACCCCAGGTGACGATGTAGCCGGGCGGCAGCTGGACCTTTTGCGCCACGGCCTGCTGGGCGTCGGCCACGAACCCACCCATGTCGCGATCGCGCACGTTGGTCTGGATGACCACGCGCCGCTGTGCGTTTTCCCGGCTGATGGTCGGCGGACCTTCGACAAGCCCGATCGTCGCGACCTGCGACAGCTGTACGCGAAGTCCGTCCTTGTTCGCGACCCAGAGATTGCCGATGGCGTCCGGGCTGGATCGGTATGGCTCCGCCACCCGCAGGTAGACGGCGAAGCGGCGCTGGCCTTCCAGTACGTTGGTCACCGCGTCTCCACCCACCGCGGTGCTTACCACCTCCATGACATCCGCCACGTTCAGGCCGTAGCGCGCCAGTTCCGCGCGTCGCGCCTGGACGACGAGCTGCGCCTCGCCGCTGATCTGCTCCATCTGCACGTCCGTTGCTCCGGGAATGGCTGCCACCGCCTCCTGGATGGCTCGCCCCTTCTCCTCGAGCACCCTTAGATCCTCGCCAAAAAGCTTGATGGCGATCTGCGCCTTCACGCCGGACAGCAATTCGTCGACCCGACTAGCAATCGGCTGCGAGACACTGATCGCCACCCCGGGATATTCGCTCAGGTCCTTGGACAGCTTCTCGACCAGCTCCTCGCGGGAGCTAGCGGAGACCCACTCCGATTGCGGCTTTAACCCGACCCAGATCTCATTGTTGTTGACCGATTCTGGGTCGCCACCCAGTTCTGGTCGGCCGATCTGGCTGAGGGCGTATGTCACTTCGGGGTACCGCTTGAGCTTCTGCTCCATCCGTCGCGCGATGCGGAGCGACTCCTCGAGCGAGATGCTGGGATTCATCGTCACTCGGATGCTCAGCGTGCCCTCATCCAATTCCGGAACGAACTCGGTGCCGAGATACGGGACGACAGCGCCCGAGGCGATCAGGCCAGCGAGCGCGATGCCGACCACGACGAGGCGCCGCCGCAGCGCGAACCCGAGCACCGGTCGATAGACCCACTTGAGTCCGCGCACCAGGAAGTTGTCCTTCTCGCTGAAGTGGCCACGCAGGACCAGGCTGGCGAGGACGGGCACGATCGTGAGGGCAACGATCAGCGAGCCCAGCATCGCGAAGGCGATCACAAACGCCATCGGACTGAACAGCTTGCCCTCGACACCCTGAAGGGTGAACAGCGGCAGAAACACCACGATGATGATCAGCACGGCGAAAAAGATGGGCTGCCCCACCTCGCGGGCCGCCTCGGCGACGCGCAGCGTGAGAGAGCGGTTCTCCCGGTTGGGCTCGGCGAGATGGCGCAGGATGTTCTCGACCATGACCAGTGAGCCATCGACCATCATGCCGATCGCGATCGCCAGGCCCCCGAGAGATTGCAGGTTCGCCGATAATCCCCACCAGCGCATCATGATCACGGCCACCAGCATCGAGAGCGGGATCGAGCAAAGCACGATCAATGCGGATCGGATGTTCCAGAGGAACAGGAACAACACGACGATGATCAGCGCCGCCGCCTCCTCGAGCGCCTTGCTGACGGTATGGACCGCCTTCTGGATCAGGTCGGATTGATCGTAGACCGGCTCCAGCTTCACGCCGGGAGGCAGGGATGCCTGTATTTTGTCAATCTGGTTGCGGACACCGGCCAAGACCTCGTTGGTATTGGCACCCTTGAGCTGGAGCACGACGCCCATTACGACCTCGCCCTGGCCGTTCAGCGATACGGCTCCCTGCCGAATCTCGCTGCCGTACTCGACCTCCGCGACGTCGCGCACGTAGACCGGGGTTCCGTCCACCGACTTCAAGACGATGGCCTCGATGTCGAGCAGTCCATCCCGGCCGCCGCGGATCAGACCCTCGCCGCGTACGACCTGCTGCTCTTGCGCGCCTTCGATATACCAACCACCGGCATTGGCGTTGTTCGCCTTCAGCGCGGCTTTCAGGTCGTCCATCGTGAGATCGTAGGCGACCAGGCGGTTCGGATCGACGCGGACCTGGTACTGGCGCACGTCGCCACCGAAGCTCAGCACATCCGTGACGCCCGGAACCGTGCGCAGCTGGAATTTGACCTGCCAATCGTTGATCGACCGCAACTCCATCGGATCGAGGGTCGGGCTGGTCAGGATGTACTTGTACACCTGACCGAGCCCGGTGGTGATCGGCCCGATCTCGGGCGCGCCCAGGCCATTGGGGATGCGCTCCTTGGCGACCTGCAACCGTTCGAGCACAAGCTGGCGCGCGAAATAGCTGTCGACGGTGTCCTCGAACACGACGGTCACCACCGACAGGCCGGTCTTGGAGATCGACCGCACCTGGGTCACACCGGGCAGCCCGTTCATCACCGACTCGACCGGAAAAGTGATCAGCCGTTCGACCTCCGCGGCCGCCAGGCCGGGCGCTTGTGTGTTCACCTGCACCTGGATGTTGGTGACATCCGGAAACGCGTCGAGATTGAGCCTGAGCGTCGACCAAAGGCCGAAGGCGAGCAGCCCGAGCGCCCCCAGCACAACGATGAATCGTTGGGATAGTGCGCGGCCGATGATTGCGTTGATCATTGTCGCTCTCCGCCGATTCAGTCGCTACCTGCGAAGGAGCTCTTCTCGAGCTCCGAGCGCAGCGCGAAGGAGCCCTGCGTGACGACCTTCTCCCCCGCCTCGAGGCCGCGGGTCACCTCGACCCGGTCCCGCCTGCGGCTGCCGAGGGTCACCTCACGTTTGCGGAAGGTGCCCGAGCCGCCGTCCACGAAGACGAACGCCTGATCCTTCTGGCGCTGCACGGCCGTGGCCGGAATCGTCAGCACGCTGGTATCGGTGCCAGGCGTGATCGTGACCCGTGCGAAGCTGCCGGGACGTAGCAATCGGTCACGATTTTCGAGCTCGACCCGGATCTTCAGCGTGCGGGTCTTCTCGTCCACCACGTCGGAGATCCAAGTAACCTTGCCCTCGAAGCGTCGATCCGCGTAGCCCTCCAGCGCCACGGTCGCGGCCTCGCCAGTCGCTACCTTTGCGACGTCCTTCGAGAAGACGCTTGCGATGACCCAAACCCGGTCGAGGTTGGCCAGACGGAACAGCGGCGTGGCCTCGGTCACCTGGTCGCCCACCGCGACTCGCCGCTCGATCAGCGTGCCGTCGAACGGAGCCTTCACCGCGACACGAACCGGAACGCCGGCCGGGCCACGCCCCGCGGTCGTCGGGTCGAGCCCCAGCAGCGCCAACTTGCGTTCGGCGGCCCGCAATTCGACGGCCGCTTGTTCCGCCGCCTGACGCGCAATCTGATAATCCTGCTCTGATGTTATTCTTTTGCGCCGCAGGTCGGCTTCGCGGGCCGCCTGCGCCTGCGTCAGCGCGGATTTCGAGCGCGCCGTCAGGTAGCTTGCCTCGGCTTCCGCGATCGCGCTGCTCTCGATTACAGCGAGAATGTCGCCGTCGCGCACCGTGTCCCCGAGCTGGCGAGGGACTTCGCGTACGATGCCGGCGGCGCGCGGCAGGATGTCCACAACGCGGCCCTGGTCCGGGATTACCTCGCCGTTGAGGACCAACTCCGGACTGACCGCACCGGGTTTGGCGGGCTCGGTCGCGAGCTCGATCAGCTTGATCTGGCTCCCGGTGAGCCGAACTTCGCCCGCCGGCACGCCATCCTCGGCGAACGCCGTACTGAGGGACGGCATTGTGGCGAGAACGGTTGCGAGCAGGATCCCCGCCAGCCGTCGACGACCCGTCATGGTCCAACTCCTTCGCCGCCATTGACGTGTCCCGGCCTGGTTCGCAGGGACTGGCCGGTCAGGCGTTCGGTATCCGCAACCGAGCCTTGATAGGCGGCCTCGGCCTCGATCAGCCGGACGCGCGCGTCCAGAAGAACCCGCTGGGCATCGAGGACTTCCAAGAGGGTGAACTTGCCTTCCCGGTAGCCAGTGCTCATTCCATCGAAGGTCGACTGCGCCGCCGGCAGAACGTCGCGCCGGAGCACGACGACGGCGTCGTACGCGGCTGAGACCTGCTCGAAGCTCTGCTCGATCGCCGAAGCGACTCGCACGGATTCTTGCTGCCGCAGCGCACGGCTTCTGTTGGCCTGCACCTCGGCCTCCAGGAGATTGCCCCGGTTCAGGCTGTAGAACGGTAGTGGGATCGACACGCCCGCGACAAAGGCGGTCTCCCCGGTGTTGTAGCCATAGCGCCGGGCCCCCAGCGTGATCCGCGGGTCGGGAATGTTCTTGGCACGCTCCAGCGCGACCCGGGCTTCGCGTTGCGCGATCTCGGTCGACCAACGGGCGAGATCCGGGTTATCCGCCGCCATTCGCAAAAGATCCGGCAGGGGCCGGATGGGCTTCACGTCCCCCAGATCGCCGAGGGCCCGCTGGAAGATCGGGTGAGTGCTGCCCCAGAGAGCGGCGAGACGAGACCGGGCAACCTGCAGATCACGCAGAGCACGGTCGCGGGCGACCTGTCCCGCCGACAGGGTCACCTGCGTCCGACTCTGCTCAAGCGGCGAGACCTGGCCGGCGCGCACGCGCTCACCGACCGAGTTGTAGAGCTGGCGCTCGAGCCGGAGCGAAGCCTCTGTCATCTCGACGCGCCGCTGCGCCGCGAGCACCTCGGCGAAGCCACGCGTGGTCCCCACGAACACGTCGAGCCGCTTCGTCTCGTAGTCCCAGGCGGCCAGATTCTCGTCGAGCCGCGCCAACCGGACCCGCTTTGCGCGCTTCGCCCCAAGCTCGATGAGCTGCGAGAGGGCCAACGTAGTCTGGGATTCCGTGAACCCTCGCCGGACACGCGATCCACCGAAATCTTCCGTCAGACTCTCGACTTCGGGATTGGGCGGGCGGTCAGCTTGCAGGGTCCTCGCTTCGGCGGCGCGGATTTGGAGGGAGAACGGACGAAGTTCGGGGTTGCCAATGAGCGCGAGGGACAAAGCGGTCTGCAGCGTCAGTGGCCCTGTCGGCTCCTCCGACTGTCCCACCGCCGTCGCGCGCGGTCCATCGGAGTTGGTCTCGGGAGAGACGGTGGAACCGGGTTGTCCGGAATCCGTGTTTCCGGCGATCCCTTGCAGGAGCGGCGGTGCCGGCGGTCGAGCGAGTCTCGCGCCACCCGTGGAGCAGGCGGCCAATCCAAGCGCCAGGCAGGCGCAGATTGAACGCGACCAGATATGCAGCATGGGAATCCTTCGTGATGGGCGACCCCAACGGGGAGCCCGGGATCGGCCTCAGCTGCCATCCGAGGATGGCAGCGACCTAATCACGAGAGGTATTACAGGTGGAGAACGACCGTGCGGTGCCAGCGTCCGACGCCGAGGACGGCCATGGGCGCCTGCAGCGGCGGCGGCGCGCTCCGACAATAAGCGGAGGCAAGGATGAATGCGATGACGGCCGCAACGGTCGGGAGTGTGCTCGACCCCGTTAGGGCACGGCCGCCATCAGAAGGGGAGCTGGTGACGGCGATTTGCACGCCCGCACCTGTGATAGCCGACGAGGCAAGCTCCCCCACCTGCTCCATCTCGTCGGCAGTGTGGTCGCCGTTCTGCACGGTGCCAGTGCGCGGCAGGTGAACGTTTTCGACCGAGCTGTGACCCTGCCCAAGGAGAACGGTGGGCATGTGGCCGCCCAGCACCGCGAGCAGCAGATACGCCAGGATGACGGCGAGCATTGGCCAGCCCACCGCGCCGCCATCGTTGCCCCGAAGGGAAGACGGCGCTCGCTCCGAACCGGGCCGAGCCCGCGCGCTGATTCCTAGAACGTCAGACATAATCCCTGGAGTACATGGGCAGAGCATGAAGCGTCCGCCGTGATCTGGCTTTTTGCCCAAAAACGCTCGATCCATCAACCCCATTCGATCGAGATATAACCTGCGAAGTCGATTTCCATTCAAAGAATGGAGACGATTTCATACGACCTCCGCCGACCTGAGTTTGCACAGGTCTGCCATCGCTTGCGTCTCAAGCTGCAACGTCGCGTGCCCGATTTCGAATCGGTCCCTCATTGTCTCGACCGCAAGGTGGAGAAGATCGTCGTCATTCGCAGGGTCGAGCCTGACGAGGTGAGCGGTCAGCGCGGTATCTGTCGTGCTCAGTCCCCAAATATGCAGGTCGTGCACCTCGGTCACGCCAGGCAACTCCTTCAAGGACGCCTCGACCGCGTGCGGGTCGATGCCCTCAGGAATGGCATCGAGCGACAAATTCACGGAGTCACGCAGCAGGGACCAGGTTCCCACCACGATCGCGACGCTGATGACGAGGCTTATGGCCGGATCGAGCCAGTGCCAACCGGTCCACAGGATCAGCCCACCGGCGATGACGACACCGAGCGCCACGAGGGCGTCGGATGCCATGTGGAGGAAAGCGCCCTTGATGTTCAGGTCGCTCTTGCGACCGGACATGAACAGATACGCGGTGATGCCGTTCACCGCGATCCCAACGGCGGCAACGATCATGATCGTCGCCCCGGCGGCCGGCTCCGGATCTATCAGTCGCCGAATTCCTTCCCAGGCGATGCCTCCGGTCACGACAAGCAGAACGACGGCGTTGCTGAGTGCTGCAAGGATGGACGACCGACGCAGGCCATAGGTGTACCGCCCGGACGGACTGCGCTTGCTGAGCACGGATGCACCCCAAGCCGCGAGCAGCCCGAGGACATCTCCGAGGTTGTGTCCGGCATCCGCGAGCAGCGCCAGCGAATGCGCCGCGACCCCGTAGAACGCCTCGGCAAGGACGTACGCGGCGTTGAGCGCGATTCCGATCGCGAACGCTCGGCCAAAATTTGCCGGGGCGTGGACGTGGCCACCCGCGCCGTGATGGTGACGTGCGTGGCCACCCTCCTTCTCGTCGTGGGCGTGGTGCTCATCGTCGTGATGGTGGTGGCCGGACATGTGCGCGCGCTCCGATGCGGCGATGAGATTGAGTGTGGGCGGCCGCCACAATCGCGAAGCGGCCGTCTCACGTCGGCGCCGGCTACCCGAAAAGGCGCCCGAGGAAGGAATTGTGGCCTCCGCCTTGCCCGTGATGTCCTCCGCCGTGCTGCCGGCCATGGCCGGAGGCAGGCGCTTCGTATGCGGGAGCCTGCGGTGCGGAACCTTGCGACGGAGGCGCCGTCCAAGGAGACGGCGTCGGGGGAACGGGAGCCGCGCGCGTCTCCGCGGCGTTCCGCTCGATGATCTTGTCCAGCTCGCCGCGGTCGAGCCAGACGCCGCGGCATTTCGGACAATAGTCGATCTCGATGCCTTGCCGCTCGGTCATCACCAGGTCCACCTTGCACACTAGGCAAGGCATGCCGTCCTGCACTGCACGATCCGACATGATTATCGCTCTCCTTGTTCGAGCGCCGGAGCACCCGGCGCGCCCGCATCTCGCGCTTGGTCCTTGAACGAACGCATCCAGCGAAGGGTGGCAAAGGTCGCGGCGGCCATGATCGCCGCAATGTCGTAGAGCCCGTAGCCCACGGCGGCGCCGACCATCCCCGTGGCCCACAAGCTCGCCGCGGTCGCTGTTCCCGACGTGCGGCTTTCGCGCTTCAGGATCGCGCCGCCACCGATGAACCCCATTCCGGTGATGAGTCCTTCGAGAACACGCGCCTGACCGATGGAGTCAGGACCGAGGATGCGTACGGCGATCAGCACGAAGCCACAGGCGGCCATGGCGACGAGGGGAAAGGTACGGACGCCCGCGCTGCGCTCCGAACGCTCGCGATCCCACCCAATGGGAAACGCCAGCGCGAATGCAATTCCCAGCGCCCACACATGCGAGACGATCTCCCGCCACTCTTGCATGATGGGCATCAGATCACTTCTTCCAGCACGATCAGCAGCAGAAATCCCATGAAGAACAGGGAGGTGATCATCGCGCTGTCCGGCATCTCGTGCGCCTCGACGAGCAACTCCTCGGTTACCAGGTAAAGCAGGGCTATCAGCCCGAAGGCGAACAAGACCGCCAGATCGAACTCGGGCAGCCCGCCCGCGAGTGTCCCGATCGCGGCTCCCAACGGGAGCAGCAGGCCGATCCCCGCAGTCATTGCGATCGCCCGAACGCGGGAAGCGACGACTTCTCGCAGCTCCAACGACATCGTCACGCCAAGGAACAGGATCTCCATGGTCAGGGCGATGGTGAGCAAGATCCCTTGCCGTGCACCCGCGGCGAAGCCGATACCGAGCACCAGGCCGTCAATCAGAATGTCGATGCCGGTCACCGCGATGAGGCTCACGCCGCCTTTGGCTCGGCTGCTCAGCGATTTGACGGTCAGCATCGTCGCAAGACCAGCCGCACCGCCGATCACGATGGCCAGCACCGAGCCCGCGTGTTTCAGGTCGGGCAAAATCTCGCTGGCGGCCGCCGCGAAGACCACACCGGCGGCAAAGTGTTGAATGGCACTCGTCACGGCCGGCCCAGGGGTTCGGACGGCCGCGACAGACGCCCCTATGATCATGGCGGCCAGCGGAATGAGCGTGTACGCAATACCGCTCACACCGACGATGCCGGCGTGCCAGCGTCCGCTGAGACGGTTGTGCCGACCCAGACTGTCGGAGCCCAGCGCAGTAGCCGCAAGGCATTGAGCGTGACCAGCACCGTGGCACCTGTGTCGGCGAGGATGGCCGGCCACAGGCCGGTGATGCCGACAAGGGTGGTCACCAGGAAGATCGCCTTGAGGCCAAGCGCCACGCCGACGTTCTGCCGGATGTTGGCGAGCGTGGACCGCGACAGGCTGACGAGCTCGGCGATACCGGTGACCCGCTCGCGCAGCAACGCCGCGTCCGCCGTCTCCAGCGCGACATCGGTGCCGCCTCCCATCGCCACGCCGACTGATGCGGCCGCTAGCGCCGGAGCGTCGTTGATGCCGTCGCCCGCCATGACGACGGCACCCTGCTCCCGCAGCCGGGCGATCTCCCGGAGCTTGTCCGCGGGCAGCAGCTGCGCGCGCACGTCCAGCCCCAGCTTGCTCGCGATCGCGCGCCCGGTGCGCTCGTTGTCGCCGGTCAGCATGACCGCCGCGACGCCCATGGCCTCGAGCGCCGCAATTCCCGTTGCGGCGTCGGCGCGCGGCTCGTCACGGAGCGCGATCAGGCCGTGCGCCGACCCGTCGGTGAGCACCACCACCACTGTCTTGCCTTCGGTCTCAAGTGCCTGAGCGCGGGCAATATCCTGATCTCCAACCGAGGCCCCAGCGTCGGCCGCATGGCGTGGACTGCCGACGATGACGCGGGTGCCCTCGACGACTCCCTCCACTGCCTTCCCGGGAACGGCGCGTGCTTCGAGAGCGGCCGGAACCGCGACCTGCAGAGCGTTCGCCCGATCCAGGATCGCGCGGCCCAACGGGTGCGAGGAGCCCTGCTCGACGCCGGCGGCGAACCGGAGCACCGAGGATTCGTCCGCTCCGATGCCGAGCGGAACCACGTCCGTCACCTTGGGCCGGCCTTCCGTGAGGGTTCCGGTCTTGTCGAACGCCACCGTGCGGGCTGCGCCGATCGCCTCAAGGGCGGCGCCGCCTTTGACCAACAGCCCGCGCCGAGCGCCGGCCGATAGGCCCGAGGCAACAGCAGCCGGCACCGAAATGACCAGCGCGCAGGGGCAGGCGATGAGCAACAAAGCGAGACCGCGATAGGTCCAGATCCACCAGTCGCCGCCGAGCAGCAGGGGCGGGATCAGGATCACCAACGCCGCCGCCGCCATCGCGGCGGGCGTCCACCATGCGGCGAAGCGTTCCACAAAGCGCTGGGTTGGCGCTCGAGAGGCGGCAGCCTCCTCCACGAGTCGGACAATTTGCGCCACGGTGTTGTCCGCGGCCGCGCGGGTGGCTCGTACCCGCAGGAGCCCATCCGCGTTCACGGACCCAGCCAGGACCGGCTCGCCCGGCCCGCGCGGCACCGGAACGCTCTCGCCCGTC
This sequence comes from Alphaproteobacteria bacterium, assembly GCA_017307285.1. GTDB lineage: Bacteria > Pseudomonadota > Alphaproteobacteria > Acetobacterales > Acetobacteraceae > JAFKFI01. Next base: position 17,617 of record JAFKFI010000054.1, on the reverse strand, counting down.
ACCGGGCTCTCGTCCAGCGCCGAGCTGCCCGCGACAATCTCGCCGTCGCATGGCACCCGGTCGCCCGGTCGCACCTGCACCATGTCGCCGACCGCAAGCCGGTCGGCCGGCATCTCTTCGACCGACCCGTCGGCCGCCTCGCGTCGCGCGGTGCGAGGAATCAAGCCGACGAGTGCCCGGATGCCGGCTCGGGCGCGGCCGGCGGCGACGTTCTCCAGCAGCTCGCCCACCCCGAAGAGGAGCACGACGACGGCCGCCTCCTGCGCCGCCCCGATCGCGACCGCGCCGAGAGCCGCGACGCACATGAGGGTCTCGATGGAGAACGGGCTGCCAGCAAGGGCCAGGGCGATTGCCCGCCGACCAAAGGGAATGACGGCTATGACCGTGGCGGCAAGATAAATCCAATAGGCCTCCCGAGGAACTGCATTCGAAACCACCCAGGCGGTCCCGACCAGGACCCCCAAGGCCATGACCAAGCGGGCCTTGCCGGTGCGCCACCACGGCACACCGCCAGCTTCTACGTCTGCATCCCCGTGGGCGTGGCCGTGAGCCGAAGCCGCGCCGGCAGTCGACGAGGGGATCTGCTGAATCGGTCGGCCATCGTCGTTGTCGCTAATACCGGGTGCGCTATGCTTTGCCTCCGATCGGGAATCAGCCGCGTCCGAGAGCTGAGTGGGCCGATACCCGAGGGCCGCGACCTGCCGCTCCACCGCCTCGGGGTCCGCTCCGCCGGGTAGGCGGGTGAGCGTTAGCCGCTCCGCCATGAGGTTCACCCGCACGTCCGAGACGCCAGGCAATCTCATCACCGCCTTCTCGACCTTGGCGACGCACGATGCGCAGTCCATCCCCTGCACGCGCCAGATCAGGGTCTCGGGATCGAGATCGGATGGTGGCAGGGGGGAGGCGTCGTCCATGCCAGGCTGCTCCAGCTGTGTCCCCGGCAACATGGAACCTCCAGCGACTGGAGGTTCAAGCCCTTTCGCCCTATATCGGCTCCATGACCCAAGCGACCCTGTCGATCGGCGAACTCGCCCGGAATACCGGCTGCAAGGTGCAAACGATTCGCTGGTACGAGGAGATCGGGCTCCTGCCACAGCCGGGTCGAACGGCGGGCGGACATCGATTTTATGGCCGAAGCCATCTCGAACGCCTGGACTTTATCCGGCACGCTCGCGAATTCGGCTTTCCGCTCGAGGCAATCCGCTCGCTGCTCGATCTCGCGTCGCGGCCAGACCAGACCTCCTGCGAGGCGGCACACCAGATCGCCTCCGCGCAGCTGGCAACCGTCGAGAGCAAGCTTCGACGTCTGGAGGCTTTGCGTGCCGAGCTGGCGCGTATGGTGGACATCGGTTGCCGCGGTGCCCCGGCCGAATGCCGCATCCTGGCGACCCTGGCCGACCACGATCATGGCCATTGCCTGAACACCGCTCATGCCGGTTCCGGTGAGCCGATCTGACAATGGCGTTGCCCCGCCGGGGTCGACGTTTACTGACAGCGACGAGTGGTCTGGCCTGACCCGTTGACCCGTCTCCGGAGAGTTGATGACCCGCACGCCGGGTCATTTTCGTCGAGTTCCACCTCGTGGTGCCCGCATGCATTGGCTTGACGTTATCCCTACCAGGGGGATAGGACTGCCCCATGCCAGCGCCGCAGCATCTTCATGCCACGCACTCCGAGATCACGAAGCGATTGAAGCGTGCCGGGGGGCACCTGCGCAGCATCGTCGAGATGATTGAGACGGGGCGGCCCTGCGTCGACATCGCCCAGCAGTTGCATGCGGTCGAGAAGGCGATTTGCCAGGCCAAGAAAGTCCTGATCCAGGACCACATCGACCACTGCCTCGAACAGGCCGTGGGGCCGCTAGCGCGGGACCAGCGCGGGCCGGTGGACGAGTTCAAGGCGATCACCAAGTACCTGTGAGGACGCCTATGCTCCGTTCAGCCCTGGTATGGCTCGGCTTCGTCCAGCCCGAAGGCGCCCTGGCCCACGCGGGCGACCATGCCCACGGTCATGACCACGGGCACAGCGGCAAGCACGGGCACACCCATGGGGTGGTGGATCCGACGATTGCGACCACCGATCGCGGTATCTGGGCCATCAAGTGGTCGTTCGTTATCTTGGCAATCACCGCGGCCCTGCAGCTCGCGGTCGTGTTTGCCACTGGCAGCGTCGCGCTGCTCGCCGACACGATTCACAATGTCGGCGACGCGGTGACCGCGGTCCCGCTTTGGATCGCGTTCCAGCTGGTGCGCCGGCCGCCGAGCCAGCGCTTTACCTACGGGCTTGGGCGCGTCGAGGATCTGGCCGGCGTCGCCATCGTCGCCATCATCCTGTTCAGCGCCATCGTCGCTGGCTATGAGGCGATCAGCCGGTTGATCGACCCGCAGGCGCTGACCTTGTTGTGGGCCGTCGCCGCCGCGGGCGTCATCGGCTTCATCGGCAACGAGGCCGTGGCGGTGTTCCGCATCCGCGTCGGCCGCGAGATCGAGAGTGCGGCGCTCATCGCGGACGGCTATCACGCCCGCACGGACGGGCTGACCAGTTTGGCCGTTGTCGCAGGGGCGGCGGGCGTGTGGCTGGGTTATCCGCTCGCCGACCCGATCATCGGCCTGATCATCACGGTCGCCATCTTCGGCATCGTCTGGCAATCCGCCAAGGCGGTGTTCACGCGGCTGCTCGACGGCGTGGAGCCGGGCGTGGTCGCGGAAATCATCCACGCCGCCGAGCACGTCAGCGCTGTGCGCAAAGTGCTCAACGTGCGCGCACGCTGGCTCGGGCACCGCCTTACGACGGAGCTGGACGTCGCCGTCGCGGACGGCACGACCGTGCGCGAGGCGGGAGCGATCTCCGGCGAGGTCGAAGCCGCACTGGCCGATCACGTCCCGGCCCTGGCGACGGCACATGTCCGGGTAAGGCCGATGGAACGGGCGACCGGCGTCGATGCTGGATCCGGCCATGATCACCGCCCCGAGGGGCACCACCACGCCCCCGACCCGGTACCGGTGCATGGTGAACTTGCCCAAGGCGTTCTTGAGATTATCGACACCGCGGACGGCGAGCGAATGCGATTCCTGGCGTCGTCGTTGGCGGCTGCTGCCGAAGTGGCGGTGGTGATCGCCCGGCCAAACAGGGACGAGACGTTGCGCTTGCTCCCGCGAAACGGAAGCCCGCACCTGCTCATCAGCACCGAGGCACCGGCCGAACCGCATGAGTTCAATGCGCGCTTGGTGGTGCAAGCTGGTGGACGCGAGGAGGCGCTTCCATTCCGTATGATCGAGCCCGACGGGCACGTACACCAGAGTTGAGCCGATCAGCAGATGCATTCTCCCGGCTTTCAGGCCGATCTCACCCAAACCGATGCGGAGGCCGAGAAGGACCGGTTACTCGGCCGATTCCGCGGCAACCGGGAAGAGGCAATGCCGTGAGTGCCCGTGCCCTGATCGTCCTGGCCGCGGCCTTCGCGGGCATGGCGACCGCCGTCCTCTTTCCCGGCGTGCCGCGCGAGATCCGGCAGATTGTGGGCCTAGCGCCCGCGGTGCGTTCCGAAACGCCGCCGAGCGCCGACGCGATCAAGGGCGCCAGCCCCTTGCCGCCGATGGACGGGGGAAAGGTGCTCGCCACGGGCAAGGTCACGATGACCGCCGAACAGATCGCCGCGGCCGGCATCGCCGTGTCACCGATCGGCGACGGCACGCTCATTGACCACATAATGGTGCCAGGCACGGTCACGGCCAACGTGGACAAGCTGGCCCGCGTAACCGCGCGGGTTGGCGGTATTGTCGCGGACGTCCGCAAGCGCCTGGGGAGCTCCGTCAGCGCGGGCGAGACGCTGGCGGTGATCGAGAGCCGCGAGATCGCCGACGCCAAGGGCGAGTTCCTCGCGGCCGGCCGCACCGCCAAGCTCGCCGAGGTCACCTTGGCACGCGAGACCAAGCTTTGGCAGCTACGCATCTCGGCCGAGCAGGACTTGCTGCAGGCCCGCGCCAAGACCGAGGAGGCGCGCATCCGTCTCGACCTCGGGCGGCAGAGACTCTCCGCGCTCGGTCTGTCTGACGCCGAGATCGAGGCCCTGCCGCATCAACCGGTGGCCGCGCTCCGGCGGCTGGAAGTGCGCGCGCCGATCGCGGGACGGATCACGGAGCGCGCCGCCGTAACTGGCGCCGCCGTCGCCGCCGACGCGGAACTGTTCTCGATTGCCGACCTCGCGACCGTCTGGGTGGAAATGGTGGTTCCGCCGCGCGACCTGCCGCTGGTGCGTGAGGGCCAGGCCGTCACCGCGGCCGGCGAAGGTGGGGCACAGGGCGAGGGCAGGGTCGTCTTCCTGAATCCCTTCCTCGACGCGCAGACCCGTTCCGCCCGGGCCGTTGCCGAATTCGACAACCATGCGGGAACGTGGCGTCCGGGCGCTTTCACCACCGTCTCCTTCGCCGCCGTGGAGCGGAAGGTGCCTCTGCTGGCGCCGCGCGCGGCGGTGCACGAGGTTGGAGGCAAGAAAGTGGTCTTCGTCCGCTCGGCCGACGGTTTCGAGCAGCGCGAGGTGACACTGGGGGGCGAGGGCGAGGCGGCGGTGGAGGTCGTCTCTGGTCTTGAACCCGGCGTGGAGATCGCAGTCAGCAACACGTTCGCGCTCAGGGCGGAACTCGGCAGGGCCCAGGCCGAGGACTGAGGCCAACCAGTCATGATCGAACGCATCCTCGTCATCTCGGTCGAGCGCCGCTGGGCCGTCATGCTCCTCACGCTCATCGCCGCCGCCCTCGGGGCTTGGTCCCTGGCCAGGCTGCCGATCGATGCCGTGCCGGACGTCACCAACACCCAGGTCCAGGTCAACGGCATCGCTCCGGCGCTCTCGCCGGTCGAGATCGAGAAGCAGGTCACTTATCCGATCGAGACGGCGCTCGCCGGCACGCCGGGCCTGGAGTCCACCCGCTCGTTCTCCCGCAACGGCTTTGGGCAGGTCACAGCCGTCTTCAGCGACAAGACGGACATCTACTTCGCCCGCCAGCAGGTATCGGAACGCCTCATAGAGGCGAAGCAGAGCCTGCCCCCGGGGGCCGAGGTCAAGATGGGCCCGATCTCGACCGGCCTCGGCGAGGTCTACTGGTGGGCGGTCGAGTACACGCCCCGCAAGGCAGGTGTCCTCGCGCAGGATGGCAAGCCGGGCTGGCAGAGCGACGGCGCCTATCTGACGCCCGAAGGCCGGCGGCTCACCGACGCGTTCCAGCGCATCGTCTATCTTCGCACTGTGCAGGACTGGATCATTCGCCCGCAGATGAAGGGCGTGCCAGGCGTGGCCGGCGCCGACGCGATCGGGGGCTTCGTCAAGCAGTACCTTGTCCAGCCCGATCCCGCGAAGCTGATCGGCCACGGCCTCTCGTTCAGCGATCTTTCCGAGGCGATCGGGCGTAACAACGCAAGCCGGGGCGCGAACTACATCGAGCGCAACGGCGAGGGCATCGTCGTGCGCTCGGGCGGGCGGATCGAGAGCATGGCTGAAATCGGCGACATCGCGGTCGCGACCCGCGCGGGTGTGCCGGTGCGGGTCAGGGATGTGGCCGACGTTACGATCGGTCGAGAGTTGAGAACCGGCAGCGCGAGCATGAACGGCGAGGAGGTCGTGCTCGGAACGGCGCTGATGCTAATAGGCGGCAACAGCCGCACCGTCGCAGCCGCGGCCGACGCCAAGATCAAGGAAATCAACCGCACGCTGCCCCCGAGCATCCGTGCCAGGGCGGTGCTCAACCGGACACAGCTGGTGAACGCCACGATCGGCACGGTCGCCCGCAACCTCGCGGAGGGGGCGCTGCTGGTTGTCGCCGTCCTGTTCCTGCTGCTCGGCAACATCCGGGCCGCCCTGATCACCGCCGCCGTCATTCCCGTGACCGTGCTGCTCACGGCCTTCGGCATGTTGAAAGGTGGCATCAGCGCCAACCTGATGAGCCTGGGCGCGCTCGATTTCGGTCTGATCGTAGACGGCGCGGTGATCATCGCCGAGAACAGCCTGAGGCACCTGGCCGAGCGCCAGCGGGAGGGCGGAGGGCGGCCGCTCACGCTCGAAGAGCGGCTCGACACCGTGACGGCCGCGGCCAAGCAGATGATCCAGCCCACCGTGTACGGCCAGGCGATTATCATACTGGTCTACCTACCGCTGCTCACCTTCACTGGCGTCGAGGGCAAGACGTTCGCGCCGATGGCGCTGACCGTCATCATCGCGTTGGTGGCCGCCTTCGTGCTCTCGCTCACCTTCGTGCCGGCGCTCATCGCCATCGTGATTACGGGGCGGGTGCGCGAGACGGAGAACCCGCTCGTGCGCGTCTTGAAGCGTCTCTACCGGCCGGTGCTGCGAGGGGTCTTCCACGCGCCTCTCCTGGTGACTGCCGCCACGGTCCTCCTGTTCGGCATAGCCGCCGCGCTATTCACGCAGATTGGCCAGGAGTTCACCCCGACGCTGGACGAGAAGAACATCGTCCTGGAGGTACGGCGCATCCCGAGCACGGCGCTCTCGCAGTCGCAGGCGATGCAACTCGCCGTCGAGGAGGCGGTCAGCCGTGTTCCGGAGGTGGCCTTCGTGTTCTCGCGCACTGGCACGCCCGACATGGCGGCGGACCCGATGCCGCCGAACGCCTCCGACACCTACATCATCCTGAAGCCCGAGGCCGAGTGGCCCGATCCGAAACTGCCGAAGGGGGAGCTGATCCAGCGGATCGACATGGAAGCGAAGAAGCTGATTGGCAATAACATGAGCTTTTCGCAGCCAATCCAGATGCGCTTCAACGAGCTGATCGCGGGCGTGCGTGAGGACTTGGCGGTCAAGGTGTTCGGCGAGGAGTTCGAGCCGATGCTGCAGGCGGCAAACCAGATCGCCAGTATCCTGCGCAGGACAGAGGGCGCCACCGACGTGAGAGTTGAGCAAGCGACGGGCTTACCGTTCCTGGAGATCGGGATCGACAAGGCCGAGATCGCGCGAAGGGGCCTGAGCCTCTCCGAGGTGCAGGACGTGATCGGGACCGCCATCGGCGGCAAGGAGGCGGGCCTGGTATTCGAGGGTGACCGCCGCTTCCAGATCGTCGTACGGCTGCCTGACAATATGCGCAGCGACGTGGAGGCCCTGAAAAACCTGCCCGTATCGTTGCCGGGCCGGGGGCAGGGCGGAGGCGCGGCCGCCACAATCCCCTTGCGGCAGGTCGCCTCGTTCGCGTTCACGGAGGGGCCGAACCAGATCAGCCGCGACAACGGCAAGCGCCGCGTCGTGGTCACAGCCAACGTGCGCGGGCGCGACATCGGCTCCCTCGTGGAAGAGGCGCAGGTCAGGATTGCCGAACAAGTCGGGCTGCCAGCCGGCTACTGGCTGAGTTGGGGGGGACAGTTCGAGAATTTGGCGGCCGCGCGCCAGCGGTTACTGTTCGTGGTGCCGGCCTGCTTCACCTTGATCTACCTCCTCTTGTTCAGTGCGCTCGGCTCGGCACGCGACGCGCTGCTCGTGTTCAGCGCCGTGCCGCTCGCGCTCACCGGGGGCATTGCGGCACTGTGGCTGCGCGACATGCCCTTCTCGGTCTCGGCGGCGGTCGGGTTCATCGCGCTTTCGGGGGTGGCGGTGCTGAACGGCCTGGTGATGTTGAGCTTCATCAAGCAGCTCATGCGAGACGGCCGCCCGGCGCGCGAGGCGATTTTCGAGGGCGCGATGACGCGTCTGCGCCCCGTCGTCATGACGGCGTTGGTCGCTTCACTCGGCTTCGTGCCGATGGCCCTCGCCACCGGCACCGGCGCGGAGGTGCAGAAGCCGCTGGCGACCGTAGTGATCGGCGGTCTGATCAGCGCGACGCTACTGACCCTGATCGTTCTGCCTGCGCTCTACGCCTGGTTTCACAGAGAACGGCTACCAGCCCGCCAGATTGCCTTGAGCAGCACAGAGGCCTGAGAGTCTTCCGGGTCAGGCTCTTACGGCAAACTCTTCGACCGGGAAAGCCGCGCCGCGCCGACGTGAGCAAGGGCAGCGCCCTATCGCGATCCTGAATCGAGGCAGGGATGGATTGCAGCACCAGCGACCCGGCATCGATGTTCACGGTGTTCATCCAACTCGGTCTCGACAACCTGTAGGAATCGCATTCCTACCGTAAGCACGGACCTTCCGTTCCGGGGCGTTCGGAAACTGCCTCTGAAGCGTAGGCGGTTTTAATTGACCTGGTATGATATCGTAATCTGCTTTGGTGGAAGCTTCCTTTAGAACTCTGCGCAGCTCCCCCAGGAAGCCGTGCCCGGTCCTCGTTCGCTGCACCAGGATGCTGCGCCGATCCACTGGATCATCCTTGCGCCGGATGAGCTCGGAGCTTGCAAGCCTATCGAGGGCCCTGCTGACCGCTGGTTTCGAGATGCCGAGATTCGCCGCCAAGCCGCGAACAGTCTGCGCGTCGCTCTCGAGATAACAGGTCAAGAAAATTGCAAGCTGACGCGCGGTGAGATCGGGACTCTCCTGCTTCACCAACTCGGTGATCCAACGGCTGAACATACCGAGAAGCTGCTCTTTGGCTTCATCCGCGCCCATGGCGCAACCTCCTTATCCGAACGGCGTTTCTCGGCCCGAGCCCAACTGAACGGAATGAAAAGCGGTTGCTCAAAGCAGAAGACGCCCCACGTCGCACCACCGCGAAAATGGCGATCTCGGATCAGGTATTTCACGAATCCAGCATGCCTAAGGTCACGTCGGTTGGAGGTGACTGGAAGATTGGGAATTCCCAACCCTCCATGGACATCCTGATCGATCCCCGACCTACTGACCTGCTCACGGACTGGATTGGCGATTGCGCTGATCCAGTCCCAACGCGCGCAACCCGAAAGGGCCCTCGTCGGCTGCCGAGTGGAGCGGCCCCCAATTCGACCGGACGCCGGGCGCAACCGTGAGGGGCCAGGGTCGATTGAACGCGAACTATCTCAGCCACATAGTAGCTATAGATTCGGGATAACGTCTTCCTCGTCGCGCGCGCGCTCGGCCTTGGATAGCGTGAGGCCGATCAGCACGGGCATGGCAAGCAGCACGAGCGGAAACTGTACGGCCAAGCCGGAGATGATCGCGATGGCGAGCGGCTGCTGCATCCCAGAGCCCTGGCCGATGGCGAGTGCCAATGGCATCAAGGTCAGGATCGCGGCGAGCGTGGTCATCGCGATTGGGCGGAAGCGGTTGCGCGCGGCTTCCAGCAGCGCGCGTTTGGGCGGCATTTCGCGCGCCAGGTCCACGTACTCGGAGACGAGAAAGATCGCCATCTCGGTGCCGATGCCGATGATCATGGTCATGCCCATGATCGCGGTGATGTTCAGCTCTATGCCGGTCAACCACAGCCCGGCGAAGACCGCCGTCGTGGACAGGGCCGCAGCGCCCAGCACAATCACGGGAATCCAGAACCGCTCGTAGAGGAACAACAACAGCACGAACTCGGCGACGAGCGCCGCGACGAAGACGCGCGTGAGCCCCGCGAAGGCGATCTGCTGCTGCGCGTACAGGCCGCCCAGCTCATAGCGGACGCCGGGTGGAAGCGTGCCCTTCTGGTCGAGAACTTTCTTCACATCTGTCACGGCGGCGCCGAGCGAGCGGCCCTGCAGCCGCGCGGTGACGGCGACCATGCGTTGCAGGTTCTCCCGCCCAATCTCCGCTTGTCCCGGTGCCGCCGAGACTTTGGCCACGCGGCCAAGGGCGAAGACATGCCCGTCTGGTGCACGAATAGGCAGCTCCGCGAGTTGGTCGTCATACTGGCGCATCCCCGGCGGCAGCCAGACGCGGACTCCGATCTGTTTGACCGCCTGCGGGAGCTGCGTTGCAACGGTGCCGGTAAGGTAGCCGCTTAGCGCGGTGCTGACCGTGGCAGCGTCAACACCTTCGATCGCGGCGCTCGCCGGGTCCTCACGGATGTTCAGCCCGTCGCCGGCGATGACGATACCGTCGAGCACGGAGACCAAGCCCTTCACCTTGCCGATCGCCGCCGCGACCCTGCGCGCAGCGGGAGCAAGCTGCGCTGGGTCGTTTGCATAAAGCTTGACCTCGATCGGCTGCGGCACGGCGGTGAGATCGCCGATCAGGTCCTCCATAAGCTGTGCCGTGGCGACGTGCAGGCCGGGTATGGTCTGGTCCACCTTGTCCTGCACCTCCGCCATGACCGCCTCGATGGAACGGCGCGGGCCGCTCTTGAGCCGAACGAAGAAATCGCCGGTGTTGGGCTCGTTGAGGCCGCCGCCGAGGGCGGTACCGGTGCGGGTCGAGAAGGTCCGCACCTCCGGGAGATCCCGCAGGATGGCCTCGACCTGGCGTAGTTCGCGGGCCGTTTCGGCAAGCGAGGTTCCGGGTGCCGAGCGGTAGTCGAGCACGAAGCCGCCCTCGTCCATCTTGGGCATGAAGCCGCTGCCGACATGGCTGTAGGCGAACCATCCCAGCACCAGAAGCGGCACCAGGCCGAGTGCGAGAAGCCAGGGCCGGGCGAACAGGCGAGCAAGCAGCCAGCGATGCGCGTGGCCGACGTGTCCCTCGGGGCCGACTCCCGGATCCTGCCAGCGCTTGAAGTCCACGATCAGACGGGTCAGCACGGGCACGACCAGCGCGGTGAGCGCGTAGGAGATGATTAGGGCCGCCGCCATGGTCAGCGACAGAGCCTTGAAGAACGCGCCCGTCACCCCGGTGAGGAACACGAGAGGAAGGAACACGAGAAGCGTCGCCGTGCTCGATCCCGAGAGCGGCGGCAGAAACTCGCGTCCGGCGCGCAGCACGGCGTCTCCGTCATTGTCGGCGTCGCCCACGCCCGTGCGCCGGGCAAGGTGCTCGACCATGGTGATTACATCGTCGATCACCAGGCCGACCGCGGCCGCGATGCCGCCCAACGTCATGATGTTGAACGTCATGCCCAGCGCGAAAAGCAGCAGCACCGTCGTCGCGAGCGTTGCCGGAACGACCAGCATCGCCACCAAGGTCACGCGTAGGCTGCGGAGAAAGGCGAAAAGCACGAGGCCAGCGAGGCCGAGTCCGATCAGGATCGCGTCGCGCACGCTGCTTGCGGATTGCGTGACCAGAATGCTTTGGTCGTACCAGTTGGAAAGCGTGATCCCCGACGGCATCTGCGGCTGGAAGGCGGCGAGCGCCTTACGAACGGCTGCCGAGATCGCGACGCTGTTCGCGTTCGGCTGCTGGTAGACTTGGAACTGCACGGCAGGATGGCCGTCCTCGCCGACCCTGATCCACTGCGGCACCACGCCGTCCCGCACCTCGGCGAGATCGCTGACGCGCACGACGCCCCCGGGGCCAGCCTGGACCACGGTATCGCGCACCTGCTGGATCTGGCGCATGGTGTCGTCGAGAGCGAGCAGCAACAGCTTGTCGTGGTCCTGCATCCGCCCGACCACGGTGAGCACGTTGGCCTTGCTCAGCGCGAGGGCTACGTCGGAGAGCGCGAGGCCGCGCGAGGCCAAGCGATGCGGATCCAACAGCACCTCGACTTCTTCCACCTGCCCGCCTTGCACACCGACATGTGCCACACCGGGGATGGCGGTGAGCAGGGGGACGAGCTGGTACTGAACAAGGTCGCGCTGCGCGATCGGGCTGACGGTCGTGGACGAGAGCGAGTAGGCGATGATGGGAAAGACGGTGGGATCCATCCGCCGCACCTGGTAACCAGTACCCGGTGGAAGGCCCGGCAGCGCCTGGGCCACGGCTGCGTCCACCTGCGTCGTAGCGGCGACCATGTCGGTGCCCCAGGCGAAGTCGAGCGAGATCTCGGCTGAGCCGCGGCTCGTCGTCGAGCGAACTTTGAGCACGCCGGGCACGCGGCGAACCGCCTGCTCCAGCGGGATCGTGACCAGGAGGGCGGTCTGGTCCGCAGGACGCGTACCCGCGTCCACGTTCACGAGGACGCGGGGGAACTGTACGACCGGGAACAGGCCGGTCGGCAACAAAATCGCCGAGAAGGCGCCCGCAACCGCAAGCGCCAGAACGCTGGCGAGGATCGACCGCGTGTGGCGCGTCACCCATCCGGCGCCGGGCACAGCGTGATCGCCGGCCGGGCCGTGGGTCGCCTCATCGCTCACGGCTTGGCCGTGCTCTCGGGTGCCGTGCCGGCTCGGTCCTCGCGTACGGCGCCGCCGTCCTGGAGTTGATAATTCCCTCTCGTGACCAAGGGACGAGCGGGATCGAGCGGACCGGCGATGACGGTGGTACCGCTCGCGGTGCCCACAATCTGCACATCGACCCGTGCTGCCTTGCCACCATTCACCTGGAACACGTAGGGGCCTTTCGCGTCCGTCAGAACGGCGCTTCGCGGCACGAGCCAGCCACGCATCTCGCCCACCTGCACGACGACGCGCACTGGCTCGCCCGGCATCCATTCGACAGCGGTTTCCGCCGAGGTACCGGCCGTCTCGCCTTGTCGGTCAGGTTGCGGCGGATCGACCATTACCGGCACCAGGCGGCTCTGCGGATCCAGCATGGCACCGACGGACAGCACGCTGCCCTGCTCAGCGCCGCTGCCGGAGAGCGGTTCGATGCGCGCAGGCTGCCCCCGGCCGATCAGCCCGCGCTGTGCCGGCTCGACGCCCACGACCGCAACAAGCCGGTTGGAGCGGGCAAGCGTGATCAACGGCGCCTGGGCAGCGAAGCGGATGCCTGAGGTGACAGGGAGGCTAGACACGACACCGTCGAATGGCGCCGTGAGTGTCTGCTCCGGGTTGGCGCCGCCGCCGCGGTTGAGTGCGTCGAGAGTGGCTTGGGCGTCAGCGACCGCTTTGTCTGCTTGCGCCAGTTGGTTGCGGGTGGCGAGGTGCTGGCCCAGCATCTGCGCCATACGGGCGCGCTCCCCGCGGGCAACGCTGAGTGCTGTGACAGCCTGATGGTACGCGGCGAGCGCCGCCGGGTCGGCGCTGACGGCGAGCAACGGTTGCCCTTTTCGCACGGCCTGCCCCGCCGCCGTCATGAGTCGCAGCACTTGCCCCCCGCGCAGCAGGCTGAGCGTCTCGCTGCCTCCGTCCGGGGATGGTTGCACGGCGCCATACGCTGTGAGCGTGCGCGGCAGACTGCCCTGGCGAGGGGCCTGCGTGGTGACGAGGACACTGGGCTGTGGGGTGGCTGGCTTGCCGCCCTGGGCGAGCGCCATAGCGGGCAGGATCGTCAGCAGTACAGCCAGGGCGCGCTTCATCGCAAGCTTGGCTCATCGGGCGGAACGAGCCGCACAGGCGGCAGGCCTGCGCCGAGCAGGGTCGCGAGTGCGACTCGCTCGTCCAGGATCTGCTGCTCCAGCCCGATCACCTGGCGCTCCTTTTCCAAGCGGGTGACGATGAGCTGCACGTAGCTCAGCTCGTCGAGCAGGCCATCCCGGAGCGCCCGTTCCGCGCTCGCGCCCAGCACCCTGGACTGGCCGAGTCCCGCTCGGGACGCGGCGAGCTGGCGCTCCAGCAGAGCGAGATTGGCGAGCAACGCCTTTGCGCCGCCGCCGGCCGTCGCCAAGCGAGCGACATATTCCGTGCGGAGCTGCTCACGGGTGGCACGCTGGACGGCGATGGCCCCCCGGTTGCGGTTGAAGAGGGGCAAAGTGACGGAGATGGAGGGGCCCAGCGACTCCACGCGGCTAGTGTCGTTGCCATAGTTCGGACCAAGCGTGAGCGCCGGGAATTGGCCGAGCACGGCCGCGCGCAGGTTCGCCTGCTGCGCCTCATAGCCGAGCTGGAGGGCAATGAGGTCCGGCCGGCGCTGCGGCAAGCTCGCGAGCATCGCCGACGCCTCGCCGGAGGGAATTGGAGGTATGTGCAGCGCGGACGAGAGCAGCGGCCGAACGTCCGGCTCTAGGCCGAGCAGGGCGTCGAGGCTCTGCCAACGCTGTTCCTGCGTAAGGGCGGCCACTGCGAGTTGCGTCTGCAGGCTGGTCACCGCGGCCAAATCGGGAGCGAGAACCTGCAAGGTGGAGTTGCCTTGCTTGACAGCCCGCGCCGATAAAGCAGCTCGCTGTTGCAGCAACCCGAGTGTCTGCTCGAGGCTATGCAGGAGGCGACCCTGCTCCACGAGGTCTATTGCGAGCGTCTGCGCCCGACTCATCGTCTGCCACTCCTGCCAGATCGTGTTCGCGTCCACTTGCAGGGCCGCCTTCTGAGCGGCGCGACGCCGGGCAGAGAGAGTGACGAGCGCGGAAATGTCGGCGGTCAGAGTAGCGCTGATCGCGTTGGCAACGCCCGGGCCGCCGAGCAGCACATTGTAGCTGCCGGCGAGCACGGGGTCAGGTAGCAGCCCGGCCTGTATCACCTGCGCCTGTGCGACACCCCGCTGCGCCCGGATCGCGCGGAGATCGGGACTGTTCTGCACGGCGAGGAGGGCGACCTCAGCGAGCGAGAGCGGCCGGTCCGCGGCAATCGGGAGCGCGCCGGGTCGCGTCCGGTCGAGCGCGGCGACGCTGGATGCGAGCGCAGGCTGCTGGAGTAGCGGGGCGGCGCGGAAACCCGCGCAGCCTGCAAGGATGGCGCAGGCGGCCATGGCGCAAATGGGACCAGGCACAATACATGTCCGCAGGCGCCTCGGCGAAAGTGTCGAGTGCCCGCCGTCTCCGGAATGGCGTTGCCTGAGTGCCGGGGCGGCTGATGGAAGATGATGGAAATTGTGCAGAGGCTGGGCCGGCCTGTTCGCTTCTGTTCGACAGTTCATTCTGTCCTGCAATCGCTCTCCTGCAGGAATTTCGGTCCGGCCGTTCTCAGTTGGTGTTGACGCTGCAGCCAGCGAGGATGAATGCAGCTCGGTAAATGGCGACGGCATTCATGCAGGCCTTCCGTATTTGAAGCGGCACTGGTGTGCCGAAGTGCGCCTCGCCACCGCATGTCCTGGCTGTTGATGTTTCCCAATCTGAGACAGCGGCGCCCGAGGTCGCCTCACCGTGGGCCAGATTGGCGACTGCCATTCGCTCAGCAGCTCGTGCGGGGGCTGTTGCCCGCCCGGTTCGATCTTCGCCCGCCTCCTCCACGGTTATCGTCGGCAATCGAGGCCGCCTGAGAGCTGCGCCGGTTCGACCGCCGCACCGCAGACTTGTGCGATACCAACGGCAGACGAGTAGGGGAACAGGAACGACAAGTCGGCGCGTCATCCATCTGTTGCCGTGGAAGTATCTGCCTGCTGGTCATTTTTGTGAGCAGGACACCGTCGCAGCGAAGAGGGGGGATCCGCGGAGAGATCTCTTCCGATCCGGTGTGGTGTGGTGAGCCTCCGGGGCATCCTTTCAACGGTGCCGAGCGCCGGCGCCACTGTGATCTGGATCCGACAACCGGGGCCCGTCAGGAAGCTGATCGAACCGCCGTGCGAGCGCACGACTTCCCGCACGATCGCAAGGCCGAGGCCATGGCCCGCGCTGTCGGGGCGAGCCTTTCGGAACCGATCAAAAATCTCCTCCCTCAACTCTACCGGCACACCCGGCCCCTCATCGCTCACCGTGATCCAAGCCTGCTGTTGTCCGCCAGAGCCCACACCGAACTGGCCGGCCAGGCGGATCCTTCCTTCGCCGTGCACGATAGCGTTCTCGAGGACATTGCGGATCATATCGCGCAGGTCGTCGGGCCGGCCACGCACAGACAAGGAGGCAGGCAGTGCGACTTCGAGGACGCGGCCGGTCTTCTCCGCGAGCGGGACGATCGCCGCCGCAGCCTCCCGCGCGATGCGCGACAGATTGACGACAGGGCAACTCGCGGCCGAAGGATCTTGACGCATGTGCTCCTTGCGGGCGAGATCGAGGAGCTGGCCGACAAGGCGGTTCATCTTTGCCACGTCCTCATCGATTGCGACCCAATCCAAAGCGTTGTCGAGCTTCGCTCGCTGCAGGCGCAGGCCGAGAACTGCGAGCGGAGTGCGCAATTCGTGCGCCGCGTCGGCGACGAATCGTCGCTCGGATTCGTAAGCTGCCCCAAGCCGGTCCAGTGCCCCGTTCACCGCGTTGACCAGCGGGCGAATCTCTCCGGGCAGCCCCTCCGTTGAGATTCGGACGCCGGGGTTCGAGGGATCCACGGCCGCGGCTTCGCGAGACGCCGAGGCCAGATGGCGCAAGCTCCAGCCACTCACCAGCCAGATCAGCGCGATTGCGGCGAGGCCGAACGGAACCAGCACCAAAAGATCTTGATAGGGTTCTCGGAGCAGATCCGAGCCGTACCGGCCAAAGGCGGCAATGCCGCGGTCTTCAAGAGGACGCAAGGTCAGGGCTCCTCCGAGTCCTAACGAGAACACGAGGAGCATGGAGGCAATGAGCCTGCCGCGCAGACTCTCCGGCCATGGCTTCACGGTCCGGACCCGATCTGCAGGCGGTAGCCGATTCCGCGTGTCGTCTCGATGTGCACCGCTGATCCCGCAGCCGTCAGCTTGCGCCGCAGCCGCGACACGGTGGCCTCCAGCGCGTTTCCGCTGACGTCGTCGTCGAATCCGTAGAGTCGCTCCTCCAGCGCGTCTTTGACCACGATCTGCCCCCCCGCGCGGATCAGCTCCTCAAGGACGGACGCCTCCCGGCGTCTCAGATCCAGGCTTGCGTTGCCGACCGAGGCGGTCCGGGAGGCCGCGTCAAAGCCAAGGTCGCCGTAGCGGTAAATTGCCGCAAGGCGCGCGCCGGGGCGACGCAAGACGGCGCGAAGCCGTGCGTCTAGTTCGAGGAGATCAAAGGGCTTGAGGATGTAGTCGTCCGCCCCGGCGTCCAGCCCTCCGACCCGGGCCTCGAGACTGTCCCGTGCGGTGACGATCAGCGTGGGCAGGCCGGGATGACGGCCGCCGCGCAGTCGCCGTAAGACGACCATGCCGTCCATGTCCGGCAGCCCAAGGTCGAGAACGATCGCGTCGTAGGCGGCCGTAGCCGCTGCTGCCAGGGCTTCCTCCCCGCAGGAAACGGGATCGACCGCGAAACCTCGCTCCCGCAGATGGGCGGCAATCATCTCGCGCAGGCCTTTGTGATCCTCGACGAGCAGCACCCTCACAAGCCCATTTTCCTCCGCATCGTCTCTCAGGCAGCAGTTATCCCTGCAGGAGCTTGACACGATGCTGACGTGGGCACGATTCCAAGCCGAACCGCTCTCGCCGTCAGTAGCTGCTCAACCCGGCCTCGGCTGGCGATAGCGGCTTGAGGCGAATGGTCGGCGAGAAGGGGATTGACGCGATAACGGGCGGCTCGATTCAAGGTTGGGGTGAGCAACGCCCCGGACCTCAGCAAGCTGTCCACGCGGAGAAGGACGCGCTGATCCTGACGCTGATGGTGCGGCTGGACGAAGCGCACAAATTGATCGCCGAGTTGCGTGCGCGGATTGATGACCTCACGCGGCCGGGCAAGACGCCGGACAATTCCAGCGTGCCGCCTTCGAAGGGGCAGAAGCCGAACCGGCCGGACAAGATCAAGCGCCGAGGTCCGCGCAAGGGCAGTCTCGGCCGCGTGGGCGGCGGCCGCGCGCTGACCGCCGATCCCGACGAGGTGATGCAGGCCAAGCCGGCGCGGTGCCACTACTGCCAGCATGCCTTCACCGACGCCGACCAGACGCTCGACGCGCGGTATGACAAGATCGACCTGCCCCGCGTGCGGCCGATGGTGACGCGGGTGGTGCGGTATGCCGCCCAGTGCCGCTGCTGTGGCGCCACCACGCTGGCGGCGGTGCC
>JAFKFI010000166.1 GCA_017307285.1 Alphaproteobacteria bacterium | reverse complement strand
GGCGTGCAGGTCGCGCGGCTCGGGGTCGACGTAGAGTAGGCCGGTGACGATCTCGCCCATCGCGTGGTGCTGCTGCAAATAGTCCATTGCCGCGACGCGATCATGCACGTCGTATTCCTCGGCGATCTTGCGCAGCCGTAGCATCGAGCCGTCGTGTTGGCGCACCGTCTCGATCGAGCCCGGCTCGTACTCTACCGTGATCTCCTCGCGCCCGGTGATGAAGTCCAGCCGGTTCACCGCCTCGTTGTGCTCGCGCACATAGTCGAAGCTCTTGGTGCTGCCGTCGTGGTTGTTGAAGGCGACACAAGGAGAAATGCAGTCGATGAACGCCGCGCCCTGGTGCGCCAGCGCGCCCTCGATCAGCGGCACAAGCTGCGCCTTGTCGCCCGAGAAGCTGCGCGCGACGTAGGTGGCGCCGAGCTGCAGCGCGAGCCCGACCATGTCGATGGCCTCGTCGTTGTTGGTCAAGCCGCGCTTGCTCTTGGCGCCCCTGTCGGCGGTGGCGGAGAATTGGCCCTTGGTGAGCCCGTACACGCCGTTGTTCTCGACGATGTAGACCATGTTCACGCCGCGCCGCATGGCGTGGGCGAACTGGCCGAGGCCGATTGAGGCGCTGTCGCCGTCACCCGACACACCGAGATAGATCAGGTCGCGATTGGCGAGATTGGCGCCGGTGAGCACCGACGGCATCCGGCCATGCACCGAGTTGAAGCCGTGCGAGGCGCCGAGGAAGTAGGTTGGCGTCTTGGACGAGCAGCCGATGCCGGACAGCTTGGCGATGCGATGCGGCGGCAGGTCCATCGAGAAGCAGGCCCACACGATGGCCGCGCTGATCGAATCGTGCCCACAGCCGGCGCACAGCGTCGAGACCGCGCCCTCGTAGTCGCGCCGCGTGAACCCGATGCCATTCCGCGGCAGGTCGGGATGGTGCAGCTTCGGTTTCGGCAGAAACGTCATGGCGCGGTCTTCCTGAACGGAACGATCTTGAGCGAGGACGCTTTCTCGGCGATCGTGTCGGCGATGAAGCGGGCGGTGATCGGCGTCCCGGCATAGTGCAGCACGCGGACCAGCTTCTTCGGGTCGATCTCGCCTTCGTTGATGAGCAGGCTGCGGAGCTACGCATCGCGGTTCTGCTCGACGACGAAGACCTGCTCGTGCTCGGCGACGAAGGCAAGCACGTCGTCGTGGAACGGGAAGGCCCGGACCCGCAGCAGATCGACGCCGACGCCCTGCTCCATCAGCAGCTCGACCGCCTCGCTCATCGCCGGGCTGGTCGAGCCGTAATAGATCACGCCGAGCGCGGTCGGCTCCGCTGCATCCTGGCGCAGCGGGGCCGGCACGATACGCTTGGCGGTGTCGAACTTCCGAAGCAGGCGCTCCATGTTGTCTATGTAGTGCACGCCCTCCTCGGTGTACTTCGCGTAGCGGTCCTTCGTCGTGCCGCGGGTGAAGAACGAGCCGCGGGTCGGGTGGGTGCCGGGATAGGTGCGGTAGGGAATGCCGTCGCCGTCCACGTCGAGATAGCGGCCGAAATCCTTCCCCGCACTCAGCTCCTCGGCGGTCATGACCTTGCCGCGATCCATCTTGCGGCTGTCGTCCCAGTGGAATGGCGCACAGAGCCGCTCGTTCATGCCGATGTCGAGATCGAGCATGACGAACACCGGCGTTTGCAGCCGGTCCGCGAGGTCGAACGCCGCCGCGCCGAAGGTGAAGCACTCGTGCGGGTCTTCCGGGAACAGCAGCACGTGCTTGGTGTCGCCGTGCGAGGCGTAGGCGCAGCTCAGCACGTCCGATTGCTGGGTGCGCGTTGGCATTCCGGTGGACGGGCCGCCGCGCTGCACGTCGAAAATCACCGCCGGGATTTCGGCGAAATAGGCGAGGCCGATGAATTCCTGCATCAGCGAGATGCCGGGGCCGGAGGTCGCGGTAAAGGCGCGGGCGCCGTTCCATGCCGCGCCGACCACCATGCCGATGGACGCGAGCTCATCCTCCGCCTGCAAAATCCCGAATTTCTTCTGCTTTGTCTCGGGATCGACACGCAGACGGTTGCAGTAATTGGTGAAGGCCTCGGCGAGCGACGATGATGGCGTGATCGGATACCAGGCGCAGACCGTGGCGCCGCCGTACACCGCGCCCAGGGCCGCCGCGGCGTTGCCGTCGATCGAGATGCGGTCGCCCACGGCGTCGGCGCGACGCAGCCTGAGCCCGATCGGACACTGCAAATTCGCCAGCGCATAGTCGCGGCCCATGTGCAGCGCGTGGACGTTGGCCGCGATCAGCTTGTCGCGGCCCTTGAACTGCTCACCCAGCAGCGTCTCGATCACCTTGACGTCTATGTCGAGCAGCGCCGACAGCGCGCCGATATAAATGATGTTCTTGAACAGCTGCCGCTGGCGCGCGTCCTTGTATTCGCGGTTGCACATCTCGGTCAGCGGCACGCCGATGACCGTGATGTCCGAACGGAACTTCGACGGCGGCAGCGGCTTCGTGGAATCGTAGAACAGGTAGCCACCCGGCTCGATGCCCGCGACGTCCTGGTTCCAAGTCTGCGGGTTCATCGCCACCATGAGGTCGGTGCCGCCGCGCGCGCCGAGATGGCCCGCTTCGGACACCCGCACCTCGTACCAGGTGGGCAGTCCTTGGATGTTGGAGGGAAAGATGTTGCGCGGCGCGACGGGGATGCCCATGCGCAGGATCGACTTGCCGAACAACGTGTTGGCGCTGGCCGAGCCGGAGCCGTTCACGTTGGCGAAGCGAACGACGAAGTCGTTCACCCGCTGCATCGGAGCAACCTCTAGTGTTTGGAGCATGTGTGGCCTGCCTGTCCGTTCGCCGCGTGCGCCATCTCGAGAAGGAAACGCTGCATGTCCCACGCACCGGTCGGGCAGCGCTCGGCGCAGAGGCCGCAATGCAGGCACACGTCCTCGTCCTTCACCATCACCCGCTGCGTCTTGAGCGGACCGGACACGTAGAGATCCTGCGTCACGTTGCGCGCCGGCGCGATCAGTCGCTCACGCAGCTCGCTCTCCTCGCCGTTCTCGGTGAAGTTGATGCAGTCCACCGGGCAGATGTCGACACAGGCGTCGCACTCGATGCACAGCGTCTCGGTGAACACCGTTTGCACGTCGCAATTGAGGCAGCGCTGCGCCTCCTTGAACGCCAGCGTCGCGTCGAAGCCGAGTTCCACCTCCTGCTTGATATCGCGCAGCGCGACAGCCTTCTCCTTCAACGGCACACGGAAGCGCAGGTCGTTGGAGACATCGTTGTCGTAGCTCCACTCGTGAATGCCCATCTTCTGGCTCACGAGCGAGAAATTCGGCGGCGGGCGGTCGCGTACATCCTCGCCGTTGCAAGCCTTATGGATGGAGACCGCCGCCTCGTGGCCGTGCGCCACGGCCCAGATGATGTTCTTCGGCCCGAACGCCGCGTCGCCGCCGAAGAACACCTTGGGATTGGTCGACTGCATCGTGGTCTCGTTCACCACCGGCATGTTCCAGCGGTCGAACTCGAGGCCGATATCGCGCTCGATCCAGGGGAACGCGTTCTCCTGCCCGACCGCGACCAGCACGTCGTCGCACGGGACCAGCTCGTCAGGCTCGCCGGTCGGCACCAATTTTCTTCGCTTTTTATCGTCGTACTCGGCCTTGACCTTCTCGAACAGCACGCCGGTCAGACGACCCTCGGAGTGGACGAATTCCTTGGGCACGAGGAAGTTGATGATGGGGATATCCTCATGCATCGCATCCTCCTTCTCCCAGGGGGACGCCTTCATCTCCTCGAAGCCGGAGCGCACGATGACCTTCACGTCCTCGCCGCCGAGCCGGCGGGCGGAGCGGCAGCAATCCATCGCCGTGTTGCCGCCGCCGAGCACGATCACGCGCTTGCCGATCTTGTCGATATGGCCGAACGACACCGAGGAAAGCCAGTCGATGCCGATATGGATGTTGGCGGCACCCTCCTGGCGGCCCGGAATGTCGAGATCGCGCCCGCGCGGCGCGCCGGAGCCGACAAAGATCGCGTCATAGCCGTCAGAAAGCAGCGCCTTGAGGCTGTCAACGCGCTGGCCAAGGCGCATCTCCATGCCGAGTTCGGTGATGTAGCCGACCTCCTCGTCGATCACCGCCTCAGGCAGGCGGAATTTCGGGATCTGGCTGCGGATCATGCCGCCGGCACGGGGATCGCTGTCGAACAGCACGAGCTCATAGCCGAGTGGTGCGAGGTCGCGCGCCACGGTGAGCGAGGCTGGGCCGGCGCCGATCAGCGCCACCCGCTTGCCGTTGCGCTGCGCCGCCGGGAGCGGCAGGCGGCGCTTTATGTCCCCTTTGTAATCCGCCGCGACGCGCTTTAGCCGGCAGATCGCCACTGGCTCGTCCTCGACGCGGCCACGCCGGCAGGCGGGCTCGCAGGGCCGGTCGCAGGTGCGGCCGAGGATGCCGGGAAAGACGTTGGATTTCCAATTGACCATGTAGGCGTCGGCGTAGCGCCCGGCCGATATCATGCGAATGTACTCGGGAACCGGCGTGTGCGCCGGGCACGCCCATTGGCAATCCACGACCTTATGAAAATAGTCGGGATTCCGAATGTCGGTAGGCTGCAAGACGATCCCTCCGAGGGTTCTGGAGACCCTGTTCCTTCGGCCCTGTTCGCGCGCGGCCATACATTCCGCGCGCCAAGGGTACTGGCTGGATTCGCCACCCAGATGCCCCTTCGCGCCGGACCCTATGCGGAAAACACCCGCTCATCAACAGCGCCGCTAGGAGAGCGGATCTGCGTCCGACGGGGGCCTTTGCTGGCACGCCGCTCCGGCTTGCGGGGCTCGGAGCTTGCCGCCAATGTCGGCGGCGTCATCGGGCGTGAGGGAGTGCGGGAGATGAGCGACGACCTGCTTTACGAAATCCGCGACGGGATCGGCCACATCACTTTCAACCGTCCGCAATCGCGCAACGCGCTGACCTTCGCGATGTACGAGCGGCTGGCGGAAATCTGCGCTTCGGTCGGGCAAGACCGGGAGGTGCGCGCCCTGCTGCTCACCGGGGCGGGAGAGAAGGCGTTCGCGGCGGGAACCGACATAAGCCAGTTCCGCGCCTTCAAGGAGCCGCAGGACGCGATCGACTACGAGGCGCGGATCGATCGCGTGCTTGGCGCGCTGGAGCGCTGCCCGATTCCCTCGGTCGCGGCGATCTCCGGGGCCTGCACCGGCGGCGGGGCAGCGATCGCCGCGTGCTGCGAGGCTTCCCGATCGCGCGCACGCTCGGCAACTGCCTGTCGATCTCCAACTACACCCGCCTCGCCGCCCTGATCGGCCCGGCGCGGACCAAGGAGATCATCTTCACCTCGCGGCTGGTGGAGGCCGAGGAGGCGCGCGCGCTCGGTCTGCTCAGCGAGGTGCTGCCCGACCATGCGAGCCTCATGGAGCGGGGCGAGACGCTGGCCAGGCTGGTGGCGGGCCAGGCGCCGCTCACCCTGCGCGCCACCAAGGAGGCGCTGCGCCGTATCAAGGAGAAAATGGCACCCGAGGAGGGCCGCGATCTCATCCTGATGTGCTATATGAGCGAGGATTTCCGCGAGGGGATGGACGCGTTCCTCAACAAGCGGAAGCCGGAGTGGCGGGGGCGATAGGGCGGCTCGACCGGGCACGCCCAAGCACAGGAGGGCGGCCATGACCAAGGGTCACGATCGGCCAGGACGGGAAGCGAAGAAGCCTAAGAAGAAAAAGACAAGCACGGGCGTGGCGCCGTCGAGCTTCCTGCACCCGCAGGGCACGGATCGGCCGACGCCGGCCAAGCCGGCCGTCACACCCGCCGCGCCCGACAAGGCATGATCCGGCCGGACGCTCGCTAGCGCGAGATTTCCTCGAGGGCGAGCTGATTGGTCCGTGGGCCGAAGATCGCGACCGCTACTGCCACGATCAGCATGGCGGCGGCGATGAAGGCGAACACGCCCATCTGGCCGAAATTGCGCAGGAAGAAGGCGATGAAGAAGCCGCTGAAGATCGTGCTGAAGCGGCTCCAAGAGTAGACGAAGCCGACCGCGCGCGCCCGCATCCGCGTCGGGAACAGCTCCGCCTGGTAATTGTGGAACGAGAACGAGATCCAGGTGTTCAGCATGGTTTGCACCACGCCGACGATGATGATCGCGACCGGCGCGCTCTGGAACGCGAACAGCATCCCGCACACTGCGATGCCGATGGAGGAGCCGACCACCTGCCATTTGCGCTCCATCCGGTCGGCGAACAGCGTGCTGATGAACGGAAACACCGGCCAGGCGAGCGCGATGATGAAGGTGTATTCGAGACTCTTGGTGACGTTGATGCCCTTGGCCAGCAGCAGAGTCGGCACCCAGTTGACGAAGCCGTAGAATCCGATCGTCGAGAAGAAATTGGCGACGATCAGCATGATGGTGCGCGTGCGGTAGCGCTGACTGAAGATTTCCCGATACGAGCCGACGCGGTCGTCGCCGATCACCGGAGTCCCAGGCGGCGGAAGAGGACGCCCGATATCGGCGCTCGCGCGCGCTTCGATGGCGGACATCACGCGCTCGGCCTCCTCGATGCGGCCCTGCTGGGCGAGCCAGCGCGGCGATTCGGGCAGGCGACGGCGCACCGTCCAGATGCACAGCGCACCGACCGATCCGATCAGCACCACCCAGCGCCAGCCGGCAAGCCCGAGCGGCTCCAAGGGAACCAACAGCCAGGCGAGCAGCGCAACCAGCGGCACCACGAAGAAGCACGTGCCTTGCGAGACCGCAAACGCCTTGCCGCGCATTGCCTTGGGAACCAGCTCGGAGATGTAGGCGTCGATCGTCACGAGCTCGACGCCGATACCGACGCCGCCGATGAAACGCCAAAGATTCACCATGTTCGGCGTATTCTGGAACGCCAGCGCCAGCGTCGCGATGCTGTACCAGATCAGCGAGTAGGTGAAGATCGCGCGCCGGCCGAAGCGGTCGGCGACATAGGCGAAAGCGATGGTGCCGACGAATAGGCCGGCGAACAGCGAGGCGACGAAGGACGCGAGCCCGGTCATGCCGAAGAAGCTCACCGTCGTCGCGGTGAAGATGCCCGAGCGGAACAGGCCGGGCGCGATGTAGCCGGTGAACAGCAGGTCGTAGACCTCGAACACGCCGCCGAGCGAGATCAGCAGCACCATCGACCAGATTGTCTTCGTTGCAGGCAGGCGGTCGAGACGCGCGGTGATCTGCGCGGCCGCGCTGCTCGCGGCGGCGCCCGTCATCGTGGCGGTGTCCATCGGCATTGCCCCCCTTTGCGTTCCCGCGCATCGGGTGCGTGCCGCGCATCGGCATCAACCCAGCGAGATCCGTCCGTCGCGGGATGGTTTCTTATTGCCGGCTTGTCGGATCGAACCCTAACCCACGTCTTGGCGCTGGCGCAATGTTCCGAATATCAGCGGGGATTTGCGCGAGGACTGGGAGACCCAGCCTCGTCGCGAGCGCATCGCACGACTCCATCCGCACAATCGGCTGTGCAGGCGGCGCGCTTTGGATCAATGGCGAAATACTGCGCGCGACATTCGGCGGTGCAGGATTGCCGCCTTGCCTCGCAGCTCGCGGCGGGCTGCGCCGCGGTAGGTGCGGCGGCGGCCGCCGAGGCGAGGATCGCCAACGCAAACCTCGTGAGGCGCATGATCTACGGACGAATGTAGGTCCAGCCCTGCTCCTCGAGTTCCACGATGCGCGCGATACCGGTTGGCACGACGTGGGCTTCGGGCAGCAGGCTGATGTTCTTGCTCTCCTGCTTCGACTGATTCTCCATCGTGTTGCCGCAGCCCGAGAAGGTTACGTGCTTGAGGTGGCTGCCGAGCGAGGCGAGCCGCTCCTTCACCGGGGACGTATCGCTGCGCACCATGTTCAATCCAGGCCCGTAGGCGACGATCTCGATCTGCACCGTCTCCCCTTGCTGTTCGTAGAATTTCGTCAGGTTCTCAGCATTGTTGAGCGCGAGGTTCATCACCTTCGGGTCGTTCTCGCTCACCTGAATCACGACGCGGTGGTGCTTCTTGGCGTTGACGGTGGGGTGCGAGCTCTGCGGCGCGGCGAGACAGGGCGCCGCGAGCAGGCTCGCGAGCAGGACGAAGGCCAGGCTGAGGCGGAAGTTCATAGCTGCTCCAGGGCAATAGCCGGGTCAACGCTGCGATGTGCCCGGTGCGGTGGACAAGTTGGCGCGCTGCTCGCCGCGATGCTGGTCGAGCCACTCCTGGGCCGGCACGAAGCGGGTCAAGCCCGGCACCTGAGCCGCGATGTTCACGTTCTTCCACGCCGGATGGAACCCCGGCCCCTGCAGCCGATCGAGCCGGCTGAACAGGTGATCGACGAGGCGGGCCAGCCGGAGATAGTGGTCCGATCCCTTGGGCCAGTTATACGCGGCGAGGATGGTCGGCACCGAGATCGTCGGGATGACCTGTCCCTCGGGGATGAGCTGCGGATAGTCCTTCGAGGTCAGCACGGACGGCGTGTAGAAACCGAGGTCCTCGATCTCGACCGGCAGGAACTTGAAGCCCGGCTCCCAGCGCCCGCGGGCGAACGCCTCGACGGGCTTCGAGGTCACGAACACCACCGCCGCGATGCCGCCCTCGCCCTTGCGCATCTCCTGCAGCGCGGTCGGGTGGGGAATGAAAGTCTTCTCCACGTTCAACTTCAGCCGATCGAAGATCAGCGGACCCGAATAGGCGGCGGTGGTGCCGGGCGTGTTGAAGTTCACCTTCTTGCCGGCGAGATCGGCGAGCGAGTGGATTTCGGGCCGGACGAAGATGTGCAGCTCCGAGGGGAACAGGTTGACGATGTAGCTGATGCGGCGGTCGATGTTCGGCACCAGCTTACGGAACTGTTCCAGCGTGTCGGCATTGATGATCGCCGCGTCGATGCCGCGCAGATAGAGCAGCGCCTCGACATTCTCCGTCGGGCCGCGCGTGACCACTGGCAGCACATGCAAATCATCTGCGTCGTCGACCACTCGCGATATGTCGGTCGCGAAATGGATCGGCGCGCCTTCCAGCAGCCCGCCCGCGAGGCCGACGGTCCAGGAGTTCATCTTGGCCCTGACCGCCAGTTCGGCCGCCGTCATCTGCGGCTGCTGCGGCTGGGCCCGCAGCTGCGCCGAGGCGGGCGCCAGTGAGAAGAGCAGGCCCGCCAGGAGGGTGCCGAACAAGAATCCGATCGCGCTTCGCTGTTTCATTGGCTCGCCTTGGATGATCCGAGATCGCCCAGCAACGACGCGGCGGTCTCGTCGCCCATCGCAGCCCCCTTCCGGTACCACGAGGCCGCCGCTTCCGGATCGGGCACCACGCCGACGGCGCCGATCTGTTGCAAGAAGCGGGGATCGTAGGTCCGCCCGGTCGATGTGGCGCCGCGGCCGGACTTGAGCGCCGCCGCGCGCTCGTAGACGATCCGCGCCGTGGCGACGTCGCCGATCGCGATCAACTGATCGCCCCGGGCGAGCAGCGCGTTCGCCGCGGGCGACGGCTTGGCGGGAGGCTGAGGCTGGACGGAGGGCGCCTGGGGGGCAGTGGACGGCGCCGCATCGACCGAACGCGGCGCCACGCTGTCCGGCTGAGCGGTTGCGGGCGGCGGTGCGGCATCGGTCGTGGCGACCGGACTCGCCGCCGGCGGCACGGATGGAGCGGGCGGCTCACTGGCGGGCACCTGCTCCGTCGCGGTCGGAGTGGTTGCCGGCAGCGCTGCGTTTGCGCCATCCGCGGCGCTCGGCGCCGTGGCTTCCGGCTGGACGGTCGAGGGCGGCGACGCGGCCTCGGTCGTTGCGGCCGGAGGCGCCTCTGGGGCGGGCTGAGGAAGTGGCTGTGGGGCCGGGACTTGCTCGGTCGTGACGGCAGGCGGTGGTGCCGGCGCCGGGGGCTCCGCCGGCGGCGCCACACTCGCCGCATCCGCATCGCTCGGCGGCTGCGCTTCCCGCTGAACGGTCGCGGGCGACGCCGCGGCAGGAGGTGCTTCCGGCGCGGATTGCGGAATTGGCTGGTTTGCCGGGGCTTCCTCGGTCGCGACGGCGGGCGGCGGTGTTGGCGCGGGCCCCTGCCCGACGGCATCCTGCGGCATTGCGGCAGGCGAAGGCGTGGCCACCGCGGGAGATGACGCATCGGCTTGCGCCGGCTGAGTCTGAGCCTCGACCGCTTCGGCTTTGTCGCTGCGCGGCGGCGGGTCGGCAGGATGTTCCGTGACCGAGCTCGTCTCGGGCTCGGGCGGCGTGGCGGGCTGCACTGTTCGCGCCGGCTCCGGCTGCGATATCGCGGCCGGAGCCGGATTGTGATCGGAAGGAGCGATGGGCAGCGCGGCGCGCACCGGTAGCACGACGGATGCCGTCGGCGCCTCCTGCGGCGCGGGCTGCCGCTCGCGGTCCCCGGACGCAGCGGCAAGGAAGAAGAACAGCACGGCGACCCCGCCGACCGCCGCGAGGCCATGCCCGGTCCAGCTCCTGCGCGCCGCGCTGTCCGTCGAGCGATCCGGGGCCGGCAGGCAGCTGGGCAATTTCCTGACCGCGAACGAGCCGGGCAGTTGGAATTCGAGCGCACTGGAGCCCAGGAGCAGCAGCTGGACGGGAAGCGGTCGCGCCTCGCTCGCGGTGGCCAGACGTTCCGCAAATGCGATTGCTTCGGAAGAAAGCGCGTCCGCGTTCTGGATGATCACCACCAACCCGCGCTCCCCCGCCTGGGGAGAAGTGAAGATCGTCGCGAGATGCTCGGCGGCGTCCCGAACACCCGTGGTCGAGGCAGACGCCGCGACGAGCAGCTCGCAGAAGAGGCGGATACTGATGAATTCCCGATCGACGGAATCGACCACGATCACCCGGATATTTTCTGCCTCGAGATGATTCGTGAGACGTTCGAGTAAGCTCGACCGTTCGCCTTGCGGCATGCTGCCCATCAAGGCCAGCGCGGGCGTTCCGCGCGCCAGCTCTGCAGTGATCGCGAAGAAATCGCCGGACTCATGAGCTAGCGAATGAGCTAGCGATAGGATGTCCGATGCTATGCCGGACCCATCCATCTCGCGCGACGGGAAATGATTGCTTTTCAACCCCTCAGTCTCGGCTCGTTTTGACCGTCGGTCCCACCCGGTTTTCGGGCCTGAAGCGATTCTCCGCTTCCCTCGCGCAACAAGCAATCACCTTTTCCAATTATTTCGAGTTTGGCCGCCAAAAGGGCGATCCTGCAACCCAGGGCTGCCCGAGGCGGCCCCGGCTTGCCCATTGGCGATATTCCGCCAAACTGGCAGGCGGAGGTTACGCATGGACCCGACCGCCGCCGATGTCGCGACACTTTGGCAAGCCCGCTTCGGCACCGCGCCCGGCGCGGTCGAGCTGCCGCCCGCCCTCGCCGCGTTGCTCGACCGCCGCGTCGCGCGCCGCTATCGGGCCGAGCCGGTCTCCGACGCGCTGCTCGATGGATTGCTCGCCGTCGCGCAATCGGCACCCAGCAAATCCGACCTGCAGCAATATTCCGTGGTGGTGATGCGCGACCCGGCGCGGATCAAGCGGATCGCCGACTGGATCGGCACCATGCCCTGGATCGCCTCGGCGCCCGTTTTTCTCGTGTGGTGTGCCGATATGCGACGCGGGGTGCGCCTCTGCGACATGCACGGGATGCCGCACGCCAACAACAATCTCGACACCTTCCTCAACGGCGCGGTGGATTGCGCGCTGGCGATGGGGCAGTTCATCACGGCGGCGGAGCTGATCGGCCTCGGCACCTGCCCGATCAGCTATGTGCGCAGCCATATCGAGAAGGTCACGCCGCTGCTCGGGCTGCCGCCGGGCGTGTTCCCGGTCTCCGGCCTCACGGTGGGCTGGCCCGACGGGCGGCGGCCGACCTCGATGCGCTTGCCGCCCTCGGTCGTGGTGCATCGCGAGCGCTACGACGACAGCGCGATGCCGGACGCGGTGCGCGCCTATGACGAGCGCCGGCACGCGCGCGAGCCGGTGGCGCCGGCGAGCCAAAAGAGCCGGGACGTCTATCCGCCGCGCGAGGGGGTGGGCTGGAGCGAGAATTCCGCCCGCCAGCTCTCGGTGCCCGAGCGGTTCGGTTTTTCCGCTTACCTCAAGACCCGGGGTTTCGATCTTGCCTGATTCGACACTCGACCTGCTCGCGCCCAAGGCGCGGCAACGCCCGGTGCGGCCGCGTCATGCCGCGAGCCTTATCGTTCTGCGCCACGCGCCGGGCGGGCTCGAAATCCTCATGGGCACGCGCGGCGCCAAGGCGCGCTTCATGCCCAACCGCCTGGTGTTTCCCGGCGGCGCGGTAGACCGGGCGGATTATCGTGCCAAGGCCGCGACGCCGTTGCCGCCGCACACCGCCGACCATTTGCAGCGTGGGGCCCCCCCTCGCCTCGCCCACGCGCTGGCCATCGCCGCCGCGCGCGAGCTCGAGGAGGAGACCGGCTTCACGCTCGGCCATCCGCCGCATCTCGACGGGCTGCACTATCTCTGCCGCGCCATCACGCCGCCCAACTCGCCGATCCGCTTTTCCGCGCGGTTTCTCGTAGTCGACGCCGAACGTCTCTCGGGCACGCTGGGCGGCTCGGGCGAGCTTGAGAATTTGCGCTTCTACGGGCTCGAGGAGGCGCTCGGGATGGACCTCATCAGTATCACCCGCGAGATCCTCGACGAGTTGCAGGATTGGCTGGCGCTCGGTGAACCGGAGCGCGCCAGCCGCCCCCACGTCCGCATCCGCCGCACCGCCAAGTGGCATCTGGAATAACCTAGCGCGCTCGCATCTCGCGCCGGGCGATCCAGGTCGTCGCCAGGAAGATGACCGAGCCGCCGATGACGGTGGAAATGCCCGGCACCTCGGCGAACGCCAGATAGCCGATCGCCGACGTCCAGATCAGGTCGAGGAATTTGACTGGTTGCGTCGCCGAGACGTCGGTGCATTCGATGGCCCGCGTCACGCAATATTGCCCGGCGCTGCCCGCAATGCCGAGGCCGAGCATCCACACCCATTGCGTGACGGTCGGCCAGGTCCACTCCGCGACGGCGAAGGGCAGCGTGAACACGGTGATGGCGATGGCCTGCCACACCACGATGACCTCGGGCCGGTCGCGCTTGGTGAGCGCCTTGGTGATGAGGAACGAGCAAGCGAAGAGTGGCGACGAGGCGAGCATGACGAGATTGTAGAACCCGCCCGAGCCCGACATCTTGGGGCCGACCACCACCAGGACGCCGAGCAGCCCGATCAGCGCCGAGATCCAGCGCGCCCAGACCATGCGCTCGCGGAACACCACGACGGCGCCGACCATGATGAAGATTGGCGTGGTGAAGCCGATCGCGGTCATGTCGGCGAGCGGGATTTGCGGCAGGGCGAGATACCACAGCAGCAGCCCGGTGGTATGGACGACGCCGCGCCACGCTTGCCCGGCCAGCCCGTTCGGGTGATAGGCCTGCAGCCCGACCCGCGCGATGAACGGCAACATGACGACGACGCCGGCGGCATAGCGCAGGAATTGCGTCTCGAACGGCGAGAGCTCCTCGGCCATGACGCGCGTGGCGGCGTTGAGCACGCAGAAGATCAGGCCCGAGGCGCCCATCCACAGCAGCCCCCGCGCCGTCGGGCTCAGCCGGTTGGTTGCGGGGGCGGCCCGTCCGAGAAGGAGCGAGAGGGACAAGGGGAAAAGCATCCGGCGGTGGTCGGGGGCTTATAGTCGGCTCGGTCGGCTTTCCGTTCGCTGAAAGCCGGGGTCAACCATGCGCAAATGATGCGGCCGAATCGTGACCGGACCGGATCGTGGCACTCGGCGCGAGAGAGTGGCTATTGACATTTGTTCTAACTGACTGCATAATCCACCCCATCATGAGCCCCACTCTGTCCTCCTCATCCCCGACCGGCCTGGTGCCGCGCTTTGCGGGGTTCATCGGGGCGGTGAAGCGGGCGTTGGGCGAGACCTTCTCGCTGCGCCAGATGCGGGTGGACGGCAACGCGCCGGCGGTGGCGCCGCTGTTTCTCCGGCTGTTCGATTATCTGACGGCGACGCAGCGGCGCTTCGCCGCCCTGCACGCGCGCTTCCTCGCCGGCACGCTGGCCTCGGCCCCGCGCGGCAACCCCACACCTCGGCAGGCCGGCGAACAGGCGGTTGCCGAGGGCGCGATTGCCCAGGGCACCATTGAGGGCGCGAAGCCCGAGCAGAAGTCCGCGCGCCGGGCGCCGGCGATCCCGCCGGGTGTGGTGCTGCTGCCCGAGTTCGGGCTGCGGATGTTCAGCCATCTGCAGGCGCTGCTGGAGGACCCCGAGATGCGGGAATTCCTCGCCGCCGCACCGCAGGCCGGGCGCCTCCTGCGGCCGATATGGCGTAAGCTCTCCCCGGACGTGCTGCCCGACATCCTGCGGC
>JAFKFI010000165.1 GCA_017307285.1 Alphaproteobacteria bacterium | reverse complement strand
GACGGACTATCTCGATCGTCCGAATAACGTTGTGACGCGAATCGTCCCGACCTCGAAATCCACGGTGCAATGAGCGTCAACCGCCGAGGTAGGCGGCGCGTACCAGCTCGCTCTGGCTGACCTCGGAGGCGGAGCCGCCAAGTGCGACGGCTCCGTTCTCCAGCACATACACCCAATCCGCGACACCCAGCGCGAGCGCGGCGTTCTGCTCGACCAGCACCACGGTCACGCCACCTGCCGATACACGGCGCAGCGTCTCGCCGATCATGCCGACGACGGCCGGGGCGAGGCCGATGGTCGGCTCGTCGAGCAGCAGCACCTTGGGGTGCGACAGCAGCGCGCGGCCGACCGCGACCATCTGCTGCTGGCCGCCGCTGAGCGATCCGGCGCGTGCGGACAGGCGCTCGTGCAGCACGGGAAACAGATTGCAGACGAAATCGAAATCCTGCTGGATCGCCGCCCGGTCGCGTCGCGTGTAGGCGCCGAGCTCGAGGTTCTCCCGCACCGTCATGCCTGGAAACAGGCGCCGTCCCTCGGGAACCAGGGCAAGCCCGCGCTCGACCATCTCGTCCGCGCGACGCCGGCTGATCTCGTCGCCGAACAAGCGGACCGAGCCGTGACGCTGCTGCACGAGGCCCATCACCGCACGCAGCAGCGACGTCTTGCCCGCGCCGTTGGCGCCGAGGATCGTCGTCACCGCGCCGGTGGGCATCGTCATGGACACGTTCTGCAATGCCCGAACCCCGCCATACGCGACGTGCAGGTCGCGTATCTCGAGCGCCGGCGGATCAGTCGGCACGGCCGAGATAGGCGTCGATGACGTGCTCATTCTCGCGCACCTCAACGGGCGTTCCCTCTGCCAGCTTGGCGCCGAAATTCAGCACGACGATCCGGTCGCAAATTCGCATCACCGCGCCGACATTGTGCTCGACGAGCAGCACCGTCACGCCGAGTTCGCCGCGGATGCGCGCGATGACCTCGAGCACCTCTTGCGTCTCCGCCGGATTGAGACCGGCGAGCGGCTCGTCGAGACAGAGCAGGATCGGGCGCGCGGCGAGCGCGATGGCGATGCTCAACAGGCGTTGATGACCGCTCGGCAGCGCGTGCGCCGGATCGTCGAGTCGAGGCTCCAGGCCGAGCATCCGGGCGGTCTCTTGCACGCGCGCCTCGCGCGCCGCATGGCCGCGAACCGTCGCAGTCGCACCGACCGTGATGTTGTCGCGCACCGTGAGATCGCGGAACACGCTGCCATGCTGGAATGTCCGCACGATGCCCATGCGCGCCGCGACGTGCGGTTCGTTGCCGGTGATGCGGCGGCTCTCGAACAGCACCTCGCCGGCGGTCGGAGCGTAGAAGCCGCCGATGAGATTGAACGTGGTGCTCTTGCCCGCCCCGTTCGGCCCAATCAGTCCCAGCACCTCGCCGCTATGAATGGCGAAGCTCAGTGCGCGCACCGCGACGAGGCCGCCGAACCGCTTGGTGACATCACGCAGTTCGAGGAGTGGCGCGGCAGCGTCCGTCACGTCTCGTCGCCTGCCACCGGGATTGCGATACCTGCGGGACGCCCGCCGCGACGCAGACGCTGCAGCAGCGCGAGTGCCGTGCCGTAGACGCCGCGCGGCATGACGATGAGGCCGACCAGCAGCGCGCCGCCGAACAGGATGGTCTGATCGGCGCCGAGCCCGAGCATGTATTGCGAGATCACGGTCAGCAGCACGGCGCCGAGGCAGGCGCCGATCACGCTGCCGTCGCCGCCGAATTTCACATAGGCCAGTGCATAGACCGAGAGGAGAAAACTGAAATCTCCAGGTGCTATCACCGAGTTCGCGTAGGCCTGCAAGCCGCCGCTGAGCCCGACGGCGGCGGAGGCGATGGCAAGGCAAGCAATCTTCACCCGCCGGACATTGAT
This sequence comes from Alphaproteobacteria bacterium, assembly GCA_017307285.1. Lineage (GTDB taxonomy): Bacteria > Pseudomonadota > Alphaproteobacteria > Acetobacterales > Acetobacteraceae > JAFKFI01. The sequence continues at coordinate 9,442 of JAFKFI010000165.1, read as the reverse complement.
GCCGACGGCCTGGACCAGCGGCTCGTGGTTGCGAATGGCGCGAAACAGCAAGCCGAGCGTCGATGTTTCGGCGATATAGAGTGCCACGATGGTGAGAACCGCGAGAAGCGCGGCGATCGCGGCATAGGCCGGCAGGTCAGGCACGATGCCGACCAGGCCGGAATTGCCGCCGAGGAATTCCGCGCGCGTCAGCAAAAGCCGCACCACCTCGCTGACGCAGAAGGCCAGCATTGGGACGCCGAACGTGGAGCCGAGATAGCCGGCGCCGTACGCGCCGATTGCGCAGAAGCCCGCCGTCGAGAGATTGATCTCGCCGATTAGCATGACCAGCCGCAGGCTCGCCGCCTGCACGCAAGCGGCGGCTGCCCAGATCAGCAATTGGCCGAAATAGGAGCCATCCGTCGCCACGCCAAACAGCACCGCCGGCACACCCGCGACCGCTCCGCCCAGCAGTGCGCGGCCGAGCTTAGCTCGCCTGCGCCCACAGCCCCTTCGGGCGGAACAGCAGCATGGCGATGACGAACAGGAACAGGATGATCGATGCGGTGACCAGGTCGAAATAGTATCCCGCGAGGCTTTCGACGATGCCCACCAGGCAGCCGCCGAGGATCGTGCCCGGGATGCTGCCGAGGCCGCCGAGCACGATGATGATGAACGCTTTCAGCATGAAGTCGCCGCCGACCGCCGGTTGCAGCACCGTCATCGGCGCGATGAAGCCGCCCGCCAAAGCCGCCAGCGCCGCGCCGAGCAGAAAGCCCGCCGCCGAGATGCGGCGCTGGCGTATGCCCTGCAGCATCGCCGCCTCGCGGTCCTCCGAGACCGCGCGCAGTGCCTTGCCGAGCCGGGTGAATTTGGTGAGCGCCAGCAACCCGCAGGTCGACAGGATGGCGGCGAGGCTGATCGCCAGCACCTGATATGCGATGGCGCCGCCGGCGATGCGCAAGGTGCCAGGGATGAACGGCTGCAGCCCGTGAAAGTCGCTGCCGAATATCTTGACGTAGATCCCTTGCAGCGCCAGCGACAGGCCGAGCGACGCGGTGAGCGCCGCCACGTCGTCCTCGAGGAAGCGTTCGAGGGCGAGATGAAACACCGCGAAGGCGAGCGCCAGCACGACGACGAAGGCGGCGAGGAACGCCGTCAGATAGGCGAGGGCGGGCGGCATTCCGGTCGCGGCGGCGATCGGCGGGCTGAGCACTGCGACGGTCAATCCCGCCAGGCTGAAGAACTCGCCATGCGCGAAGTTGACCATCCGCATCACGCCGAAGATCACCGTGACACCCAGCGCGAACAGCACGTAGACCGACGAGATCTGCAACGCGTTCATGAAGAGCTGAACCGCCAGCCCCATCCGCGGCGCTCCCGGCTCGGCGCTATTGCTTGCGTTCGCGCGCCGCGAACTCGGCCGAGGGAATCCGCGCCACTTCCACGGTTTTCCCTTGGCTGATCCGGCTGATCACCACGGGCAGCAAGATCTGCTGCGGCGAGCCGTACAGATCCGCGCGTCCGAACGCCGACGGCCCCCATGAGCTCTCGAACACGATCTTCGGCAGCGTGTCGCGCACCGCCTTGGGATCGACCGAGTTGGCGGTTTCCATCGCCTTCTTCAGCGCCATCATGCCGTCCCACACCGACATGCTGACCATCGTGAGGTCGGTGTTGATGTCCTTGGTCGCCTTGGCCTGCAAGGCGCGCTGCACGTCGGTCGCGGTCGGGCCGGCGAAGTCGGCAGCGCCGCCGATATAGGCACCCTCCACGGCGTCGCCGGCGATCTGCCACATCTGCGCGGGCGAGCTGCCGGATTCCATCACGATGACGCCCTTCCAACCGAGCGTGTGCAGCTGGCGGATCGCCAGCCCGGCATCCCCCGGCGGCATCCCGACATTGATGATGTCCGGCTTGAGCTGCGCGAACTTGGTCGCCAAGGCGGAAAAATCCGTCGTGCCGCGCTCGTAGAACTCATCGGCGACCACGTTGACACCGAGCTTGCGCCAGGCGGGGCCGTTGAGTTCCGAGACGTCCTTCCCCGTCGCGTCGTTGGGGTTGATCATCGCCACCGTCTTGGCGTCCGGGTGCTGCTTGTGCACGTAGTCGAAGAACGGCTCGATGATCTCGCGCCCGGTGTTCTCGGTGGTGAAGGAGTAGGGGAATTTCGGCCCCTTCGTCGCCATGCCCCAGGCGATGTTCATGAGGATGACGCCGGCGCGCTCGGAGATCGACTGCGTGGCGCGGATCGGCGCGGTGCCGAGCGCGCCGACGACATATTTGATGCCGGCGCGGCCGATCATCTCCTGCGCGACGCGTGCGCCGTCCTGCGCGGTGTATTTGTTGTCATAGGATTGCACCTCGACCGTGTAGGTCTTGCCATCGACCTTGATGCCGCCGTGGCTGTTGATCCAGTCGGCGGCCTGGTGCCCGACGAAATCCATCGTGATGCCCCATTGCGCTGCCGCGCCGGACAGCGTGGTGCTGATTCCCAGCTTCAGGCTCTCGGCCGCGGCGACGCCGCCCGACAACGCCCAGAGCGCACACGCGGTGAGCGCCAATCGATTCAGCATGGCCCGTTATCCCCCCTTCGGCCCGCGTCTCAGCGCGCGGGCTCCGATTTCTGCGTTCAGCGTGGGAGCGTGCTGCTCCCCATCAGGAACTCGTCCACCGACCGCGCGCATTGGCGGCCTTCACGGATCGCCCAGACAACCAGGGACTGGCCGCGCCGCATGTCGCCCGCCGCAAACACCTTATCGACCGACGCGCGATAATCCGAGGTGTTGGCGAGCACGTTGCCGCGCGGATCGAGCGCGACCTCGGACTGTTCGACCATTCCCGCCCGCACCGGGCCGAGAAAACCCATCGCCAGCAGCACCAGGTCGGCCTTGAGGTCGAACTCGCTGCCCGGCATCTCGCGCATCGCCATGCGGCCGTCAGGACCCGGCTGCCATTCGACCCGCACGCATTGCAGCGCCTCGATGCGGCCGTCCGAACCCACGGCTTCCTTGGTCAGGATGGCCCAGTCGCGCTCGCAGCCTTCCTCATGCGCGTGCGAGGTGCGCAGCTTGAGCGGCCAGTTCGGCCAGGTCAGCGCCTTGTTCTCGCGGTCGGGCGGCCTTGGTAGGATTTCCAGCTGGGTGATCGACGCGGCGCCTTGGCGCGCCGAGGTGCCGATGCAGTCCGAGCCCGTGTCGCCGCCGCCGATCACCACGACATGCTTGCCGCGTGCGCTGATCGTGCGCAGCGGTGCGGCGCGCGCCTCGTCGTCCCCGGCGCCGCGCTTGTTCTGCTGGGTCAGGAAATCCATCGCGAAATGCACGCCGTCGAGCGTACGCCCTGGCACCTCGAGATCGCGCGGCCACTCGGCGCCGCCCGCCAGTACCACGGCATCGAATTCCGCGCGTAGCGATTGCATGTCGACGTCCACACCGACCTCGACACCCGCGCGGAACACCACGCCTTCCGCCCGCATCTGCTCGATGCGCCGGTCGATCAGGTGCTTTTCCATCTTGAAGTCGGGAATGCCGTAGCGCAGCAGCCCGCCGATGCGGTCGTTCTTCTCGAACAGCGTCACGTCATGCCCGACGCGCGCGAGCTGCTGCGAGCACGCCATCCCGGCGGGACCTGAGCCGATCACCGCCACTCGCCTGCCGGTGCGGCGCGGCGCGATCAGCGGGCGAATCCAGCCCTCCTCCCATCCGCGATCGACGATGGCGCACTCGATCGTCTTGATGGTGACGGGGTTGTCGTCGATGTTCAGCGTGCAAGCGGCCTCGCACGGCGCGGGGCAGATGCGGCCGGTGAACTCCGGAAAGTTGTTCGTCGAATGCAGCGTGCGCAGCGCGGCTTCCCACTGATGCCGGTAAACCAGGTTGTTCCAGTCCGGGATCATGTTGTTGACCGGACAGCCGGTGTGGCAGAACGGCACGCCGCAATCCATGCAGCGTGCTGCCTGGTTCGCGAGTTCCGGTTCCGATAGCGGTTTGAGGAATTCCTTCCAGCTCTTGCGGCGTGCCTCGGGCTTTTCGTAGCCGCGATCCCGCCGATCAATCTCCAAGAAGCCTGTCGGCTTGCCCATTCAGTCGATCCTCTCGCGCCAGACCGACCTAGTCGGCGGCCGTTGCCTTTGCGTCGCGCTCGGCCTGCAATTCCATCAGCGCGCGCCGATAGTCGAGCGGCATCACCTTGACGAAGCGCGCCCGCTCGGCTTCCCAGTTGTCCAGCAGCTCGCGCGCCCGCGCGCTGCCGGTGAACAGCAGATGGCGCTCGATCAGGATGCGCAGCCGCTCGGCGTCGAAGCGCAGCAGGTCGCCCATGCCGTTATCCTCGGCGGACACTGCGCGCTGGCGAGGCCGTTCCGCCGCGTCCGTCAGGCCAGGCTCCGCCGCCGCGATCCGTTCCAGCTCGACATTGGCGAGATTGCACAGCGTGTCGAAGCGGCCTTCCGGGTCGTAGACATAGGCGATGCCGCCCGACATGCCGGCGGCGAAGTTGCGTCCGGTCTCGCCCAGCACCGCGACAACCCCGCCGGTCATGTATTCGCAGCCGTGATCGCCGCAGCCCTCGACCACGGCGATAGCGCCGGAATTGCGCACCGCGAAGCGCTCGCCGGCGACACCCTCGAAATACGCCTCCCCGGCGATCGCGCCGTAAAGCACCGTGTTACCGACGATGATGTTTTCCGTCGGGTCGCGCTGCGTCGTCGCCGGATGACGCACCACCACGCGGCCGCCGGACAATCCCTTGCCGACGTAATCATTGGCGTCGCCGGTGAGCTCCAGGCTGACCCCGCGTGCGAGGAACGCGCCGAAGCTGCCGCCGGCGGTGCCGCGCAAGGTGATCGAGATGGTGTCGTCCGGCAGCCCGGCCTGGCCGTAGCGCTTGGCGACCTCGCCCGACAGCATCGCCCCCACGGTGCGGTTGACGTTGCGGATGTCGCCCTCGATCCGCACCGGCGCGCCATCGTCGAGCGCCGGCCGTGCCGAGGCGATCAGCGCATTGTCCATCGCCTGCTCGAGATGGTGTTCCTGGCGCTCGCAATTATGAATCGCCACGCCGGGCTGTGGCTGCACCTCGTGCAGGACGCGGCTGAGATCGACACCCTGCGCCTTCCAGTGGCCGATTGCGCGGCGCATATCGAGCTTGCCCACTTGCCCGATCATCTCATCGAACTTGCGGAAGCCGAGCTTCGCCATCAGCTCGCGCACCTCCTCGGCCACGAAGAAGAAGTAGTTGATGACGTGTTCCGGGGCGCCGGTGAAGCGCTTGCGCAGCACGGGATCTTGCGTGGCAATGCCGACCGGGCAGGTGTTGAGATGGCACTTGCGCATCATGATGCAGCCGGCGGCGATCAGCGGACCGGTCGAGAAGCCGAACTCGTCCGCGCCGAGTAGCGCCCCCACCACCACGTCGCGCCCGGTGCGCAGCCCGCCATCCACCTGCACGGCGATACGCCCGCGCAATCCGTTCAGCACCAGCGTTTGCTGTGTCTCGGCCAGCCCAATCTCCCACGGCGAGCCGGCATGGGTGAGCGAGGTCAGCGGACTGGCGCCGGTGCCGCCCTCGAAACCCGAGATCGTGACGTGATCGGCGCGCGCTTTGGCGACGCCCGCCGCGACCGTGCCCACGCCGACTTCCGAAACCAGCTTGACCGACACACGCGCGCGCCCATTGGCGTTCTTCAGATCGTAGATGAGCTGCGCCAAATCCTCGATCGAGTAGATATCGTGGTGCGGCGGCGGCGAGATCAGGCCGACGCCCGGCGTCGAATGCCGCACGCGCGCGATGTTGTGGTCGACCTTGTGGCCGGGCAGCTGCCCGCCTTCGCCGGGCTTGGCGCCCTGCGCCATCTTGATCTGCAGATCGTCGGCGTTGACCAGGTATTCGATGGTCACGCCGAACCGTCCCGACGCGACCTGCTTGATCGCAGAACGCATCGAGTCACCATTGGCGAGCGGCTTGTAGCGGTCCGGCTCCTCGCCGCCTTCGCCGGTATTCGACTTGCCGCCGATGCGGTTCATTGCAATGGCGAGCGTGGTGTGCGCCTCGCGGCTGATCGAGCCGAAGCTCATCGCCCCCGTGGCGAAACGCTTGACGATTTCCTTGGCCGGCTCGACCTCATCGAGCGGCACCGGCTCGGCGGCGAAACGCATCTCCATGAGGCCGCGCAGGGTGAGCAGGCGCTCGTTTTGCTGATTGATCGTGTCCGCGAACGCCTTGTATTCGTCTAGCGCATTGCCGCGCACCGCGTGCTGCAATCGCGTCACCGAATCCGGTGTCCACGCATGATCCTCCCCGCGCAGGCGGAACGCGTAGTCGCCGCCGACATCGAGCAGGTCGTGGTAGATTAGATCTTCGCCGTAGGCATTGCGATGGCGCTGCACCGCCTCGCGCGCGATCTCCGGCATGCCGGCGCCTTCGATCGTGGTCGCGGTGCCGGTGAAGCACTGCTCGACGAACGCGCTGGACAGCCCGATCGCGTCGAAGATCTGCGCGCCGCAGTAGGACTGGTACGTTGAGATGCCCATCTTGGACATCACCTTGAGGATGCCCTTGCCCAGCGCCTTGAGGTAGTTCTTCTGCACCTCGTACGGCTTGAGAGGCAGCCCGTTGCGCACGCGGATCTGCTCCAGCGTGTCGAAGGCGAGATAGGGGTTGATCGCCTCCGCGCCGTAGCCCGCGAGTACACTGAAATGATGCACCTCGCGCGCCTCGCCGGTTTCGACGACCAGGCCGGTGCTGGTGCGCAGCCCCTGACGGATCAGGTGATGATGCACCGCCGCCGTGGCGAGCAGCGCCGGCATCGGGATGCGGTCGGGCGATATCGCGCGGTCCGACAGGATCAGGATGTTGTAGCCGGCGAGCACCGCCTCCGTGGCTTCGCGGCAGATGCGATCCACCGCCGGCGCCATGCCGTCGGCACCCTCGGAGGCCGGCCAGGTAAAGTCGATGGTCTGCGTGCGGAACGCATCGCCCGCCAAGGTGACGATCGAGCGGATCTTCTCCAGTTCCGTGTTGGTCAGGATCGGATGCGCGACTTCGAGCCTGTAATGCGTCCCGGCGTGATGCCCGAGCAGATTCGGTCGCGGCCCGATCATGGAGACGAGCGACATCACCAACGCCTCGCGAATTGGGTCGATCGGCGGGTTGGTGACTTGCGCGAAGTTCTGCTTGAAGTAGTTGTAGAGCAGCTTCGGCTGCTTCGAGAGCACCGCGATGGGCGTGTCGGTGCCCATCGAGCCGACGGGGTCGTCGCCGTCTCGCGCCATCGGCTCGAGGAAGAACTGGATATCCTCCTGCGTGTAGCCGAACGCCTGCTGCTGGCACAGCATCGTCGCTGCGTCGTTGGGACGGTGCGGAGGCAGCACGTCGGAATTCTCGGCCGGCTCCGGCAAATCCTCCAGAATGACTTGCGTGGTCTTGAGCCATTCGCCGTACGGATGCTCGACGGCTAGGCTGCGCTTGATTTCCTCGTCGTCGATGATGCGGCCTTGGTCGAGGTCGATCAGCAGCATCTTGCCCGGCTGCAGGCGCCACTTGCGGACGATGCGCTCTTCCGGCACCGGCAGCACGCCGGCCTCGGAGGCCATGATGACGTGGTCGTCGTCGGTGACGATGTAGCGCGCCGGGCGCAATCCGTTGCGGTCGAGCGTAGCGCCGATTTGCCGGCCGTCGGTGAAGGCGATCGCCGCCGGGCCGTCCCACGGCTCCATCAGCGCCGCATGGTACTCGTAGAAGGCGCGCCGCTCGGGGTCCATCAGCGGGTTGCCCGCCCAGGCTTCCGGCACCAGCATCATCATCGCGTGCGCCAGCGGATAGCCGCCGGCGACCAGGATTTCGAGCGCGTTGTCGATGCAGGCGGTGTCGGACTGGCCGTGCGGGATGAGCGGCCACATCTTGTCGAGGTCCGGCCCGATCAGGTCGGATGACATGGCGTGGCGGCGCGCGTACATCCAGTTGACGTTGCCGCGCACCGTGTTGATCTCGCCGTTATGGGCGAGGAACCGGTACGGGTGCGCCAGCCGCCACGACGGAAACGTGTTTGTTGAAAAACGCTGATGCACCAGCGCCAGCGCGGACGTGGTGAGCGGGTTGCGCAAATCCTCGTAGAAGGTCGCGACCTGCGGTGCCAGCAGCAATCCCTTGTAGACCAGCGTGCGCGTCGAGAAGGACGGCATGTAGAATTCGGCAAGCCCGGGCAGGTGCCGCCGATCCGCCAGCGCGCGGACGTTGTTGAGCACCTGCTTGCGGATGGTCAGGATCTTGCGCTCGAACGCATCCTGATCGGCCAGCCGCGCGTCGCGCACGACGATCGCTTGGCGGATCACCGGCATGGTCTCGATCACCCGCTCGCCGAGCCCGGTAAGGTCGGTCGGCACGTCGCGCCAGCCCAGGACGGATTGGCGCTCGGCCGCCACGTACTGCTCGAACGACGCGATGGCAGCGTCCCGCGCCTCGGCGTCGCGCGGCAGGAAGCACATCGCGACCGCATAGTGACCGGGCTGTGGCAGCTTCAGACCGTGCTCGCCCGCCCAATGGCGCAGCAGCGCGTCGGGCATCTGGATCAGGCAGCCCGCCCCGTCGCCCACCAGCGGATCGGCCCCGACTGCGCCCCGGTGGTCGAGGTTGACCAGGATCTCCAAGCCGCGGCGGATGATCTCGTGCGACTTGCGGCCCTTGATGTTGGCCACGAAGCCGACGCCGCAGGCATCATGCTCGTTGCGCGGGTCGTAGAGCCCCTGTTTCTGAAACGAATCCATCATCGGCATCCACCGGCAGCCAGCCCTCGGTAACGGGCTCGGCCCGTTCTCGCTTGTGGTTCGATCATGCGCGGAGATCCGATATGCAATCGCTGAAGTCCCCTTATGGGCAGCCGAACGGAAGGCAAGCGGGCAAATTATCCCCGCGAGGCCGCATCCGCAATGAGCTGGGGTCTGCTTATCCCTTGGCGCCGATATGCGGTTCCGTACCGTCGAACAGACGGCGGATGTTCGCCGCGTGTCGCACGAAAACGAGCAGCGCGATAGCCAGGGCGAGCAGGGCCGTCGCCGGGCCGGCCAACGCCCAGGCGACGGGCACCGCCACCGCCAAGGCGATCAGCGAGGCAGCGGAGGACACACGCAGCGTCGCCGCCGATGCCAGCCATGCGGCGCAGGCGATCAGCCCGACCGGCCAGGCAGCCGCCAGCAGCACCCCCAGTCCGGTTGCCACCCCCTTGCCGCCGCGAAAGCCCAGCCAGACCGGGAACAGATGCCCGAGCACCGCGCCGAGCCCGGCCCACAGACCCGCGATCGGGCCGCCGACCGCCGCCGCGATCAGCAGCGCCACGGCGCCCTTGGCTGCGTCCAGGATCAGGGTTCCTGCCGCCAGGCTGCGATTACCGGTGCGCAGCACGTTGGTGGCGCCGATATTGCCCGATCCCACAGCGCGGATGTCCCCGAGCCCTGCCGCCTTAGTC
>JAFKFI010000053.1 GCA_017307285.1 Alphaproteobacteria bacterium | reverse complement strand
TCGAGTACCCCGCCGGCGGCAAGACCGTGCACGCGGTCTCCGATGTCAGCCTGCACATCGCGCGCGGCGAGACGCTGGGGCTGGTCGGCGAGTCAGGCTGCGGCAAGTCCACCCTGGGCCGCGCCGTTCTGCAGCTGCACCCGCCGCAAGCCGGGCGGGTGACGTTCGACGGCGTCGAGCTTACCAGCCTCGGCCGTGTAGCGCTGCGAAAGATGCGGCGGCGCATCCAGCTGATCTTTCAGGACCCGATCGCCTCCCTCAACCCGCGCCGCCGCATCGGCGATATCGTGGCCGAGCCACTGGTCATCGCGGGCGTCGGAAACAAGCGGGAGCGGGAGCGGCGGGTGCGCGATATGCTGGGCGCGGTCGGGCTCGATGCCGACCTCGCCATCGGCCGGTTGCCGCACGAGTTCTCCGGCGGGCAGTGCCAGCGCGTGTGCATCGCGCGCGCCCTGGTGCTGGAGCCGGAATTGGTGATCTGCGATGAGCCGGTCTCGGCGCTTGACGTGTCGGTGCGGGCGCAGATCCTCAACCTGCTCGAGGAGATGAAGCGCCGGCACGCGCTGACCCTGCTGTTCATCGCCCACGACCTCGCGGTGGTGAAGGCGGTCAGCGATCGGGTGGCGGTGATGTATCTCGGCCGCCTCTGCGAGATCGGCCCGACGGAGCGCCTCTACGCGACGCCGGCGCACCCCTACACGCGGCTGCTGCTGGACGCCATCCCGGTGCCCGACCCTACTGTGCGTCCCGCCGAGAACGTGCCGTTCGGCGAGCCGCCCTCGCCCATCGACCCGCCTTCCGGCTGCCGTTTCCGTACTCGCTGCCCGCGCGCGGACGGCCGGTGTGCCGAGGAGGTGCCGGAGCTGCGGGAGGCGGCACCCGGCCAGTTCGTTGCGTGCCATCACGATTTGATTGCGTCGGGTGCCGACCTGCGTCCATGAGCGTCCTCCTACTCCGCGAGCCCTAGCAGCTCGCGTTTGAGCTGCGCGGTCGGCGGATGAGGGCCGAGGAAGGCGGCGAGGACCGCGTGGGCGAACATCGGGTCGGAGATGGTGCCGAGCGTCTGGCCGTTCAGGGTGATCGCGACGGCGTTCGAGGTGAAGGCGAGGGTGCTGTGGTCGCCGCTCCGCATATCGGGCACCGCGGCGAGGAAGCGGGCGATGTCGGCGGGCGCGAGATGGCAGGGTGGGAGGCAGTTGTCCTGGAATCCCTCGCGCCAAGCCTTGCGGGCGTCCTCGGCGTCGACATCGTGGATGAAGCGCACGACGAGCAGTTTCTTCTCCGGCGAGCGGAGGATCGCCTCGGCGTCGTGCGACGGGCGCTCGAGATACAGCCCGGCGACGTAGATGCGGATGCGCAGCCAGGAATAGGTGCGGAGCCCGATGCCGTTGAGACGGAGCTGGGTGCCGTTGAATGTGGCGGTGTCCGGCAGGCTCACGCCCTCGAAGGCCGCCGCTGCGGCGCCGACGGAGAGCAGCGCGAGCACGGCGGCCAGGGTCGCGAGGCGCGGCGGGCGCCGGGCGCGAACGCGCTTGCCGCTTGCCACTGGTCTTCCCCCTTGGCCGTTCCGGCTCAGTCTCGGCTACGCCGCACTTCCTCGCAACAAATCCCTGCAGGCCACCCCTCGCTTGACGGGCTTTTGGCGCGGCCCAACACTCGGGAAGGCGGCGCCGCGGAGCGCTGGCGGCCGTATCGGAGGTGAGCCCATGCATCTCTTCAAGCAGCACGCGGTGCGGGACTACGCGGAGGCGGCGGCGAAGATCCCGGTGATCGATTTCGGCCCGAGCTTCGCGGGCGAGCCGGGCGCGCTGGCCCGGGTGGCGGCCGAGGTGCGGGACGCCTGCGAGCATGTCGGGTTCTTCTACGCGCTCAACCACGGCGTGCCGGACGAGATCGTTGATCGGGGCTTCGCTGCCTCGCGGCGCTTCCACGCGCTGCCGATGGACCAAAAGCTCGCGCTGCGGCTGAACGGGAACAACATCGGCTATCTGCCAATGAACGCCTCGGTGCAGGGCGCCTCGACCGTGCACAAGGCGACGCGGCCGAATCAGAACGAGAGTTTCTTCGTCAGCCACGATCGCGGGCCGGACCATCCCGACGTGCGCGCCGGGATCGAGCTGCGCGGGCGCAACCAATGGCCGGACGGCGTGCCAGGGATGCGCCCAGACGACTTACGCAACGACATGATGGCGTATTGCCACGCACTCGGGGCGATGTGCGACCGGATGCTGCCCGCGTTCGCTGTCGCGCTCGACCTGCCGCCCGATTATTTCGCGCGGTTTTTCGCCAACGAGGCGCACGCCACTTGCCGCTTCCTGCACTATCCGCCGCAGGATGCCGACGAGGAGAATTTGTTCGGTCAGGCGCCGCACACCGACAACAGCTTCATGACCGCGCTGGCGCGGACCGACGTGCCGGGGCTGGCGGTGCGGCTGCCCACCGGCGAGTGGTTCCCGCCGCCGATCATCCCGGGGACGTTCCTCATCAATCTCGGCAACATCATGCGGCGCTGGTCGAACGACCGGTTCCTTTCGACGCCGCACGGGGTGATCAACGAGAGCGGCACGGACCGCTACTCCATCGCCTATTTCCACAGCCCGAACCCGAGCAGCGTGATCGAGTGCCTGCCGAGCTGCATTTCGGCGGACAACCCGCCGCGCTACGAGCCGGCGGTGTATCGCGATCTCGTGCTGGCGTTTTACCGGGCCAATTACTTTCACCAGAAAGGACACGCTTCGGACGCGGCGAAGCTGGCCGGCGCGGCGGCGCCCGCATGAGCTACGAAAAGCCGTTCGCGGGGCTCAAGGTCGTCGATCTCAGCCAAGGCGTCGCGGGGCCGTACGCCGCGATGATGCTGGCGCAGTACGGCGCCAACGTGATCAAGGTGGAGCCAACCGGCGAGGGCGGCGACTGGAGCCGCGGGCTCGGCGTGCGCTACGACGACCAGACTGCCTATTCCATCCCCGCGAATCTCGGCAAGCGCAGCATCGCCCTCGACCTTAAGCACGCGGACGGACGCGCGGTGCTGTGGCGGCTGGTGCAGGATGCGGACGTGTTCGTGCAGGGCTTCCGGCCCGGCGTGATCGACCGGCTCGGCTTCGGCTATCGCGACGTGTCCGAGCGCGAGCCGCGCATCATCTATCTCTCGGTCTCCGGCTTCGGCCAGACCGGACCCCTTGCCGAGCGGCCGGCGATGGACCCGGTGTTGCAGGCGTATACCGGGCTTACAGCTGAGAATAAGGGCGCAGACGGGCAGCCACACCGCATTCCGATCATCGCGATCGACATGAGCACGGCAATCTACGCCTATTCCGCCATCGCGACGGCGCTGTTCGCGCGCCAGCATGAGAAGCGCGGGCGGCATATCGAGGCGAGCTTGCTGCAGGCGGCGGCGTCGTTGCAGGTGGTGCGGATGATGTCGTCCTATCTGGAGGGCGGCACGACCCCGCCTTCCGCGCCGCCTTCCGGCATCCACCAGACGCGCGACGGCTGGATCAATATTACGCTGGCGCGCGAGCATGAATGGGTGGCGTTCTGCACGGCGCTCGGCGTGGCGTCATTGCCGGAGGACCCGCGCTTTCGCGATCGCGACGGGAGGCGTGCGAACGAGGCCGAGTTGCTGGCGATCGTGCGGCCGCTGCTCGGTGCGCTCACGTTCAAGGAGTGCTCGGAAAAGTTCGCACCGCACCGGATCATGCACGAGCAGCTCAACACCTACACCGAGTTCTTGAAGCAGCCGCATGTCGCGGCTTGTGGGGCGGTGGCGTGGGTGAGCCATCCCGGTGTGGCGCAGCCAGTGCCGATGCCCAATCTGATTGGCGCAGTGCCGTTCGAGAGCGGGGCGGCGAACGCGGTTGCGCCGGCGCTTGGGCAGCATAGCGTGGCGATCCTGCGCGAGCATGGGTTCGACGAGCGGGAGATCGCGCGGCTGACCGAGAGCGGAGCGGTGCAGCAGGGCTGAAGCGCTAGTTTGCAAGGTACTCGTCGTGGTCGGCGCAGGCCGACCATCCACGACTTTGCTGGCGAGCGGTAAAGTCGTGGATGACCGGCCTCCGCCGGTCATGACGATGGGGCGAATCGGCTTATACCGGGAATGGCAAATCCGGCATCCGGCGCGATGATTCGTATCACCGACCGCATCAGCATCGACGAGGGCGAGATCAGCGAAAGCTTCATCCGCGCCTCGGGGCCGGGCGGGCAGAACGTCAACAAGGTGTCGACGGCGGTGCAGTTGCGCTTCGATGTGCGCAACTCGCCGTCGTTGCCCGAGGATGTAAAGGCGCGTCTGGCGCGATTGGCGGGGCGGCGGCTTACGCAGGATGGCGTTCTGGTGCTGACCGCGCGGCGCCATCGCAGCCAGGAGCGCAATCGCCAGGACGTGATCGAGGCTCTGGCCGATTTGATCCGCCGCGCCGAGACGCCGCCGGTGCGGCGCCGCAAGACACGGCCGACGCTTGCATCGAAGGAGCGGCGGTTGGAGGCCAAGAGCCAGCGCTCGAGAATCAAGCGACATCGCGGCAATGTCCGCGCGGAAGAGTGAAATCAGTCCTCCGGCCAATCCCGTGACTCGCGACGCGCGCTCCGAATAGGCTGAGCGAAGGCAGCGTGCGCAGACGTGGGATGCTTTCAACCGACACGCTGCGGCTTGGCACAAGAGGAGGAACGCGAACGTGTCACGTAGATCGGATAATGAGGGCCAGCCTTCCGGGATTCGCCGTTCCGATTTCCTGCGCGGTGTCGCATCCGTCGGTATCGCCGCGGGCCTGTCCGGCGCCGTCTCTCCCGCATCCGCGCAGGACACTCCGCCTGCCTCCAAAACCGGAGCATCGCCGAAGCCGGCGACCCGGGCGACGCGCGATGTGAATGCGCTGTATCGGCAGGGGCTGCCATTCGATGACACACGCGACTTCGCCGACGCGCGTCGTGGCCATCTTGGCTCGCTGCCGGAGCCCGTGATCATCCGCAACAGCGATGGCGTGCCGGTCTGGGATGCCACGGCGTACGACTTCATCAAGGTGACAGAGAGCGACGACGCGCCCGACACGGTCAATCCGAGCCTCTGGCGGATGGCCAAGCTCAACATGATTCATGGCCTGTTCGAGGTCGTTCCAGATGGTATCTGGCAGGCGCGCGGATACGATCTTTCGGTGATGAGCATCATCCGGTCGAACACCGGCTATATCGTGATCGACCCGTTCATCTCCCAGGAAGTCAGCAAGGCGGTCTGGCAAGGGCTGGTGATTCCCAAGCTGGGCGACAAGCCGGTCGTCGCGGTGATCCATACGCACAGCCATGTCGATCACTACGGCGGTGTGCGGACCTTCGTGACCGACGCCGACCTTGCCGCCGGGAAGGTCAAGGTTCTTGCGCCCGAGGATTTCACGCGCGCAGCGGTCAGCGAGAACGTCATTGCCGGCAACGCGATGAGCCGTCGCGCCAGCTACATGTACGGCAATCTCGTCGGCAAGAGCCCGACCGGGCAGGTCGATGGCGGCCTTGGCAAGACCACGTCGACCGGCACGATTGGCCTCGTGGTGCCAACCGACCATGCGACCAAGACCGGCGAGACGATCACGATCGACGGTGTCGACCTGAACGTGATCATGGCGCCGGAATCCGAGGCGCCCGCGGAATTCATGTTCTACATTCCGAAATACAAGGCGTTCTGCGCTGCGGAGGACGCGACGCACACGCTGCACAATCTCTACACGCTGCGCGGCGCCAAGGTGCGTGACGGCTTGCTTTGGTCGAAATACCTGCAGCAGGCGCTCGACATGTTCGGCGACGACATGCAGGTGGTCTTCGCATCGCATCATTGGCCGACCTGGGGCAACGAGCGCGTGGTCGCGTTCCTGAAGGCGCAGCGCGACATGTTCCGGTTCATCCATGACCAGACCCTGCGCATGGCCAACACCGGCATGACGCCGCGCGAGATCGCCGACAAGATCCGGCTGCCTCCGACCCTGGCGGTACAATGGTCCTGCCGCAGCTATTACGGCAGCGTCTATCACGATGCGGAGGCGCAGTACAATCTGCGGCTTGGCTTTTTCGATGGTGTCCCGGCCAATCTGTACCGGCGCACGCCGGTCGACGCAGCGCGCCGCTATGTCGCGTTCATGGGCGGCGCGGACAACGTTCTCCGCCAGGCCAAGCAGTCATTCGACGAGGGGGACTATCGCTGGGTCGCCGAGGTGGTGAACCACGTGGTGTTCGCCGACGCGGACAA
Source organism: Alphaproteobacteria bacterium (assembly GCA_017307285.1). Classification (GTDB taxonomy): domain Bacteria; phylum Pseudomonadota; class Alphaproteobacteria; order Acetobacterales; family Acetobacteraceae; genus JAFKFI01. The sequence continues at coordinate 98,782 of JAFKFI010000053.1, read as the reverse complement.
TCTCGCGGCGAAACACTTGCTGGCGGACGCCTATGAGCAGCTTGGCTACCAGGCGGAATCCGGGCCGTGGCGGAACTTCTTCCTGACCGGTGCCCTGGAGCTCCGCCAGGGTGTCACCAAGCTGCCGGTCCCCAACACGGCTAGTCCCGATACGATTCGTGCCATGCCGATCGAGATGTTCTTCGACTTCCTTGGCGTGCGCCTGAACGGCGACCGCGCGGCCGGGCTGACGGTCGCCTTCAATCTCGAACTGACCGACACCAAGGAGAAATATGTTCTCGGCGCGGAAAACGCCGCGATCCACTATTCCAAGGATCGCAGCTTGCCGGACGCCGATGCGTCCATCGTCATGACCCGCGAGGCGCTGAACGACGTGATGCTCGGCACGACCACGATGGAAAAGCAGATCGTGGCGGGGAAGGCGAAACTGACTGGCGACCCGAAGAAGCTTTCGTCCTTCGTCTCCTGCCTCGACACGTTCGATTTCTGGTTCAACATCGTCACGGCATGACGCCGCCCATCGATGTGCAGCATTTGCGATCTGCGGATCGAGTTCAGCATCGATCACCCGTTGGGCCTCTCGGTTGCGGTCGAGACCCGGCGGGCGATCGACGCGGGGCTGCTGCCTGAGCCGGAGGACGCGGATGGTGCGCCGGCGGGCATGCAGCTGCGCCTGAGCGCGATCGAAACACTGAGGACCGCACAGCAGCGGCTCGAATGGACGCAGCGTCAGGACGAACTCCTGGCGCTGCCGGATTTCTTCGTATTGATGGTCGAAAGCCGGACCTGGGGATTCTTCCATCCCACGCCGAACGGGTTCGACCCAAATTGCCGGCCGGCCCCGCCGAACGTGCTCGCGGACGACATCGCCGAGAGGGACGCTGTGCTGGTGAGTTCCGAGGTCGCGATGCGCCAGATCGTCGAGGGCCGTCTCCCGTTCGAGCGGGCCTTGGAGGAGCGGATTATCGCGCTCGACGCGGATGGATCGCGTTTCGACAAGCTGCTGGGCGCCTGGAGCAAGGCCTATCCCAAGGTCGGATTCAGCCGCTTCGTTTGCGCGTAGGACGGCCGACCGCGCCATCCGCCGCGACGGCGGCCCGCTTGGTGCGGATCAGGGAAAGCGCGCCGGCGACCAGCGCGTATGCCATCAGCAGCAAGAATCCACTTTCCACGGCTTCCAGTAACGGCCGGCCTGCAAAGATCGCCCAATCCGAATGATTGCCGGTCATGCGCTGGATCTCCCAGGTGAGCACGGTCGAGGCGGATGCGACGCCGAGGCAGCCCCCGAGCACGCGCATCAGATTGACCACCGCGCCGGACTCGCCGGAAACGTCCGCCGGCGCGGCGTTCAGCGTCCGGTGATTGTTCGGCGTGATGAATAGGCCGAGCCCGACGCCGAACAGCGCGAAAGCGATGGCGCCCATCGTCACCTGCGCCTGATACGCGGTTGCGATGACCGCGAGGATCGACAGGCTCGCGATGCACAGCGCCATGCCTGCCACGCCGATGCAGCGGGCGCCGAAGCGCTCGGCCAGGGTGCCGCTGAATGGGGCGACGAACCCGATCACGATCGGAATGAGCGCAAGCCGCAGCCCCGCGATCTCGACGGGGCGATGATATCCACGTACCAGTCCGAACGAGACGATGAAGAAGATGCCGTAGAGCAGCGCCGCCGACAGCAGCACGCCGATCACGCCGCAGGCGAAGGCGGGGCTGGCGAACGCGCGTAGCGTGACCAGCGGGGAGTCGGTCCGCAGCTCGTGTCGGAATAGCAGCATCAGCAAGACGAGCGTGGCGCAGGCGGTCCACAGCATCGCCGGAGAGGTAAAGCCCCATGCGGAGCCTTGGTTGAGCAGCAGCACGACACCGACCAAGGCCGGGATCAACAGCATCGCGCCGAGCCAATCGAATTTCTTGCCGGTCACCAGCCCGGTACTTTGCGGCAATGACAACAAGCCGATCGCGGTGATCGCAGCGCCGACCGGCACCGTCACCCAGAAGATCCAGCGCCAGCCCAGCGTGCTGAGCAACAGCCCGCCGATCGGCGGGCCGGCCGACAAGCCGATCGCCTGCGCCGCCGCGAACCATCCCAGCGCACGGGCTCGCCCGCTCTGCCCGACGGCCGCGGTCATGATCGCGATGGAATTGGCCGCCAGCATCGCCCCGCCGACACCCTGCAGCAGCCGCGCCGTGACCAGCCAGCCCAGGCTGTCGGCCAGGCCGCACAAGGCCGAGGCGATCGTGAACAGCAGGAAACCGAGCGTGTAGAGCAGCTTGCGGCCCCACATCTCGCAGAGCCGCCCGAACACCGGCAGCAAGGCGGCCAACGTCAGCAGATAGGCGATCGGCACCCAGCTCACCTGGTTGAGCGTGGTTCGGAACTCGACGGTGAGGGCTGGCAGTGCGAGCTGGACGATGCTGGCGTCGAGTTGCGCAATGAAGGCGCCAACACAGGCGATACCGACGACCAGCCACGGATACCAGGCCTGCCGGGCGACGAACGACAGCGGCGGCGGCTCGATCAGGCGTGGCGGAGTGCGGTGGGCGCTCATTGATCCCCCTTCCGAATGCGACGCCTGCAACGGTCGCGCAATGAGAAGGGCTTATGCATTGGCAACGGCTTGCGCACAACGATCGGTGGGTAGCGGGATCAGAGCCGGGCGCCGGCTTGCACGTCGGTATTGGACCGGACCGTTTGCAGGGTGGCTGTGCTAGAGTCCCTGCCGCACCAGCGACCAGTAGAACTCGCTCGCCGCCCGGTCGACGCAGGCGGGGTCGGATTCCATCCCCGCCACGAGCGCCGGAACCGCCATGCCGTACGTCGCCAGCTGTTGGCCCTCCCGGTAGACGGTGTAGGTGAACGTCATGCAGTTCCCCTCCCCGTGCAGCCACGGTGCGACGCGCAGCCTGCGGACGGGATCGGCCGCGAATAGGAAGCCGTTGCGCCCCGGGCCGAGATAGACCACCTGCGTGTTCGGCATCGCCGCGAGATCGGCGAGGAAGCGGTTGGTGTAGGGCAGTACCGGCAGAACGTCGCCTTGGATGCGTTCGATGCCGATCATCCAGCGCTGCGACAGCTGGGTCGGGCCGCTCCAGCCAGTCACCGTCGTCCCGGCGCATTGGCATGCACAGGCGCCGAGCAGGCTCGCCGTGAGCAACAGGCAGACCATCGCGAGCGGGCGCACGCTTCGCTCCCTGGAAGGACCTGGGGAGTTTCCGCTGATCCGGTTAAGGTGCCGTCACCGTCGGCGGTCGCCGGCACGCTGGCCACCGCCCCGCGCCGGCGTCCCACCGTGCAGCCCACCGCCGAGGGCGCGAGTGCTGAGGCCGCGAGTGCCGAGCGAGCGAAGCCCGCGCGTTTGGCGGCGGGTGCGGTTCGCGAGCCACCTTCAGGCGTTGCTGGAGGACCCCGAGATGCGCGCCTTCCGCCGCACCACAGGCCGGGCGCCTCCTGCGGCCGTTGTGGCGCAAGCTCACCCCGGAGACGCTGCCCGAATAAGGCGGCTCCGCCCCGGCCACCCCGGCCCGGCACCGGTCACGGGGGCATCGAGCGGCAGCATGGCGGGGTCGTGTAGGCGTCACAGCCGGCGGGCTCGGCGCGGACGTCGCGCCAGGGAAGAACTTGGCTTGACAGGCGGGGAATACCGGCAGCGGAATAAACCAGATCGCCAGCGGAGGGAGCATGTTCGACCAGACCCTCAATCCGTTCGCCAGCACCTTCGCCGTCTGGCTGGTGGCGTTGATCCCCGTCGTGGTCTTGCTTTTCCTGCTTGCGGTCCTGCGCATGACGGCCTGGCTCGCCACCTCGATCGGCTCGATCGTCACGCTTCTGCTCGGCATCCTGGTCTGGGGAATGCCGGTCGGCCTCGGCATTCAATCCTACATCTTCGGGTCGCTTACCGGCATCTGGGCGGTGGATTGGATCACCTTCTGGGGCGTGGTGCTGTTCAATACCCTGGTCCTCACCGGCACGTTCGAGAGCTTCCGCGCCTGGCTGACCAGCCAGGGCACCGCCGACGTGCGGGTGCAGACCTTGCTGTTCGCCTGGGCGTTCGGGGCGCTGCTCGAGGGGCTGGTCGGCTTCGGCTACCCTTGGGCGGTGGTGGCGCCCATCCTCATCGCCGTCCGCATCCCCGACCTCGACGCCATCCGGGTCGCGGCCATCGCCAACAACGCCCCGGTGTCGTATGGCGCGCTCGGCGTGCCGATCGTCGCGCTGGCGGCGGTGACGGGTTTGCCGCTGATGGCGCTGTCCGCCTCGATCGGCCACATCGTCGCTATCTTGGCGCTGGCGCCGCCCTGGGTGCTGATCTACCTGGTGGCCGGGCGCGCTGGGTTCCGCGAGGGCTGGCCGCTCGCGATCGTTGGCTCGCTCGGCTACATCGCCGGGCAGTTCCCCGTCGCGGTCTATCTTGGTCCCTATCTGCCGGACATCACCGGCTCGATCGTCTGCTTTGCCTGCCTTCTCGTCCTGCTGAAGCTGTGGCGGCCGAAGCAGCTGCTGGGCTATGGCGGCGTGCCGGTCTCGGCGGCCGACGAGGCAGCGGCGGTGGCGGCTGGCAAGGCGCTGCCGGCGGGCGAGATCTTCCGCGCCTGGTTGCCCTTCATCGTGCTGATCGTGGTGGTGGTGCTGTGGACCGGGCCGTGGTCCAACCTGCCCAAGATCAGCCTGTTCAGCCTGTCGGTGGCCGCCCACTCGTCGCTCACGCCGGGCGCCATCGTGCGCGCGACGTTCAACTTCGCCCCGTTCATCGGCGGTACAGCGATCTGCGCGTCCTGGATCGTGGTGGCCCTCCTGCTGCGGCCGACCGGCGCACAGCTGCGCGAGGTGTTCTCCCGCACGTTCCATCAGATGTGGGGCGCCCTCCTGGTCGGCGTGTTCATCTTCGGGCTGGCCTATGTGTTCAACTACTCGGGGATGGCCGCCTCGCTGGCCAACGGCTTCTCCGCCATCGGGCCGTGGTTCATCGTCGTGGCGCCGATCCTCGGCTGGATCGGCGTCGCCCTCTCCGGCAGCAACACCTCGACCAACGCGATGTTCGGCGCCTTCCAGGTCGCCGTGGGCAAGCTCCTCGGCTTCCCCCCGCTTCTTTTGCCGTCGCTCAACTCGGTGGGGGCGGAGATCGGCAAGCCGATCGCGCCGCAGACCGCGAGCGTCGGCGTCTCCACCAGCCGCTTCGTGCGTGACGAGGGCCAGATCATCCGTCACAACATGGGCTGGACCCTGATTTTGCTCGTCTACCTGATCCTGATCGGCCTGATCTATTTCTTCCTGGCACCGGGGGTGATGAGCCTGGCGGCGCCGCCCGCCTGAACGGCCGTCACACCCGGCCGGCGAGGCGCAGCGCCAGCATCAGCGCGGCGTCCCAGGGCAGGGCGGCGAGCTCGCGCAGGCGCCAATACCAGCGCGTGCGGAAGCGCTGGGCGGCGGGAAATGGCGGCGGGCGTCCGGCACGCGCGCGCAGCCCGGCGAGCCGCAACAGCAGAACGCAGCGGGGCAGGTGGTAGGCCGAGCTCACGGCATAGACCGGGCCGGCGTCGCCCCGCTCGTGGAGCAGCCGGGCCACCGCGCGCGCCGAGGAGAGCGTGTCGCGCCCGGTTTCTTCGCGCAGGATGCTCGCCTCCGGCACGCCGAGCTCGATCAGCAACTCGGCCATCACCGAGGCCTCCGAGGCGCCGAACCGGCCGACCGCCCCGCTGGGCACGTAGAGGGGACGGTCGAACCGCCGCCCGAACACGGCGGCCGCCTGGACGCGGCGCAGCAAGGTGGTGCTCGGGCTGCCGTCCGGCCGGACAGCGGCCCCGAAGATGACGATAACGGGCATGGGCATTCCCCGGATCCGGGCTCTCCTGCGCCCGCTTATTACCCGGATCCGGGCTCCCCGCCGGTGCCGTATTGCCCGGATCCGGGCTCGTCCGGTGCCGCTTATTGCCCGGATCCGGGCTCATCCTGCGAGCGCGGCCGGACAGGGGAGAGAATACCCCGCCGCCTTCGTCGCTTCAGCGGATTTTCCGAACGTCGTGCATTGCCGCCGTCGCCCCGCCGCGACACACTTGGCCGTCTCGGAGAACGCGGGGGAACGGCGGATGGCAACCGAGCTGCGTGAGATCCTGCGCAACCGCGTCAAGGAAAAACTGTCGCGCGACGAGGTGGTCGCCTCGATGACCGTGCGGCTGACCCGCACCATCGAAATCGCCCGGATCGCCGCCACTGCCGGGTTCGACACGCTCTATGTCGATGTCGAGCACAACACGTTCTCGATCGACAGCGTGAGCCAGGTCTGCATCGCGGCGATGCAATGCGGCGTCACCCCGCTGGTCCGCGTGCCGGCCAACACGCCCGAGTTCATCGGCCGCCTGCTCGACGGTGGCGCGCTGGGCGTGATCGCGCCGCATGTCCGCACGGCGGCCGAGGCGCGCGATATCGTGCGCCAGGCCAAGTTCCCGCCGCATGGCGAGCGCGGCGCCGGCGGCGCCTTGCCGCATTACCATTATCGCAACATTCCCGCCGTCGAGGCCAACCGCGCGATGAACGATGCCACGATGGTCGTCGTGATGATGGAAACGGTCGCGGCGCTGGAGAACGTCGACGAGATCGCGGCGGTGGACGGCGTGGACCTTCTGCTCGTCGGCACCAACGATCTGTGCAACGAGCTCGGCATCACCGGCCAGTTCGACCATCCCAGCGTGCGCGACGCCTACCAGCGCACGATCGCCGCGTGCCGCAAGCACGGCAAGCATGTCGGCGTCGGCGGACTCGCGTCGCGCCCCGACCTCGTGGCCGAGTATGTGCGGCAGGGCGCGCGCTACGTCTCGACGGGAACCGACCTCGCCTTCCTGTTGGAAGCCGCCGCACGCAAGGCCGCAGCCGTACGGGAGATCAAGCCGTGACAGGATTGTCCGACATCCTGGAAACCACCGAGTTCGAGCGGGTGGCCACCGGCTTCGTGTTCACCGAGGGGCCGCTCTGGCATCCCGCCGGCTTTTTCCATTTCGTCGATATCCGCTCGAGCGCGCTCTATCGCATGACATTGGGGCAGGCGCCCGAACTGGTGCGCAAGACGCAAGGCGGCAACGGCACCACCTTCGACATGCAAGGCCGCCTCATCAACTGCGAGGGCGACGGCAGGCGCGTCACCCGCACCGAGCATGACGGCACGGTGACGACCCTGCTGGACCGCTTCGACGGCAAGCGGCTCAACCGTCCGAACGACGTGATCTGTCGCTCGGACGGCAGCCTGTTCTTCACCGATCCGTCGTTGCGCGTGCCGCTCGCCGAGCGCGAGATCGCCGACGCCGCGGTGTATCGCATCGCGCCGAACGGCGTCGTGAACGCGGTGGCGAATTTCGAGTATCCCAACGGGCTTGCCCTGTCGCCCGACGAACGCACGCTCTATGTCGCGAACACGCGATGGAGCCAGTACATCCACGCGGTCGAGCTCGATACGTCGGGCGTCGCCATGCGCCGGCGCATCTTTGCCGATATGTCGTCGGATGCAACGAACGGCGTGCCCGATGGCATGAAGGTCGATGCGGCGGGGCGCGTGTTCTGCACCGGCACGGGCGGCACCTGGGTGTTCGCGCCGGACGGAACGCGCATCGGCATCATCGAGACTCCCGAGGTGGCGGCGAACATCGCGTTCGGCGGCCCCGATCTGCGCACGTTGCTGTTCACCGCGAGCACCTCTGTCTACACGCTCCGCGTCAAGACACCCGGCCTGCCGCATCCCTGGTACAAGCTTGCGGGCAGGCCGGCCGCCTCATAACCTCCCCGCATCGCAAGGGGGGAAAACGACGATGAGCGCAGCCGCTGACAAGCGAGCCTATCCGCATCCGCACGTGCGGCCCGATTGGCTCGCGCAAGTGCAAGAAGACATCATCGAGCCGGCGTTGCCGATCATCGATCCGCACCATCATCTGTGGCATGATCGCCCCTCCGGCCGCTATCTCATCGAGGAACTGGCGGCCGATCTCGGGAGCGGCCACAACGTCGTCGCAACCGTGTTCATGCAATGCGCCTGGAAGCACCGCACCGAGGGGCCGGAGGATTTCCGCCCGGTGGGCGAGACCGAAGTTGTCAACGCTGTCGCGGTACTATCGGCCAGTGGCGCGTACGGTCCAGCGCGCGCCTGCGCCGGCATCGTCGGTTTCGCGGATCTCCGTGGCAATCAGCTCGACGCCGTGCTGGAAGCGCATCGTGCCGCCGGCGGTGGGCGGTTTCGCGGCATCCGCCATATCAGCGCCTGGGATGACGCGATCGTGCCCGGCACCTCGGTCGTGCCGCCGCCCGATTTGCTGCGCGACCCCGCCTTCCTGCGCGGCCTGCGACGCCTCGGCGAGCTCGGTCTGACCTACGATTCCTGGCAGTATCATCCGCAACTAAAGGACGTGCTGGCGGTTGCACGTGCTGCCCCGGAAACAAAAATCGTTATCGATCATGTCGGCGGCCCGCTCGGCTGCGGTCCCTATCGCGCGCAGCGCGACACGGTGTTCAATGATTGGTCGGCCGACATGAAGAACCTGGCCACCTGCCCGAACGTGCATGTCAAGCTGGGCGGACTGGCAATGCCGGTGAACGGCTTCGACTACCACGAAGATGCCCGCCCGCCGAGTTCCGCGCGGATGGCGGAAGACTGGAAGCCGTGGATGCAGACCTGCATCGAGCTGTTCGGCCCGCAACGCTGCATGTTCGAGAGCAACTTTCCCGTCGACAAGGGAATGTGCAGCTACCCCGTGCTGTGGAACGCCTTCAAGCGCATCGCCGCCGGCGCGTCGGCGCAGGAGAAGGCCGCTTTGTTCCACGACACGGCGGCACGATTTTATAGTCTCTGACCTCACTCTTACGTCATGGTCGGCGCAGGCCGACCATCCACGACTCCCTGGCCGCACGCGCGAAAGTCGTGGATGCTAGGCCTTCGCCGAGCAGGACGGAGGGTGCATCGTAAGTAGTTGCGGCACTCACAATTTTTTCTCGCACCGCAGGCAACCGTCATCCGTGCCCCTCGTTCGCACCCGAACAACTTCGTCCAACGCGAAGAGGAGAATGCATGGCGAGCAACAGGAACAACCCGAACATCTCTGACGACACCGTGCAGAAAGTCGGCGTGGCGCTCGGGCAGGTCACGCAGATCAGAGAAGAATACACCAAGCGTCTCGCGCTCGTGGACACGGACGACGAGAAAGAGGCGGTCGCGGCCGAAGCGCAGGACGTGATGATCCAAGCGGTGAGCGATCAAGGCCTGTCGGTCGGCCAGTTCAACTCCGTCATATCTGCCGCGGAAGAGGGCGCCGAGCTCGGCCAGCGCGTCCTGGCGGCATCAAGGGCCGACTGACACCGCAGGCTGTCGCGATCGATCGGGGTCGCGACGGCCCTCTGCCCACGTTTCCGGAGACAATCATGCGCCACCTGGGAAGCAGCATGGCCGCCGCGGCCATGCTCATCGCCGCCGGCCTGCCCGCCGCCGCGCAGACGAGCGGTACCAACCAACATCCCGCGATGCCAAACGCCGGAGCCGCCCATGCCAATGTGTCCGACGCGACGGTCGGCAAAGTGGGTGCGGCCCTGCGAGATGTCGTGCAGATCAAGCAGTCCTACGCCCAGCGCTTGCAGTCGGCCAAGACCCCGACCGAACAGCAGGATCTGTCAAAGCAGGCAAGCGGCGAAGCAACCGCGTCGATCGCCCGCCACGGTCTGACGATCGACCAGTACAACCAAGTGATCCATGATGCGCAGTCGGACCCCGCGCTCAAGGAGCGCGTCCTGGCTGCGGCGAAGATCAACCGATAGCGACCGTGACGCCCAAGGGGCAGAATGGCTTCCGCCCTACGATGTGCTCGACTTCGTAGGGCGGGTGTGACGGCCCTGTGGGTGAAAAGGGTTTGGGTGAGGTTCTCTCGCTGCCGCGGCCGCCGCGTCCGGCAGGGCGGCATGGCCGCGTAGCGCGCATCCGCCCCCTGCACGGTGAACATCGGCTTGGACATGTCGATGGTAATGCGTCCAAGCTCAACGGCGGACGGCTCCTCGTTCGAGTTCATGACAAACCCCAAACCTTGGCACCACATGCCGCGGGGCCGTCCACCCCAGCGGAATTCAGTCCGCCGCGAGACGCCGATCGTTGACGCCCCGCAGCGCCGGCCGCATTGTTCCCCTTTCGCCACCGGAAGGACGACGCAGGATGGCGCTCAGCCGCAGCACCCGGGTCAATCTGCTGATCGGCACCGGCCATTTCATGTCGCATTTCTACGTGCTGTGCCTGCCGCCGATGTTCCTGGTGTGGCAGAGAGTGTTCGACGTCAGCTTTGCGCAACTCGGGCTCAGCGTCGCGCTGATGTCGGGCACCACGGCCGTGCTGCAGACGCCCGTGGGGTTCCTGGTGGACCGCTACGGGGCGCGCCGGTTCCTGGTCGGCGGGGCGCTGCTGATGTCGCTTTCGATCGCGGCGATGGGGCTGGCGACCGCGTTCTGGCAAATTCTCGTCCTCGCCGTGCTGTCGGGCGTCGGCAATTCGGTGATCCACCCGGCCGACTACGCGATCCTCAGCGGCTCAGTGGACAAGGACCGTATGGGCCGCTCCTTCGCGCTGCACACATTCAGCGGCAATCTGGGGTTCTCGGCCGGCGCACCGGTGATCGCGCTGCTGATGGTATGGATCGGCTGGCGCGCTAGCCTCGGTCTGGTCGGGCTCGTCGGCGTGCCCATCGTCGGCGCCATCCTGCTGCAGAGCCGCATCTTGGTGGATCAGGCGCGCGAGCAGCCGCATCATGCGAGTGCCCCGATCAGCGGCCGGCAGCTGCTGATGACACGGCCGATGCTGTTGTTCTTCGGTTTCTTCATGCTCGGGGCCTGCGCGGGTGCGGGGGTGCAGGCCTGGCTCATCACCGTGCTGCACACCGTCAAGGGGCTCGATCTCAGGGTCGCCTCGACGGCGCTGTTCGCCTATATGGCCGGCTCAACCGCTGGCACGTTGGTCGGCGGCTGGTTCGCCGATCGCTATAAGACCCATCTGCTGAGCTTCGCCGTGGTGCTCACGACCTTCTCCGCTGGCCTGATCCTGGCGGTCGGCGTGCTGCCGGTGCCCGGAGCGGTGGCAATCGGGCTGGTGTTCTTCTCGGGCCTTGCACTCGGCGCCAGCCGCACGCCGCGCGACGTGATGGTGAAGGACGCCGCTCCTCCCGGGCAGATCGGCAAGGTGTTCGGCTTCGTCAGCGCCGGGCTGCCGCTCGGCTCGGCGATCACGCCGGTGCCGTTCGGCTTCCTGATCGACCGCGGTCATCCCGAGCTGGTGCTCGTGCTGGTCTCGGTCATCTTGCTTCTGAGCCTGCTCTGCGCCGGCAGCGCCCGCTCGGCGGCGCGGCAAGGCGAGCCGGTGGCCGTCGCCGCGGAATAGCTACTGCAGCGGCATCTTGAGGTTGAAGCCGGGGACGGGCAATTGGCGCTGTTGCTGCTGGCGCTCAATGGTCGAGCCTGGGAGGTAGCCCTGGCCGCCGTTGTAGGCCCGACCGCTGAAGAGGTCCGGGCTCAGCTCCGGGCCGCTGTTGCGCTCGGCCTGCGCGGGGGCGCTGAGATCGAAATCGGGTACGGGGGCGGCTTGAAAAGCGGGCGGCTTCGCCGGCGGCACGGGTGGCAGTGGGAAGTTTTCGTCCGGCGACAGGACCGGTGCCGACCGACGCGGCGAGGCGCCCATCGTGGCGACGCCGAACACGGCCGCCAGAAGCGTACGGCGCTTCATAGCCCAGCCGCGACGGAGCCGGACAGCCCGTTCGTGCCGCGCGGGTCCTGCTCCGGGTTGCGCGCTGGTGCCGCGAGCGGCCCGGCCCCCGCTCGACGCCAGGCATCCAGCGCCCAATGGACCGACGGGAACGCGATCTCCGACCAGGGAATTTCCTCCGGCCGAAACAGCCGGACGTCGAGGCTTTCCTCGCCGGTGGCGTAGGCGGGAACGCCCTCGAACCGGGCACGGAAGATCACCTGGACCTGGCCGATGCGGCTGATGCTGAAGACGCCGAGAATGCCGTCGAGGGCGATCCGTGCCCGAGCTTCCTCCCACGCCTCGCGCCGCGCGCCCTCCTCCACGGTCTCGCCAAGTTCGAGGTAGCCGGCGGGCAGGGTCCAGAAGCCTCGTCGTGGGTCGATGGCCCGGCGGCACATCAACAGCGCGCCATTCGCCACCACGACCGACCCGACCACCACCTTGGGGTTCTCGTAGGCCACGTGGCCGCAATCCGGGCAGACGAGCCGCTCACGGTTGTCGCCGTCCGGGACGCGGCGAATGAAGTCAGGCATTTCCGCAAGGGTGCCGTGTTCGCGTGCCAGGTTCAAGAGGCGATGACGCCGCGGATTGACCTTAGTTCCTTGCGGTTCCTGGGATCTGAGGGGAGCTGCGCCCGCTCCGGTTCATGGCTGCCTCGTGACGATATCCGATCGGCCAGAGGAAGATTCCGTATGCGCTGCGGCAGTCTGCGCTGATCAGACGGACAGGTCGAGCAACGATCCGCGCGGCAACGTGCGTCCGGGAGGCGGCGCAGACCCATCGGCGGGGGCCAGCTTTTGCGGTGTCGCCTGCGGCTGGCCCTGCATGCCGGTCGCTCGCACGCGCGTCACGGGGCCGGTATTCGATGCGCCCCCGGCAGGAGAAATGCCCGCCCGTGAAGAGAGACCCGTCTGCGCGACGCTCGCGGAGAAGGCCGCAAGGGAATTGGTCGACAACATGCGCAGGATCATGAACCGCATCCGTTAACAATATATGAAGATCGTCCAACAAAAAAGCGCCGCCGAGCCTGGAGGGCTCGGCGGCCAGGTTCCGAGGCGGCGTTGGGGGAGATGTACGCCGCCCGTTCCTGCTGTCACTCGACAGCACAGTCACCGCGTTAAGGGCCGAGAGCTTGTCGGGTTTCCGCGAGCCCGCCGGAAACCGGCGGCTCACGGGGGTTTCATCGCGATCCAATTGTTGCGGCACCCGCCAAGCGTTGGACGGTTGCGGCCCTCCGCCACTGCCGGCAGATTGCGCCCGCCCCGGCATCGAGCCGGACCAGCCAGCAAGGACGTTCACGCACGTGCTTCCTTCCAGCGCCGCGCGGCTGCTGTCCGGCCGGCGGCTGCGGCTCTTCGACGACGCCGATTTCTGGCGGTTATGGCATGTCGGCCTGATTGTCTTCATCGTACGCTGGCTGGAGACGGTGGCGATCGGCGTCTTCGCCTACCAGCGCACCGGCTCGGCCTTCATCGTCGCCATGCTGACCATGCTGCGGCTGCTGCCGATGGGCCTGTTCGGCGCATTCCTCGGTGCCGCCGCCGAGCAGATCGAGCGCCGCACCGCGCTGTTCCTCGTGGTGCTGCTGATGGGCGCGACCTCGGCGGCCTGCGCGTGGCTCGCCTATGCCGGCGCGCTCGAGGTCTGGCATCTCGCGGTGGCAAGCTTCCTCAACGGGGTCGGCTGGGCGACCGACAATCCGGTCCGCCGCGTGATGCTGGGCGAGGTGGTGGGCGCCGATCGCATGAGCACCGCCATGTCGATCGATGTCGGCGCCAACAACGCCAGCCGCATGGTCGGCCCGACGCTCGGCGGCCTGCTGCTGGCTTCGGGGGGCATCGAGAGCGTCTTCGCCCTGAGCGTGGTCCTCTACCTGACCGCGCTGTGGTCGGCCTACGCCGTGCGGTATCGCAACCGTTCGCCGGCTGCGGCCTCGGGGGCGGTGTTCGCCCGCATTGCCGAGGGGCTGCGGCTGGTCCGACGCGACCGGCGGCTGATCGGCACCCTGCTGGTGACGATCATCTACAACGTGTTCGGCTGGCCCTTCACCAGCATGGTCCCAGTGATCGGGCAGGACCAGCTGCATCTCGGGCCCGAGGGCATCGGCATTCTCGCCAGCATGGACGGGATCGGTGCGTTCGGCGGCGCCATCCTGATGGCGCTATTCGTCCGGCCGCGCTTCTATGCCGCGTCCTATGTCGGCGGCGTCGCGGTGTATTTCGCCATGTTGACCGCGTTCGCGCTGATCCCCGATCCGGTGATCGCAGGCGGGGCGTTGCTGTTTACCGGCCTGGGTGGTGCCGGGTTCAGCATCATGCAGGCGACCCTGGTGTATCTCGCCGCCCCGCCCGAAATGCGCAGCCGGATGCTCGGCGTGCTGTCGGTCTGCATCGGCATCGGCCCGATCGGCTTCATCCACCTCGGCTGGCTGGCCGACCTGATCGGCGCGCAATGGGCGACCGCGGCGAGCGGGATCGAGGGGCTGGTGGTGCTGGCGCTCACACGGCGATGGTGGCGGGGGATTTGAACACGGCAGGGTAATGTTGTTGCGATTGTAGACCTGTTCCGCATATGACATATATGCGGTCACTGGATTCAGCGCCGGGGAGGTCTGCATGGGGCACAATTGGGGAGACGGAACCTCATTCGTGCTGAGCGCCCTGGCGGGAGCATGCCTCTGGCTGTCGCAAGCCGGATTACTAGGACATGGCGAGAATCCGCGTTGGCAGTTCCGGCGAACGTTGGGCCTACGCCTCCTCGGCGCCACTCTGGCGTTCGTGAGCGTAGTTGGAGCCATAGGCGCGGATAAGCCGACGACTTGGCCGGACGCCGCGCTGTACATGGGTGGCGGCCTGTTGTCCGGCCTGTTCATGGCGCGCTTTGGATGGAGCATTTATCGGACCGGGGCTGGGAAGTTCGATCCACTGATCGGTGCTGGCTGCATCGCGCTCCTGGTGGTCGTGCTCGATTTCCCGGTCTTCACGTCGTTCTTCAATGGCTCGAATATTTCGACTTTCAAGGTCGCCAACGTTCTGGAGCTTGGCTTTGTGCAGCGGAGCGATTCGTCGCGCGCTAGCATTCAGTCCGCGAGTTCGCCCTCGAATCAGCAAGGCAGCTCGATCCCACGGACGAGCGATCCGCGTCCGGGGCTAAGGAATCTCCTAGCCGCGGTATCCGCGAAGGACGGCTATGCGCCGGAAGACCCCAACCATCATCCCGGATACATGGAAACAGATAAGGCTTACATCAGCGGACTTGAACCTAAGCTCGCGAAACATTCTGGGGATGTGATCGATGAAACCCGCGATCTTCTTGCCCCCATCGGCGCAATCGCCAATTGTCTCATCGAATATGTCAATTATGTGCCTGACTCGCATCTCATCTTGCTCGATCTGAAACGATTTATGGAGGATCTGTTCTCGATCCACTCAGCGATAAAGGAGTCGGTGCGCAGCCCGCAGGGGGCCTCCAGTCGTCAAGAGGAGGACTGGCAAATTCCGTCGCTCCTGTTTGAGAGCGACCGCGAGCGAGACGCAGATCTCGCGTTGGACCGGATGAACTCGACGCGGATCGACGTCGAGACCTCGGCGGACCATCTTTGCTTCAACGCAGCGACGAAGACCCTGACGCATCTCGCCTATATGGCCTGCCGTATCAGAGCAAATGTCCTTTCCGTTCTACAACGGTCATTCCATTCGGTCGGAAAGGAAGTGTGCCGAGCTGGCGCGTACTGGACCGGGCCGGAGACCACGAGAGCCCGCAAATTTCGCCGGGTCGACGAGATAAGGGAGATCTCGGCAAACGGTGATGGAATGTACCCATACCAGAAATTTGCGTCGGAAGAAGGCAAGGTCAACCTGTACTACCTGCAGCCATATACCTCGATCGCACTGGCCAATATGCTGGTCGCCTATGGCGCCTCCGACGCCGCCCTGGCGGTCCTGACGGAATGGCTCGACGTATGGCAAGCATGGAAACCTCACCTCAAGCCCGAGGAGCAAGTTTCCGAGTGGCTGGAACTACGGGCGGAGTTCGAGGTCAGCATTCTCTTGAACCAGCTGGTCGGCCGAGAGAACCGGACCTATCTGACCTTCAAGCGCAGGCTTGTCGACCACCTCGATTCCTATCTGGGGTCGCATCAGAGTTCCCTCGACGAGCTTCTGGAACGATGCCGGAAGGCGCCTGGCCTGCACAGATCGGGGGCGCGGACATGGTTTCCGTGGGTAGGAGCGCAACCCGACAACGACTTGGACCCTGTGCGGCAGAAGCTGCTCTTTCTCCTGCTCGACAATCATCAAGACCTCTCACGGGCGGAGATTAGCTTCTTAGCGGAGCAAGAAGACTTTTCGTTGCTTGATCGGTTGCAGGCCAAGGTCAGCCTCCTTTCGGAGGTCCCGGCGCGCTGTCTGCCGAAGACGTTCCCCGAAACGGACCGGCGGGCAATGGTGGCGGAGTATGGCGTTACCGCTGCGCTCGTCGGGCTCGCCGTTTCCGATCGAATGGCGGCGACGGCGCGCTCTGCATCCGAGCAGAAGCGGGCTGATGAGGTACGCGATCGGTCGGCGGCGGCACTCATCGTTGCCTCCGGAGAGCTGAAGGTGCAGGCCGCGCGGCTGAAGGACGAGGCAGAGAGAGCTGGCGAGGATAAGGCCAAGAAGGATGGGGAAGCCCTTTGGCCTACACGGGACATGATCTTCCACCAAAGCCCGTTCGAGCAGACCCTTGGTCTTGCCGCCTACGCCGCCGACCGACTAAATAGGCTTGCGAAATGACCCGGGCTGTGTTACGGTCATGTTAGATTCCGTTGGAGGGCTGATCCATGAGGGGCCGACTGATCCTCCTGGCGATCACGTTGGTTGTCGGTCTGACCGCGCTCGCGCCCTATGTCCTAGCTGAGGCTCGGCCATAAGGCTTGGGCTCACGGCCAGCCACGCCGCGCCGGAGGGAGACTTATTCGCCTCACCCCAGCGCCGCCACTCCCGGCAACGTCTTGCCCTCCATCCACTCCAGAAACGCCCCGCCCGCGCTCGACACATAGCTGAGCTGTTCGAGCACGCCTGCCTGGCGCAGGGCGGAAACAGTGTCGCCGCCGCCGGCCACGCTGCGCAGCTTGCCCGCTTGTGTCGCCGCCGCGACCGCCTTGGCCAGTGCCACCGTCGCCGCGTCGAAAGGCGGGGTCTCGAAGGCGCCGAGTGGGCCATTCCAAACCAGCGTCCGCAAACCGCTCAGCCGCGCCACGAGGTCCGCCACGGTAGCGAGCCCCACGTCGAGAATCATCGCGTCCGCAGGCACGGCGTCGATCGGCACCGTCTCGGTGGGCGGATTGGGCTTGAACTCGCGCGCCACCACGGCATCGACCGGGAGCGCCACGTCGCAGTTGGCCTGCTTGGCGCGGGCGAGGATGTCGCGCGCCGTGTCGTGCATCTCGGCTTCCTGCAGCGATTTGCCCACCGCGATCCCCTGCGCGGCGAGGAAGGTGTTGGCCATCGCCCCACCGATCACCAACAGGTTCACCCGACCCACCAGGTTGCCGAGAAGTTCAAGCTTGGTGGAAACCTTCGCTCCGCCGACAATCGCCGCAACCGGGCGCTCGGGCCTGTCGAGTGCCGCGTGCAGCGCCTCCAGCTCCGCCTGCATCAGCCGCCCGGCGTAGGAGGGCAAGAGATGCGCGACCCCCTCCGTGCTGGCGTGCGCGCGATGCGCCGCCGAGAAGGCGTCGTTCACGTAGAGATCGGCGAGCGAGGCGAGCTTCTTGGCGAACTCGGGATCGTTCGCCTCCTCGCCGGGATGAAAGCGCGTGTTCTCCAACACCAGCACATCGCCGCGCGCCATGCGCTCCACCGATTGCTGCGCCGGCAAGCCGACGCAGTCCTCGGCGAAGCGCACGCGCTGGCCCAGCACCTCGCCGAGCGCCGTCGCCACCGGCCGCAAGGACATCGCGGGGACCCGCTTGCCCTTGGGCCGCTCGAAGTGGCTGCACACGATCACCTTGGCGCCGTTCGACGACAACTCGCGGATCGTCGGCGAGAGGCGTTCGATACGCGTCGCGTCGGTGATCTTGCCGTCGCGCACCGGCACGTTGAGGTCGGCGCGCAACAGCACCCGCTTGCCGGCGACGTCCAGCCCGTCGAGCGTGCGGAACGTCATCGGCTCAGAGACGGCCGAACAGCGCGGCGGTATCGGACATGCGGTTGGAGAAGCCCCACTCGTTGTCGTACCAGCCCATCACCCGCGCCATCGCGCCATCGACCACGGCGGTCTGCGTCGCGTCGAACGAGCAGGAAGCGGGCACGTGGTTGAAGTCGACGCTGACCAGCTTGTGCGTGTTGTAGTCGAGGATGCCGCGCAGCTCGCCGGTCGAGGCCTGGCGCATCACGCCGTTGATCTCGTCCACGGTCGCCTGCTTCTTGAGGTTCACGTCGAGCGAGACCAAGGACACATTCGGCGTCGGAATGCGGATCGCCGTGCCGTCCAGCTTGCCCTTCAGCTCCGGCAGCACCAGGCCGACCGCGCGTGCGGCACCCGTAGTCGTCGGGATGGCGGAGACGGCGGCGGCGCGGGCGCGGTGCAGGTCCTTGTGCAGCGTGTCGACGGTATTCTGGTCGCCGGTATAGGCGTGGATCGTCACCATGTAGCCGCGCTCGATGCCGAAATTATCGTGCAGCACCTTGGCCATCGGCGCGAGACAGTTGGTGGTGCAGGAAGCGTTGGAGATGACCGTCATCTCGGGCGTGATCGTCTTGTGATTGACGCCGTAGACGATGGTGGCATCGACGTTGTCGGCCGGCGCCGAGACCAGCACCTTGCGGGCACCCGCCTGGATCAGCGCCGAGGCCTTCTCCTTGCTGGCGAAGATACCGGTGCACTCCAGCGCCACGTCGACGCCCTTGTACGGCACCTTGGTCGGGTCGCGCTCGGCGGAGACGCGGATCGGCCCGTAGCTGCGGCCGTTGTGGCGGATGGTGATGGTTTCGCCCGAAACCTCCACCTCGCCGGGGAAGCGCCCGTGGACGCTGTCGAAACGGAACAGGTGCGCGTTGGCCTCGACGCTGCCGAGATCGTTGATCGCCACGCACTCGACATCGTCGCGCCCGCTCTCGATCATCGCGCGCAGCACCAGACGTCCGATGCGTCCGAACCCGTTGATGGCGACCTTCACGGTCATCGCTCGCTTCTCCTCATCTGTATCAGCCCAGCCGCTTGCGGACGGCTGCCATGACGGCCTCCGGGGTAATCCCGAAATGCCGGTAGAGTTCCTCTTGCGGGGCCGAGGCGCCGAAGCCGGTCATGCCAATGAACACGCCACCCTCGCCCAGCCAACGCTCCCAGCCGAAGCCGCACGCAGCCTCGATGCCGATGCGCGGCACGCCGCCCAGCACCTCGGCCCGATATGCCTCGTCCTGTGCCGAGAACAAATCCCAGCATGGCAGCGAAACCACCGCCGCCGCTACCCCCTCGCCCGTCAACGCCTCGCGCGCCGCCAGGGCGATGGACACTTCCGAGCCGGTCGCGATCAGCGTCACCTGGCGGGCGCCCTCCGCCTCGGCGAGCACGTATCCGCCCCGCGCGCAGCGGTTCTCGCCGATGTCGCTCCGCAGCGCAGGCACCGCCTGGCGGGTGAGTATCAAGGCGCTCGGCCCGTCCGTACGGCGGATCGCCACCTCCCAGCACTCGGCCGTCTCCATCGCGTCGGCCGGACGTAGAACATGCAGATTGGGCATCGCGCGCAGGCTGGCCAGGTGCTCGACCGGCTGCCGGGCCGGGCCGTCCTCGCCGATCCCGATGCTGTCATGCGTCAGCACGTAGATTACCCGCCGCCGCATCATCGCCGCCAGCCGGATGGCCGGACGGGCGTGATCGGCGAATGCGAGGAACGTGCCGCCATAGGGGATCAGCCCGCCATGCAGCGCCAAGCCGTTCAGGCAGGCGGCCATGCCGTGCTCACGGATGCCGTAATGCACGTATTGGCCAGCGTAATTGCCGGGCGACACGGCGACCATGCCCTTCGCCCATGTCAGGTGCGACCCCGTGCGGCCGGCCGCGCCGCCGACCAGTTGCGCCAATGCCGGGGCCAGCGCGTCGAGCGCGCGCTGGCTCGCCTGGCGGGTGGCGATATCCGGCCGTTGCTCGGCAATTTCGGCTCGCAGCGAGGCCACGGCCTCATGCCAGTTTTCCGGCAGCCGACCGGCCACGACCCGCTCGAACTCCGGGCGCATCGGGTGGTGGGCGAGCCGCTTCAGCCAGCCGCGCCGCGCCGCGGCGCCCCGGGTGCCGACGGCACGCCAGCGCTCCGCCAGCCCGTCCGGGACGACGAAAGGCGGGTCGTTCCAGCCGAGCGCCTGCCTCGCTGCCCTGGCGTCGCGCATGCCCTGGCCTTTGGCCGTACGGCAGGCGATCAGCGTTGGCTTCTTGGAGCGCACTGCGAATGACAATGCGGCACCGAGCTGCGCCGCATCGTGGCCGTCCACGCCCTTCACGGCCCAGCCCTGCGCGGCGAAACGGCGCAGCGTGTCGTCCGAGCAGGCCGCCTCGGCGCTGCCCGATGTCGCGCCGTCGTCGAGCAGCACGGTCAGCTTCTCGAGCCTGAGATGCCCGGCCAGGCCGATCGCCTCGTGGCTGACGCCGGCAGAGAGATCGCCGTCGGCCGCGATGACCCAGGTCCGGTGATCGACCAATGATTTGCCGAACCTCGCCGCCATCATCCGCTCGGCGAGCGCCATCCCGACCGCGCTGGCCAAGCCCTGGCCTGGCGGCCCGGTGGTCGCCTCGATGGCCGGATGGTCGCCGTATTCCGGGTGTCCGGCGGCCGGCGAGTGCAGCTGACGGCCGCGCCGCAATTCGTCGATGCCCATGCCGGCGTGGCCGGTCAGGTGCAGCAGCGCGTAGAGCAAGGTCGCGCCGTGGCCGGCCGACAGCACGAAGCGGTCGCGGTCGAGCCAACGCGGGTCAGCCGCATCGAAGCGCAGGAACCGAGTCCACAGCACGGTGGCGGCATCCGCCATGCCCAAGGGCAGCGCGGGGTCGCCGGAACGGGCCGCCTCGACGGCATCGATGGCCAGTGCCCGCACCGCGTCCGCCATGCGGGCGCTGGCGATCGACGCCGAGGGGGGCGGGGCTGCCGGCTCGCTGATCGCTTCGGTGCTCGTTGGGGGCACGAACAGCATGTTAGCCAGCACCATCCTGTTTCAGGACCTCACCGGCGAGATAGAGGCTACCGCAGACCAGCACCCGCGCAGGGGTCGGCTCATGCGGGATCTGTCGTAGCGCGGCCGTCAGGGTCGGACCCGGCCGCGCCGCGCCGCCGGACGCCGCGACGATCGCCTCCACCGGCAGCGCCAGATGCTGGCCCGGCTCGGCAATCGCCCATATCGTCGTCGCGTACGGCAGCAAGGGGCGCAGGAAGGCGGCGGAATCCTTGGCCTGCTTCATGCCGACGACGAGATGCAAGGGTCGGTCGGACCACTGCGCCAAATGTCGCCCGAGCGCCTCTCCGGCCCCCGGATTGTGCCCGCCGTCGAGCCACAGCTCCCAATCGGCCGGCAGCAGGCGTGTGAGGCGACCATCCAGGCGTTGCAGCCGCGCCGGCCATTCGGCCCCGGCGATGCCGCGCGCCATCGCCTCGGCGGGGAGCTGCGGGAATGCGCCGCGCAAGCTGGCGATCGCGATGCCGGCATTGTCGATCTGGTGCTCGCCGGGGAGGCCGGGCGGCGGCAGGTCGAGATGACCGTGCCGATCCGTGTACCGAAAGCACGTGTGGCCGAACCCCTCCTCCCGACCTCCTCCCACAAGGGGAGGAGGAGCAGAAAAGCCCCCTCCCCTTGTGGGAGGGGGTTGGGGGAGGGGTCGAGCCGCGGCTTCAATCCTCCAGTTCCGCCCGCGCAGCAGCACCGGCGCGCCCACGCGCTCGGCGCGATCGAGAATTATCTCAAGAGCAACCGCATCCTGTGCGCCGACTGTCACCGGCACGCCCCGCTTGAGAATGCCCGCCTTCTCGGCGGCGATGGCGGCGAGCGTATCGCCCAACAGCTCGCGGTGGTCGAGCGAGATGGAGGTAATCGCAGTGGCGGCCGGCCGTTCGATGACGTTGGTCGCGTCGCCGCGTCCGCCGAGCCCGACCTCCAGCACGCACAAATCGGCCGGCGTCTCCGCGAACAGATGCAGCGCGACGGCGGTGATGACCTCGAACACGGTAATGGGTGCGCCTGCGTTCACCCGCTCCACGGTCTCCAGCGCCTCGATCAACGCCTCGTCGCTAACGAGACGCCCGGCGATCCGGATACGCTCGTTGAACCGGACGAGGTGCGGCGAGGTGTAGACGTGAACGCGCCAGCCCGCCGCCTCGGCGATGGCGCGGACGAAGGCGCAGGTGCTGCCCTTCCCGTTGGTCCCGGCGACATGGACGACCGGCGGCAGCCGCCGTTCGGGATGGCCGAGCTTGGCGAGCAAAGCTTGCAGTCGCTCGAGGCTAAGATCGATCAGCCGCGGGTGCAGGCCATGCAGCCGCTCGACGATGCCTTCGATGCGGGTGCTGGGTGCATCTTGCACCATCTTCAAGCCGCTTCCCGATCCTTGACCCGCAGCAAGTCGATGACCCGCGCCAGCATGTCCCGAAGCTCGGTGCGCTTCACCACCATGTCGAGAATACCGTGCTCGTGCAGGTATTCCGCGCGCTGGAATCCTTCCGGCAGCTTCTCGCGCACCGTCTGCTCGATCACCCGAGCCCCCGCGAAGCCGATCAGCGCGCCCGGCTCGGCGATCAGCAGATCGCCCAGCATGGCGAAGCTCGCGGTGACGCCGCCGGTGGTGGGGTCGGTGAGCACCACGATGAACGGCAACCCGGCTTCCTTGACCAGCCGCGTCGCGATGATGGTGCGCGGCATCTGCATCAGGCTGACCGCGCCCTCCTGCATCCGCGCCCCGCCCGAGGCGGTGAACACGATCAGCGGCGCGTCCTGCAGCACGGCGAGCCGTGCCGCCGCGACCAGGCCCTCGCCGACCGCAGCCCCCATCGACCCGGCCATGAAATCGAACGCCATCACTGCCACTACCGCGCGCGCGCCCGCGATGGTGCCGTGCGCGACCAGGATGGCGTCATCGAGATGCGTCGTCTCGCGCGCTTCCTTCAGCCGGTCGGTGTAGCGCTTGCTGTCGCGGAACTTCAGCGGATCGACCGGCACCTTGGGCAGCTCGATCCGGGTGTAGGCGTTCTCGTCGAACGTCCAGGCCAGCCGCTCCTGCGCCGAGGCGCGCAGATGGTGGCCACAATGCGGGCAGACCTTGAGGTTCTTCGCGAGATCGGTGTGAAAGATCATCTGCTCGCAGGCAGGGCATTGCTGCCACAGATTCTCCGGCACCTCCCGCCGTGTGAACAGCGTGCGAATCTTCGGGCGGACGTATTCGGTGAGCCAGCTCATGGGAGTGCCCTAACTCACGCCGAAGAAGCGGAGAACGGTTGCCGCTCCTGCGATCACACCGCCCACCGCCCCGAGCAACGCCACAACGACCAGCCAGCGCTCACGATGGAACTTCATCGTCTCTGCAAGAAGCTTTTGCTGTTCAGCCAGGAGCTTTTGCTGTTCGGCTTGCAGTTTGTGCTGCTCAGCCGTGAACTTACGCGTCTCCTCGATCGAGCGATCAATGCGCGTCACCTGCTCACGGAGATTAAGCTCTACGGTGTCGCTCATGCGGCGACCCTCGCTCCGCGCACCCCGTCGGCGAGCGCGCGCACCTGGTCGAGCACTAGGCGCACGCTATCGGGGCCGGCGCGGCCCTGCTCGTCGAGACTTGCAGCCAACGTGTCGATCAACGACGAGGCGACCACCGCCGCGTCGGCCAACCGCGCCACTTCGGCGGCCTGCGCCGGCGTGCGAACGCCGAAGCCGACCGCGACGGGCAAGTCGGAGACCCGGCGGATGCGGGGAATGTTGGCGGCCAGATCCTCGGCCGTCGCGCTGCGCGTCCCGGTGATGCCGGTGATGCTGACGTAATAGATGAAACCCGAGCTGCCGTTCAGCACCAGCGGCATTCGCGCATCGTCGGTGGTCGGCGCCACCAGCCGGATGATGTCGAGCCCGCGCGCGGCGGCGGGCGGTACCAGGAGGTCGGCTTCTTCCGTCGGCAGGTCGACGACGATTAGCCCGTCCACCCCCGCCGCCGCCGCGTCCTCGCAGAACCGTTCCGTTCCATAGGAAAGAATCGGATTGAGGTAGCCCATGAGGACCACCGGCGTCGCCTCGTCCTCGCGGCGAAAGTCGCGCACCATCGCCAAGGTGCGGGCCAGCGTCACCCCCGCCTTGAGACCGCGCTTGCCGGCCGCCTGGACGGTCGGGCCGTCGGCCATCGGGTCGGTGAACGGCATCCCGATCTCGATGAGATCGGCCCCCGCCGCCGGCATCCCGCGCAGAATCGCCATCGACGTCTCGGCGTCCGGGTCCCAGGCTTCGAGGAACGGAATGAGAGCGCCGCGCCCCTCCTGCTTGAGGGCGGCGAAGCGGGCGGCGATGCGGCTCACAGCTTCACCCCGAGATGCTCGGCCACGGTAAAGATGTCCTTGTCGCCCCGGCCACAGAGATTCATCAGGATGATCTTGTCCCGGCCAAGCTCGGGCGCCAGCTTCGTTACATGGGCCAGCGCGTGCGCCGGTTCCAGCGCAGGGATGATCCCCTCGGTGCGGGTGCAAAGCTGGAATGCCGCGAGGGCCTCTTCGTCGGTCGCCGCGACGTATTCCACCCGCTTGATCTCGTGCAGCCAGGAGTGCTCGGGGCCGATGCCGGGATAGTCGAGGCCGGCGCTGATCGAGTGCGCCTCCTGGATCTGCCCGTCCGCGTCCTGGAGAAGGTAAGTCCGGTTGCCATGCAGCACGCCAGGCCGGCCGCGCGACAGGCTGGCAGCGTGCTCATGCGTGTCGAGCCCGCGTCCCGCCGCCTCAACGCCGATCAGCCGCACCGAGGGGTCATCGAGGAACGGGTGGAACAATCCCATCGCGTTGGAGCCGCCGCCGATGCAGGCCACCGCCGCATCCGGCAGCCGGCCCTCGGCCGCCTGCATCTGCGCCTTGGCCTCCTCGCCGATCACCGACTGGAAATCCCGCACCATCGCGGGGTACGGGTGTGGCCCGGCGACGGTGCCGATGAGGTAATAGGTGTCGCGCACGTTGGCGACCCAGTCGCGCATCGCCTCGTTCATCGCGTCCTTGAGCGTGCCCGCGCCGGAGGTGACGGGCTTCACCTCGGCCCCCAGCAGCTTCATGCGGAACACATTCGGCGCCTGCCGCTCGACGTCGGTCGCACCCATGTAGATGGTGCAGGGCAGGCCGAACAGCGCGCACATGGTCGCGGTGGCCACCCCGTGCTGACCCGCCCCGGTCTCGGCGATGATGCGAGTCTTACCCATCCGGCGGGCCACCAGGATCTGGCCCATGCAGTTATTGGCCTTGTGGCTGCCCGTGTGGTTGAGCTCGTCGCGCTTGAAGTAGATTTTCGCCCCGCCGAGCTTGGCCGTGAGTCGCTCCGCGAACCAAAGCGGGCTCGGCCGGCCGACATAGTCCTTGAGATAGCGATCGAGCTCAGCCCGAAAGGCGGCGTCCGCCCGGCAGGCATCGTAGGCGCGCTCGACCTCGAGGATCAGCGGCATCAGCGTCTCGGCCACGAAGCGGCCGCCGAACGCGCCGAACCGGCCGCGCTCATCGGGGCCGGTGCGCAAGCTGTTCGGCTTGGGGGCAGGCTGGTTCACGTCGGGTGTCTCCAGAAGTCGGCCGTCTTAGCGCACCCCCGCCGCCGGGTCACGACCCCCGGCACGCTTGCGGCCATGCCGCCTCCGGGGCCAGCATGGCAGGATCTTTCCGGGAGGGAGCCATGCCCGTCGTCACGCTAAGCAATCCACCGACTGTCCACTCGACCGGCGGACGTTATTCCCACGCCGCCCTCGTGCAGGGAGGGACGCGCCGCCTGGTGATCTCCGGCCAGGTCGGCGTAGCGCCCGACGGCACGATGGCCGAGGGCGCGGCCGCCCAGATGGCCCAGGCGCTGGCCAATCTTGGCGCCGTGCTCGCCGCCCACGGCATGAAGCCGACGGATGTGGTGAAGGCCACCACCTTCCTCACCGACCGCGCCAGCCTGCCGGCATGGCGGGAGGCACGCCAAGCGTTCTTCGGCGACCATGCCTCCGCCTCCACCCTGCTGTTCGTCGCCGGCCTGGCCGACCCGCGGCTATTGGTCGAGGTGGAGGCCGAGGCGGTCGCCTGAACGCAGGCGCAACCAGAGCTTTGTTGACGAATCGCGCCGGACGGCCTTTCTGCCCTTTGATGGATACGCCAGAGCCTGAGCTCGTGTCGCTACCCGGCGGTCCGGCCCGAGTCGCGTGGCGCCGCAGCACCCGCGCCCGCCGGGTGAGCCTACGGATCGACCCTCGCGAGGGCGCGGTAGTGGTCACCCTGCCGACCCGCGCCGGCCGAGGCGCCGGCATGGCGCTGCTGACCACCCATGCCGACTGGATCGCCGACCGGATCGCGGCGCTGCCCAACCTGGTTCGCTTCGAAGACGGCGCTCTGGTGCCCCTCGACGGCGTCGAGCACCGCATCCGCCACGTGCCGGAGCGCCGGGGTGCCGCCTGGGTCGAGAACGGGACGATCTGCGTCACCGGGTCGGCGGAGTTCCTGCCTCGGCGGGTGTCCGATTTCCTGCGAGCCGAGGCTCGACGCCGGCTTGGTGCGCTGGTCGCCAAGAAGGCGGGCGCGGCCGGGCTCAAGCCGCGCCGGATCACGGTGAAGGATACCCTCACCCGCTGGGGCAGTTGCGCTCCTGACGGCTCGCTGGCCTTCAGCTGGCGGCTGGTGATGACGCCTAGCTTCGTACAGGACTACGTCGCCGCCCATGAGGTCGCCCATCTGCGCCATATGAACCACGGCAAGCGGTTCTGGGGGCTGGTGGACACGCTCACGCCGCACACCGAAGCGGCAATCCCCTGGCTGCGCCGGGAGGGCGCGCGGCTGTTGCGGATTGGGTAATGCGTCACGGGAGAAAAGCGGCACCCAGCCAATAGCAGGCTGCCGCGACCAGCCCGGAGGCGGGCAGGGTGATGCACCAGGCCACGACGATGCTGCGGGCGACCCCCCAGCGCACCGCCGAGGCGCGCCTGGCCGCACCGACGCCGATGATCGAGCCGGTGATCGTGTGGGTCGTGGACACCGGAACCCCGAGCCAGGTCGCCGCGAACAGCGCGATGGCGCCGCCCGTCTCGGCGCAAAAGCCCTGGGCAGGCGTGAGATGCGTTATTCGTGACCCGACGGTGCGAACGATGCGCCAGCCGCCGGCCAGCGTGCCGAGGGCCATCGCCCCTTGGCAACTCAGTACCACCCAGAGCGGGACGTGGAAGCCGCCTGTGATGTAGCCCTCCGAGACGAGCAGCACGGTGATCACGCCCATTGTCTTCTGAGCGTCGTTGCCGCCATGAGCGAGGCTGAGCAGCGAGGATGAGACGAACTGGAGCACGCGGAACCGGCGATCTATGGCGAACGGCGTTGAGCGGACCGCAAGCCAGGAGACCGTCAGCACCAGTAGCATCGCGGCGAGCAGCCCTGTGAGCGGCGACAGCACGATTGCCGACCCGATCGTGGCGACGCCGGCCCAGACGATCGCCCCAGGGCCGGCCTTCGCCATGCCAGCCCCGACCAACCCACCGATCAGGGCATGACTGCTGCTGGAGGGAATGCCGAGCCACCAGGTCAGCACATTCCACACGATCGCGCCCACCAGCGCACCGAACACCACGACCGGGTCGATGATTCCCGCACGGACCACGCCTTCCCCGATCGTCGCGGCGACGTGCAAACCGAATACAGTGAACGCGATGAAGTTGAAGAAAGCGGCCCATACCACTGCGGTGAGTGGCCGCAGAACACGGGTCGATACTACGGTTGCAATCGAATTTGCGCTGTCGTGCAGCCCGTTCAGGAAGTCGAACAGCAGCGCGACCCCAATGAGCGCGGCCAGCAATGGCGCGCCGACGACGAAAGAGGCCACCGGTTCGCGCTCAGACCTGCTCGACGACGATACCGTCGATCACATCGACGACGTCCTCGCACCGATCCACCACCGCCTCGACAAGGTCGTAAACCTTTTCCACGGTCAGCTTGTATCCCGGCGAGCTGTCGCTGGCGAACAGGATGCGCAGGCCGCGATCCAGCAGCTCGTCCGCCTCGCCTTCGATACGGCGAACCGAGACGGACATGGTGTTCAGACGCTCCACGCTGCTGTTGATCGCTCCCAGCAGCGGCATGCCGTCGCGCAGCTCGATCGCCGCACGCACGACGCAGTCGGCCATGCCCTGCATTTCTGGGGTGAAGCCCACGCCGTAGCGCACGATCCGCCGCCCCGTGTCCTTCATCAGGTCGATCGTGTCGTCCAGTGCCGAGATCAGGTCCAGGATCTGCGACCGGTCGAACGGGGTCACGAAGGTGCGGTGGATGGCCAGCACCGTCTCCTTCGCGACCTGATCGGCGGCGTCCTCCAGCCGGCTGATCTCGGCGACGTGCTGCTCGAGCCGGCCGTCTCCCGACATCAGCGCGCGGAACGCCTCCGCCGCCGGCACGATCAGCTTGGAGTGCTCGCAGAACCGCTCGATGAACCGCTCATCTCGCGGCATCATGGCCCTGAAGGCCCGCATCAGAACGTTGGTGCGTCCGCCGCGGGCCATCCGGATTTCTCAGTACGTGACCACCGTACGGATCGATTCGCCCCGGCGCAGCAGATCGAAGCCCTCGTTGATCTGCTCGAACGGCAGCACGTGCGTGATGAGGTCGTCGATATTGATACGGCCGTCCATGTACCAGTCGACAATTTTGGGCACATCGGTCCGCCCGCGCGCGCCGCCGAACGCCGTGCCCATCCAGACGCGGCCGGTAACGAGTTGGAACGGGCGCGTCGCGATCTCCTGCCCTGCGCCCGCAACGCCGATGATCACGGACTTGCCCCAGCCGCGATGCGCGCACTCCAGCGCCTGGCGCATGACGTTCACGTTGCCGATGCACTCGAAGGAATAGTCCGCCCCGCCCTTGGTGAGATCGACCAGATAGGGCACCAGGTCGCCCTGGACTTCGCGCGGGTTGACGAAATGCGTCATGCCGAATTTTTCGGCCGCCGCCTTGCGCGCCGGGTTGAGGTCCACGCCCACGATCTGCTCGGCGCCCACCATGCGCAGACCCTGGATCACGTTGAGCCCGATCCCGCCGAGCCCGAACACCACGGCGCGGGCGCCTGCCTCGACCTTCGCCGTGTTGATCACCGCGCCGATCCCGGTGGTTACGCCGCAGCCGATGTAGCAGACCTTCTCGAACGGCGCGTCCTCGCGGATCTTGGCCAGCGCAATCTCCGGCAGCACGGTGAAATTCGAGAACGTGGACGTCCCCATATAATGATGGATCGGCTCGCCCCCCGCCGAGAACCGGCTGGTGCCGTCCGGCATCACGCCCTTGCCCTGGGTGGCACGGATCGCCACGCAGAGATTGGTCTTGCGCGACAGGCAGTATTCGCACTGGCGGCACTCGGGCGTGTAGAGCGGGATGACGTGGTCGCCCTTTTTCAGGGTGGTTACGCCAGGGCCGACATCCACCACCACGCCGGCGCCCTCATGCCCCAGGATGGCGGGAAACAGCCCCTCCGGGTCGGCGCCGGACAGTGTGTATTCGTCGGTGTGGCAGATGCCCGTGGCCTTGATCTCGACCAGCACCTCGCCCGCGCGCGGACCGTCGAGATCGACCGTCTCGAGGCTGAGCTTGTCACCGGCCTTACGGGCGACAGCGGCGCGGGTTTTCATCGTCTCTCCTCCCTGGAATAGGCGGCCGGATGGTGATCGCCGCGGCGTCTCGGATCAAGCCGGTTAGCGGCAATCGGCCAAATCGGTATCGCGGATGTCGAAGCTCGTATCTTGCGTCAGGTCGACGCCGCGCTTCACGCAAACGTGACCCTTCCGATCCTGCAGCTTGACGTCGAATTTCCCGCGCGAGATGCCGGTGAGCGGCAGCCGTTCGGAGGTCTCCAGGCTCTTGTCCTTGTCGTTGAGCGCCTGGTTGGCGCCCCATTTCTCCGTGCCCGCGGGCGCCAGGAAGACGCCCGTGAACTCGGTCGAGGTGGTGAGATTATAGACGAAGAACCGCTCCGCCGCCGCGCTGGCACCGGCGGAGGCGCACAGCCCCAGCAGGAGGAGTATCGTTGTCGCCCTCGGCCTGGAGCATCGCGATGAAGTCACTGCTGGTCGGCCTCTGCCTGTTCCTTGTCCTTCCCGCCCGATCGAACGCGGCCGGCGACGAGGGCTATCCTACTGCGGCCCGCGCCGAATACGTTTTCGCCTGTATGGCGACCAACGGCCAGTCTCCCGACGCCCTGCGGCGCTGCTCGTGCGCGATCGACGTGATCGCGTCGGTGCTGCCGTTCGAGAGCTACGAGAAGGCGGAGACCGTGCTGCGGATGCGCCGGTCGGCGGGCGGCTATCTCGGCCAGGAATTTCGCACCGGCATGTCCAACACTATCGTGACGGGGCTGGAGGAGGCGCAGGCCGAGGCCGAGGTGCGCTGCTTCTAGCCTCACGCACACCGCTACGCCGGCGTGACGGGCCATTGGTCCTTGAACATCTTGCCCTCGTTGTCCTTGGCTTCGGCGCGGAACACGCTCGCCCCGTTCGGCCGATAGTTGAAGCGGAACTCAGGGTTCTCGGAGATCGAGATGCCGCTCTCGATCGCCAGGAGCGGCTCGTCGCCCTGCCAGAGATGCACCGATTCGATGAAATGCGCGGGCACGTAGAGGCGGGTGAGCTGATCCATCTGCATCCCCGAGTAGTTCGGATGCCGGATCATCAGCTGCGCCTCGCGCGATCCCGCTGCACCGCCTGGTGCGGCCGGAAACTGGCGGAAGCGCATCGTGCCGAGCGGAATCCCGCCGGCGGTTTGCTTGGCGGCCGGCGCGGAGCATCCACCCGCTGCCTTGACGAAGCGTTGGCTCACGTATCGCTGACCGTCGCTCAACTCAGCGACGACGTGGACATTCGTGTAGGAGTCGATACGGACTCGGGTCGAAATCGTCCGAATCCCGCTGTTCGCGCCCGGCGACCACGTGACCGCGAGCGGCGACGGGTTCTGATCGATGACGCAGGTGATGCTGCGCACTTGCCGCTTATCCTCCGCCGGCAGCGTGAGGTGGACAGTGAGCGGCACAATGGCGGCGTCCTCGGCGCGATAGGGCAAGTCGATCGCGAGCAGGGCGCTGCCGTCTCGTAGCTTGTCATCGTTGAAGATCTGCGACGCCAGCGACGGCCAGGGATCGTCCTGCGCCGGGGCCTGCGCCATTGCGCGGCCGCCGAGGGCGGCCGTCGCCAGGCCAGCCAGCACGGCCCGGCGCGGCAGGTGGACCGTAGGGCCTTCCCGGAGCTTCATGGCAATTCCCCTTCCGCAAGGCGCTCCCTTGCTGCACCGGCCCCGCGACATTTCCGCACAACCGTGTGCAGGGTAGTCTGGACGGATCAGAGCGCAAGGTCGTAGTCTAGCCTTGGATCGCGCCGCGCAAGCCCGCGTTCCAGATGGCAACGAGAAGAAATCCAGGAGACTCCATCATGGCATGGACGCGCCCGACGCTTCGCGAAATCTGCATCGGCATGGAGATCAACGGCTATCTGGCCGGAAAACTCTAGCCGCTTCGATCCTTCTCTTCACGAATGGTTGACCGAGCCGGGGCACTGACGGCGCTGGTGCTCGGCTCGGCTGCGGGTGGCGGATTCCCGCAATGGAATTGCGGGTGTCGATTGTGCGCGCTTGCTCGCGCCGGTAATCCAAGGGCTCGCCCTGCAAGCCAGGCAAGCGTGGCCGTTTCTGGCGATGGCCGATCGTGGGTGCTTGTCAGCGCCTCGCCAGATTTGCGTGAACAAATACTAAGGACTCCGGCGCTCCACCCGGTAGACGGCGGCCGGGACTCCCCGATTGTGAGTGTCGTGCTGGTCGGTGCTGATGTTGACGCACTGAGCGGGCTGCTGGTCCTGCGCGAGCGGCAGAAGCTGGACGTGTTCGCCCCACGCCCGATCCTCGACTTGCTCGCCGCCAACCAGATTTTCGACGTGCTCGATCCCGCCCTCGTGCGACGCATCGAGGTTGTGCCCCTTGAGCCGATGCCCTGTGGCGGCGGCTTGACCCTGACGCTGTTGCCGATGCCGGGGAAGATCCCCCTCTACCGTGAGGACCGGTCCGCCGCGCAGCCGGAGCCTGGCCCGACCTTTTCCGCCCTGCTGCAAGCGGACGGTCGCAGCATGATCGTCGCGCCTGCCTGCGCGGAGATCACCGACGAGGTGCGGGCGCGCCTGCGTGCGGACGTGGTGTTCTTCGACGGCACGCTGTTCACAGACGACGAGATGATCGCCGCCGGCATGGGCGAGAAGACCGGCCGCCGCATGGGCCACGTGCCGATCAGCGGGCCGGGGGGGACGCTGGAGCGGCTCCGCGACCTGCCGGGGCGGCGCATCTTCTTGCACATCAACAACACCAACCCGATCCTGCTGGCCGGCTCCCCCGAACGGTCCGCGGTCGAAGCCGCCGGGTTCGAGGTCGCCTATGACGGGATGGAGGTTCGACTGTGAGCGAACTGATGACCGGCGCGGAACTCGAGGAACGGCTGCGCGAGCTCGGCGCCCGGCGCTACCACAGCTTGCACCCCTTCCATCGGATGCTGCATGGCGGCGAGTGCAGCAAGGGCCAGGTCCAGGCCTGGGCGCTCAACCGCTACTATTACCAGGCGATGATCCCGCTGAAGGACGCTTCGCTGATCGGTCGCTGCGAAGACCCGGCGCTGCGCCGCGAGTGGCGCAAGCGCCTCGACGACCAGGACGGCGACGACAGCCGGCCCGGCGGGCTCGAGCGTTGGCTCCGGCTGACCGACGGGCTCGGCCTCGACCGCGAGGCCGTCACCTCGACCCGGCTGCTGCTGCCGGCGACCCGTTTCGCGGTGCAGGCCTATGTGCATTTCGTGCGCGAGCGCAGCCTGCTGGAAGCGGTCGCTTCCTGCCTGACCGAGCTGTTCTCGCCGCAAATCATCACCGAACGGATGTCGGGGATGCTCGCCCACTACGACTACATCACCCCAGACATCCTGCTGTATTTTGACAAGCGGCCGCCGCAGGCCGAGCGCGATGCGAATTTCGCGCTGGAATGGGTGAAGCGCGAGGCGCGGACGCCCGAGCAGCAGCAGGCGGTGATCGACACGCTCGCGTTCAAATGCGACGTGCTGTGGTGCATGCTGGACGCGCTGCACCACGCCTATGTCACGCCCGGCCTGATTCCGCCCGGCGCCTTCGTCCCGGAGGCCGCCGATGGCTGACTTGCCCGAGCGCCCCCGCCTTGCCCCCGGCGTCCGGCTGCATTTCGACAAGACGCGAAGTGCTTGGGTGCTGCTCGGCCCCGAGCGGGTGATCGAGGCCGAAGGCCCGGCACCGGAAATCCTGCGGCGCTGCGATGGCAGCCGCACCACCGGCCAGATCGTCGACGAGCTTGCGGCGCTTTACACGGCCGACCGCTCCGTGATCGAGGGGGACGTGAACGACATGCTGGCGGATCTGGTCGCCAAGCGGCTGGTGGTGGCCTGAGATGGCGCCTGCGTCGCCCCTTCCGGCGCCGCTCGGTCTGTTGGCCGAACTTACCCATCGCTGCCCGCTCGCCTGCCCGTATTGCTCGAACCCGCTGGCGCTCGAGGGCCGCGCCGACGAGCTTTCGACTGACCACTGGGCGCGCGTGTTCCGCGAGGCCGCCGAGATGGGCGTGCTACAAATCCATCTTTCCGGCGGCGAGCCCGCATCGAGGCGGGACCTGGTGGAGATCGCCGCTGCCGCGCACGAGGCCGGGCTTTACACCAACCTCATCACCTCGGCGATTGGGCTAGACGCGGCCCGGCTGGAGCGGCTGGCCGCCGATGGGCTGGACCATGTGCAGCTCTCGATCCAGGACGTCGAGCCCGACTCGTCCGACCGCATCGCCGGCTATCGAGGGGCGCACGCCCGCAAGCTGGCGTTCGCCGAGCGGGTGGTCGGGCTCGGCATGGCGCTGACGATCAACGCCGTAATCCATCGCGCCAATATCGGGCGAGTGACTGCCCTCGTGGAACTGGCGGCGAGCCTCGGAGCGGGCCGAGTGGAAGTCGCGCACGCGCAATATCACGGTTGGGCACTGCGCAACCGGAACGCATTGATGCCGACCCGCGAGCAGGTGTATCGCGCGATGGACGAGGTCGAACAGCTGCGGCCGCGCTATGCGGGGCGGCTGGCGATCGACCTCGTCGTGCCGGACTATTACGCCAATCAGCCGAAGCCCTGCATGGGTGGCTGGGCGCGACGGTCGCTCAACGTCACGCCGTCCGGTCGCGTGCTGCCTTGCCATGCCGCCGAGACGATCCCCGGCCTCGAATTCTGGTCGGTGCGCGACCGGCCGCTGGCGGAAATCTGGGCACGCTCGCCGGCTTTCCAGGCGTTCCGGGGAACCGACTGGATGCCGGAGCCCTGCCGGTCCTGCGATCGCCGGGAGATCGACTTTGGCGGCTGTCGCTGCCAGGCGCTCGCCCTCACCGGCAACGCCGCCGCCACCGATCCGGCCTGCGCACTGTCCCCGCACCACGCGTTGATGTTGGAACTGGCCGGCCAGGGCTCCGCCGGCTCGCCGACCGAGTACGCCTATCGCGGGCGCGCGCGGGAGGACGAGGTTATTCCCACTCCAGCTCACTGAACGCGGCCGTCGCGTTGCGCGGATTATAGTCGTCGAACAACTTCCACCGTCCGCGCTCGGACTGGGCGATCTGGGGCACCGCCTGGGCGAGGGGCACGCCGGCGGCGATCAGGCGGCGCGCGTCGGCGGCCAGCGTAGTAAGGTAGCGGCGCTCGTCCTCCAGGGCCTGCGGCCAGGGTGCCACTAACCTGCCGTGCCCAGGCACCACAATTCGAGCCGGCAACTTCGCGAGCCTAGGCAGCACCGACAGCCAGCCGGTCACGCTGCCATCGAGCACCGGGATGTGTTGCATGAACACAAGGTCGCCGGCGAACAGCACGCCGGTGGTCTCGTCGAGCACCGTGAGATCGCAGTTGGTGTGAGCCGCGGGGCTCCAGGCAGTGAGCCGCAGGCGTCGACCGCCGAGGTCGAGCGTCGTCTCGGTGTCCACCAGCAATGTCGGCGGGATGATCTTGACTTCCCCGATCGCCGCCGCGCCCAGCGCTTCGCGGAATGAGTTCAAGTAATACTCGCCCCGCTTGGCCAACTCCTCGGGCAGGTTGTGGTGGCCGACGAAGGTGACGCCCGGCCCGAACGCGGCGTTGCCGAATACGTGGTCGGGATGCTCGTGGGTGTTGATGACGTAGCGGACCGGCTTGTCCGTGACGCGGCGGATCGCCGCGAGCAGGCCCCTGCCCACTTCCACGCTGCCGCCGGTATCCACGACCGCCACGGCGTTTTCGCCCACGATGATGCCGAGATTGGCGATGTCGCCCTGATTCTCCCGGGTGGTCACTGAGACTTCGCCAAAATGGGCATAGTCGCCCGGCGCCACGGCCTCGATCGAAACCGGCCGCGCCGGTCCGTCGGCTCGCGCTGCCGACACGGCCGCGGCGAGGGCGATGACGAGCCCGGCAAGCGCATTCATCGCTCGCACAAAATTATCTCCATTATGTTCGTAATTCGACGCCTCGTGTCACGGTCGCGTGATTTGCAGTCGGGTTGTCGCGCTGCTTACGCTGGCATGTCTCTGGCTTCAACGGATTTCCCGCTGGTTGGGAGGGTGGGAAATCGCCGAAAGAGGCTTCGGGCGGCTGGCAAGTTCCCGCGATGTGGAACACCGGATCGCCGAGAAACCCGTCGGAGCGGCTTCTCCCAAGCGCGACTTGGCTGGACTGATGGACTGAGTTCGTCCGTCGGGCGTCCGAGCAATAAACGGGAGGAAATCAATGCGACGTGGATCGTCGGGCTTCTGGCTGGCGGCGGCAGTCATGCTGTCGCCTGTGTTGCTGACTACCACCGCCGTCGCGCAGACCTCGGCGAACGGCGATCTAACCAAGATGCAGTCGAACGCCTCCGAATGGGTGATGCCCACCAAGAGCTACGATAACCAGCGCTACTCGACCCTGGACCAGATAACCGCGCAGAACGTCGGCAAGCTGCAGGTTGCATGGACGTTCTCGACCGGCGTGTTGCGCGGCCATGAGGGCTCGCCGCTGGTCATCGGCAACATCATGTATGTGCATGCGCCGTTCCCCAACACCGTGTACGCGCTCGACCTCGACCATGACGGCAAAATCCTGTGGAAATACGAGCCGAAGCAGGACCCGAACGTCATCCCGGTGATGTGCTGCGACACCGTCAACCGCGGGCCCGCTTACGCGGACGGCAAAATCTTCCTGCACCAGGCCGACACCACGCTGGTGGCGCTCGATGCCAAGACCGGGAAGGTCGACTGGTCGGTCAAGACCGATGACCCGTCCAAGGGAGCGACCGGCACCAGTGCGCCGATGGTCGTCAAGGACAAGGTCTATGTCGGCGTCTCCGGCGGTGAGTTCGGCGTGCGCGGCTGGGTCGCGGCATACTCGACGAAGGATGGCAAGGAGCTCTGGCGCGCCTATTCTGAAGGCCCGGACAAGGATCTTCTGGTCGATCCGCAGAAGACCACGTCGCTCGGCAAGCCGATCGGCGCCGATTCGAGCCTGAAGAGCTGGCAAGGCGATCAGTGGAAGATCGGCGGTGGTGATACCTGGGGCTGGCTCGCGTATGATCCGAAAGCCAACCTGATCTATTACGGCTCCGGCAATCCTTCGACCTGGAACCCAAGCCAGCGGCCCGGCGACAACAAATGGTCCATGACCATCTTCGCCCGCGACCCCGATACGGGGATGGCGAAATGGGTCTACCAGATGACCCCGCACGACGAGTGGGACTATGACGGCGTCAACGAAATGATCCTTGCCGACCAGGAGATCGGCGGCAAGACGGTGCCCACGCTCGTGCATTTCGACCGCAACGGCTTCGGCTACACGCTCAATCGCGAGACGGGCGAGCTGCTTGTCGCCGAAAAATATGACCCGGCAGTGAACTGGGCGACCGGGATCAACATGGATAAGGGCAGCAAGGATTACGGCCGGCCGATCCTCGATAAGAAATATTCGACCGAGACGCCGGACGTGAACCATCAGGGCATCTGCCCGGCCGCGCTCGGGACGAAAGACGAGCAGCCGGCGGCCTACAGCCCGGATACCAAGCTGTTCTACGTGCCGACCAACCATGTGTGCATGGACTATGAGCCGTTCCGCGTGTCGTACACGGCCGGCCAGCCCTATGTCGGCGCGACCTTGTCGATGTATCCGCCCCAGGGCAGCCAGAACATGGGCAACTTCATCGCCTGGGATGCCACCACAGGCAAGATCAAGTGGTCCGACCCCGAGGCATTCTCGGTCTGGTCGGGCGCGCTAGCGACCAAAGGCGGCGTGGTGTTCTACGGCACCCTCGAGGGCTATCTGAAAGCGGTGGACGCGAAGACCGGCAAGGAGCTGTACCGGTTCAAGACCCCGTCCGGCATCATCGGCAACGTGATGACCTACGAGCATAACGGACAGCAATACATTGCCGTGCTCTCCGGCGTCGGCGGCTGGGCCGGCATCGGCCTCGCGGCGGGCTTGACCGATCCGCATGCCGGCCTCGGTGCGGTGGGCGGCTACGCGGCGTTGAACAACTACACCGCACTCGGCGGCACGTTGACGGTGTTCAAACTCCCGTCGAGCTAACCTCGGGCTTGCGCGTAAGACTATCCCGGCCGGCGTCCTGGCTCGCAGCCAGCGCCGGCCGGCTTCTTCTCATCAGCAAGGAAGTTGCCGTGCAGAGAATGTCGCGTGCCGTCGCCTGCGTCGCCATTGCCCTGAGCCTGTCGGCGGGCATTGCGTACGCCATCGAGGATGGCGCGGGCGATCCCACCGCCGTGAAATCGGAAGACGGCAAGTGGCAAGACAAGAATGGCAACCCGACCTTCAAGATCGGCGACGACGGCAAGGTTGATTGGTACACCTACGTCGGATTCATCCGTTACAGCGCCAACTGCCTGCAGTGCCACGGGCCGGATGGTCTGGGGTCCACCTACGCGCCGTCGCTCGTCGATTCCCTGAAGCACATCGACTACACCACGTTCTACGCGACAGTGGCGGGCGGAAAACAGAACGTCTCGGCGGCGCAGAACCTGGTCATGCCGGCCGAGGGAGCGAACAAGAACGTCATGTGCTACATCGACGCGATCTACGTGTACCTGCGCGCCCGTGCCGACGGCGCGGTGGGACGCGGACGGCCCGCGAAGCATGACGACAAACCGGAGGCCTACACCAAGGCCGAGAACGAGTGCATGGGCTGACCAATGCGCAGGCTGTCAGTCGACATTGGACTTGGATTACGCGCGGGGCTGTGTGCTGTAGCCCTGCTCGCCGCGTCACATGCTCGCGCCCAGGCCCCTGGTCTCGGCGGATCGGTAGAGCTGGTCGACCCGAAGGTGTTCCGCGTCTGCGCCGACCCGCACAACCTGCCGTTTTCCAACGAGGCAGGCCAAGGGTTCGAGAACAAGCTCGCCGCACTGCTTGCTTCCAAGCTCGGTGAGCCGGTCAGCTACGTCTACTACCCGCAAGTGATCGGCTTCGTGCGCAACACCCTGAACGCGCTGCGTTGCGACGTGGTGATGGGCGTGGCGGTCGGCGACGATCAGGTGCAGACGACCAACCCGTATTACCGCACGACCTATGCACTGGTGTTCAAGCCGGGCAGCGGCCTGGATGGCGTCGCCTCGCTCGATGATCCGCGCCTGCAGGGCAAGCATGTCGGCGTTGTCGCCGGCACGCCGCCCGCCAGCGTGATGTCGCGGGACGGCCTGATGGCGCTGGCCAAGCCCTACCCGCTCACCGTGGACACGCGCGTGGAGGTGCCCGCCAAGGAGATGACGGACGACATCGCCGCTGGACGCATCGACGCCGGCGTGTTGTGGGGGCCGATGGCGGGCTACTACGCGCAGCGCGTCGAGCCGCATTTGACCGTGGTGCCGTTGCTGAAGGAGCACGAGCGGATGGAGTTCCGCATCGCGATGGGCGTGCGCCGAACGGACCAGGAGTGGAAGCGAAAGCTCAATCGCCTCATCGCGGAGAACCGGCCGGAGATCGACCATATCCTCGCGGAGTACGGCGTGCCGCTGCTGGATGAACAGGGCAAACTTCTCTCCCCGTGATCGCCCGCCTGGCACTGGCACTTGCGGTGGTGCTGCTCGCCGGCGCCACGGAGGCACCGTCCGAACCCTCAGGCTACCGCATGGACGAGTACCGGGCGCCCGTGCCCGCGACGTTGCAAGGCGCCACGGTGCTGGGGACAACAGAGGCCCACGCGCTGTGGGAGAAGCGCGCGGCAGCATTCATCGACGTCCTGCCGCGACCGCCGCGACCGGCGGGGTTGCCGGCCGGGACGATCTGGCATCCGAAGCCGCGCAAGGACTTGCCCGGCAGCATCTGGCTACCGGACACCGGCTACGGCGCCCTGGCGCCAGTAATGGAAGAATATTTCGCCCGCAATCTTCGGCAAGCGACGCATGATGACCGAGATTATCCCGTGGTGTTCTACTGCTTGGCGGAATGCTGGATGTCCTGGAACGCGGCCAAGCGGGCGCTGACGCTCGGCTACACGCATGTCGACTGGTATCCCGAAGGTACCGACGGCTGGGAGCGGGCCGGCCTGCCGCTCGAACCGCGCGACCCGATGCCGCGACCGGACGAGTGAGCTACTCCAGGACTTGCTGGATCGTGCGGGCCAGGGCGAACAGTCTTTGCTCGATCGCAGCGGGCACGTCGCAGGCATAGCCGATCGCCTCGCGCCGGTCCTGAAACACGTTCATCTCCCACGTGACCTGTTGCGTGAGCTTGTTTACCGCCACCGGGTCGGCGGCGGAATCCTGGTGCATCGTAGTCAGCTTGTCATTGTCCGCGCGCAAGGTGTCGGCGAGCTCCTTTTGGCGATGGCCGAAGCGGTCGAGGCCCGCAATCACGGTCTCGCGCTCCTGGTTGAGCACGTTGAACAAGCCGACCAGCAATGCCAGCACGCGCTGTTGTTTCTGGGCACCTGCCTGCTCGGCAAAGGCGCGGATCTCCGTGCTGGCCTGATCGACGGGAATTCGCCGCTGTGCCAGCCGATGCGCGAGGTCGGCAACCTGCGGGTCACGCTGCCAGTCGGTTTGCCGGGCATCGACCGGCGGCCCTGACCACACGGCCGCGAGCGACAACTCGGGAACCTTGATCTGCTGGCATGGCCAATCGGGATCGCGCGGGCCGGGCGGCGCGGCCTGCGCCGCTCCGATCGCGAGCAGCGCCGCCGCGAGCACACATGGTGCACGCCCGATCACGCGCCACCCGCGCCACGCCGCGCGATCAGGCCGCGCGCGGGATCGTAGGCAAGGATCGCGCCGGCGGTGAACAACACCGTCATGCTCGCAACCACGGCGAGCGCCGTCCAGTTGATTTCGAGATAGAGCGCGAAGCGGATCAGCTCAATGGCATAAGTAAACGGATTGAGGCGGCAGATCGTGTACACCACCGGGCTCGACTGCTGCACCAGCCAGAGCGGATACAACGCCGAGGAAGCGAAGAACATCGGGAAAATGACAAAATTCATCACGCCGGCGAAGTTCTCGAGCTGGCGGATCGCCGAGGACAACAGCATCCCGAGCGCGCCGAGCATCATCCCGGATAGCACCAGCGCGGGCAGTACCGCGAGGTAGCCCCAGGGCGGCGGCGTGATTCCCCAGAGCCACGCCACCACCAGATAGGCGTAGACCTGCAGCACGGAAACCGCGGTGCTGGCCAGCAGCTTGCCGATCAGCAGGTACCAGCGCGGGAACGGGCTGACCAGCAGCATCCGCATGTTCCCCATCTCACGGTCGTACACCATCGAGAGCGACGACTGCATTCCGTTGAACAGCTGGATCATCGCCATGAGGCCCGGCGTGACATAGACCTCATACAGCACGTAGGTGTCATAGGGCGGGATGATCGATACGCCGAGGATCTGGCGAAAGCCGGCGGCGAAGATGAACAGCCAGACCAACGGACGCACCAGCGCGGAGATGAAGCGCTCCCGCTGGTGGACGAAGCGCAGCGCCTCGCGCCACACGATGCCGCGCAGGCAGATTAAATGCTGGGCGACGGTGAAGCCCTGTTCGTCACGAATGGCGCTGGCGCTCATTCGGCCTCCCTTGCGGCGGCACCGCCCGTCAGCGCGGTGAACGCGCCGCGCATGTCGGCGGCTCCGGCCGAGCGGATGACGTCGGGTACGTCGCCGGCGGCCAACACCCGGCCGAGATGCAGCACGACCGCCGCATCCTCCGGCTGCACCTCATCGAGCAGATGCGTCGCCCACAGCACGGCCACACCCCGCTCGCGCACCAGTGTGCGGACGTGGCGCAGGATCGCCGCCCGCGAGGCGACATCGAGTCCGACGGTGGGCTCGTCCAGCACCATCACGCGCGGCCGATGCAGCAACGCGCGCGCGATTTCCACGCGGCGCATCTGCCCGCCCGACAGCTTGCGCGCCGTGTCGCGCGCGCGATCCGCCATCTCCACTTCCTCGAGCGCCGCTTGAGACCGACGCCGCGCCTCTCGGCCGCCGATGCCGTGCAGCGCGGCGTGGTAAAGCAGGTTCTCCATCACCGACAGGTCGAGGTCGAGTGTGCGCGCTTGGAACACCACACCGAGCAAGCGAAGCGCCGCACCCGGCTGGCGTGCGACGGGATGGCCCAGCACGTCGACCGACCCGCGCTGCGTGTCGTAAAGTCGAGTAATCAGCGAGAACAGCGTGGTCTTGCCCGCCCCGTTGAGCCCGAGCAGCACGGTAAAGCGCCCCTGCTGCACCGCCAGGCTGACATCGACCAGCGCCTTGCGCGAGCCGTACGAATGGCTCACGCCGTGAACCGCGAGGGCTGGCGTTGCATCGAGCCCCGACGGTGCCGATGCGGCTTGCACAATGGTGGCGCTCATTTGGGCGACACAACTACGCCCCAGGGCAGGCGCCCGACCTGGATCGACTTCACGACTTCCAGCGAGGCCACGTCGATCACCGACACGTCGTTGGAAAGCCCGTTGGTGGTCAGCAGGTATTTCTGGTCCGGCGTGAATGCCATGTGCCAGACGCGCTGGCCGACCAGCAGATACTTGCGCAACTTGTAGGTCTGCGCGTCGAGCACGGCGACGCGGTTCGCCGGGCCAAGTGCCACGAAGGCGGTCTTGTCGTCCTTGGTGAAAGCGATGCCGACCGGCTGGATGCTTTCGGCACGCAGCCCTTGCACGTCGAAGTGGATCTTGTGCGTAACCGAGTGTTTCGCGGCATCGATCACGCTGACCGTGCCGCCGAGTTCGGAGGATACCCACACCTCCGACCCGTCATGCTTGAACCTCGCGATGCGTGGGCGTGGATCGACCAGCACGTTCGCCACCATCTTGCGCGTCTTGAAATCGAGGAAATGCGCCATGTTGGTGGTTTCGGACGTGTTGACGATGGTTTCCCCGTCGGGGCTCACAGCCATGCCCTCGGGCTCCACGCCGGTCGGGATCTGCGCCAGCACCTTGCGCGCTGGCACGTCGATCACCGTGATCATGTTGTCGTTCTCGTTCGACACATAGAGCGGATTGCCCGAGGTGTGCAGCGCGAAGGTCTCCGGGTCCGGCCCCGACGGCAGAACGCCGATGACTTGCAGCGTCTTCGCATCGAGAATCTGGATGGTGTCGTCGTCGCTGGCGCAGATCAGGATCTCGCTGCCGTCCTTGGTCATGATGATGCCGCGCGGCCGCTGTCCGACCGGGACCGTCTTGACGGTCTTCATCTGGTCGAGGTCGATCACGCTCATCGTGTTGTCGCGCTCGTTCGTCACGTACGCCGTGTAGGCCCACGCCGGTAGGCACCAACCCGCAGCGGCAAGCAGGCCAGCGAGCGCCAGGCACCGAATGGCGAATTGCTTCATTTCAGCTTGCATTGGGTTTCCGGTCGGTCGATGCCGAGCGTATCGAGCGCTGTCACCTGGTGCAGGAATCCCGCCTGCGGCGAGATGGAGACCACGGCACGCCCGTCGGCCAGCAGGATCGGCTGGCGAAGCTGCCAGTCCCAATCGCGCAAGGTGAGCGTCTGTCCCTTGTAGGCCGCCACGCCGAACCCCGGCTTCCGCATGTCCTGCATGATCACGGCCGGGTCCGTCGAGCGGCTTCGGCTCGCCGCTTCGCCCACCATGCGGCAAGCGACCCATGCCTGCATGTCGAGCGGTGACATGGTGCGGTGCGCCATGCGGATAAAGCGGTCCTGCAGCTGCGTCCCGCCCCACGATTCGCTATTCGGATCCCACGTCACCGGCCGCAATCCCGCCGAGCCCGCGACTGGCCGCGCATCCCAGGTGCGATACGGCAGGTAGCCGGCGAACACCTGGTTCTCATCCGCCGCCACCAGCACATCGTACTCGGGCAGGCCTTGCGTGAACACCGGCATCTGCTTCTGCGTCTGCGCGACACCGGAATCGGTCTGCCGCGCGCCGCCGGTGTCCTTGTATTCGAGTTCCTTCACGATACGCGCGCCGAACCGCTTGGCCGAGCGCCGATAGGCGTCCGCCAGCAACGCGTCATCTGGATGCGAGCCGTAGGCCAGCACCCAGCGCGACCATTTCTTCCAGACGAGATACTGCGCCACCGCGTCCGCCAACATGCTGCGGCTCGGCGCGACATGGATCACGTTGTTGCGACAATCCTGCTGGCGCAGCGCATCGTCGGGGGCGGCGACATTGAAAAAGGTCAGCCCCTTCTTCTTCCCGTCATCCGCAAGCTTCAGCAACGGTGCGGCCGGCAAGTCGGTCAGGATCAGGGCGATACCCTGACCGACGAGGGTTTCGAGCGACGCGGGCACCTCGTCGTCCGTGCGGACCGGCGCGTCAGAAAGCTCGAACCGCTGGTTCATGAATTGGCCGGTGGTATTGTTGTCAGCAATCGCCAGCTTGGCGCCCGCCAAGCCGTCATCCGGCGCCTGCTTGTCGAGCAGGGAGATGGTCGGCCGCCGCGCCGTTGAGCGAATATAGCCGAGCTTCACCGCGGGCGTATCGGCCCGGGATCGGCCCGGCGTGCCGGCAAGGGACGCGCCGGCCGCGGTTGCGATCAGCGCCCGCCTGCCGAAACCGCCCGGCACCGCCTTTGGACGTGTCATGCCGCCAGCATGGGCGACCCGCCGCGTCCATTCAAGACGGCGCCTCGAGTCCTCACGCTCGCGCGACTATTCTGCACCTCGCACCATCGACCGAGGCCGGTTACAAGCGGAATGCCGGTATGGCGTATGGTCCGCGCGAGACTGGCCCCGCGTGAGGAGGCGGCGATGAACACAGTCGATCTCATCGTGCTGGCGTGCGCGCTCTCCGACCCGAGCGCGTGTCACGAATACCACCTCCTGTTCCAATCGGAGGGGTCACTGCGGAGCTGCACGATGCAGGCGCCGCCGTATCTTGCGCAATGGGCGGAGGAGCATCCGAAATTCCGCGTCGTGCGCTGGCACTGTGACTGGCCGGACCACGAGGATCAGAAAAGCTGATCCTGCGTTGACACTGATCCATCAGCGTTTGAGGCTTTCCGAGCATATCCACCGGAGAAGGAGATCGCGTGGTGCGAGCCGCATTTCTGGCCGTGACTTTCGTCGTCGTGTCTGGCGCGCCCGCATTGGCGCAGAACGCGG
This sequence comes from Alphaproteobacteria bacterium, assembly GCA_017307285.1. Lineage (GTDB taxonomy): Bacteria > Pseudomonadota > Alphaproteobacteria > Acetobacterales > Acetobacteraceae > JAFKFI01. The sequence goes on along the minus strand of JAFKFI010000053.1, from coordinate 54,271 downwards.
CGACGGGCGAAAAGGATTTTATCGTGTGTCGCGCCTGTCATCAGATCGGTCCCAACGCGAAGAACGCGGTCGGCCCGGTGCTGAACGGCGTGGTGGGGCGCAAGGCGGGAACCTATCCGGGATACAACTACTCGGCGGCCAACAAGGATTCCGGGATTACCTGGACGCCCGAGGAACTGGATAAATACCTGACGTCCCCCCAGACTGTTGTGCCGCACACCAAGATGATCTTTCCCGGCCTGAAGGACGCTCAGAAAAGAAAGGACGTCATCGCGTATCTCGAACAATTCGGGCCGGACGGCCAGAAGAAACAATAGGCGCGGACGGGGCGGCGGCGGGCCTCCGGCTCGACGTCGCCTCGCGCGGCTCAGTTCGGCAGGGCGCCGGACGCTTTCGCGATGTGCGTGGCGATTGCGTCCATCAACGGCGGCGACAGGCAATCATAAGGTTCGAGGCCGAGCTCCTTCAGCCTGCCGCGGATCGCGCCCATCCGGTCTGGGCTGACGCCGGCCTCGATCACGGAAGAGACGAACGCGGCGAATTCCGGGGGCGCCCAGCCCTGCTCCTGGAACCGTTCGGGATGAACGAAGTCGAACCCGTAGAACGGGTGATTCTTGTTCTCGATGCGACCGTACATATGAACGCCGCACTCCTTGCAGGCGTAGCGGTGGATGACGGCATTGGGATCGACGATCGACAGCTTGTTGCCGTTCTCGACGACGCTGAGATTGTCACGCGGCACAACCGCAACCACGGAGAAGATCGCGCCCTCGGGCTTCCAGCATTTGGTGCAGCCGCAGGCGTGATCGTAGGCGATCTGCCCTTTTATGGCGACCTTCACCGGGTTCTGCGCACACTTGCAAGCCAGCGTCCCGCCGGCAAAACTTGCTGAACTTGGCTTTATGCCGTGATCCACGGAAGGATGAATCTGAGTCGCACCCGACATCGTTCTCTCCCCTAGGTTGCTTTCCCGGCGTGTCCGGGCTTTGCGCCGTGGTTACAGTCATTCCGCCGAGGACGGACCAACTGTTCAGGCCGGCGAAACAATAGCGCTCATGAGCAATTTCGGCAAAGACTGTGCTCGGAGAGGGAACGCGGGTGCCCCGATGGGGCGGTCGAATGCGCAACGGCGGGTTGGGGAGACGCACGGATGATGGAACGCACGCTGGACATCGCGACCAGGCATGGCGCGATGGAAACCTTCATCTGCCACCCGGAGCGCAACGGGCCGCACCCGGCGGTGTTCCTGCTGATGGATGCGCCGGGAGTCCGGGAGGAGTTGCGCGACATGGCGCGCCGGCTCGCCAGTGTCGGCTTTTACGTGGCGCTGCCGAACCTCTACTACCGCGCCGGGCGCGACACGCTGTTCGGTCCGGACGTGCTGGAGGACGGCAGTGCGGAACGTGCCCGGATGCGCGCCATCCGCACCAAGATGACCATTCCGCCAGTAATGAGCGATTTCGCCGCCATGCTCGAGTTCGTCGACGCGCAGCCGGCGGCGAAATCCGGCCCGGTCGGGTGCCACGGCTACTGCATGAGCGGCCCCTATGCGCTCGCGGCGGCGGCGCGCTTTCCCGACCGCGTCGCCGCCGCGGCATCGTTCTACGGCACGTGGCTGGTCAGCGACGCCGAGGAGAGCCCGCACCTCTCGCTCGCCAAACCGCGGGGCGAGCTCTACATCGCTTGCGCGGAGCATGACGAGCTCGCGCCATTGCCGATGGTCGACGAACTCCGCCGGCTGTTTGCGACTTCCGGCGTCACCGGCGAGATTGAGCTCTATCCCGGCGTGCATCACGGTTTCGCGTTTCCACAACGGTGGTGCTACGACCGGCCAGCGGCCGAGCGGCATTGGGAGCGCCTGATCGCGCTCTACCGCCGCCGCCTCGGCTGACGCGCGCGCTCAGGCGCCGGGCGCGCGCTCGCGGAAGCACCATTCGGCCTTGGGACTCTTGGCCGAGAGGATCGTTGCCATGCACAATGCATCGGCTGACAGGCCGGTGTGCCGCTCGGGCGTGAAGCTGTAGGTGCCGACCAGGCCGGCGTAGCCCGTCGTGCTGTTGAGCGCCGTGCGAATCACCTTCGGATCGAAGCTCTTTTCGCTCTCGATGATCTTCTTGAGGAGGTGCAGGAAGTCGTAATACGGCGCGGCCGCGACGGCAGCCGCGCCGTCCTCCGCCTCCGGGTATTTCTGCAGCTTCTTGGCGAACTCCTGCTGCAGCGGCCCGGGGCTCTCCGTCGCGGTGAAGGAGAGATTGCGGAAGTGGATGGAATATACGTTCTTCAGCGCTGCCTCCGGCGCCAGCTTCAGCAAGGAGAGCGACAGCAGACCGTTATGGCCGCAGATCGGCGGAAACCATTGCTGCGAGTCGAGCGCATTGAACACCGCCGCCGCTTGCGGCGTGTTCGCCGTCCACATCACGATGCCCTCGGCACCCGACTTCCTGAGATTGGCGATGTAGGGGTTCAGGTCGGGCGCCGTGAGCGGGTAGACTTGGATGTCGGTCGGCTTAAGCCCGGCCTTGTCGAGCACCGACTTGCTCGCCGTCGTCACCTGTTCGCCGAACGCGGTGTTCTCCTGCAGGATGCCGACCTTCTTCACGCCGAGCTTGTCGATGAGGTAGTGGACGACGGCGTTGGCTTCTTGCACCGTGTTGAAGCAGAACTGGAAATTGGTTGGGTATTTTTTGCCGTCGCCTACCTCGGCGGCGTTGGCGTAGACCGCCTGCACGATGTTTTGCGTCCGGCCCACCGCGAGCGCCGAAAGCGATTGCGACGAGCCGGTCGGGCCGCAGATGATGTTGATGCCGTCATCCTGCAGCTTGCGCATGATCGCCGGTTCCTTGGCAGGCGACGCCTCGTCGTCCTGCTCCACGCGCTCGATGCGCCGCCCCATGATCCCACCGGCCGCGTTGATCTCGTCGACCGCGATCAGACCGCCGACATAGAGCGGCGCGAAGGAGCTCGCGAGCCGGCCCGTGGTCGGACGGATCCAGCCGATGCGGACGACTTCCTCGCCGCGCGCGCGCCGCAAGGTCACGCCGGCTGCCAGCCCGGCCGCCGCGCCAACCAACACTTGCCGGCGATCCAGGTTCATCATCGGCTTTTCCTCCGCGTCAATTGTGTTGCTTCGCGCCGACATAGGCGCTGGTGACGATATCGCTCCGCGCCAGCTCGGCGGCTGGCCCCTGGCCGATCAGGCGGCCGTTCTGCAGCACGAAGCCGAAATCCGCGATCTCCAGCGCGCGCTCGACCATCTGCTCGACGAGCAGGATCGTGGTGCCGCCATCGCGCAGCCGCAGCAGCACCTCGAGCACCTGATCGACGATGATCGGCGCAAGGCCGAGCGAGGGCTCATCCAGCATTAGAAGGCGCGGCTCGCGCATCAACGCCTGGGCGATCGCCAGCATCTGCTGCTGCCCGCCCGACAGCACGCCAGCGCGCGACCGGCGACGCTCGGCAAGGACTGGAAACAGCTCGAACACACGGGCATAGCGCGCCGCCACGTTGCTCCGGGCGATGCGCGCGCCGTACAGGCCGAGTTCGAGATTGTCGTCGACGCTCTGCTGGCGGAACAGTCGCCGGCCCTCGGCCACATGCAGGATGCCGGCGTCCACCACCCGGTTCGGCGGCGCACCCGCCAAGTCGGTTCCGGCGAACACGATTCGGCCACGTCGCGGGCGCAGCAGGCCGGAGATCGCGCGCAGCAAGGTGCTCTTGCCCGCGCCGTTGCTGCCGACGAGGGCGACGATGCTGCCTTGGTCGACCGTGAGGCTGACATTCTCGAGGACGCCGACATGGCCGTAGCCCACGTCGATCGCCTCGACTTGCAGCAACGCAGTCACGATGCGGCCTCCGCCAGCGGGCGCGCTCCCATATAGGCGGCGATCACCGCGGGATCGGCGAATACGGCGTCCGGCGTGCCCTCCGCAAGCACCGTGCCGCGATCGAGCACCGTCACGTGTCGGCAGATGTCGGCGACCAACTCCAGATGATGCTCGACGATGACGACGGTAACGCCGAGATCGGCGATGGAGCGGATCAGTGCGCCGAGCTTGTCGAGCTCCGTGAGCGACAACCCGGCCGCCGGTTCGTCGAGCAGCAACAGACGTGGCCGCCCGATCAGCGCGCGGGCGATCTCCGCCAGCCGCTGCTGACCATGCGGCAGCTCGCCCGCTTGCTCATGCACCCGCTCTCCCAGCCCAACAAAGCCGAGGAAGTGCTCCGCCTGCGCCGCCAGCGCCGCGTGTTCGCGACGCGCGCGTGGCGCCCATAGCGCGACCTCGATGGTGCTCGCGCGTTCGGCGGCGAATGCACCGAGCATCGCGTTTTCGGTCGCGGTGAGCTCGGGCAATAGCTTGGGCGTCTGAAACGTGCGGCCAACACCGAGGCGCGCTATGCCGGCCGTGGAGCGGCCCACCACTTCGACATCGTCGAGACGAATGGAACCCTCGTCGGGCCGGAAGAAGCCGCAGATCATGTTCAACAGCGTGGTCTTGCCCGAGCCGTTCGGCCCGACGATGGCGTGGACGCTGCCAGCCTCGACTTTCAGGGAGACACGATCGAGCGCGGTCACGCCGCCGAAGCGCTTGAGCAATCCCGCGATCGAGACCGCCATGCCCCGCACCTTTTGCACCGTCGGCGCGCCCGGCGCGGTGGCCAGAGGTGGTGGTGGGCGGGGGCTCGCACCGAGTGCCACACGCAGGCTGCGCCAGGCGGACGCGATCGCGCCTGCCAATCCGTGCGGCGCGAACAGCATTAGCGCGAGCAGCACCACGCCGTAGATCAGCAGCCGCCACGCCTGCAGGCTGGTGAGCAACTCGGGAACCACGAAGAACGCCACGGTGCCGAGCGCCGCACCCCACAGCCGGCCACTGCCACCGAGCACGACGACGACGAGAAAGAAGATCGAGACGTCCGCCGTGAAGTCGTCCGGCGTGATGACGGTCTTCTGCACCGCGTAGAACGCGCCGGCGAGCCCGGTCACGGCGGCGCTGACGACGAAGGCGAACATCTTCAGGCGCACCAGCGAGATGCCCGAGGCACGCGCGGCGATCTCGTTGTCGCGCAGCGCGATGAAGCCTCGCCCGAACCGGCCGCGCATCATGTTGGCCATCATGATGAAGCAGGCGATATCGATGGTCGCGACCAGCCAGAACAGTTGCGCCGCGTTGAAGGATTGGCCAAACGCCGAGGGCATCGGAATGCCGACAACACCGCTGAACGAGTGCGTCAGCCCGCCCCATTCGATGAGCATCCCGCCCACCACCTCGGCGAAGGCAAGCGTGATGAGCGCGAAATACCACGCCGAGACACGGAATGCGGGCAACGCGATTAGCGCGCCGGCGCCGGCGGTGATCGCCATGCCGACCAACGCCGCCGGCCAGAAGCTCCAGCCGTGATCGACCGTGGCGATCGCCGTGACATAGGCGCCAATCGCCAGCAGCGCGCCGTGGCAGAGCGACGGCTGCCCAGTGTAGCCGCTCAGCAGGTTGAGCCCCATCGCCACCAGCAGATAGATGCCGACCTGGGTGCCGAGGTAGAGCCGATAGTCGCTATGCGCGATCAGCGGAAAAACATAGATGGCGACAGCCAAGACGAGGATTGCCGTGCGCCCGAGCCAGGGATTGTCGAGCACGCGCGCCGCGCCCCCGCGCGGGATGGTGCGGTCAGACATTGCGCGCTTCCGGCTGGCCGAACAGGCCGCGTGGCTGGATCAGCAGGATCACCAGCAACAGCACGAAGGTGGAGGCCTGCTGATAACCGGGCGAGAGCAGCGAGCCGCCGAGCGCTTCCGCCAGCCCGAGGATCCAGCCGGCCACCAGCGCGCCGCGATTGTTGCCGACGCCCCCGATCGCCGCCGCCTCGAAGCCCTTGATCAGCAGGGCGGGGCCAAGCTGCGTTGAGGCATACAGCACCGGGGAGGCTAGCAATCCGGCCACAGCTGCAAAACCGCCGCCGAGGAAGAATGACCAGCGGCTGAGCCGCCCTGGGTCGATGCCGCGCAACAGCGCCGCGTCGCGATCCTCCGCCACCGCCATCACCGCCTTGCCCGAGCGTGTGCGATAGAACCGCTCGATCAGCAGGATCATCAGCGCCGTCCCGACGATCAGCGCGATCTGGTAGGAACTCGTGCGCATCCCGGCGACGGTGAACGTCGTCGTCGACAGCGGCGCCGGCGGGTCAACGCGGATCGGGTCCGGCCCCCAGGCGTGACCGACCAGGTTGTCGATGATGAGCGAGTAGGCCAGCGTCGAGATGATCCAGGCGTGGCTCACGGAAGAACGCCGAACGACGGGCGCCACGGCGACGGCGTTCTCGAGCAGCGCGATCAGCCCGACGAAGACGGCGGCCGCCGCGAGCGCGATCACCCACGGCGCCCCCGCCGCCATCGCGCTCGCGCCGATCATCGCGCCGAGCATCACGAGATCGCCCTGCGCGAAGTTGAAGACGTTGGTTGGTCGATAGAGAATATTGAACCCAACAGCGATCAACGCATACAGGCTCCCGGCCGCGAGCCCGTTCGGAATGATATCCAGGTCCATCCGTGCGCTGGCCTCCCCACTCGCTCTCTTGGCGTTCGCGCGGCGGCAATGTCCGAGCGGACCAGCGCACGAGTCAAGCCGGGTGCCGTTGCGCGATTTCTCCTGGGCCGCCATCATCCCGCTCATGGTGACAGACAAGGACAGTCGCGACCTGCTGCGGTCGATCGACACGGCGCGCCTCGCCCTGCACGACGATTTTCGGCCCGAGGCCGTAGAGAAGCAGCGCCGACGCGCGGCGATGACCGCTCGGGAGCGGGTCGCGTATCTCTGCGACCCCGGCAGCTTCACCGAGATCGGCGGGCTGGTGCGCGACGAGGGCTTGTCGCGGCCGGCGCCGGCGGATGGGGTGATCACCGGAACAGGACGGATCGACGGACGCTGGGCGGTGATCGTCTCGCAGGATTTCACCGTCTACGGCGGCAGCAGCGGCAAGCTTGGCAGTGCCAAGATTCGGCGTGCTGGATTGCAGGCGCTGAAGCAGGGCTTGCCGCTGGTGATGCTGCTCGACGGCGGTGGCCATCGCATCCAGGACGGCCAGGACTCCCGCCACTTCGCCCATGCGGGCGATCATTTCCACAATCTCGCGCGCATGTCGGGCTGGGTGCCGATGGTCGCCGCAATGCTCGGCGCCGGCTTCGCGGGGCCGACCAACTACGCCGGCATGGCGGACTTCGTGGTGATGGTACGCGGCCAGTCGACGATGGGCCTCGCCGGCCCCGCGCTGGTCAAGGCCGGCACCGGCGAGGACGCGACGACGGAGGCCCTCGGTGGCGCCGCGATGCAGGTGGACCGCTACGGCCTCGCGGATCTCGGCGTGGAGAGCGAACAGGCGGCACTCGACGCAGTGCGGCGCTTTCTCTCCTATCTGCCGTCCAACGCGCGACAGGACTTGCCGCGCGTTACGTGCGACGATCCGGCCGATCGGCGCGACGACGTGCTGCTCGATCTGGTTCCGGCGAACACGCGCAAGGCCTACGACGTGCGCCGCGTGATTGCGACCATTGCTGACAATGACAGCGTTTTCGAGATCAAGCCGACCTATGCGGGTAATCTCGTCACCTCCTTCGCCCGCCTCGCCGGCCGGCCGGTCGGCTTCGTGGCCAACCAGCCGATGCGCTTAGGCGGGATGCTGGATTCGCCGGCCTGCGAGAAGGGCGCGCATTTCATCGCGCTGTGCGACGCGTTCGGTGTGCCGCTGATCCACCTCGTCGACGTGCCGGGATTCTCCATCGGCTCGCCGGCGGAGCGCACCATGCTCGGCCGGCGCAGTGCGAAGCTGATCCACGAGCTCGGTCACGCGACGGTGCCGCGCATCACCGTGGTTCTGCGCAAGGGCTACGGCCTCGGCTACTACGCGATGTCCGGCGGGCGCAGCTTCGACGCGGATGCCTGCCTCGGCTGGCCGACCGCGGAGATTTGCGCCATGTCGATCGAAGGCTCCGTCGATGTCGCGTTCCGCCGGGACTACCAGGATGCGCCGGACCCGATGGCGCGGCGGCAAGAGCTGATCGACGGGATGCGCGCCAATGTCACGTCGCAACGCGCGGCGGAGGGGTTCGGCGTTGACGACATCATCGACCCGCGCGACACGCGACGCATTCTGATCGATGTGCTCGACCGCGTGCCCGCGCGGCGCGACAACGCCATGCCGCCGAAATACCGTTCCATCGTGCCGATCTGATCGCGCGGCATCGTCGAGGATTTCCCAGCGTGAAAGACGATCCTGAAAAGCTGCGCCCCGAGTTGCTTGCGGTGCTCGAAGCACGGCGCGCGATTCTCGACGAGGCACGGCCCGACGCGGTGGCGCGCCAGCGCAAGCGCGGCCGCTGGACGGCGCGGGAGGCGCTGGCGGCGCTCACGGATGCCGACAGCTTCGTCGAGCATGGCGGCCTCGCGCGCCCCGCCGTCGCCGGGATGACGGGGGCGGCGGACGGGCTGGTGATGGGCTCGGGCACGCTCGACGGAAGGCCGGTCGATCTCGTGATCTACGACTACACCGTGTACGCGGGCACGCAGAGCGCGGTGAACCACGCCAAGATGACGCACATGTTCGAGCACGCGGAGCGGCATCGGCTGCCCGTTATCTGCTGGCTCGACGGCGGCGGCGCGCGGCCACACGACATGCGCGTCGAGGGACGCGGCTCGTCCAATACTTTCGTCGTGTTTGCTCGGCTCTCCGGGCTGGTGCCGACCATCGGGATTTTGCCGGGGCGTGCCTTCGCCGGACACGCCAATCTTGCCGGCATGTGCGACGTGCTGATCGCGACGCGCGATTCGTCGATGGGCATGGCTGGGCCGCCGCTCGTCGAAGCCGCACTCGGCCTCAAGCTCACGCCCGAGGAGATCGGCCCGGCCTCCGTGCATGTCGCGTCGGGTGTCATCGACATTGTCGTCGACGACGAGGCGGAGGCGATCGCCAAGGCGCGACAATATCTCAAGTATTTCGGCCCCGCCACGGAACCCGGGCAGGCGCCCGATTCGCGGGCGCTGCGCGATGTGGTGCCCGAGAGCGCGCGTCGCGCGTATGATGTACGCAAGGTCATCAACCTGCTCGCCGATATCGGCAGCGTGCTCGAACTGAAGCCGTCCTACGGACGCGCAGTGGTGACGTCGCTCATCCGGCTCGGCGGGCGCGCGGTGGGCGTGGTCGCTAACCAGCCGATGGTGCTCGCCGGCGCGATCGACGGCCCGGCCTCGGACAAGGCCGCGCATTTCATCCAGGTTTGCGACGCCTTCGACATTCCCGTGCTGATCCTGTGCGACACGCCGGGGCTTATGGTCGGCCCGGAGGTGGAGAAGACCGGGCTCGTCCGGCGCAGCGCGCGTATCCTCACGGCGCTGGCCAATGCGACGGTGCCGCTGATGACGGTGGTGCTGCGCAAGGCGTATGGACTCGGCTACTACGTGATGGGCTCGCGGCCGCTCGACCCCGCGCTGCTGGTGGCGTGGCCGACCGCCGAGTTCGGCGGCATGGGACTCGAAGGGGCGGTGAACATCATCTACCGGCGCGAGCTCGACGAGGCGCCCGACGCGGAGACTCGCGCCGAACTCCACCGCTCGCTCACCGCCGGGCTGCGCCGCTCCAATACCGCCCTCGAGGTCGCCGCGCGGTTCGGCTACGACGACGTGATCGATCCGGCCGACACGCGCGATATTCTGCTCCGCACGTTGGCGACGCTGCCCCTGCCAGCGCCGCGCACGACGCGCAAGCGGATCATCGAGCCGTTCTGAGATCGGAGGACCAATGATCGAGCTGCACTACTGGCCGACGCCGAACGGCTGGAAAATCACCATCATGCTGGAGGAGTGCGGGCTGCCATACTCGCTTGTGCCGGTGCGGATCGGGCGCGGCGACCAGTTCAAGCCCGAGTTCCTCAAGATTTCGCCGAACAACCGGATGCCGGCGATGATCGACACCGCGCCCGCGAACGGCGGCGCTCCGCTGGCGATCTTCGAGAGCGGCGCGATCCTGATGTACCTCGCCGAGAAATCGGGCCAGTTCATGCCGAGCGACATCACCGGGCGCTACGGCGTGATCCAGTGGCTGATGTGGCAGATGAGCGCGCTCGGCCCGATCGGCGGACAGAACGGGCATTTCAAGCTCTACGCGAAGGAGAAGATTCCCTACGCGATCGAGCGCTTCGGCAACGAGATCGACCGGTTGTATGGCGTGATGGATCGCCGGCTCGGTGAAGTGGAATTCCTCGCCGGTGACTACTCGATCGCCGACATGGCGTGCTTTCCGTGGATTATGACGCACAAGGCGCAAGGCATCACGCTCGACGTGTTCCCCAACCTCAAGCGCTGGTTCGCGACCTTGCGAGCGCGCGAGGCGCTGCAACGCGGCCTCGCCGTCGGCAAGGATTGGAAGAGGGACAGCCCGGCGATGGACGAGGAGGCACGGAAAGTGCTGTTTGGACAAACGGCCGCGAACACCGCGCGGCAATGAACGGGAACCAGCAGATGGCCGAGATCGAGTTCTTCTTCGACTGTTCCAGCCCGTGGACGTATCTTGCGTTCCACAACATCCAGCCGATCGCCGCCGAGTTCGGTGCCGATATCGCGTGGCGGCCGATCCTGGTCGGCGGCGTGTTCAACGCGATCAATCCGATCTACAGCACGCCGCAGATCCCGGCCAAGCAGGCACAGAGCAAGAAGGACCTGCAGGACTGGGCACGTCTCGCGGGTCTGACCATCCTCGGCCGGCCGAGCGTGTTTCCGGTCAACAGCGTCAAGGCGATGCGGGCCTGCATCGCGCTCGATCGCGAGGGCAAGGTGGTGCCCTTCGCGACGGCGGTGTTCGAGGCGTATTGGCGTGACGACAAGGACATCTCGCAAATCCCGGTGCTAACGGAGATCTGCGCCCGCGCGGGAGTCGACGCCGACAAGCTGTTCGCCGCGATCGAGCAGCAATCGGTGAAGGATGCACTGCGCAACAACACGCAGGAGCTGATGGATCGCGGCGGCTATGGCAGCCCGACGATGTTCGTCGGCAGCGACGATATGTATTTCGGCAACGACCGGCTGCCGCTGGTGCGCGAGGCGCTGCGCCGCCGTCGCGCCTAGACCTGAGCGAGAAACCGCAGGAGTAGCCGGCTGACTTCGGCAGGCTGCTCCTGCTGGACCCAATGCCCCGCATCTTCGAGCAGATGACACTCGCGCATTCGCGTGCAGGCCACGGACTGCATTCGCTCGAAGGCGCCGGGGGATTGGTAAACGCCCCAGTCGCTCTTGCCGGCGATGAAGCACGAAGGCACGTCGATCGTGCGGCCCGAGAAGACTTCCAGCTCGCCGCGATACTTGCCGCTGGTGCCGCAGCGGTACCATTGCAGCCCGCCTTGAAACCCTGTCCGGGCGTATTCCGTGCTGTACACGGCGAGCTCGTCGTCGGGTAGCCATGCGCACGCCGCGATCTGAGCGGCTGACGGCATCTCCGCGGCGACTGTTTCCGGCATGGTCTTGTCGAAATCCATCACATAGTAGGTGGGCAATTTCGCCAACTCGTCGGCTGACCACGCAGCAAGCGGAAACGGCTTGTTGCCCGGCCAGTCGGCGCTCTTATGGTGATAGTAGGCGCGCAGGAAGGCGTGGACGCCTTGCGGGCAATTGCGCATGTCGCCATCGGCCGCGCGGGTCGAATAATACCACTGATAATGCTTGCGCGGCCGCGGCAGCGCCGCCAGCGCATCGTGAATGTTCGTGCTCGGGTCGGCCGATCGCGACTGATCATTCGCGGTATTGAACGGCAGCGCTGGCGGCCCCGCGAACGGCGCGCTCATCAGCACGACCGACCGGAAGACGTCCGGCCGCACCAGCGCGCAATACGCTGCAACCGGCGAGCCGAAATCATGCCCGACCACGGCGGCGACGGAGCGGTAGCCGAGTGCTGCGACGAGACCCATCGCATCCCGCACCAGGTTGAGGATGCGGAAGGCGGCGAGATCGCCGTCGTAGTCGCCGTCCCAACCCGTGGTACGTCCGTAGCCGCGCTGGTCCGGCGCGATCACGTGAAATCCCGCCTCGGCGATCGGCCGCATTACCTTTCGCCAGCTGTACGCGAGTTCGGGAAAGCCGTGCAGGAGCAGGACGCATGGTCGGCCCTGCTGCTCGAAACCGGCTTCCAGCACGTGCAACGTGAGACCGTTCACGTTCTCCACGAAGCGCGAGCGGATGCCGGGCGGCAGGTTGGGGGTGTTCAAGGCTTCCATGGCGGGTAAGCACTCCTTAGGGATGCCGTGTCACGCTGCGTCGAGGAATGATGCAGCGATGAACCTCAAGCTGTGTGGCGCTCTGCTCTGCGCGTCAATGCTGCTATTGACCGCCGTGGCCACCTTCGCGGAGAGCGCGAAGGATAGCCGCATCGCGGCATGGCAAGCCGAGTACCGCCGCCCCGCTGCAACGCCGTTTCCGGATGAAAATCCCTATTCGGTCGCGAAGGCCGAACTCGGTCGGATGCTGTTCTTCGACCCTATCCTCTCGGCCTCGGGGTCGCGATCCTGTGCCAGCTGTCACAATCCCGGCTTGTCCTGGGGCGACGGCCTGGCGCGAGCGGTGGGGGATGCCCACGCCAGCATGGCCCTGCGATCGCCGACCCTGTTGAACGCGGCCTGGACGCTCCGCCCCGGCTGGGACGGCAAGTTCCGCAACCTGGAAGCGGTGACGTTCGCCGCGATCACCGGGGCGGCGAACATGAACCTGCCTGAGGCGCAGGCCGTGCAGCGGGTCGCGGCGATACCGGGCTATGTGCAGGCCTTCGCGCAAGCCTTCGACGGCGGTGGCGTGACGCGCCGCAATATCGAACTGGCCCTCGCGACCTACGAGCGCACCATTGTCTCGGGTCAGGCACCGTTCGACCGTTGGATCGAGGGCGACGAGAGCGCAATCGGCGAGAGTGCCAAGCGGGGCTTCGCGCTGTTCAACGGCCGCGCCCATTGTTCGGCCTGCCACAGCGGCTGGGCGTTCACCGACAACTCGTTCCACGACATCGGGACGGCGCAGGGCGACGATATCGGGCGCGGCCGGCTGTTCCCTAGCTCCGTCAAGCTCCGTTATGCGTTCAAGGTGCCGACGCTGCGTGACGTGGGGCGGCGCGGGCCGTACATGCACGATGGCTCCGTCCCAACCCTCGACGCCGTCATTGACCTCTACGATCGAGGCGGCATCGCCCGGCCAAGCCGGTCGGCGTTGATCCAGCCGCTCGGGCTGACCGACCAGGAGAGGCGAGATCTCATCGCCTTCCTGCGTACGCTCACGAGCCCACCCGAGCCCGTCACGGTACCGACGCTGCCACGCTGAAGGCTTCGCGTCGCCGATCCGCGGGGCGTCAGGAATGTAGCGGGAGCACGGCACCCAACAAGGCGAGACCGCTCACCAACAGCGTTCCGCCCCAGCGCTCCAGCGCTGCGGCATGGGACGGCACATGGGACGCGGCACCGGCCAAGGCGGCACCAAGCACAAGGCTCGTCAGGATCAGGGCCGTCAACATGGGTATGCCTCGTTAGCCGGATTGTGTTCTATTATTGATACATAGTGCAAATTAACGATCAGTTGCCAGGAGCCGTGGATTCGTCGCGATTCGCATTGCGATTCCCTCTCGAGCCAGCGCTTCCCGGGCGCATTCCTGGTCGTTTTCATACCATAGTCGGCGGTTTGTGGCGCGGAGTATTACGTCTCAGGGCTCGGCCTACTCCACCATCTTCTCGAAAAAATGCGAGAAAGTTAATCTTTGGTTGCTGCGCTGCTCGACCTCTGATACAACCTGTGGTTATGATAACCGATCATACACAATCGAGAGGCGGGCACATGTGCGAGAGGTCTTGGATTTCCCGATCCAACATGTCGATCCGACTACCGATAGCTGTGAGTCTGGCCACATTTCTCTCTGCCCCCGCGAATGCACACGTGAAGTGGTTCTGCAGCTTCGACGTTGCCGGCCAGCCCAGAGGATTGGAGAACGTGCTCTGCCCCAATTTCGAGCAGCTGACCGGCCTTGCGCTCCTGGTCCTCCTGGTCGGATGCGTGCTTGAAGGCAGCCCGCTCGGCTCGGCCTTGTTGCCAGCGTTGGATCGGGTCACGACGGGCTTGCGCGTCAACACGGAAACGCTGGTCCGCGCGACATGCGGCTTCTTCTTCGTGGCGCTTTGGACCACGGGCGGGATCCTGCTCACGCCCGAGCTGAAGACCGCTTCGCCCGCGATCCCTTGGCTGCAACTCGCGATAGCCGCCGGCATGATCTGGCGCCGCACCCTGCCGTTGTCGGCACTCGGAATGCTCGCGCTGTTCGGCCTCGCCGTACGCGATTACGGCGCCTTTCACCTGATGGACTACCCGATCTTCCTTGGGGTAGCGGCCTATCTGGCGCTGACAGGATTCCGCCGAGCCACGTTCTTGGGTCTACGGCCGCTCGACATCGTGCGGTATGCGGCCGGCATCACCCTCATGTGGGCGTCGGTCGAGAAATGGGCCTACCCCGAGTGGACTTTCCCACTGTTCATCAGCCATCCCGCGATGAACATGGGCTTCGACATCGAGCTCTTCATGCGGGCGGCCGGCGTGATCGAGTTCACCTTGGCCTTCGCCCTGATATGGACGCCGTTGGTACGGCGCACCGCGGCGATCATTTTGACGGGCATGTTCGTGAGCGCCGTGTTCGAGTTCGGCAAGCTCGACGCCATCGGGCATTCCGTGATCATCGTCGTGTTGCTGGCGATCGCCGCCGATAACGCGGGTACAGGCGAACGGCGACGGGTTTGGTGGCGCCCCCTAGTGACGCCTGTGCTGGGCTATGGCATCGCCCTGGCGGGATTCCTGTTTGTCTACTACGCCGCGCACGACCTGCTGTTCGGGACGACGATCCTGTAACGAGCCGAGTGCGTGGGACGGTTGCGTGTCCTCAGTCCACCTGGACGCGCAGCTTCATCTTCGGGTGTATGCCGCAGAGCACGGTGAACGTGCCGGCGACGGAAAAAACGATGTCCACCTTGGCCCCGGGCTCCTGGTCGCCCGAGTCGAAGTTGAACGACTTCGATTCGACGTAAGCATGGTGCAGAAGGTCGCCATCGTCGTTAACGATTTCCACTGTCTCGCCGCGCTTGATGTCGAGCTGCCCCGGATGAAATGCCTGGTCCTTCTGCGACACGTGATGCAGCGTTCCCTCCGAGGCTGCCCACGCCACGCCGCCCAGCAGGCCCACGAGGAGGACCGGAACGGCGAAGCGCCGTCTCACTATCTGTCTCGCTCGTAGTCTCCGGGGCTGCATACCCTAATCCTTCATCTCTTGGTCTCCGGCCGAACGCGGCCGCCGGGCATTTCCGGCCTCGCCACTATCATCTCGGCAGCTTAAGGCCGCTTTAAGCCGAGGCGTTCATTCTGCGGGCGTTGCAGAGGACAGCTTGCCCGGTGGACCACAGCACGACCCCGTCGAAGCCCGCCGAGGTGCCGCGATCGTGGCGTTCGGCGGCCGCTCGCACGCTGGCGGCAAGAACGGGGACGATCCGCGGCAAGATCCTGCTCGCCTTCCTTGCGATGAGCGCGATCACCGGTGCGCTCGGCGGCTACGCGGCCATCGAGATTCGCCACGCTGGCGTACTGGTCGCCGAGACCTTCGACAAGTCGCTGATGTCGATCAACTACGCCCGCGCGGCCTCGGCCGATTTCGCCGCCATGCAGGCCGCGCTCGCGCGACGCTGGAGCGCTTCCGACCCCGCCACGCGGGCCAACCTCGACCAGCGGATCGAGACGCTTGCCCGCTCGCTCGACGAGGACCTGGCGATCGCCGCCGAGCGTTCGCAATCGCCGCGCGCCGCGCGGGCTGCCGCGAATGCTCGGCAGGCCGTGAAAACATGGGAGATCGAGCGCCGCGGGCTCTCCGCGCACACCGCGCCGGAGGATGCCTGGCGTGCCCTCGACCGCTCCGCCACGACGGTCGATCAGCAAATCAACCTGCTGGTCAACTACACCGCTGGCGATGGGTTCACCTATCGCCAGCGGGCACGCGCCGCGGTTGCCGCGGACACGCAGCTCAACCTGCTCGGCACGGGCGCAGCGCTGCTGCTCTCGGGACTCGTGGCTTGGCTGCTCGCCCGCCGCATCACACGTCCTGTCGCCGCCGCCTCCGCCGTCGCCGGCCGCATCGCGCGGGGCGAGCTCGACGGTGACATCCCAGCCAGCGGCGGCGACGAGTTGGGTGCCCTGCTCGCGGCGATGGCGGCGATGCGGGACAACATCCGGGCGATGATGGAGCGCGAGGTGGCGCAGCGCCGCTCAGCGCAGGCCCGGCTTGCCGATGCGCTGGAGGGCTCGCATGAGGGCGTCGTCGTCGTGGATGCGGAGGGGCGCGTGGCGCTCGCCAACCCACGCGCGGCCGATCTGCTCGGCATCTCCCCCGATCTGCTGCGCCCTGGCGCGCCTTTCGCGATGCTCGCCGCCGCGATGGCCGATCCCAACGAAGGGGCCGCGTTGCTACGGCGCCTTTCCAGCGGCCTGCCTGCCACCGCCGAGGCACGCCTGGCGGACGGCCGCTGGCTGCGCATCAGTCAGAATACCACGCAGGAAGGCGGATTCATTGCGGTGTGCAGCGATGTAACGACGCTCAAGGACCAGACCGCCAGACTCGAGGCGGCGAACCTCTGGCTCGACGCGGCCCTTGGCAACATCGCCCAGGGACTGTGCCTCTACGATGCGGACAATCGGCTCAAGGTGGTGAACCGACGCTTCTGCGAAATCTTCCGCCTCATGCCAGATCAGGTGGTCCCCGGCATCTCCTTCCGCGAGGTCCTGGAGATGAGCGTGGCCGCGGGCAATCACATAGGCCGCAGCGCCGGCGGGCTCCTCGCCGAGGAGGTGGGAATCGCGGATTTGCGCGCCTCGGGGGAGACGCGGTTTCAGGAGCTCAGCCACGGCCGCGTCATCGCCATCTCACGTCAGGCGATGACCGACGGAGGCTGGGTGGCGACCTACGAGGACGTCACCGAGCGCCAGCGTGCGGAGGCGCAGATCGTGTTTATGGCGCGCCACGATGCGCTCACTGGTCTGCCCAATCGCGTGCTGTTCCACGAGCGGGTGGAACAGGCGCTGGCCCAGGCCGGGCGGACCGATGATTTCGCGGTGTTGCTGCTCGACCTCGATCGGTTCAAGGCGGTGAACGACACGCTGGGGCATCCGGTCGGCGACGAACTACTCCGCGCGGTCGCCGAGCGTCTTCAGGCCTGTGTGCGCGAGGTCGATACGGTCGCTCGCCTGGGCGGCGACGAGTTCGCCGTCGTGCAGTCGGGCGTAACGAAGGCGGAGGACGCCGCCGTCCTCGCGCGTCGCATCGTCGAGGTGGTCAGCCAACCCTACGATCTCGACGGTCATCGCATCATGATCGGCGCGAGCGTCGGAATTTCCATAGCACCTGGGGACGGCGCGAGTTGCGGCAAGCTGCTGAAGAACGCCGACGTGGCGCTCTACAAGACCAAGGCAGAGGGGCGGGGAACCTGGCGCTTCTTCGAGCCCGACATGGACGCGCGGCTTCAGGCGCGCCGCGCGCTGGAACTCGATCTATGGGCGGCGCTCGCGAACGACCAGTTCGAGCTGCACTATCAGCCGCTGTTCGACCTGCGCGCCGATCGGATCGGCGGTTTCGAGGCGCTGCTACGGTGGAGACACCCAGTGCACGGCATGGTGTCACCCGCCGACTTCATCCCGATCTCGGAAGAGATCGGCCTCATCGTCCCGCTCGGCGATTGGGTCCTGAAACGCGCGTGCAAGGAGGCGAGTGTCTGGCCCGCTCACGTCAAAGTCGCCGTGAACGTCAGTCCGGCCCAGTTCAGGACCGGCCATCTGGTGGAGAGCGTGACCGAGGCGCTCGCAGCCTCCGGCCTCCCGGCGGCTAGGCTCGAGCTCGAAATCACGGAATCCGTTCTGCTCACCAACAGCGCCGCGACCTTGGCCACGTTGCACGCGCTGCGGGCGCTTGGCGTCCGCATCTCGATGGACGATTTCGGCACGGGTTACTCGAGCTTGAGCTATCTCCGCAGCTTTCCTTTCGACAAGATCAAGATCGACCAGTCTTTCATCCGCGATCTCGCGACCACCGAGGACGCGGAGGCCATCGTGCGCGCCATCATCGGCCTTGGTGCCAGCCTCGGAATGCGCACCACCGCCGAGGGCGTGGAGACGAACGAGCAGCTCGCCTGGCTACGCGCCGAGGATTGCGCCGAAGTTCAGGGCTATTTCTTCAGCCCCTCGGTGCCCGCCGCCGAGTTGCCGGCCCTGATCGAGCGTTGGTGGGGCAAGATGGGGGCAAAAGCCTGATGGGCGAGCGGAAAGCGCAGCCGGTAATACGCAACCTGATCTGCTCTCCCCAGGCAACGAGTCCCATCAAGTCGCGGGCCAAGCGGCGCGTCCGACCGCCGTGGGAGGCACCAGCTGCGTGCGTTGGCGGGTCAGCAGCTCCCGCACCGAGGACAACATCGCCGCCGCCTGCCGGGTGGCCGCCCCCTCGCGCATCCCCGGCCACGACGCCGCCCCGCTGATCGCCTCGGCGTCGTTCCGATCGTTCTTGCCCCGCTTGACGAACGGCTTGACGTATTGCGGCGGGATCAGCCGCCCCCGATAGCCGAGCGCCTGCAGTGTGCGTCCCCAATGATGCGACCCGCCGCACGCCTTCAGCACCACCTCGGCCGGCGCCAACCTCGCGAAGAACCCCACCACCTCCTGCCGGCGCAGATTGCGCCGCAGCACCGCTCGCTCCTGCCCATCCACCCCGTGCAAGGTGAACGCCGACTTGGACGGGTCAATGGCAATGCGCCTAAGCTCCATGCGGACGGCTCCTCGTTCGAGTTCATGACAAAGCTCGAACCTTGGCAGCACATGCCACAGGGCTGCCCGCACCAACGGAATTCATTCCGCCTCGGGCGGCAGAACTCCTACACCGACGCCCCACCGTCGATCGCGACCTCCGCGCCGGTGATGTACGCACTCTCGTCGGAGAGCAGGAACAACACCAGCTTCGCCACCTCCTCCGCGGTGCCCATGCGCGCCATCGGCACGCGCTGCAGCCGCTCCGCGTTCTGCTCGGGCGTGCGTACCTTGAGCATCTCGGTGTCGATCGGGCCGGGATGCACCGAGTTGACGCGGATGCGACGCGGCGCGAGGTCGACCGCCGCCGCTTTCGTCATGCCGCGCAGTGCCCATTTGGTCGCGCTGTAGGCAATCGCGCCAGGCGAGCCGCGCAGCCCCGCGACGGACGAAATATTGACAATCGAGCCGCCGCCGGCGCGCTCCATCGCGCCCACCACGGCCTTCATGCCGAGAAAGCAGCCGAGCTGGTTGATCCGCATGTGCCGCTCGAACAGAGCCGTGTCGGTCTCCAGCAGCGTGCTCGGAATGTAGATGCCGGCATTGTTCACCATGCCATGCAATCCGCCGAGCGCCTGCGCCGCGTCGACGGCGGCGGCCCAGTCGGTCTCGGCCGTGACATCGTGACGGACGAAAACAGCGGCCTTGCCGAGCTCGGCGGCCAGCGCGCGGCCCTCCGCTTCGAGCACGTCGCCGATCACCACCTTGCCGCCCTCGGCGACCACCAGCCGCGCCTCCGCCGCACCTTGCCCGCGCGCGCCGCCGCTGATCAGCACGATCTTTCCCGCCATCCGCGCCATGATCTTTCCTCCCCACAAACCTGACACTATCCGGTTGACCATAGCCGCGCGCGGCGAGGACGCCTATGAGCGGGCTATGAGAATTCTTGCGCGGGTCGTTCTATGTGTCCTCGCAGTGACGAGCGTCCCGTGCCGCGCCCACGCGGCCTGCCATATCGAGCGCCGCGCCGAGGTTCCGGTGCAGCTCGTGCAAAACCGCCCGCTCGTCGAACTCGCCGTCAACGGCCGCGCCGCCATTTTCCTGCTCGACACCGGCGCCGAACGCACGGTGTTCGCCGACACGGCGGTTCGCGAGCTCGACCTTGCGCGCGATCAATGGGTGAGCTCCAGCATTCGGGGCGTCGGCGGTGTCATCGAGAGGACGGCGAACGCGGTGCCGCGCTCCTTCGCTTTGGGCGGCGTCGCGTTACGCCGGCGCGGCGTCAATCCGGCGCTCAGCTTCGTCGTCGCGCCGCTGCCCTGGCACGAACTCGGCGGCCGCACGATTTCGGGGCTGCTCGGTGCCGACTATCTCTCGAGCTTCGACCTCGATCTCGACCTGGCGCGCGGCACGCTCGCCCTCTACGACACCACGGATTGCGCGCACGCGCCGATCCCGTGGGGGCCGGCGAACGTGCCCGTCCCGCTCCAGCGCCCGCGCCCCTACGTGCTCCTCGCCCCCGTCGCAATCGACGGCCGCACGCTCCTGGCGCAACTCGACACTGGCGCGTCCGTGTCGCTCGTCAGTCGCAAAGGCGCGGCCCGGCTCGGCATCACGCCCGAGACGCAAGCCCCGGCGTCCAGCGCGCGCGGCATCGGCCGCCAGTCGCTGCCGCTGCGCAGTCGCGTGTTCGCGACGGTGTGCCTCGGCCCGGTCGAATATCGCAACCTGACGCTAGCCATCGGCGCGCCGGCCGGCGGCTTCGCCTTCGACATGCTGCTCGGCATGGACCTGCTGCGCGGTCGCCACGCCTTCATTTCGTACGCAACCAACCGCCTCCTCGTCGCGACGGACGGCGTACCTTAGTCAACCGCTATCGCGCACCACCAGCTCGAATCCCAGATCGACGCGGCGTGGACCGGAGCGGTCGAGCGTCAATCGTGCCGCGGCGCGTCCGATCGCCGCGCCATGCACCCGGATCGTGCTCAGTCGTGGCGCGATCAGCCGCCCCATCTCCAGGTCGCCGAGCCCGATCACGGCCACAGGCTGCGCCGCCCCCGGACCGTCCCGCACCAGCCCCGCTTCGCGCAGCCCGGAAAGCAAACCGATGGCATGCGCGTCATTGGCCGCAAACACCGCGTCCGCGTCGGGCAGGTCGGCCAGCGCCGCGGTCGCCGCCGAGGCATCGCGGCCGAGGATCAACCGTCGCGGCGCCGCCAGCCCTGCGGCCAACGCCGTCTCGCTGAACCCGAGCCAGCGGCGGGTCGCCCGAGGATCGTCCCCGCCGATGAACGCCAGCTGCCGGCGGCCTTGCGCGATCAGGTGTCGGGCGACGGCGATGCCGGCCGCGTGGTTATCGAACCCGGCCACGCCGTCGATCGGCATGGCCGGCAGCTCCCAGGTCTCCACCACGGGGATTCGCGCGTGCCGCAGCAACCTCTCGCCCTCCACCGTGGCCGGGGAGCCGACCATGATGATCGCCTCGGGCCGCCGGGCGAGCAGGGCGGCGAGCATCCGGTCCTCCCGCGCGGCGTCGTAGCCGGACTGGGCGAGGATGACCGCGAAGCCGAGCGGCTCCAGCTCGTCCGACAATCCCTGGACGGTGTCCGCGAAGATCGAGTTGGCGATGGTCGGCACCAGCACGCCGACCGAGTTGGTCCGCGCACTCGCCAGCGACCCGGCGACCAGGTTCGGCACATAGCCGAGCTCCCGCATCGCCGCCTCGACCCGCGCCCGCGTGGCCGGCGCCACGAGGTTCGGCAGGCGCACCACTCGGCTCACCGTGATCGCCGAGACCCCCGCCAGCTCCGCAACGGCCGCCAGGGTCGGCGCGGGGAGCCGCGATGGGTCGGGGTGAGGCGTGTCCATTCCCGCCGAAATTAGCTGACACGCCGCGAATTGCACGGGCCGGGTTGCGCTATCAGAAATGACAGCGCTATCATTTTGACCGAGGACAACGAGGAGCGGCCAGATGATCTCCGACGACGATGTACGCGCCTACCGGCGGGACGGCCTGATCGTGGTTCCCGAGGTGCTCGGCAGCGAGACGCTGGCCCAGCTGCGCTCGGTCGTCGCCGAGCTGGTCGCCGGGGCGGCGGCCGTCTCGCAGCACACCGACGTCTACGATCTGGAACCGGGCCACAGCCCCGCCAGTCCTCGCGTCCGCCGGATCAAGACGCCGCACAAGGTCCACCCGATCTTCGACGAGATCGTCCGCTCCCCGGCCGTGCTCGATATCCTCAAGAAGCTGCTCGGCCCTGGTCTCCGGCTGCACGGCTCCAAGCTCAACATGAAATCGGCGCGCTACGGCTCGCCGGTGGAATGGCACCAGGATTGGGCGTTCTACCCGCACACCAACGACGACGTGCTCGCCATCGGCGTGCTGCTGGACGACACCGATCTCTCCAACGGCCCGATGCTGGTGACACCCGGCACGCACACCGGGGAGGTGTGGAACCATCACGGCGAGGACGGCCGCTTCGCCGGCCTGATCGACCCCGACCTCATCCGGACCGAGATCGACCGCGCCGTACCCTGCATGGGCCGCGCCGGCAGCATGTCCTTCCACCACGTCCGCGCGCTGCACGGCTCGGCGCTGAACACCTCGGACCGGCCGCGCAACCTGTTGCTCTACGAGGTGGCGGCGAGCGACGCCTGGCCGCTCATGGGGGTCAAGGATTTCGCCGAGTTCGACAGCCGCCTGCTGTCCGGCCCCTCGGTGGTGGCGCCGCGCATGACGGCGGTTCCCGTGCGAATGCCGCTGCCGCCTGCCGCGCGCCAAGGTTCGATCTACGAAAACCAATTGGCCGCCACGAAATCCTATTTCGAGCGCGCCGCCTGATCTGACCACCAAAAACAATCGACGGGGGAAACGAATGACGGCGACGACAGCCGACCGCAAGATGCCGGTGCGCGTGATCCTGGCTGCCTCCGTTGGGTCGGCGCTCGAGTGGTATGATTTCTTTCTCTACGGCACCGCCGCGGCCCTGGTGTTCGGCGAGCTGTTCTTCCCCAAGAGCGACCCGCTGGTCGGCACGCTGTTGTCGTTCCTCACCTTCGGCGTCGGCTTCGTGGTGCGCCCGCTCGGCGGCATCCTGTTCGGCGTCATGGGCGATCGCTATGGCCGCAAGCCAGTGCTGGTCGCCACCCTGCTGATGATCGGCGCCGGCACGACGGCGATCGGCCTGCTGCCGACCTACGCCACGGTCGGCTACTGGGCGCCGATCATGCTCGTTGCCTTGCGTGTGGTGCAGGGGCTGGGCGCCGGCGCGGAGTATGGCGGCGCGGTGATCTACCTCGTGGAAAACGCCCCGGCGCGGCATCGCGGCTTCTGGGGCGGCTTTGCCCCGCTCGGCGTGTCGGTCGGCAATCTGCTCGCCGCCGGCGCCTTCGCGCTCGTCACCATGCTGCCGCGCGACCAGCTGATGGCCTGGGGCTGGCGGCTGCCGTTCCTCGCCAGCTTCTTGCTCATCGTGGTCGGCATCGTCGTGCGGATGCGGGTTTCGGAGACGCCGGTGTACACCGAGGGTGTGGTGGCGCGCGGCAAGGTCGAGCGCAATCCGGCGATGACCGCGCTCCGCCGCCAGCCGCGCAACTTCATGGTCGTGCTCGGTGCGCGCATGGCCGAGAACGGGCTCGGCTATCTCTTCCCGGTGTTCGGCCTGAGCTACCTCGTCAACACGCTCGGGGTCCCGCGGTCGGAGGCGCTGAGCGCCCTGATGCTGGCCTTCATCGTGGAGCTCTTCGCCATCCTCGGTTTCGCCGCGCTATCGGACCGCATCGGCCGGCGGCCGGTCTACCTGTTTGGCGCCCTCGCCGGGATCGTGCTGGCATTCCCATTCTTCTGGCTGGTCGGCACAGGGGAGTGGATCTGGATCGCGGTCGCCTTCATCCTGGCTCGCGCCGTCATCACGGCGGCGATGTTCGGCCCGCAGGCGGCGTATTTCGCCGAGCTGTTCCCGCCGCAGCGCCGTTTCGCCGGCTTCGCCTTCGCGCGCGAACTTGGCTCGCTGCTCGCCGGCGGCCCCGCGCCGTTTCTCGCCACCGCCCTGGTCGCCTGGGCCGGCGGCAGCTGGTGGCCGGTCGCGTGCTACGCGATCGTTCTCGCCGCAATCACCGCGATCGCGGTCTGGTGCGGACCCGAGACCTACGAGGAGGACATCGTGCTCGACAACACCTCCGACGCTACGTTCACCCCCGCCGCCGTGCCGCAGCGGACCTGACCCCCACCGTCATGCCCGTGCTTGTCACGGGCATCCACGACTTGCGGGGTTGCCCGGAGAAGTCGTGGATGGCCGGCCTTCGCCGACCATGACGGAGTGACAACGACAACGTCAGCGGAAGTGCCGCAGAATCTCTTCCTCCCACAACGCAAGCTGCCCGATCTCGTAATCGAGCGGCGATAGCACGAGGTATTCCATCCCGGCGTCCGCCAGCTCGGTAATCCGCGCGCGCACGTTGCGTGGGCTGCCGAGGAAATAGCAGCTCCGCAGATGCTCGAACGAGCGATGCGTGCCCATGACACGCTCGATCAACGGCCGCTGCTCGCGATGCGCCACCGCGTCGTCGTCGGTCGGCACGACGTGGAGAAAGTTGAGGTGCCCGAAGACGAGGCTGTCGCGCGCCCGGCCGATCTCGTCGAGCCGCCGCGTGATGATCGCCCAATCCTCGATCACGCTCCGGTTCGATCCGGCGGCACGCGCGATCCAGCCGTCCGCGCGATGGCAGATGCGCTCCAGCACTGATGGCGCGATCGTCTCCGGATCGGGCGACAGCGACGTCTTCGCCTTCGCCCCACCCGCCACCCAGACAAACGGCTGCTCGGGCAGCCGCGGCTCGATCGTCACATCCTCGAAGTTGTAGTATTTCCCCCGATGCGTCACCGGCTCGCCGGTCCACAGCTTCGGAAAAATGTCGAGGATTTCGTCGGTGCGCCCGCCGCGCTGCTTGAGCGGCACGCCGGCCACCGCGAACTCATGCGCGTCCCATCCCGCCCCGACGCCAAGCTCGAAGCGCCCGCCTAACAAATATTGCAGGCTGGCGATCTCCTTCGCCATGAACACCGGGTTGCGGATCGCCAGGATGAGAATGCCCGTCACCAGCTTGATACGCTGCGTGCAGCCGGCGGCGAAGGCCAGCGACTCGAGCGGCGAGAGCCAGCCGGTCCCGTACAGCCCACGCGCCGTCAGCAGATGCTCCGCCACCCAGAGCGACTCGAAGCCCATCGCCTCGGCCCGAACGGCGAACTCCCGCAGCCGCGTGCTGCGCTCGTAGTCGAGATCGGGGAAGGAAAAGCTTGGCAGCATCAGACCGAAGCGCATTGGCTTGCTCCTCTTCACGGCGTGCTGGCGCGGTGCGCGGCGTCGAGCTCCACGAGCGAGCGTCCGCGCGTCTCCGGCAGCATCAGCAGCGCCACGATCATCAGCCCGTAGCCGACGACGGAGAACACGCCGATTGCCGGCCCAAGTCCCAGCTTCGCCGCAAGAAAGCCAACCAGCGCCGGGAAGAACGCGCCGATGCCGCGTCCGCAATTGTAGCAGAAGCCCTGCGCCGCGCCCCGCACTGGAGTCGGGAACAGCTCGGTCATGAACGAGCCCATCGGCGAGAACATCATCAGGCTGATGAAGCCGAGCGGGAAGCCAACGAACAGCATCATCTCGTTGCTCATCGGCGCGAACAGATAGATCAAGGTCAGCACGATCGAGCCGCAGGCCGAGATCAGGAACGTCGCCTTGCGCTTGCGCCCGATCGCGTCCGCGAGATAGGCGCCGGCGACGAAACCGCAGAACGAGCCGAGGATCAGCACGAACAGATAGCTGCCGGTGCCCACGGCGGTCAGATGGCGCACCGTCTTGAGGTAGGTCGGCAGCCAAATCCCCAGCGCGTAGCTGCCGCCCTGCGCCCCCAGCACCATCAGCACGACCTTGGCGACAGTCGACACGTGCGGCGGTTGCAACGGCGAGAAAACATGCGCGAGCCCGACCGGTGTGGCCGGTTGGTCCTTCGCCAGATCGGATTCCTCGACGTAGCGGCGGATGAAGAACACGAGGCCGGCGGGCAGGATGCCGATCCAGAACAGCGCGCGCCACGCCCATGCCTCCGGCAGCCAGGCGAACAGCCCGGTGTAGATCAGCGCCGCGGCACCCCAGCCGACCGCCCATCCAGTCTGCACCAGCCCGACCGCCCGGCCGCGATACTTGTCGCGGATCACCTCGCCCATCAGCACCGCGCCGGCTGCCCACTCGCCGCCGAAGCCGAGGCCCTGCAACGCGCGGAAGATGAACAGCTGCGTGAAATCCTGCGCGAAGCCGCAGAGGAACGTGAAGAACGCGTACCAGACGATGGTGATCTGCAGCACCCGCACGCGCCCGACCCGATCTGCGAGCGCGCCGGCGAACCAGCCGCCGAACGCCGAGACGAGCAACGTCACGGTGCCGAGCACACCGGCCTCGCCGGTCGAGATGTGCCACAGCGACAGCAGGGTCGGGATAATGAAGCTGAAGATCTGCACGTCGAGCGCGTCGAGCGACCAGCCGCCGAAGCAAGCACCCATCGTGCGCCGCTCGCGCGGCGTAAGTTCGGCGAACCAACCCAGCATCGTGTTTCCCCCGCGTTTTTGTCGGCGTTTATCTCAGCCAAGCGTCTCCTGCGGCACGAAGTCGCGCCACCGGCCGGGCCGTGGCGCTTGCGCCTGATAGGTTTGCAGTGCATCGGCCGCGCGCCCGACCAGTTCGGCCGCACTCAGCCCCTTGCGCGCGAGATAGGAGTCGAGCTCGGCGATGATGTCGGTCAGCGCGGCGAAGCCGGATTGCAACACCACCGAAGTCAGCTCCACCGCCGACGCGCCGGCCAGCATGAAGCGCGCAACATCGAGCCCGGACCGCGCGCCGTTGGTGCCGATCAGCGGCGTGTTGCGTCCCGCCATCTGCCGCGTCATCGCTAGCCACCGGCAGGTAATGGGCAGCGCCCAGCCGCCGCTATAGCCGGCGGACGTGCCGAGCACGGGTGCCAGCGTCTCGACATCCGGCAGCATCGCCATGAAGCGCCCGACCATGCCCACCGCGTCCGCGCCCGCCTCGCGCGCCGCGCGGGCGAGTTCGGGCAGGTTGGTGCCCAACCCCGGCAGCTTCACCCACAACTGCCCGCCAAACGCTGCACGCACCCGCCCGACCACATGCTTAAGTCGCGCCTCGTCGGATTCCAGCAGGATGGTGCCGGGCGCCGCCTCCAGCGATTGCGGCGAGCCGATATTGAGCTCCAGCACGCGAATGCTGGCCTTGCCCGCGCGACCCGCCAATTCGACCGCCGCGTCGAGGCCCGCTGGAATGATGCTGGCGGCAACGAAACGGTTGGTCGCCATTGCCTCGCGATCGAGCTCGGCAAGCAACGCGAACCATTCTTCGGCCGTGGTCTGCGCCAGCCCCGAGCGGCAGAACAGCGACAAGCCCTGCTCACTCGTGCCCCACGCCGCGGGCGTGTTGTCGGGTCGGACCAGCGCGTAGTCGGCGATGTCGAGCTGCCGCGCCGCGATCGCGGATTCGTTGAGCGACTTCGCGATCACGCCCGCCGCTCCGGCCGCCAGCGCCGCGCGAATGCCCGCCGCCGTCATCACGTGCTCGCCCGAGCCGCAGATGACGGGATTGACCAGCGCGAGATCGCCCACTTGCGTCCGAAGCCTGCTCACCGAGCCACCCCTTCGCAACCGCTGCATGATCGTACACCATGCGAGCCGTGTGCGCGCAAGCATGAGCGGAGTGCCAATGTCCCCGCCCGTCGATCCAGTGCGTTCCGACCCGGCGCTGCCCGAGCGCACCGATGTCCTCGTCATCGGCGGCGGCATCATCGGCGTCTCGACGGCGCTGTACCTGGCCGAGAAGGGCCACGCGGTTACGTTGTGCGAAAAGGGCCGCATCGGCGGCGAGCAGTCGAGCCGCAACTGGGGATGGTGCCGCACAATGGGGCGCGATGTCCGGGAGATCCCGCTGGCGCTCGAGAGCTTGCGGCAATGGCGCGGCATGAACGCGCGCATCGGCGCCGAGACGGGGTTCCGCCAAGCCGGTATCGTCTACGTCGCCGAAACCGAACAGGAGCTCGCTGCGCACGCCGCCTGGGCCGACACGGCGCGCGCATGGCAGGTCGACTCGCGCGTGCTGCGCGGCGAGGCTCTGGCTGCGCTGATTCCGGGCGCCGGTCGTAACTTCGTCGGCGCCCTGCACACGCCAAGCGACGGCCGCGCCGAGCCGGCAAAGGCCGCACCCGCAATCGCCGAGGCAGCGCGCCGCCAAGGTGCGACGATCCTCATCGAGTGCGCGGTGCGCGGCGTAGAAACCAAGGCCGGCCGCATCGCCGGGGCGGTGACGGAGCGCGGTCGCATCGCCTGCGACGCCGTGGTGCTCGCCGGCGGCGCCTGGTCACGACTCTTCTGCGGCAATCTCGGCGTGGACTTTCCGCAGCTCAAAGTCCTCGGCTCGGTGCTGCGCACGGCACCGCTGGAGGGCGCGCCGGAAACCACCGTAGGCGGCGGCGACTTCGCGTTCCGCAAGCGGCTCGATGGCGGCTACACCGTCGCGCGGCGTGGCGCCTCGGTGAGCGACATCACGCCCGACAGCCTGCGGCTGTTCTTCGATTTCCTGCCTACCTTGCGCACCGAATGGAAGGATTTGCGCCTCCGCATCGGCCGGCGCTTCATCGAGGAATGGCGCATCCCGCGCCGCTGGTCGCTCGACGCCGCCTCGCCGTTCGAGAAGATGCGCGTGCTCGATCCAGCACCCACACGCTCGATCCTCGACGAGGCTCGTCGCAATCTCGCGCGCGCGTTCCCGGCCTTTGCAAAGATGCAAGTGGCCGAGGAATGGGGCGGGCTCATGGACGTCACACCCGACGCGGTACCCGTGATCTCGCCGGTCGAGACCGTACCGGGCTTCTATATCGCGAGTGGTTTCTCGGGACACGGCTTCGGCATCGGCCCAGGCGCAGGCCGCCTCATGGCCGACCTGGTCGCAGGCGACGCGCCGGTGGTCGACGCGGCACCGTTCCGGTTGGAACGCTTGGCGAAGAAGCGCCCGGCTACAGCCCCCGCAGGATCGCGTTGACCTCGTCGGGCGCCTCGTAGGGCAGCCAGTGCCCGGCTCCGGCGATCATGTGGAAATCCCCTTGGGACTGGAAGGGGGCGAACGCACGGCGTCGTGGCTCGAAGTTGCCGCCGATAAAGGCGTCCCGCTCGCCCCAGATCGTGACAATCCGCGCTCGCACCGCCGGCAACATCCGCACCAGCGCGTCCGATGCAGGAATGCGGCCCGAGCGGAAGCGGGCACGCCGCAGGTTCTTTATCTGCAATGTCACGGCCAGATCGTCGGCCTTGTCCGGGTCGGCGATCATCAGGACGCGCAGATTGTCCCGATGCACCGCGCGCTCCTCCTCCGCCGACATGCCGGGCTGTACGCTCGACAGAACTGGCATCGGCGTAGGCGGCAAGCCGAGGCCGCCGGGGCCAAGCAGGATCAGGTTGCGAACGCGCGCGCCGAAGCGTGCCGCGACATGGGTGCCGATGATGCCGCCGAAGGAAAAACCGGCGAGATCGAACGGGGTCTCGGTGGGTACAACCTCCTCGATCCCTTCCGCCACCAGTTCGGCAAGCGCCTCCGCCGTGTGCGCGTCGGGCAGCAGGTCAGAATTTCCAAATCCCGGCATGTCCGGCGCGATCACGCGCGAATGCTCGGCCAAGCCGGGGATGCACTTGACCCAATGCGTCCACGACCCGCTCGCCCCGTGCAGCAGAACCAGTGACCGACGACCGTTGCCCCACAGCCGCCAAAACACCGTCCCGCCCGGCCGTGCCATCACATGACGGCTCGCGCTCGCTTCCACGCGGGCGGGCAAATCGTTCGGACCATCATTCATCGTGCAACACACTCCGTCGGTCATCGCGCGCAATCGAGCAGCGACCCAAGCCGGCCGATCCGCCGTTCGATAATCTCGGCGCGCTCTCGCACATAAGCGCTTGGGCGTGCCGCCGACCAGTGCAGCGGGTCCGGCAGCACCACCGCAAGCCGCGCTGCCTGCTCGCGGGTGAGCGACGCGGCCGAGCGTCCGAAGAACCGCCGCGCCGCCGCCTCGGCGCCGTACACGCCGGGGCCGAATTCGACGATG
This sequence comes from Alphaproteobacteria bacterium, assembly GCA_017307285.1. Lineage (GTDB taxonomy): Bacteria > Pseudomonadota > Alphaproteobacteria > Acetobacterales > Acetobacteraceae > JAFKFI01. The sequence goes on along the minus strand of JAFKFI010000053.1, from coordinate 24,299 downwards.
TTCAAATACACCTCCAGCACGCGGTGCTTCGGCCAGAGCAGTGCGATCTGCGGTGTCAGCCAGGCCTCGATCACCTTGCGCACCGGATCGCGCCCCGGCCAGAGCAGCAGGTTCTTCGCGGTCTGCATCGTGATCGTGCTAGCGCCACGTGGGCGGTCGCCATCGCTCCAGGCGGTGATCTGACGCCAGAGCGCATCGAAGTCGAAGCCGACCGCCTCGCGGCAGAACAGGTTATCCTCGGACGCGATCACCGCCTCCGCCAGTTCCGGCGCAATGCGGTCGTAACTCACCCATTCATGGTGCAGCCCATTTCCCTGCGCCAAGCGCAGCAGCATCAGCGGTGTGATCGGCGGCGGTACGAAGCGGAACAGCAGGATCAACGCAAGCGGGCCGACGAGCAGCAGCACGAGCACGCGCCCGGCGATACGCTTCGCTCGGCCCGACCTGCGGAAAATCGCTCAGCCCACCTGGGTGAGTGCGAGCCAGCCCGCCGTCAACTGGCTCGCGGCGGAGGCGAAGCTGTCCTCCAGCACCTGCGCGCCCACGATGCGGTCGGCGCGGAAATGGCGATAGTCGTTGCGCAGCTCGCACCAGGCGCAAATCAAGGTCGCCTGCACGTGGTATTCCATCGCCACCGGGCAGATCGTCCTCGTGCTCGTCGCGCCCTTGAGGTCCACGTAGTCGATCCGCATCTTGCGCGTGCTCCGAATGGCGGCGCGGATGGCGGAGGGATCGACCGGGCCGGGCTCCGGCGGCCGACCCGTGGCGACATGGAACGGCACCGAGATCAAATGTTCGCGCAGGATGTCGGGCATCGCGGCGGCGAGCTTGGTCAGCACGTTGCGCGCCGCCGCCTCCAACCCAGGGTCGCCCGTGCGCCGCAACAGCCGCATCCCGACCGCCACCGCCTCCACTTCCTCCTCCGTCAGCATCAACGGCGGCAGCTCGAAGCCGCGCCGCAGCACGTAGCCGATGCCGGCCTCGCCGTCGATCGGCACGCGCCGCGCCTGCAAGGTGGCGATGTCGCGATAGACGGTGCGCGGTGTCACCTCCAGCTCCTCGGCGATAGCCGCCGCAGTAACCGGCGTGCGCGCGAGCCGCAGCACCTGGATGATGTCGAACAGCCGATCTGCACGCCGCATTGATCGGCCTCCCGTTCACTGCTGACAGAACGCTGTCAGCAGCCAGAGCTTACCTTGTCCCCGATCGAGCATGAAGGAGCCCTGCCGTGTCGATGATGTTCTTTCGCGACGTGACCGAGGAGAAGGTCACGCCGAACTGGACGCCGGTTGCGCCCGAGACGCCCTGCCTGCAACAAGCCTCACGCCGACAGTCGGCGATCGGATGGCTGCGGGAAGGATGGCGGCGCCGGCGCACGCGCCTCTATCTTACACAGCTTGACGAGCGGATGCTCAAGGATATCGGCGTCACCCGCGTTGAGGCCGCGCGCGAGGCCGCCAAGCCGTTCTGGCTGCCGTGACGCGCGGTCAGCCGCTCGCATACAGCCACCGCGCGACCAGCGCATCGGTGTCGCCACCGAACCCATCGCGCGGCCCGTGCGAGAACACAGTGCCTGTCTTGACGACGTACACGTAGTCGGTGATGCCGAGCGCACTCTTAATGTCCTGGTCCACCAGCAGCACCGCCTTGTTCAGCTCCCGTGCCAGGTTTTCGACCAGTGCATAGATATCTGCGCTGGTGCGCGGATCGACGCCCGCCGTCGGCTCGTCGATGAGATAGACGGAGGGATCGGTCATCAGGCTGCGCGCGATCTCGACCTGTCGTTGCTGCCCGCCGGAGAGTTGCCCGGCGGGCTGGCGGCGCTTTTCGTGCACCACGGGGAAGCGCTGGTAGGCGAGCTCGAGTTTCTCCCGTACCAGCGCCTTCGCCGGCCGTGCGTGCCACATGCCGAGCCGCAGATTCGCCTCGACCGAGAGATACGGGAACAGGCTCGGCCGCTGCGGCAGATAGGCGACGCCGAGATTGAGCATCCGATACGGCGGCGTGCCGGTCACATCGTGCCCGTCCAGTAGCACGCGGCCCCGGTTCGGCCGCAGGAAGCCGAACAGCGCTTTCAATAGCGTGGATTTGCCGGTGCCATTCGGCCCGACGACGCAGGAGATGCGCCCCGGCCAGGCTTGCACGGAGAGATCGCGCAGGATGTCGATATCGGGCGTGTACCCGGCCACCAGCTGCTCGGCGGCGAGCAGCGCGGGTGCCTCGAACGCGGCGGGTTCAGTGGGCATCGCGCGCGCCCGTATAGGCACGGATCACCGCAGGATCGCGCAGCACGTCCTCGGATGGGCCATCAGCGATCTTGCGGCCCTGCGCCATCACCACCGTACGCCGCACCAGCGAACGGATCGCATCAATGTTGTGATCGACGACGATGATCGTGTGGCCGCCGGCGTTGAGGCTGCCGATATGCTCCATGATCTGCGCCAGCAGTTGGGGGTGCACGCCGGCAAACGGTTCGTCGAGCAGCAGCAAGGACGGGCGCAGCATCAGCGCACGGCCGAGTTCGAGCAGCTTCTGCTGCCCGCCGGACAGCGCGCGCGCCAGCGAGCGCGTCAGATGCTCAAGGCGCAGAAAACTCAACACCTCGCCAGCGCGCCGTTCGGCCTCCGCGCGACGCGCCGCCGGGTTGCTGAGTGCGGGCACGATGAGGTTTTCCAGCACCGTCATACGCCGGAACAAGCGCGGCACCTGGAAGGTGCGCGCGACACCACCGCGGGCGAAGACATGCGCTGGGGAGCCGGTCATCGTCACGCCGCGCAGCCGGATGGTGCCCTCATCGGGCCGCAGCGCGCCCGCCACCATGTTGATCGTCGTGGTCTTGCCGGAGCCGTTTGGGCCGATCAACCCGACGAGCTCGCCGCGCGACAGCGATATCGACAAACCATCCACGGCGATGATGCCGCCGAAATGCTTGCTGAGCCCATCGGCCGCGAAGAACTCAGCCTCGTCCACGCTCGGCCTCCACTGCCGGCGGCCGGAGGAGAGGACGTTCGAGCACCGCGAAAATCCCATTCTGTGCGAAGCGTTGCACCAGGATCAGCGCGAGGCCGAGCAGCACGAAGCGCCACTGCCCGTATTCGCGCGTCAGCTCCGACAGCCCGTAGACGATTACCGCGCCCACTGCCGCGCCCGGCAAGCTTTCGATGCCGCCGATGACGGCCATCGCGATAACCAGGCCCATCTCCGGCAGGATGACCATGCTCGGCGTGAGAATGCCGACGAACGGCCCGTAATAGGTGCCGGCGAGCCCCGCCAGCCCGCTCGTCACCACGAACACGAGGATTTTGTAAAGCGTCGTATTGACGCCGGCGGCGCGCGCGGCGCCCTCGTCGTCGCGAATGGCGCGCAGGAACAGCCCGACGCGCGTGCGCAGCAGCCCGGCCATCAGCAGCAGCGCCGCCACGAGCAGGCTGAGTCCGAAATAGTAATACGGACGGTCGGACTCGCCGCCGAACCACCCCGGAACCTGCAGCCCGAGGCTGCCGCGCGTGAGTTGCTGTTCGGCGACCAGCATCAGGCGAAAGATCTCTGACAACGCCAAGGTGAACAGCGCGAGGTACGGGCCGGTGAGACGTAGCACCAGCCAGCCGATCAGCGCCCCCGCCACCATCGCGAGCACAATGCCTGCGACGACCCCGATCCCGGGCGGAATGCCGAAATGTAAGGAAAGCAACGCCGAGGCGTAACCGCCGAGTGCGGCGAACGCGACATGCGCGAAGGAAAACTGCCCCGCATAGCCCGCGAGCAGCGCCCAGCTCGACGCCAGCAGCGCATAATACCACGCGATCGCGCCGACATGCACCCAGTACGGTCCGGCCCACGCGGGCAGCGCGAGCGCCGCGATCAGCAGCACCGCCTGCACGGCGTGCGAACGCGTCATGCGCGACTATTCCAGCCGCGCGTGCGGCCGGCCGAACAGCCCGGTCGGCCGCACCAGCAGCGTGAACACCAGCAACAACGCGCCGAATGCCTCCGTGTACGCCAGCGCGCGGTTGGGGTCGGGAAAGAAGCCGACGCCCAATCCCTCGACCACGCCGAGCAGAATGCCGCCGACGATGCTGCCGCCGACCGATCCCATGCCGCCAAGCACGATGATGATGAACGCCTGCACCGCCGGCAGCTCGCCCATGTTGGGCGACAGCGCGAAGATCGGCGCGATTAGCGCTCCGGCGCCCGCCGCCAGCGCCGATCCCAGCCCGAACGCGACGGTGTACATGCGGCGCGGATTGATGCCGATGACCGCGGCCGATTCCCGGCTCTGGCTCACCGCGTCCAACGCCTGCCCAAGCGACGTACGCGCCAGAAACCAGCTCAGCGCCGACAGCAACACGATCGCGGCGATGGCGGCGATCAGGCGGTCGTAGGTGATGATGAGCGGTCCCGCGATCAGCGCCCCCGCCAGGAATGGCGGTGGCGACTTGCTGAATGGGCCGAACACCACGATGCCGAGATTGAGCAGCAGCACGGTGAGCCCGAACGTCACGATGATGGCGTATTCGTCCTTCCGCTCCACCTTGTTGGTGTACATCGGATGCAGCACCAGCCGCTCGAACACCACGCCGAACGCGAACAACGCCACCATCGCGAGCACTACGCCGGCCGGCGGCGGCACGCCGAGATAGGTGATGGCGTAGTACGAGGCGTAGCCGCCCAGCATGTACAAGGTGCCGTGGCCGAAATTGACCACCTTGAGCACCGAGAAGATCAAGGTCAGCCCGGCGGCCATCAGCGCATAGATCAGCCCGATCACCAGGCCGTTGATCGCGAGCAGCGCGAAATAGTCCATGCGGCTACTTCTCGGGCAGGATCTTGTCGGTGGTCGCCCAGTCCTTCGGGAACAGGATCGCCGCCGCCTCCGGCGTCTGGTTCATCTCGGTGTACTGGATCACCATGAACGGCACGTCCATGAACTGATGATACGCCCACGGCGGGTCCGTCTTGTCGGAGAACGAATACGAGCCGTGCACGCCGGTATAGTGGATGCTTTCGAGCGCCTTGATGATGGCCTTGCCGTCGGTCGAGCCCGCCTTGGCGATGCCGGCGGCCAGCACGCCGAGCGTGTCGTACGCCTCCATCGCCACGCCGGTCGGCGCGCGGCCGTAGCGCTTCTGGAAGTTCTCGACGAAGGCGCGCGCCTGATCGTTCCAATGCGCCTTGGGCATGGCGACATCCACCACCAGCAGATTCTTCGCGCACTCCCCGTCGACTTCCCAGACCTCCTTCTGCAACAGGCCGGACGAGCCGATCATCGCCGTCTTGGCGGTGGGCGCGAACCCGAGCTGACACGCCTGCTTGACGATCTGATACTGCGCCTGTCCGGCAACGACCATCTCCAACAGATCGGGACGCGGGCTCGCGTTCATCAGGCGTAGCAGAGCAGGCGTGAAGTCCTGCTGGTTGAGCTCGACCGTCACCACGTTGTGGTCGACGCCGCGCTGCTTGTAGATGTCCGCGACCACCTTGGCGCCGCCCTGGCCGAAATCGGAGTTCTCCGCGAGGATGGCGACGTGCTTGAAGCCGCGATCCGCGATCCAGTTGGCGACCTTGAGATAGATCAGCGAATTGGCCGGCGAGACGCGGAACACTTCGGGGTAGTGCAGCGCGGTGATCTGGTCCGCCCACACGTCAGTGCCGATCCAGGGCACGCCGTATTTGTGCGCGACGTCGATCTCCGCGAGCGCCACCGAGCTGTGGAATTCGCCGAACAGCGCGGCGACGTGGTTCTGCGTGATCAGCCGGACCGCGGCGGCGCTGCCCTCCGCCGGCTGACCCTTGGTGTCCTCATAGAACACCTCGATCGGCCGGTCGAGAATGCCGCCCGCCTTGTTGATTTCGTCCGCTTTCAGTTGGACCGCCCATTTCATCTCCTGCCCGCCCGAGTAGTTGCCGGGCGGCGACAGCGGGCCTACCCAGCCGAGCGGGATCGGCTCGGCCGCCCAGGCGCGCGACGGGAAGGGGCCGCTCGCGGCCACTCCGAGCCCGACCAGCCCGGCGCCGCGCACGAAATCGCGCCTGCCCTTGTCCATTCCTCGCCTCCCCTGACGACCCGTTGACCGTGAGGCTTGCCGGGTTCTGGATCGGCACGCAATAACTGTTTCACGCCGCGCCGAACATCCGGGGAGCCCCGACGATGGACCATGTTTTCTACCGTTCCGCACGGCAGTCGATGCCCGTCGCTGTCAGCGGCGCCGGCCTCACCATCACCGATCGCGACGGCAAGACCTATATCGACGCGTCGGGCGGTGCGGCGGTGTCCTGCCTCGGGCACGGGCACCCGAACGTGGTGCGGGCAGTGCAGCGTCAGGTCGCCGATCTCGCTTACGCGCACACCAGCTTCTTCACCACGGAAGCGGCGGAACAACTCGCCGATGCGCTGATCGAGAGCGCGCCGGAGGGCATCGAGCGGGTGTATTTCGTGAGCGGCGGCTCGGAGGCGATCGAGGCGGCGCTCAAGCTGGCGCGGCAATATTTCCTGGAGATCGGTCAGCCGCGGCGCCGGCGTTTCATCTCCCGCCGCCAGAGCTATCACGGCAACACGTTGGGCGCGCTCGCCGTGGGTGGCAACGCCTGGCGCCGTGCGCCGTACGACCCGCTGCTGATGGAGGTCTCGCTCATCGCGCCGTGCTTCGCCTACCGCTTCAAGGACGCGAACGAGAGCGAAGCGGAGTACGGCCAGCGCGTCGCCGATGAGCTGGAGCACGAAATCCAGCGGCTCGGCCCCGAGACGGTTGCCGCCTTCGTCGCCGAGCCGGTGGTCGGCGCGACCGCCGGCGCGGTGACGGCGGTGCCGCGCTACTTCAAGCGCATCCGCGAGATTTGCGACCGCCACGGCGTGTTGCTGATCCTCGACGAGGTGATGTGCGGTATGGGGCGCACCGGCACGGTGCACGCCTGCGCGCAGGAAGGCATCGCCCCGGACCTCATGACGATCGCTAAGGGGCTTGGCGGCGGCTACCAGCCGATCGGCGCGATGCTGGCGTCCGGCAAGATCCATGACGCGGTGGCGCGCGGCTCCGGCGCGTTCATGCACGGCCACACCTATATGGGCCACCCCGTCGCCTGCGCCGCGAGCCTCGCCGTGCTGACGACGTTGCGGGAGGAGCACTTGCTCGACAACGTCGCCAAGATGGGGCGCCATCTCTCCGAGCGCTTGCAGGATCGCTTCGGCAACCATCGCCATATCGGCGACATTCGCGGGCGCGGCCTGCTGCAAGCGATCGAGCTGGTGGCCGACCGCCCGACCAAGCAACCGTTCGCGCCCGAGCGGCAGTTGCACGCCAGGATCAAGCGCGAGGCGATGGCGCGCGGGCTGATGGTCTACCCGATGGGCGGCACGATCGACGGGCGGCTCGGCGACCATGTGCTCCTGGCGCCACCCTATATTGCCACTGCCCCCGACATCGACACCATCGTCGAACGGCTGGGCGAGGCGGTGGACGCCGCGATCGCCCAGCCGGGCTGATGCCCAGGATAACGCAACAGGCTGTTCCGCCGCGCCGGAACTGTGCCATGCTCTGCCCGACCGACCCAGCAGCGAGCTTCGCGAGGGGGACGCCATGCCGGCGCGCACGGGGCAACAGTATCTCGACGGGCTGCGAGCGCAGGACCGGGAGGTCTGGCTGCGCGGCGAGCGCGTCAAGGACGTAACCACCCATCCGGGCCTCCGCAACGGCGCGCGTGCCATCGCCTCGCTCTACGACATGCAGCACGATCCGGCGCTGCGCGACGACATGACCTACGTGTCGCCGAGCAGCGGTGAACGGGTCGGGCGCTCCTTCGTCATCCCGCGCACTCGGGACGAGCTCGAACAGAGGCGCGTGATGATGCTCAATTGGGCGCGCGCCACCTGCGGGATGATGGGCCGCTCGCCCGATTTCATGAACGTGAACTTCGCCGCCTGGGCCGGCGCGTCGGAGTATTTCGCGCGTGGCCGGCGGGAGTTCGGTGCGAACCTCCGGCGCTACTACGAGTACATCCGCGAGAACGATCTCACGCTGACGCACGGCCTCATCAACCTGCAGCGCAGCCGCACGGTCTCGGGCATGTTCAACCTGGCGGAGGGTACCGCGCTTCATGCGGTGCGCGAGACCGATGCCGGCGTAATCGTGCGCGGCGCGCGCATTCTCGCCACCCTCGGGCCGCTCTCGGATGAGATCGCCGTCTACTCCCCGCGTCTCGGCCGCTACTCGGAACCGCACAGCCCCTTTGCGATAAATTTCGCCATTTCCTGCGCGACGCCCGGACTGAAATTCCTCTGCCGCGAGAGCTTTGACCTCGGCCGCTCGCATTTCGACCACCCGCTCGGCTCGCGCTTCGAGGAAATGGACTGCATCGCCTTCTTCGACGACGTGCTGGTGCCCTGGGAGCGGGTGTTCCAGCTCGGCGACGTCGAACTGCTCAACGGCACCTCCGAAAAGACCCACTCGGCGGTACACACCGCACATCAGGGTGCCGCAAAGAACCTGGCGAAATGCGAGCTCGTCCTCGGCGCCGCGCTGCTCATGACGCAGACCTTGGGCAACACCCAGCTGCCGCATGTCGAGGAGCGTATCGGCGAGCTGATGATGTACACCGAGCTGATCCGCGCGTGCATGAGGGCTGGCGAGGCCGACGCGGCGCTCGATGAATGGGGCGTGATGTGCCCGGCGCCGCTGCCCACCGAGACCACCCGCAACCTGTTCATGACCGCCTATCCGCGCATGGTGGAGATCCTGCAGCTCCTTGGATCGAGCAGCTTCATGCTGATTCCGAGCCAGGAGGATTTTCGCGGGCCGCTCGCCAGCCATATCGAGCAATACCTCGCCACGGATGCGAGCAACGCGTTGGATCGGGTGAAACTGTTCCGCCTGGCCTGGGACATCGCCGGCAGCGCGTTCGGCAGCCGCCAGGTGCTGTACGAGCGCTTCTTCGCCAGCGATCCGCTGACGCGCGCCCGCGCGCTCGGCGCGATGTATCCGAAGTCGGAAGTGACGGAACGCGTCCTCGCGTTCCTGGGGCGCGATGATGACGTGATGTGAGCTGGACCGGGAGGAGGACAAAATGAGTCATCGACCGAGGCATCTGGGGCACGTGAACATCTACGTGCGCAACGCCGAGCGTTCGCGCCAATGGTACGAGGACGTGCTCGGGCTCCACACCTACGAATTCCGCCCCGGCTGGGCGGCGTTCATGTCGGCCGATATCGAGCAGTCGCACGAGGTCGCGCTGATGCAGGTGGGCGACGACGCGCCGGGCCAGCACAAGGGACAGGTCGGGCTCAACCACATGGCCTGGATGATGGAAAGCCTCGACGACCTCAAGGACGCGTATCACCGGCTGAAGGACAAGGGCGTCAAGATCGAACGCGTGGTCGATCACGGCATCTCGCTCGGCATCTATTTCCGCGACCCCGACGGCAACGGCATCGAAGTCTCCTACGAACTGCCGCGCGCCCAATGGCCGCGACAGGAGCATGTGTTTTCCGACGACATGGTGGCGCGAGGGCGCTTTCCCGGGCCGTGGGACGAGGAGCTGCGGGTCTATCCCCGGCTCAATCAGGACAGCATCGCCGTGGTCTGATCGGACGCAACGGGAGAATTTGATGCCACTGCTTTGCGAGAAGCGCGGCGCCATCGCCATCCTCACGCTGAGCCGGCCGGAGGCGCGCAACGCCTGGTGCCCGGAGTTCAACGCCGGGTTCCAGGAGTTGCTGCCGGCGCTGGAGTACGACGCCGAGATTCGCTGCGTGATCCTGACCGGCGACGAGGCGGGGGGCGCGTTCAGTGCCGGGGCGGATCTCAAGAATCCCAAGACCCACACGCATGATTCGGCCGCCGACTTCCTCGGCGGGATTCCGGCGCGGCGCCGCTCGAGCCCGATCAGCCTGATGAGTGATTTCGCCAAGCCGGTGATCGCGGCGGTGAACGGCTACGCGGTCGGCATCGGCTGCATCATCACCTATTGCTGCGACATGATCGTCGCCTCCGACCGCGCGGAGTGGCGGCTGCCGCAGGCATCCCTCGGCATCCTGCCGGCGCAGGGCGGCACGATCCGGCTGGCGCGCTGGGTTGGCAATGGGCAGGCGATGCGCGCGGCACTCGGCTTCCCGCTGGCCGCCGCCGAGGCGCATCGGATCGGCCTCGCGCAGTGGCTGGTGCCGCACGCGGAGCTGATGACGCAAGCGAGGCATGTCGCCGAGCACGTCGCCTCCCTGCCGCCGCTCGCCGCGCGGATGGTCAAGGAGTCGCTGCATGCAAGCCTCAACATGCCGCTCGCCGAGGCGGCGCTGGGCGATCTCTACCGCTTCGCCGCCCTGGAGCTGACCGAGGACAAGGCGGAGGGCCATCGCGCTTGGCGCGAGCGGCGTAAGCCGGTGTTCAAGGGCCGCTGAACGGAACCAACGCAACGAAAATCACGGAGGAACGACATGAACGCACCTGTGGGCTTCGACCACGCAGCGCAAGCCACGTCCCTGCCGCTCGACAAGTTCGACGTCAGCGACCCGCAAATCTTCTATGACGACGCCTGGTATCCTTATTTCGAGCGGCTGCGGCGGGATGATCCGATCCACTACACGGCGGATAGCCCGTACGGACCGTACTGGTCGGTGACGCGCTACAAGGACATCGTGCAGCTCGAAGTGAACCACAAGGCGTTCTCGTCAAGCTGGGAGCTCGGCGGCATCCGCATCGAGAACATTCCCACCGGCTACGAGCGGCCGAGCTTCATCCTGCTCGACCCGCCCGACCACGACGAGCAGCGCCTGGTCGTCAGCCCGACGGTCAACCCGATCAACCTCGCGAAGATGGAAAGCCTGATCCGCGAGCGCACCAACCGGGTACTCGACGCCCTGCCGCGCGGCGAGGAGTTCAACTGGGTCGACCGCGTCTCCATCGAGCTCACCTCGATGATGCTGGCAACGCTCTTCGACTATCCGATCGAGGACCGCCGCAAGCTCGTCTATTGGTCCGAGGTGGTCATCACCGACGTCAACGCGCCGGACGCGCTGGTGCGCTCGGAGGCCGAGCGGTTCGACATCCAGATGCAGTTCACCGAGCACATGAACGAGCTCTGGGAGGAGCGCGCCAAGCGCCCGCCGACCTTCGACATCATCTCCATCCTCGCGCATAGCGACCGGATGAACCAAATGAGCATCCGCGAGCGGATGGGCATCCTGGTGCTGTTCCTGGTCGGCGGCAACGATACGACACGCAACTCGATGTCCGGCGGCCTGTGGGGGTTGAGCCGGTTTCCCGAGGAGCTCGAGAAACTGCGGAAGAATCCCGAGCTGGTGCCGAGCGCCGTGCCGGAGATCATCCGCTGGCAGACCCCGGTGATCCACATGCGCCGCACTGCCCTCGAGGATGTCGAGTTCGGCGGCAAGGTGATCAAGAAGGGCGACAAGGTCGTCGTCTGGTACATCTCCGGCAACCGCGACGATACCGCGATCGACCGGCCGAACGAGTTCATCGCCGACCGCCGCCGCCCGCGCGAACATCTCTCCTTCGGCTTCGGCATCCACCGCTGCCTCGGCAACCGTCTCGCCGAGTTGCAGCTGCGCATCTTGTGGGAGGAAATCCTGCGCCGCGACATGCGGATCGAGGTGCTCGGCAAGCCGGTCTACGCCTATTCCAACTTCCTGCGAGGGATCAAGCAGCTGCCGGTGCGCGTCGCCGCCTGAAGCGCCCTACAGATACGCCGCCGATAGCGACGCCACGAGCCCGGTCTCGACGAGTTCGCGGGAGGCTCCCTCGCGGATCACCCGCCCTTGCCGCAGCACGTAGCCATAGGTCGAGACCTTCAAGGCAAGCGTCGCCATCTGCTCGGCGAGCAGCACGGTGGTGCCATGCTCGCGGCAGCTTTCGGTGATGAAGGCGTAGATCTCGCGCACGATGATCGGCGCGAGGCCGAGGGATGGCTCGTCGAGCAGCAGGTAGGATGGATTGCAGATGGTTGCCGCCGAGACGATCACCATCTGCTGCTGCCCGCCGCTCAACAGGCCGGCGGGGCCGCGGCGCTTCTCCGACAGGATGGGGAAGTTGGCATAGACCTGCGCGATCGCCCGCGACCACGGCGCGCTCTTGCGGCCAAAGCGCCAGGCGAGCTGCAGGTTCTCCTCGACCGACAGGTCGCGAAAGATGCGCCGCCCCTCCATCGCCTGCGCGATGCCGAGGGCGGCGCGGCGTGAGGCGGGGACGCGGGTGATGTCGCGTCCTTCGAGCAACACCGCGCCGCCGCGCACCGGAGCCAGTCCGGAAATCGCCCGCAGCAGCGAGGACTTGCCCGCGCCATTCGCGCCGATGATCGCAGTGATTGCGCCGGGCTCCGCGCGCAGGTTGACCCCGCGCACCGCCTCGACCGCACCGTAGCTCACCGCGAGATCGCGTATCTCAAGCATCGACGTCCTCGGTCTCGCCGAGATACGCGGCGATCACCTGGGGGTCGCGCCGCATTCCCTGCACGTCGCCGTGATAGATAACGCGGCCGCTATCCAGCACCACGACGTCGTCCACGAGCTCAGCGACGAAATCCATGTGATGCTCGATCAGCAGCACCATCAGCCCGGCCTGTTTCATCGCGCGGATCAGGCGCGCGAGCAGCGCCATCTCGGCCTCGGTCAGCCCCGCCGCCGGCTCGTCCAGCAGGATGGCCCGCGGCTCGGCGAGCAAGGCGCGCCCGACCTCGACCAGCCGCCGGTAGCCGTAGGGCAGGCTCTCGATAGTGCGGTCCGCCACCTCCGCCAATCCCGCCATCCGCAGCACGGCCTCGACGGTTGCGAGATGGCGTCCTTCCTCGCGGATCGCGCCCGGCAGGTTGAGCGCTGCCGCGAGTCCGTTGCGCCGGAACAGCCGGTGCGCGCCGAGCAGCAGATTCTCCCGCACGGTGAAACTCGGCACCAAGCGCGGGTCCTGGAAGGTACGAACCAGCCCCGAAGCGGCGATGCGATGATCCGCCATGCCGGTGATCGCGCGGCCGAAGAAGCGCACGACGCCAGAGGAAGGCTGGTAGATGCCGCTGATGACGTTGATGAGCGTGCTCTTTCCGGAGCCGTTCGGCCCGATAAGCGCGGTGATGCGGCCGGGTTGCAGGCTAAGCGAGACATCGTCCACCGCCGTCAATCCGCCGAAGCGCATGGTGACGCGCTCGACGCGCAATCCCGGCTCCGATGTCGCTTGCACCGCCCTGATCGGCTCGGCGGCGTCGCCGACGCGGCGCAACGCGGCACGCTTGACGAACCGAGGTGGCAGCAACAGCAAACCGGCCAGTCCGCGCGGGATGACGATGAGTGAGAACGCCAGAATAATGCCGTAGACGATGAATTGGTACTGCGCGAACACCTGCAGCTTCTCGGGCAGGAAGGTGAACAGCACGGCGCTGAGCACCTGCCCCGCCATCGAGCCGAGCCCGCCAACGACGGTTGTGACCAGCACCTCCACCGAGCGCGGCAGGTCGAAGCTCTCGGGGCCAAGATAGCCGACGAGATGCGCGTAGAACGCGCCGGCGAGTCCGGCCAGCGCGCCGGATAGAACGTAAGCGAGCCGTTTGGTCGCGGCGCGTGGAATGCCGATGCTGCCCGCCGCCACCTCGCTGACATGGATCGCGTAGAATGCGCGTCCGAAACGGCTCTGGATGAAATTATGCAGCAGCCACATTACCGCTGCCGTGATGATCAGCACGATGCGGAAATACCACGCGGCGTCGATCTTGAGGTCGAATATGACGAGCGTGCGGAGCATCGGCGAGGGCACGCCGGAGAGACCCATCGCGCCGCCGGTGACGTCGTTCCACTCGCGCACCACCTCGCGGAAGATCAGTCCGAAAGCGAGTGTCATCATCGCCAGATAGAACTCGCGCACGCGCCCGGCGGGGAACGACACCAGGAGGCCGGTCAGCGCCGCGACCGCGACGGCGGCGGGCACCGTGGCGACGAAGCCGAGCCCATACGACTTCATCAGGATGCCGGACGCATAGGCGCCCATGCCGAAGAATCCCGCGTGGCCAAGCGAGATCTGTCCCGCGACGCCGGTGAGCAGGTTCATGCTCTGCGCGAGCAGGATGTTGACCAGCAAGAATGTCAGGATCTGCAGGGTCCCGCCACTCATCCATCCGGCGCCGGCGAATAGCGCAACAACGAGCAAGCCGATCGCGACGGGATTCGTCACGAGCGCCGTCAGCAAGCGGCGCACACCCGTCATACCTTCACCACCTCGCGCTGGCCGAACAAGCCCTGCGGCCGGGCTACCAGCACCACCACGAGCAGCGCGAAGGCGATGCCGTGCGCCGCCGCGGTCGACACATAGCCGCCGACCAGCTTTTCGATCACGCCGAGCACCAGCCCGCCGAGCAGCGCGCCGGAAGAACTGCCGATCCCGCCCAGCACGGCGGCGACGAAACCAAAAATCATCAGGTCGAAACCGAACGCCGGATCGACCGTGCCGCCGGTCTGCGCGATCAGCATTCCGGCGATGCCGGCAAGCAGGCCGCTCGCGATGTACGATCCGAGCACGATTGGCCGGACCGGAATGCCTGCAACGGCAGCGAGATCGGCGTCCATCGACACCGCGCGCATCGCCCGGCCCCAGACGGTTCGGCGCAGCAGGAGTTCGAGCAGCGCGACGAGGGCGACCGACAAGACGAGGATGGCGAGGTACTGCAGCGCGAAGCGCACGCCGAATACCTCGACGTAGTCCTGCGCGCTGAACACCATGTCCGGGAAGGCGACCGCCTGCGAGCCGAAATACTTCGCCGCGACACCTTGCAGGATGATGCCGACGCCGAGCGTAGAGACCGCCCAGCCCATGCTGCCGCCGATCTTCAACGCCGGCCGAACAGTGAAGACTTCCGTGAACACCATGATGGCTGCGATCACCACCAGGCTCGCGAGCGCCGCCAGCGCGTCGATAACGCCGCCCGCGACCAGCACCGCCGTCATCATCGCGCCCAGCATCATCACCGAACCCTGGCCGAAATTCATCGTCCGTGTGGTCCAGTAGGTCAGGTTGAGCCCGATCGCGATGAGCGCGTAGACCGAGCCCACGCTGATGCCGGCCAGGATGAGCGTCAGCGCGTCTTCCATCGTACCAAGCCGGACCGGCTACTCCTGGGTCGGCACCAGCTGCATCCGCCCGTCCTTCTTGACGAACTCGTACAGCACCAGATCGTCCGGCCCCACCGAGTTGTGCTTCGCCGGTGTGAATGTCTGGTCGATGATCGCGCCGGGATACTTGTTGGTCGCCTCCATCGCCTTGTCGATATCCGCCGGCTTGGTCGAGTTGGCGCGTCGAATGGCGTCGAACAGCAGGTTGGCGCAGTCGTAACCCGACGCTACGGTGCCGGCCATCGACGCCTGCGGACGCGACGCATCCGGCCCCCACCAGCGATCCACCCCGTATTTCGCCTTGTAGGCGTCGGCGAACTCCTTGGTGGCGGGGCGCATCGGGTCGGCGCTGGCGAACAGGAAATTCACCGCGCGCTGGCCTTCCGCGAGATCGCCGGCGCCTTCGATGAAGGGCTGCGTCACCGTGCCGGCCGAGCCGTAGCGCGGGATGTTCATGTTCAGCCGGCTCATGTTCTTGCGGTTCACCGCCATGTCGGCGCCGAGGCCGATCACCATCAGCACTTCGTCGCCCGCCCGCTGCATCCGCACCAGCTGCGCGGTCATGTCCTGGTCGCGCTGGTTGTAGCTCTCCTGCGTGATCTTGGCGTTCTTGTTGCGCTTCAGGATCTCCTCCTTCAGCAGCTTGGCGCCGGTCACGCCGTAGCCCGTGCTCTCGTGCAGCAGGCCGATCTTGGTGAACTTCTTGGCGAGCACGTCGGCCATCTTCTCGGCCTCGACGTTGTTCTGAATAGTGATCGAGAACACGTTCGGCCGTGGTGGCTTGTCGAGCCCGTTGGGATAGACGATCGAGGGTGTCTGCGCCTGCGGATTGCACATCGGGCGACCGTCTGCCTGCACCATGTCGACCACCGCCAGCGTCGGGCCGCTGCCGCTTGGCGCGAGGATGGCGACGATGTCCTTGTTGTCGAGAATGCGGCGCAGGTTCTGCACTGACCGATCCGGGATGAGCTGGTCGTCCAGCAGCTCGGCCAGCTCCACCTTGTGGCCGTTGATGCCGCCGGCCGCGTTCCATTTCTCCATCGCGAGCACGACGCCGCGATGCACGCCTTCGCCGAATTCGTTGAACGGGCCCGTGAGCGCCGTGGTGAAGCCGATCTTGACGGTGTCCTCGGCGCGCGCGGCGCCAGCCGTCAGCGCTAACGCGGATGCCGCGACAAAACCCAGCAGGCGCGCGTGACGCATCGCCTCTCCCCCCGTATCTCTTCATTCCTTGCGGGAAGCGTTGCAGACGGTATCCGGCCGGTCAAGCCAGCCCGGCGCGACGTGTCAGGCGGATCGCTTGCGAATGTCGGCCAAGATCGGCAGCAGGTAGTTCTTGAACTGCACCGGATCTTCCGACATCGGGAAATGCCCGAGCCCTTCCATCCGCGTCCAATGCGCGCCGTTGATTTCCGCCGCCAGTGCCTGCCCGGCGGCGACCGTGCCGGACCAGTCGTAGTCGCCGTTTAGGATGTATACGTCGAGCTTGCCGGTATCGATGTTCCGCGCGGTGTCGGTCACGTCGTGCTCGACCGCGTAGTAATGCAGATCGCCCTTGAACACCGCGGGCGCGCCTTGGCTGTAGCACCAGATCGTCTCGCGCCGGAACGGCTCGGGGGCTGTCGGGGCGCAAAGCGTGTGCATCATCGCCGCCTTGGCCTCGTTGGACACGCGCGGGTGCCACAAATATCTCCGGCGTTCGTCGCCGCCGTGGCTGTGCGCTGCCGCCTCGACCCCGATGACGGCGCGAAATTCCTCCGGATGCGCCAACGCCAGATCCGGCGCGAGATGCCCGCCCATCGAGCAGCCCATGAACACCGGGCGATCCAGTTCAAGCTCCCGCGCCATCGTGACGACGAAAGACATGAACCACTGCTTCGTCAGCTTGTACTCCCTCTCCCAGTAGCGCACGGCCAGCGGCGGCAGGGATTTGCCGTGATACGGCAGGTCGTAGGCGATAAGGCGAAAGTCCCGGGTGATCTCCTCGTCTTCCAGCAAGTGGCGCCATTGGCGGCCGTCCGAGCCGGCGGTGTGCTGCAGCAGGATCGGAATCCCGCTGCCCGCCTGCTCGATGTAGACGCGGTATTCGACGCCTTCGACGGTGATATAGGCGTACCCTGCCTCGATCTTGGCGAAACGGACCACGGTGCTCCCCCCGGCGCTCAGCGTTGCTCGGCGACGGCGCGGCGCATCGCGACGAGGATGCGGCTGATCGCGCCGTAATAGGCGTAGAACGACTCGAGGTCGCCTTCGCAGACGAACCCGTGATGCAGCGACGCCGGGAGGAAATCCTGGAAGAAGGGGCGCGGCACCGGCTGGAGCAGCTCATCCCACAGACCCGAGGGTCCGCCGATGCGCAGCGTGCAGGGCGGGGAGGCGGACCCATTCGGCCTGAACGTCACGGCCTTGCCGCTCTCGATCGTCAGCACCGAACGTTCGTCGTCGACGAAGAACGCGATGCGGGCGGTCCAAAATCGCGCGGCCAAGGCCCATTCCGGGTCTTGGCCCAGAAGGGCAATCACCGCATCGAGCGGGAGTCGCACCCGCGCCTTCGTTGCGCCGCTCATGACCCATCCTCCCGCACAATGCCGACGACGCGGAATAGCGCCTCCGGCCAAACGTCGCCAGAGCGCGGGAGGCGGCGTTCGGCGCTACTTGTTCGTCGGTTGCGCGGGGTTCTTGGGTTGCGCGGGGTTGGTCGTCGGCCCTGTCTTCGAGCCGTGCGGTCCCTCGCCCGTGCGTTGCCCGACACTGGGTGTGGGTTCCGCCGGGTTCGTCGACGGCCCCACCTTGCTGCCACGTGGCCCCGCTCCAGTCTTGGATGCGTCCCGCGCTCCTTGCGGGCCGTGATCCGTCGTGTTTTGCGAATACGCCGGAACGACACTCCCGATTGCAAGAGCCAACGGGACAATCGCCAATCGTTTCAGAGTTCTGTTCACGCACGCCTCCATTCCCGCGGCCGTGATAGAAGGCGGCCGGGTTGCCGCCAGCTGGCCGCTACGGAGTAGCTCGCGCGAGGATGGTGAGTTGCGTGCCGTCGGTAAACTTCTTCAAATCCTCTCCGGCATGCCGGAACAACTGGCGATCCAGCACCAGGCGGCGCGTCGGCGTGGTCTTTTCGCAATGCTCCTTCACGAACACACCGCCGACCGGCTGCTCGTCGGCGCTCGGTTCCGCGTTGGTGCAGACCCATCCCTCCTGGCCATACCGCGCCTTGACCTGCTGGCCGAACAGGAACGCCTTCTTGTAGGCATAGAGCCGCGCCTGGGGGTCGGTCTCGATGCGCAGCCCATCGAGCCGCGCGTCGTCGCCGATCAGCAATGCCACGAGCACCGGCTGGCCGGCGATTTTCGTGCCGCGCGCATCCTCGTTGATCCGAGCCAATTGGTTTGTGCTGTCGTCATAGCGGGAGCTGACACTGTGAAACCCGGCGGGACCGAGCGGGCACTTGCCGTATTCCGACCAGCCCGACAGCGTCCGCTCCGGTGCGTCGGTGCAGGTGAAATCACGGTAGCCCGTGGCCGGCAGGTCAGCGACACGCATCCCGACGCGGAACTCGCGCAGATCGTTCGGCTCGGTGTCGCGCGAAACACCCGACGCGTTGGCGTCGCCGGCGGCTTCCACTTTCATATGAGCGTGGCCGGATTGCGCCGTTGCGGTCGGGCCCGTGCCGCTCCCCTTCTGATAGGTGTCGCAGACCCGTGTCCCGGTGCCGAAGAACGCCCGGCACTCCGCGAAGGTCGGCTCGCCCTTGCCCTTGAAGTGAGTAAGGACGTAGTCGGCCACTGCATCGATCTCCTTCGGCCGCAAATAGTGATCGGGCTCTGGCGGCATCTGCCCGCTCGGGAGGTCTGCTTTCTTCAGTCCGTAGCATTCGCCATTGGCGTAGGCATCTCGCTCGAAATACGGCATCCCGGCGCCCGGACGGCCGCACCGGATCGTCTCAATGATCTGGTCCCGCGTCAGCGCCGTCTGCCGCAGGTTCGCGGCGGCGCCGCCATATCCGCCGCCGCCGCTACCGGTCCACTTGTGGCATCCGACACAGTTGGCGCTCTTGAAGACCCGAATGCCCTCGTCGTTCTCGGCATGGCCGGATGCCGGCTGCGCAAGCGTGCCGCTGGAGACCAGAACGGACAACAACAGCACGCTCGCCGCCGCGCCTTTCGTCATAACGCGGATCGTCACACTTTCACTCTAGTCCAGCGCGAACACGAACAGCATTGAGCCGGGCTGCATCGATTTCAGCTCCGGCGTCGCGTCGACGAACCACTTGTCCCAGGCGCCGCCCTGGCCGACGAGGATGGCGACATATTGCTTGCCGTCCACCGAGAACGTCATCGGTGGCGCGCTGACGCCGCCGCCCGTGTTGAAAGACCAGAGCTGGTCGAGGGTCTTGGCGTCGAGCGCCATTACCTGTCCCGAAGGCTGCCCGGCGAACACCAGATCGGGTGTCGCGAGCAGTCCGCCGAGCATCGGGAACGGCGTCTCGTGCTTGCCGACCTCCTTGCCCGTCGTCACGTCGACGGCGGTGACGCTGCCAGTAATCCGCATCGGCTGCGACGGGCCGCCACCAGTGAAGAACTCGCGCGGCTTGATCGGCTTGCCTTCCACCTCCGGCTTTACGGTGATGCGGTTGCAGCTCTCGATCACCGGAATGTACCAAAGGTGCAGGTTCGGATTGTACGCCGTCGGCGGCCAGTTCTTGCCGCCCATGTTGCCGGGACAGATGTCCGTGACCGTATTCGTGCGGCTCGGCGTGACCGCCGCGACGTAGGTTTGCACGGGTTTGCTCGGGTCGTAGTCGACCGGCTTGCCGGTCTCAGGGTTCAACCCCTTGGTCCAAGTCACCTTCTTGACGAAGGGCAGACCCCAGACGAATTCGCCCGTGGCGCGATCGACCGCGTAGCCGAAGCCGTTGCGGTCCGCTTCCAGGGCGAGCTTGGCCGGCCGGCCATTGACCATCGTGTCGACCAGCACGTTTTCTGAGACGCTGTCATAGTCGTACGGGTCGTTCGGCGTGTGCTGGAAGTGCCACTTGATCTTGCCGGTGTCGGCATCCAGCGCCAGCGTGCTGTCGGTGTAGAGATTGTCGCCAGGACGGAAGGCATTGTCCCAGTCGGGGCCAGGATTGCCGACGCCCCAGAAGAGCGTGTTGGTGCTTGGCTCGTACGTGCCCGTCACCCAGGTCGAGCCGCCGCCGGTCGCCGCCGCGTTGTAGCTGTCCTTCCACGTCTCGCTGCCGGGCTCGCCCTTCGCCGGGATCGTGTAGGTGCGCCAAACCTCCTTGTGCGTGTTGAGGTCGGTCGCGGCGATCCAGCCGCGAATGCCATACTCGGCCCCAGCGACGCCAGTGATCGCCAGGTTCTTGACGATGAGCGGCGCGGCGGTGATGACCTCGCCCTTGTCGGGATCGGCGACCTGACGCTGCCAGACGATATCGCCAGTGTCCTTGTTGGTCGCGATCAGCCGTCCGTCGAGCGAGTGGGAGATGACGAGCTTGTCCCACAGCGCGACGCCGCGATTGTCGACGCCGCAACAGGCGACGGCTCCGGCCCAGTCATGGTCGGTCTTGGGGTTCATCTTCCACAGCAGCTTGCCCTGGCCGCCATGCGTGTCGATCTTGTAGACAGAACCCCAGCCATCCGTGACGTACATGAAGCCGTTGTCGACGATGGGCGTTCCCTCGAGCCCGCCATGCGTCCAGATGCCGCCGCCCTCGACGCCGCCGAGCTGCATCGTCCAAGCGACGTGCAGGTTCTTCACGGTGTCACGGTTGATCTGATTCAGCGTCGAGAAGCGATGCCCGGAATAGTCTTTGTGATGCAGGATCCAGTTGCCCTGCTCGGTATCCGCGTTCAGCAGCCGATCCTGGGTCACAGTGTCAGAATCGGCGGCGCGGGCGGCCGGCATGGCAGCCAGAACGGCAAACCCGCACGCACACGTCAGGAGCCTGGCGCGCGCCGAGAGCGTCGCAATCGGAGTCATGGGTTCCCCTCCCAATCCCTGTTGCGGGACTCGTTATTCAGGCGTCGTGCCGCGCGGGGCGATCGCTGGCGTGCCTGCGCGGTTCCGCGCCGCCTCGGACGCTATGTGCCGGAGTAGCGTCGGTCAAGGGGATTGCAACCAGCCCCGCCAGGATCAGGCGAGCACATCCTCGATGCGGATCGGGAGGTCCCGCACGCGTACCCCCGTCGCGTGCCACACGGCGTTGGCGACGGCAGCGGCCGCGCCGACCATCGGGAGCTCGCCCATGCCCTTCACCCCCACCGGGTTGCCGATCCGGTCGTCGTTGGCAACCAGGATGGTCTCGATGGGCGGGATATCGGCATTCACCGGCACGAGATATTCCGCGATGTTGGCGTTGACGATGCGTCCGGTCTCGGCGTCAACCTCGGTCTTCTCGAATAGCGCCATGCCGATGCCGTAGGTGATGCCACCGATGAGCTGGCTGCGCGCCGTCTTGGCGTTGAGCACGCGTCCGGCATCGAACGCGCCGACGCAGCGTGTGAGGCGGATCTCACCGGTCTCCAGGTCAACCCGCACCTCGGCGAATTGCGCGCCGAAGGCGTGCAGCGAGTGCTCGTTCTTCTCGTCGCCCGGCTTGCTCTCGGCCTCCGCCTCGACGAAGGCGAGGTTCTGGTGTGCCAGAAGCTGCGGGACCGTGATACGCCTGTCGGGGCCGATCACCACGCCGTTCTCGAACCGCAGGTCTGAATGAGAAGCACCGCTCCAGCCGGTGCGCGGGTCGGCGATCGCCATGTCGAACAGGCGCGCCCGCAGAGCCGCACACGCCGCTTGGACAGCCGGCGACACGCTCGGCACGGTCGAGGAGCCGCCGGACACCGGTGCCTTGGGATACCGCGTGTCGCCCAGCTCGAACCGCACATGCGACAGCGGCAGGTGCAGCTCATCCGCCGCGACCTGCGCCATGACGGTATAGGTGCCGGTCCCAATATCCTGTGTGCCCGACTGCACGATCGCGACACCGTCGGTACCGAGCCGCACGCGCGCCGACGCGGCGCGTCGGTTGTTCGGATAGGTCGCCGTCGCCATGCCGAGACCGACGAGCCAGCGCCCATCCCGCATCGAACGCGGCCCCGGCGTGCGGCGGCTCCACTCGAATTTCGCCGCGCCTTGGGCGTAGCACTCGCGGAGCTTCTTCGAGCTGAATGGCTTGTTCTCGTGCGGATCGATCTCGGCGTAGTTCGCCAGCCTGAGCGCGATGGGGTCCATCTTCAGAGCGATCGCCAACTCGTCCATCGCCGATTCGAGCGCGAACACGCCCGACGCCTCCCCGGGTGCCCGCATATAGGTCGGCAGGCCCTGGTTCACTGGCACGATGCGGTGACTTACAGCGACGTTGGGGCAGGCGTAGAGCATTTCGGTCGCCAGCGCGACGGGCTCGACGAATTCCCCGAGCACCGGTTGCGACATTTGCGAGAAACCGTCATGGCGCATCGCCAGCAGCTTGCCAGTCTGGTCGGCACCGAGCTTCAGCTTCTGGATGGTGCGCGGCCGATAGCCGTTCGACGTGTACATCTGGGCGCGCGTCAACACGAGCTTCACCGGGCGCCCCACTACGCGCGCCGCCATTGCGGCCAACGTCGCGGGCGGCCAGGTATTGCCCTTGCAGCCAAAGCCGCCGCCGACATAAGGGCTGACGACACGCACATTCTGCGGCTCGACGCCAAACAGCGTGGCAAGCGTGGTCTGCGCGCCACTGATTCCCTGCGTTGCCGTCCAGACCGTCAGCCGGTCGCCTTGCCACATGGCGATGGTGGCGTGCGGCTCCATCGGATTGTGGTGCTCGACAGGCGTCGTATAGGTGACGTCGATCTTGACCGGAGCGGTCGCGAATGCCGCATCAGGGTCGCCGCGCTGGCTGTCGGGCGGGCGCGCGCCGTTGCGGAAATGCTTGGGCACGGCCGCCTGGCCGAGCGCCTGATCCATGATCGTCACCGCTTCGCCTTGGCGGTACTGGACGCGCACGCGCGCCGCTGCTTCCAGCGCACGGTCGAGCGTATCCGCGACGACAACTGCGACGTGCTGGCCGTTGTAGATGATATCCTTGTCCTGCAGCAGCGGCGCCGTGACCATCTGCTGCGATGCTTTCTTGGTTTGCAGCCGCGGCGCATCGTCGGGCGTGATGATCGCCAGCACACCCGGCTGCCCCTTCGCGTCCGCAGTATCGAACGAAAGGATGGTGCCGGCCGCGATGGTACTCTGCACCAGGACGGCGTGCGCGAGCCCTTGCAGCGGGAATTCGGCGGCGTAGCGCGCCCGGCCGGTCACTTTCATGCGGCCGTCGCGGCGATCAACCGGCTGTCCGACGATCATGGCGATGTCCTCCTCACGCCGCGACGGTTTGCAGCGCGCGCAGCACGGCGCGCTGCGCCAGCTTCACCTTGAATGCGTTCTGGCTTGCGGGCTCGGCGCCGTCGCCGACGCGTGCCGCAGCCGCAGCGAAGGCGTCGTTGCTCGCCGGCCCATCCTGCAGCGAGGCCTCGACACGCGGCAGCCGCCACGGTTTCTGCGCCACCCCGCCGAGTGCCAGTCGGATGTCGCGCACTGCGCCGTCCCGCGCATCGAGCGCTACGGCGCAGGAGACGAGCGCGAACTCGAAGCTCGCGCGGTCGCGGAGCTTGAGGTAGTGCGATCGCTGTGCCGCAGCACTTGCCGGCTCCGCGATCGCTACGATTAGCTCGCCGGGCGGCAATACGGTCGCGGTCTGCGGCGTGTCGCCGGGCAGGAGGTAGAAATCGTCGATCTCCACGGTTCGCTGCGTCCCGCCGGGACCTTGTAACTTGATCGTCGCATTCAGCGCGGCGAGCACCACCGGCAGATCGGATGGGTGCGTCGCGATACAATGCGAGCTGCTGCCGAACACGCCGAGCAGGCGGTTCTCGCCGTGGATCGCCGCGCATCCCGAGCCAGGGTTGCGCTTGTTGCAGGCGGCGAAGCCCGGGTCGGACGCTGGAAAGGCTCCGTGGGAAGCTGACGAAAGCATGGCGATTGCAGGCGTGCACCCGCGGCCATGTTGATGGACACGGTTGAACGCCGTCACCTGAAAGGATCACTCTCGGGCACGGCTTTCGACACCAGGCGTCGGCGGCAGGCCTGATCCGACATCGCTGGCGGTCGACATCGGGCGTGCGTCGTCCGCGTTCATACACCGCCATGGCGGGCTGCTGTCGGGCTGCTGTCG
>JAFKFI010000164.1 GCA_017307285.1 Alphaproteobacteria bacterium | reverse complement strand
GGCGCTGCTACGCAAGGCCGCAGCCCGCACCCGCGAAGCGCTCTGGAACGCAATCGGGCACCTCCTCAAAGCTTTCAGTCCAGACGAGTGCCGATCATATCTCCACCACGCCGGCTATGCCTCCGAGTAAACCGAAAATGCTCTAAGCGATTTTCTGGGAGTCCATGAGTGAGTGAGACCGGCGGATGTAGAGTGGGCTACTTTGGTAAGATCCCCGCGCGAGGGGATTTTGTCGAGTCCGGCCATCTGCGTGACTCGGTTGGCCGTTGGGATGCGTGGGTTACATGCACCTTTCCGGGGAGCCGATCAGTGATCGGAGACGGATGGCTTGAGGTATGGCTAGAAGCGCCCGTTTGGCGATTTGCTCTCCCAGACGGGATATGTGGCCCCGCTGCGATGCTCGGATTGTGGATGCCGAGCGTCGATCGCGTCGGCCGACACTTCCCGCTGATGTTTGCGGCGTGCTGCCCCGGAGCCGAGGCCGCGCAGATGGCGCGCACAGGGACCGCCTGGCTCGACGCAGTCGAGGAGGTAGGCAGGGCAGCCCTGTCCGATGACCTCTCCCCCGACGAACTCGCCGCCCGCATCCCACCCGCCCCCGACCTCACCCACACACCCGAAACCGAACTCCCCTACGGCATGATCCCCCGCCCCGGCGCCGGCCTGTGGTGGACCGAGGGCTCCCCTCGTGTCCCCGCGCAAGGACTTGTGTTGGATGCCATGCCGGATGTCGCTACCTTCGTTGCGATGCTGGACGCCTCGTTTGGGGCGCCGCGGGGGGCGGGGTGATGGAGCAGTTCCGGGCTTGGGCCGTGACGCATCCGGGCACGGTGCGGGACCATAACGAGGACGTCTACGTCAATCGCCCCGACCTCGGCCTGTGGGCGGTCGCCGATGGCGCCGGCGGGCACGACGCGGGGGAGGTGGCGTCGGGGCTGATCGCGACGGCACTCGACAGCATCCCGCCCGAGCTCAGCGCCGAGGAGACGCTGACCCAGGTGCGGATGCGCATGGCGGCAACGCATGCGGCGCTGCGCGACCGGGCGGCGCGGCAGGGGCACGGGATGATCGCTTCCACCGTGGTCATCCTCATCGCTCGGCACGGCCATTTTGCCTGTCTCTGGGCCGGCGATTCACGCGCCTACCTCCTGCGCGACGGGGGGCTCGCGCGGGTCACGCGCGACCACAGCCTGGTGCAAGAACTTGTGGATTGTGGCGAGATCACCGACGCCGAGGCAGAGAACCACCCGCGCGCCAACGTGATCACCCGTGCGGTCGGCTCGGAAGCCGACATGGTGGAGCTCGACAAGGTGACGGACCGGCTGGCCCGTGGAGACCGCTTCCTGCTGTGCAGCGACGGGCTCTGCAAGGAGCTGAGCGACCCCGAGCTGGCAGCCATCTTGCAAGCGGATGGTCCCGAAGCGGCGGCCGAGCGGCTGGTCGAGGCGGCCCTGGAGCGGCGTGCACGCGACAACGTGACCGCGGTGGTTATGGAGGTGGTCGGCGATGGAGCCGTCTAGCCTCACCATGCTCGGCAAATACGAGATCCGCGGCACGCTCGGTCGTGGCGCGATGGGCATTGTGTACGACGGATGGGACCCGCAGATCGACCGGCGGGTGGCGATCAAGACGGTGCGCCTGCCGGACGCCGAGGATGCCGAGGCGATCGATGCGCTGGCCCGCTTCAAGCGTGAGGCGCAGGCGGCCGGGCGGCTCTCGCATCCCAACATCGTCGGCGTCTACGACTATGGCCAGACCGCCGAGATGGCCGGCGGCGACATCGCCTACATCGTGATGGAGTTCGTCGAGGGCCAGTCGCTCAAGGCGCTGCTCGACGCCGAGGAGCGGTTTCCCGTTGGCGAGACCGTGCGGGTCATGGAGGAATTGCTCGCCGGGCTGCAGTTCAGCCACGCGCGCGGCGTGATCCATCGCGACATCAAGCCGGCGAACGTCATGCTGACCACCGACGGGCGGGTGAAGATCGCCGATTTCGGCATCGCCCGCATCGAGAGCGGCACCAGCATGACGCAGGCCGGCACCGTGCTGGGCACGCCGGCCTACATGTCGCCCGAGCAGTTCATGGGCCAGGCCGTCGACGCGCGCACCGACGTCTATTCCGCGGGCGTGCTGCTCTACCAGATGCTGACCGGCGAGCGGCCGTTCGAGGGCAGCATGACGGCGATCATGCACAAGGTGCTGCACACCACACCGCCGCGCCCGTCCGAGCTCTCGGTCGTCGCACCGCCCGGCCTCGACCCGGTGGTGGCCCAGGCCATGCAGCGCCGCCCGGAGGACCGCTTCGCCAGCGCCGCCGACTTCGCCCAGGCGCTCCGCCGCGCGTTCGAGATGCCGGCCGGGGCAGGGGAGCCGGAGCCGCTGCAGAGTGCAGATGCGACCATCATTGCGTCAGGCCGGCGCGGCGCCACTCCGCCGGCATCGGGCGGCGCCCGCCCCGGCCCGGTGCCGCGACCCGCCAACCCGATGCTGCTCGGCGGCATTGGTGCCTTCGCGCTCCTGCTCGCCGCGGGCGCCGCGTTGCTCGAGTTGCGCCCGGCGGGAGCTCCCGTGCCTCCTGCCGTAAGGCAGTCGGCCTCGCAGGCGGCACCCGCCGAGCCACCCACCGCCCGGACGCCAGCTCCAGCTCCGACCGTCCCGGAACGGCAGGCGTCGCTCCCGGAGGCGCCCGCGAGCGTTGCCGCGCCCGTGCCACCGGCCGCCTCGCCTGCGCCGCCTCCGCTCGTCGCCGCTCCCCTCGCCGAGCCGCCCACACAGGCGACCGCTCCACAACCCGCCCCGCCACCGCCTGCGGGTGTTTCACCGGCTACCCCGCCCGCGGCGAGCCCGCCCAAGGTCGCCTTCGCGCTGCCAAACCCGTCGGCGATCCGTCAAGCGCTGGCCGAGGTGGCGCGGACGGCCAACTGCGCGCTGCCGCGATTCAGCGTGTCGGGCGAGGGACAGATCAGCGCGGCAGGGCCGGTCGGGGCCGGCGCCCCGGAGACCGCCCTGCGCGAAGCCGTGGAGGGTACCGCGCCGCACGCGCCGGTGACGTGGCGGACGCGGGTCTTCGACGGACCGTATTGCGCGGCACTCGACCTCGTGCGGCCGATCGCTCAGCCGTCGAGCCCGTTTCTCGGGCTGAACCTCAAGGACGAGGCAACCATTCTCAAGGACCACCAACCGATCGTGCCGATGCTGCGATTGCCGGAATTCCCCGCACATTTGGTCGTCGACTATCTCTCGCATGACGGCTCGGTGACGCATCTGTTCCCGACCCGCGCCGACCATGACAAGGCCTTCGCCGCCAATGCCGCGGTGACATTGGGAGAGCCGGGAAAGGGCGTGGGCGAGGCTGGCCCGCCGTTTGGCACCGACATGATCGTCGCCGTGGCATCGTCGGTCCCGCTGTTCGCGCAGCATCGCCCGGCGGAAGGCGAGACCGTGGAAACCTATCTGCCGGCCCTACGCGCCGCGATCGAGGCCGCCCAGCAGCGCAACGCCAAGGTGGCCGGGCGCGCCATCGTGCTCGACACGGTCGAACATTGAGGGAAACATCCCCATGCCCGCCATGCCGATCCTGACGCGCCGGCGCATCGAGGCGGAGTTCGCCAAGGGGGTGTACGAGGAGATGCGGGCCGAGCTCGGCGACGCGGTGGCGCGGCGCATCCTCTCGGCGGCGGTGGTGAAGATGGCCAAGGCGGGTGCCGCCGCGATGGCGCGCGAGGCGCCGGGCGGCAAGCCCGACCTCGACAGCTTCCGCGCCATCCAGCCGCTGTGGACGGCGGAGGACGCGCTCGCGATCGACGTGGTGAAATCTACGCCCACCGAGTTCCACTTCAACGTGACCCGCTGCCGCTACGCCGAAATGTATCGCGAGATGGGCCTCGCCGATCTCGGCGCGGTGCTATCCTGCAATCGCGACGGCGCGTTCTGCGAGGGCTACGACCCGAAGCTGAAGCTGGAGCGCACCCAGACCCTGATGGGCGGCGCCTCGCATTGCGATTTCCGCTATCGGGTCGAGCCCGGTTGATCAGCGCGGCTTCAGCAGTACATCCGCCTCGGCCGTGGCGCTCACCATCTCGGGCTCGGCCTCGGCGTTGGGCGGCGCGAAAGCTTTTGCCGAGGCGGTTGCCGCCATCATCATGCGCGGCATCGGCGGCGGGCGTGGGGTATCGAGCCGGACTTCCTTGAATTGGTCGAATTGCAGCCCGATCAGCGCGGCCGCCTCGTCGGCGCGACCGCGCAGCGCCTTCAACGCGGCGGCGAGCGCCTGCTGACGCGCCGCGCGGCTGGTCTCGTCGGAAAGCTGCCAGGCGAGCTGGCTCAGCGCCAAGCCCTTCTGCTGCAACTCCCCAACGAGTGTCAGCAGCGGAGCGCCGTCGCGGCTGTGCAGCGAGATCGTTTGTGTCGCTTCCCATCGCTCGGTGCGGTCCTGCGCGGTGGGACCGATCCGCCAGACCGAGTAGTTGCCGGTGGATACCGTGACCCCATTGACCTCACGTGCCCGCTTCAACGCGGCGCCAACCACTGCGTTGACGCGCTGCTGTGCATCCGCCGGCGAGGTGGCGACCGCCTCCGCCCGAATGGAAGCGGCGAGCTCGTCGGGATGGGCGGGGACCGTCGCGGTCTCGGATAGGTGCAGGATCGTCGGGATAGGCGCGGGCTGTGCGTGCGCCGGGCCAGCACAAGCGATCGCGAGGAAGCCCGCGAACGCTGCCGCTACCGCGACTGATTGGGTGGCAAGCCGGTCGGGCTGCCGCCATGCGGCGCCATCTGGCCGGTTCCGGAGTTGACGCTGGGCGGCGCTCCGCTCAGGGGCGAGGAACTCGGCAGCGAACTGTCCGCCGCCCCCCCCGCGGAAGGTGCGATCCGCTCCGGTGGGATGCTCGGCGCGCCGGTCTGCGGCGTTCCCGGCGTTACCGAAGGCACCGGAGCTGGCGTCGTGGCAGGCCCGGCGGCCGGATTGGAGATCGGCGGCGAGGTGGTCTGCGCCGAAGCCGCGAAGGGCAGGGCGAGAGCCGCTAGAAGAATGATCGAGCGCATCACGGGTCTCCTCTCGGAGAACGGAACGCCTGCGATCGAAGCGGGGTTGCGACAACGCAATTCTCCTTCGTGACCCCGTGCAGCGTGGCCCGTGTGCGTCCGCCGAGCAAGCCGGCCAGGGAAGCTGGGTTGACGGTGCACCCCGGCACCTTACGCTGCGTGCACGACACCAAGGGAATTCGGACCGAGCAGGATGCCATTCTGGATTCCTGTCACACTCTGCGCCGCGCTGTTCCAGACATGGCGCACCGCGCTGCAGCAGAAGCTCCGCAACCTGCTCTCGATCAACGGTGCGGGTTTCGTCCGCTTCCTGTATGGCGCACCGACCGCGCTCGTGCTTCTGCTGCTCTGCATGGCGGCGACACGGCTGCCACTGCCCGCGCCCAATCTCCGCTTCCTCGTGCTATGCGCGCTGGGCGGGGTGTTCCAGATCCTTGGGACGAACCTGCTCATCATGGCCTTCGGCTTTCGCAACTTCGCCGTCGGCACCGCCTATTCCAAGACCGAGACCGCGCAGACCGCGATCATCGCGTGGATCGTGCTTGATGAGGTGCTGCGGCCGCTGGCCTGGTTGGGCATCCTGATCGGGCTGGTCGGCGTGTTGACGCTCTCGCTCGGCGGACGCGGCCTGCGGCTGCGCGAGCTGGCGGCGGCCATCTGGCAGACGGCGGCGCTGTGCGGGCTGAGCGCCGGGTTGCTGTTCGCCGCAACTGGTGTCGCGAGCAAGATGGCCAATCAGGCGCTCTCCGGCCCCAGCATCGTGCTGCGCGCGATCTTCGTGCTGTTCGTCACCAATACGTTGCAAACGTTGATCCAGGGCAGCTGGCTCGCCTGGCGCGAGCCACGCGAACTGCGCAAGGCGTTCACCACATGGCGCAGCTCCTGCTGGGCCGGCACCCTGTCGGCCTGCGGCTCGGCCTGCTGGTTCACCGCGTTCGCCCTCGCACCGGTCGCGCTGGTACGCGCCGTCGGTCAGGTCGAGGTGGTCTTTACGCTGCTGTTCAGCCGCTTCTATCTCAAGGAGACGTTGCGACGCACCGATGTCGCCGGCCTGCTGCTGGTGGTTGCCGGCGTCATGGTGATCGTCCTGGCGGGCCGCTGATCGCCGCGAGGTAGCGCCGGACCGAGTAGGCCAGCGCCTGCTTGCCGCCGGTCGGAATGATCCGCTCGAACCACGCGCCGTAGATCGGGTCGAACGGCCACGGCTCCAGCATTTTCGCGATATGCCCAACCGAGTTCGCGTCGAGCGGGATCAGATCGGGATAGCTACGCATGAAACTGACCTTCTTGTCCGGCCCGACTTGCACGATGTCGCCGGACAGCAGCGCGCCACGCCCCCCTGCGCCCGCCGCCCAGTGCAGCACGGTGCCGCCCTCGTAATGGCCGCCGCAGCGGATCAGCGTCATCCCCGGCGCGATCTCCTTCGTGTCGCCTTCCCAGAATTCGATCGCCGGATCGCCGCGCATCACCCACTGGCGGTCGGCGGCATGGAGAAAAATTGGGGCGCCGAACGCGTGACTCCATTCCACCATCGCGGAATAGTAGTGCGGGTGCGAGATGGCGATGGCGCTGATCCCGCCGAGCGCGCGCACGATCTCGATGGTTGCATCGTCGATGAATGTGACGCAGTCCCACATCACGTTGCTCTCGCCCGCGCGCACCAGCAGCGCCCGCTGCGCGATGGCGAAGGAGGGCGAGGTTCCGACGCCGATCAGCCCCGGCTCGTGCTGGCGGAACATCGAAAAATGCGTCCGATGCAGGACGTCGAGCGTGGTCCAGGACTGGCCGAGCGGGTTCACGTATTGCCGCTCCTCCTGGCAGATGGCGCAGCCCGAGGGCGGCGCGTCGGAGGGCGGATACTGCGTTCCGCACGTGGTGCAGATGAAGGCGGGCATCGGCTAACTCGATGCTAGGTCGAACCAGGCGATATCGTTGACGCTTGGATCGCGACCGAGCGCAATCCATTCTCGCCGGATACGGTCGATTACGAGACCGGGCTCTTGGCGCGACCAAGGAATGAACCCACCGCTGCTAGTCAAGTTGCCGATCCGTAGCCCGCGCTCCAGGAGCATATGGACGATCCGAAGCGCCTGCTCCCGGTCAATCTCGCCGCCGCGCCTCGTACGGGCCGCGATTTGCCAGAGGCCAACGTAATCCTCGTGCGCCTCGGCATGGAAATCCTCGGAATCCTGATTCAGATCGTAGAGCGTTGTCGCGGTCATCGCCCATCTTTCCGGGAATTTCAGCTTCCCTATCCCGATACCAGGCACGTCCAAGTCGATCGTCGGCGGCCCGCTGGTCGATTTCGGTCGATATCCGATAGTGCCACCCCCGGACAGCCTGACCAGTGCCCGGATATGTGGTTGATGCTATCACATCGCCATTCCCTGAGCGGTTGATCAAAAAGCTCCCGCACGTCACGGCTCCGTCCGGGCCGTCCGATGAGGCGACCGCCCGGCTTCAGGATGTCGGTCGGCGTCAGACCGGCCATGACCGACGGGCAGTTTAGCCGAGCAGGCGCGCGATCTCCCCTGGCTTGACGTCCTCGATCCGCGCGGGTTGCCATTTCGGCTGGCGGTCCTTGTCCACCACCATCGCGCGGACGCCCTCCTGGAAATCGGCGTGCTGCGTCACTGTCCGCGTCAGCAGTAGCTCGGCCTCGAGGGCCTGCGGCAAGGTCGTCGCCGCGCCGCGGCGGATGATCTCGAAGGACCAGAACAAGGACGAGGGCGACATGCCGCGCAAGGTGGCGAGGGTCTGTTGCGCCCAATCGCCGCCGTCCGCCTCCAGACGGGCGATGATGCCGGGCACGCTGTCGGCGCTGAAGCAACGGTCGATCGCGGCGCGTTGCGGCGCCAGGGCGAAAGGCGGCAGCGGAACGGCATGCGGACCGAGCACCGCGACGCCATCCTCGGCGAGAGCTGCCGAAAGTGCCGCGAGTTGTGAGCGCGGGACGAAATGGGTGGCAAAGCCGGCATGGACCGCATCGGCACCCTGCACCCGCGTACCCGTGAGGCCAAGATACATCCCGAGGCTGCCCGGCAGGCGGGGCAGGAAATAGGTTGCGCCGATATCGGGGAAGAAGCCGATCGCGGTCTCCGGCATGGCGAACATGGCGTGCTCGGTGGCGACGCGATAGGCGCCATGCACCGAGACACCGATGCCGCCGCCCATGCAGATGCCATCGATTAGCGCGACATACGGCTTGGGGTACTCGGCGATCGCCCGGTTGAGCGCGTATTCTTCGGCGAAGAAGCTTTCCACCGGCTCGATCTCGCCCGCCATTGCGTGGCTGCGCACCGCACGGATGTCGCCGCCGGCGCAGAACGCGCGCTCGCCGGCGCCCTCGATCACGACCGCATGGACCGCCGGGTCGTTCCGCCATGCCTCCAGTGCCTCGGCGCACGCACGGATCATTGGCAGGTCGAGGGCGTTCAATGCCTTGGGCCGATTCAGCAGGATTCGGCCAGTCCGGCCGTCCCGTCGGACGACCACGCTCTCTTCGGTCATGCGATCCCTCTCCCTTCCGGTCGACGATCCTATAGCCTCGGATGCGCTGGCCGGCGAGAGAGGGTCGGCGGCACCTATCGTCGCGGCGTCAGATACCGGGTCGCCAGCGCTCCGATCACCAGCCCCGAGACATGTCGCAGCCCCATGAGACGCGCTACCGGTGCCAGGGTCGAGGCGGTGGCGGCGGCGATCGCCAGTTGCTGCTTGGCCTGATCGCGCACGAGGATCGCCTCGCGTTCGATCCGGTCCGGGCTCGAGCGCATCGCAAGCACGCCGAAAATCGCCGCGATCACGATATCGACCCCGAGCACGATCAACGCGGCGTAGACCGGCGCCACCACGCTGACCAGCGCGAGCCAGCCAGCGAAGTGCGCCAGTGCCAGGGCGCAGACCACGAAAATCACGGCGACGGCGCCCATGACGGCTTGGACGATGATGCGCCGTGCGTGGCGGCGGAGAACGAGACCCTCCGCCTGCGCGGCGATCCGGGCGAGACTGAGGGTCCGCATGGTCAGCGGACGATGCGGCCGATGAGATAGCCCACCCCGGCGGCGACCAATAGCGCGATCAGGGGCTGCTCGCGGACCCGGCCCGAGATCGCCTCGGCCTGCTCCTGCGCCATGCCAGAGGTCGCCCGCGCGGCGTGTTCCACCCGTCCGGCCGCGCCGGCGAGGGCGGGGGTCACGCGGTCGCGCATCAACGTTTCCACCTGCTCGCGCAGCTTGGCGATCTGTTCCTTGGCGTCGTTTGCCTTGTCGGTCA
>JAFKFI010000052.1 GCA_017307285.1 Alphaproteobacteria bacterium | reverse complement strand
CCACGACCGGCTGGCCGACCGGGCCCCAGGCGGCGGTGCCGACCATGCCGATCACGTTGGTCGGCACGCCGTTGAGCACGAGGTTCTGCGGCGGCACGATCTGGACATAGAGGTCCGGTACCACCAACGCGGTCGTGTTGATGCTGCCCTGCTGCACGATCGGCATGGCTCAGCCCTCCTTCGTTGCGGACGTAACGACACGTACGACGAAGGCCGCGTGCTCGCCCTTGAGGATTTCGGCGATCCGCGCCGGATCGGCGACAATGTCGCCGCGGGCGAGGCCGGCGAACGGCCTCACCACGACAAGATGCATGTCCATGAAAGCTCCCAGAAATTCAGCTCGATGGGGGATTCAGCCGATGATGTCGGTGGTGTTCACCGTGCCGGTGCCGAACAGCATGAGCGGCTGCACGGCGAGAATGGTCGTCGCGTATTCGACGTCGTAAAGCAGGTCGCGCCGATACAGCGCGGCGTCCTGCGATTGGTCGAGCGTGGCACCGCCGGCATAGATCAGCCGGCCCTGCGTACCGTCCGGCAGGGCGATGAAGCGCATCGACGCGAGGGTGGTGTCGATGGCGGCTGCGACCGTGTCGCGCACCGTCGGATCGCTGCACCAGCTGATGACGCTGAACCGCTGGCTCTGTCGGCGGACTTGCTTCAGCGAAGCAGCGTCCGCGACGACGCGGCCGATCACGCCGTAGGCGCCCGGAAGAGTGAGCGTGGCACCCGCGAGCTGCACCAGGAAATCGGCTCGCGCCTGGGCCGCGAGGTTGGCGGCAACCACTGCCGGTGTGTCGTTCGCTTGCGTCCGGTAGACGTAGCTGTGTCCCAACGCGGCGATGCCAGCGAGCTGATCGGGGTCCGCTGTGCCACCGAACGTCACGGCGTTGCCGACCACGGAGACCGTGAGCGTCGCCGCCGGAGGTGCCGCCAGCCAATCGTCGCCGTAGCGCGTGGTATTGCGGGTGGCACCGTCGACCGGAAAGACAGTGACATTGACCCGACCGGCGGCAAGATCGGTGTCGAGCGCCAGCGGATTGGGCCAACCACGATAGACGCGGCACGGTTGGCCGCACACGCTGTCCGCATCAACGCCTTGCGGATAGAGTGCCGCTGAGGCGAGTGCGACGAGCGCTGACTCCACATCGGATTGATCAGCCATCAGGTGCTCGCCTGCTTGACGGTGAGCCGCCAGCCGAGATCGGTGATCTCGGCCGATGCAACGATTCCGGTGCGGTCCAGATCGTCGGTCATCAGGTCCGCCGGCCGCAGCACGACGTCCTCGACAGCGGGTAGCAGAACGGTCCAGGTGCCAACCGAGCTGTCGCTTGGCAGGTTGGCGCTTGGCCGGTTGCCCGGCGATGCGCCGAGCACGCTGGCAGGCCAACCGCTGATGAGCGGTGTCGCGGTGCTCAGCGCAATTCCGCCATAGCTGTTCACACCGACGCCGCCGGGTGCCGCTGGACGCCTGAACGCGACCGTCCGGTTGGTCTGCACACAGAGCACGGGAAGCAGCGGCTGCTGTGCGGCGACGAACCAGATGCTGCCGCCCTGCACGAGATAGTCGCCTGGACGGGTATAGGCGGCGTCGAACACGCCGAACCACAGCGCGTCGCCGTAGCCGTTGGGACGCGCGAACTTGCCGTCCGGCCCGCTGAACGCGGCGGGCAGACGCAGAAACCGGTTGGCCCGAGCGAGCGGGTCCGACGTGCCGCGCGGGCGGTAAGCGTCCGTGCTCGCCCCGATGCGCCGCGCGGCGGTGCCGAGGCCGCGGCTGATTCGATCCTGCAGGATGGCGGCGTCCATCAGACCACCAGCGTCAGGCCGGCATCGCCAAGCGCGGGACCGGGCGGTAGGCCGAAGAAGCCGCAGAGCCGACGTCGCATATCGTCGAACAGTCGCTGGCGGTCACGCGGTTCGTTCGGATTGCGCTGCCAGGTGGCGGCCGCGTTGGTGTCGAGATGCCCCGACGCCTCGGAGATCGCGGCTTCCAGCGCCGACAATGTGCCGAGCTGGCGACGGACGACGACCAGCTCGGCGTCGGAGAGATTGTTCATGCGGTATTCGAGCGTCCCGTAGGCCTGGTAGAAGCGCCAGGACTGGAACCCCGCCGCGCCCGCGCCATAGGCCGGATAGCCGCAGAAGCGGCGGATGTCGGTCTTCTCCGCATCGGTAAAAGCCATGCCGGACCTCTTGAGACGACGGTTGCAGCCGAAACCGCCGGGGCCATTTGAGGCCCCGGCGCTATCTGCCGTTAGCCGATATGCTCCAGCATCACAGCGCGCTTATAGGCGGCGCCACTCGCGGTCGAGACGGTGGTCGGATTGGTCGTCGTGTCGGTCGGGGCGCAGAAGCCGCCGATCCAGTACCAGGACTGCGCGATGATCTGCTGCAAACGGTCGATCGGCTCACGCGTGACCATCGCGACACCGTCGACGATGGTCACGATGCTGTCTTTCGGCGCCACATCGTCCGCCGCCATGCCGGCGAAATCGCCCTCGATCAGCGCGCCCTGGCCGCAGACGATCGGGCGACGTACCATCAGGCCCGACAGGCTGGGATGCGGCTGCACGTAGGCCTGGGTCGTCGGGACGAAGCGCAGGCCGAGGAAGTCGTTCACCATGCCGTGGCGAAACACCTCGTTGGCCGAAGTGGCGCCCTGGAACAGCTGGCGGAAATCGTTGTCGTCGAAGAGTTGGCGCGCGGAAATGGGATCGAGGTAGCAGTTATACGCGCCCTCGATTTCGGGTACCGCGTTGACCCGAAGCTTGGCCACCGCGTCCAGCAGGCAGGACATGGTCAGGGTATCGGCGGCGACAAGCTGGCTGGTGCTGGCGCGCTGCGACGGCCGGACGATCGCTGGCGCATTGGTCGCGACGACCGCGTTGCCTGCGGTGCCGTCCGCGACCGAAACGTTGGCGGAGAAGGTCAGCACGCCCGACATGCCGCCGATGGCCGCAGCGGTCGAGTTGTTGGTGGCATCGACGGAGACACCGACCAGCGTATAGGAGTTGCCGCCCACGGTGACGGTGAGTGTCGCGCTGGGGCCGACCGGGTTCTGTACGCCGTAGACGAAGGTTGTCTGAAAGCCGCGCACATCGTCGACGGCGAGATTTGGGCCCGCTGCGGCGAGCGTCGTACGGACGCGCGTGTTGCCGCCGGAATAGGCGGTGAACAGCGCGTTGCGCGCCAGCTCGTCGAGGCTGCGCGCCGCCTGCTCGCCGTTGACGTAGGCGTTCTGCAGGAACTGCGACGCGATGCCGACGCGACTGGTGACCATGTTGAGGTCGGTGGTCGCGGCGTAGTGGTTGATCGTGAGCGTGTACTGCTCGACACCCCAGTTGCCGGGCGTCAGGCCGTTGTCGAGATTGGTGTTGCTCGCCGCCGGGACAGGTGTGGTGACGGACGGGCGCAATCCGGCGCGGGTCTTGGTAAGCGTCTCACCGATGCCGACGGCGACCGCCTCGCGGTCCGCGCAAGCGCGGTAGCCGAGACGGGAGGAAAGCGCCTGCTGGAACTCGCGGTCCAGGAAGCCCTGCTGGATGATCGGCTGCAGGGCGGCGGGGAAGTTCTGGATACCCATACGGCGTGATTCCCGTGTTAGAAGCGGCGTTTCAGGAGGTCCGCGCGCGCGGCGCGGTATTCGGCGTCGGTCATCTCCATCGCGCGCTTCTGGCGCGGTGGCTGGGCGGGTGGCGGCGTGGCGGGGCTCGACGAGGAGGCGCCGCCGAACAGCCACGGCTTGTCCCGCTTGAGCTGCCCGATCATCGCCCCGGCACCCTCGACATCGCCGCTGGGGCTCAGCTTGGCGGCGGAGAGATCGAGCAGCTTGAGGCCGTCGAGATCGACGATGCCGGCGCGCATCGCCTCTGCCTTCAGCTCGGCACGGATCAGTCGGGTCTCGGCGTCTTTCTGGACCTGCCCGAGCTGCCATTCGAGTGCGTCCGCGCGGGCGCGGAGTTCGGCGAGCCTGTCGTCCTGAGGGGATTCAATTTCGGTCGTCACGATTTCCTGTTCCTGCGGTCGGAGCCGATGCGCGCGAGCTCGGCGGGGATGTCTTCGATGTCGTAGGTATCGGCGATGGATTTCACCGCGGTCTCGCGCGAGATTTGGCCCGAGGCTGCGAGAGTGGCGAGCGTCTGGGCGTCTTTCTGCCGGTCCTCGGCGCTGAGCGGATACCAGCGGGGCCATTTCAGCGCGAGGCGCGCCGATGGATCGAGCGGAGCGATCTCGCTACCAAGCACACGTAGGCGGTAAACCTGGGAGGCGCGCAGGACCATGCGCGCAAGTTCGAGCACCGCGCCCTCGCCGTAGCTCACGCGGAGATTGTCGGCGAGCCAGATCAGGCCTTGGTTCATCAGTTCGAGCGCCCGCCCCGACTGTGCGGCGGTCAGCCGGTCCGCGCTGGCGCGGTTGCCGTGAACGCTCTCGAGCGCGAACTCGCGCAACGTGCGGACATATTCGATGACCGCGGCCGACGCGGTGCCGCCGATTTCCAGCAGCTTGGCATCGCCATTCTCGCTGACCAGCAGGGCGTTGCCGGCACCCTTGATGAGTTCGGTGTCGGTGGTCGCGGGCTCCTTGATCATCATGGTCGGGTCGGAGCTGTATTTGAGACCGCGGCCTGCCTGGCTGAGCTGGTAGTCGATCTCGATCTGCGTCTCGATAGCCGCGCGAAACGTGCAGGCACCGTCATTGGGATCGCCGGTCGCCGAGAGGCCCGGCAGGTTGCGCACCCAGACCAGCGGCACGAAGCCGAGGCCGTGATGCACCGTGCGATCCTCGTCGACCTCCGGCTCGCCACTGGTGCCCACCGGCCACGGACGGAACCAGGTTTCGTCCTGGGTGTCCCAGCGACGCATGAACCAGTATTCGCCGGAAGGATCGGCGAGCTCGTAGCCGTTCGAGACGAGCTGCGCGGCCGCAACTTTGTATTTTTCCGTGACGCTGACGAGCGTATCCGGCGCCTCGGCGTCCCACGTGGGTGTGAGATAGGTCGTATCCAGCACCCCGAAGAACACGCGTCCGCGCAGCACGCGCATAAGGATCGCGACCGAACCGACAGAGCCGCGCATCGCGGCTTCGGTCATCACCTGATTGAGGCGGGTTTCTTTGACAATGTCGGCAAGCACGGCGCGGGTCGTGCGGTCC
This sequence comes from Alphaproteobacteria bacterium, assembly GCA_017307285.1. Taxonomy (GTDB): domain Bacteria; phylum Pseudomonadota; class Alphaproteobacteria; order Acetobacterales; family Acetobacteraceae; genus JAFKFI01. The sequence goes on along the minus strand of JAFKFI010000052.1, from coordinate 100,822 downwards.
GCACTGTCGATAGTGGGGAAATGGCCCTCGCTGAACAGCAGCGCGATACTATCCTCGACGACGATACGGCAGAGGGCGTAGCGCACAGAGGGGCGGCGCGAGCGCAGCGGAATGTATTCATTGGCGGCGCTACGCTCTTCATGGAACTGGTAGGGCAGCGCGTCGTATAGCGAGCCATCGAGCACGCGGCGCAAGAGATCCAGCGCGCGGGCGCGCGCCGGATAGTCCGCATCGTGAGGGATGAGGTCGCAGATGGTTTCAAACATGCGGAATCCCGAGAAGCGGGGTGTGATGCGAGACGGCGGCCCTCGGCGGCGTTGCTCAGCCGAGCAGGGTGCTAGCGCGCCAGCAGTGGCACGGTGATGCGTCGGGCAGGTGCGGCGGTGCCGAGGAGCATGGAGAAGGCGCGAGAGAGCGCGTCCACCTGGTCGTCCTTGCGGCCGTGGGGAAAGTCGCGGAGTTCCTCGATGAAGTTCTGGTTCCACGAGCCGCGGAGCATGGCGAGATTGCCTGCTTCCGCCTGGGCGGCGACGGGATTGGCGCGGCCGACCTTGCTGCCGATTTCGCGGGAGCTCGCGATCCGATGGCCGGGCAGCGTGGCGGCGAGCGCCGCGACGCTGTGCTTGCCACCGGCGCCAGGGTCTTCCGGCAGGCCGATCGTCACCGACTTGCCGTCGAGGTCGGCGGCGCGGGCGATGGCGCCCTGCACAGCGCCGAAACTGCCTCGCAGCCGAATGACGTCGAGCACGATGAGGCGGCCGGCGAGGTCGCGTTGCAGCTTGAGGCCAACGGTCCAATCCGGGTCGTTGCTGCCGGTCTCCGAGGTGGCAGCGAGGTCCCAGGCGCGGACGATGCGGCCGGAACTGGCGGGTACCTCGTCGAGCACCGCAATGTCGTTGACGCGGAACAGGCTCCCGGCGGGTGGGCGGGGCGTCTGCTGATACAGCGCGGACCACACGCGGTCGCCCACCATCTCGCGCCTGCGGGCGAGAGCGGCGGCGTCCTCCCAGTCTGGCCAGAGTGGTGCGCCCTCGGGGCGGCCGAGCGGGTCGTTGGCCTCGGCGAGCGCCGGCAGGCGGAGCAGACGCCACTCGGCCGGATTCTGCGCCAGCAGGCGTCCCCCGAGATCGTCCTCGTGCCAGCGCGTCATGATGAGCACGATCCGGCCGCCGGGCTTGAGGCGGGTCACGAGATCGGCGCGGAACCAGTTCCAGACATTCTCACGGAATGTCGGACTATCAGCCTCGGCCTGGGACTTCACCGGGTCGTCGATGATCGCAAGGTCGGCCCGGCGACCGGTGATCGGGCCACGCACCCCGGCCGCGAAATACGTGCCTCGTTCCGTGGTTTGCCAGCGAGCGGCGGCGCGGTTGTCGGGGGCGAGGCCGTAACCGAGGTCGGTGGCGTGCTCGATGATGGTGTTACGAACTTGGCGTCCGAAATGCTCTGCGAGGTTGGCCGTATGCGAGGCGGCAATGACGTTGCTGGCGGGATGCTGGGTGAACCACCAGGCGGGGAACAGCATCGAAGCATAGGTGGATTTCGCCGAGCCAGGCGGCATCAGCACCATCAGCCGATCGGACTCGCCCCGGCTCAGAGCCTCCAGTTCAGTCAGCAGCAGCCGGTGATGGGCGGCGGGCTTTTGGCCGAGCGGCTCGAGCGCGTGCTCCGCCCATTCGTTCAGGGTACGCGCGACCGCCTGCCCCGCATCGCTTGGCGCTTGGCGGGAGAGGCTCGGCATGGGAATTTATCCGGGAAGTTCGATGACCGTGCCGCGCACAGTTCGTCATCATGGCCGGTTTTCTACGATTTTCTGGGGCGGTTGGGCAAGCGGTTTTTAGAATCTCTTTCTAACTTTCTTTTGGCCCGCGACATGGCTGGCCCGACGGCGCGTTCCGGTGATAGCGTCGAGCAACGAGCCGGTGTCCAGAAACCATAAATCGGAGTTGAGACATGTCGGATGCAGCGACGCGCGAAAAATCCACCCTGGTCAATCCGGGCACTGAGCTGGCCCACGCGACGCCAGACACCGCGCCGCTCGTGCAGGGGCGGCGGGACTTCCTGAAATACCGCGACCTCGGCGTGACCAAGGCGAGCCAGGGCCGGATGCGCGCCCAGATCACAGTGGCGACGGGCAAGATGCAGAAGACCGGCTGGCACTATCATGTGTGCGACAGCCAGTTGGTGTACGGGCTCAAGGGCTGGGTCGATCTCGAGTTCGAGGACGGCCGCAAGGTCCGGGTGAAGGCGGGCGAATCCCTGTTCATCCCCGGCGGCCTCAAGCACAACGAAGTCGCGATGTCCGAGGATTTCGAGATCCTGGAAGTCTCCGTCCCTGCCGACATGGGCACCAAGGTCTGCGAGCCGCCCCCTGGCATGGAGGGCTGACGCGGCTCTGCGCCGCCTTGCAAGCCTGCTGCTGCCGCTGACTCTGGCCGGATGTGGCATCGGCGAGCTGCCGAAGCGCGCCTCGGACACGATCGGGAGCGGCAAGGTGCTGGCGCTGGACGGGTTCGAGGGGCGCTGGGGCGGCACGGTTCGCCCCAGCGATGCCGCGTCCTGCGGGCCGGAGCGGCATGGGCTGATGCGGGTGGGCGACGGGAAGTTCGCCTTCGATCCGTTCGAGTCCACGACAGTGATCAACGGCACTGTCGAGAAGGACACACTGAGCGGCACGCTGACCCGACCGGGCGGCGGGCATCAGACGCTGTCGATCAGCTTCACCGGTCACGCGCGCGAGGATGCGGCGGGGAAGCAGACGATCGAGGGGGTGCTGACTTCCGGCAAATGCAGCTGGCAGGTCTCGCTGGCGCGGGCATAGTCGCGGTACCGCGAAATCCCTTCATCCGGCCCTCTCCCCCCCAAAAGGGGGGAAGAGGAGGAACTGGCTAGGCACGACGGCGGGCAAGGGCGAGGCCACCGAGGCCAGCCAACAGGACCAAAGCGGTCGCGGGCTCCGGCACGTTGAGCGCTGTGATGCTGCCGAACAAGCCATGCGCCTCGTTCAGGACGCCTGCGGTGAAGTAGAGTGTGTCGAGGTTGCCGCCCGCTGCACCGTTTCCGAGCGTCAAATCCCAAAGGTCGCCGAAGCGAAGCGGGTTGAAATGGGTGTCCCTCAGCAGACCCAAAAAGGCGCCGGTGGTCTTGTCGTAAGCGCCAATCGTGCCATCGCCGAAATTGCCGACCAGCAGCGAACCGGACAGCTGGCCGAAGTTCGACGGGGCGATCTCCAGGCCCCAGGGCGAGTTCAGATCGCCATTCGAAATGAGGCGCCTGACGAAGTTGCCGTTGAGATTGAACACGTCGACGAACCCGTGTCCATGCCCGGCCACGTCGTCATGCTTCGCGGCGTTCTGCAGGGCGAAGGTGACGTACAGCTGGCCGTTCAGCACGCGCGCATTGAACGGCGCGTAACCTGCCGGCACCGACGTATCGGTGAACGATTTAACCAGGCCGAAGCTCGAATTGTACTCTTCGACGACGCCGGCGCGGAAGTTTGTCGCGAAGATCTTGCCGCTGGCATTGTCGATGGCGAGGCCCTTGTAGACCGCCCCCGGACCCGTCTTGGAATTGTCGATCACGAGTTGCGCGGTCGTGCCAGCCGCGCGGTTCCAACCTGAGATCGTGCCGTCCTCGGTGACAAAGATGAAAGCGGCGGGACTGCCATTGGGCAGCACGAAGCCGCCGCTGGTCCCGTTGAACACCTGACCCGTCGGGGCAGAGGTGAATGTCTGGCCACGGGGTGGCGGCACAATGACGTTGCCCGCGGGCGGGTTGATGTCGATCTTGCTCCCCGCCCCGTTATAGAGCGTCGCGACGCCGGTGCCGTTGTCGGAGACCCAGAACGGGCTCGTCGGACTGAACGAAACGCCCCACGGGTTGACCAGGTCGGGATCGATCGTCTTCGCAGGAACGAAGCCATCCGAGACGAGTGAATTCTCCTGGAACAGGATGACGGCGTGCGCGGGTGTGGGAGCGAGGCCGAGCAGGAGCGCGGTAGCGCCCACCGCCTGGCAAAAATAAGCGCGGCGCATAATCACGGCGTCTGCCCTCCCCAGATGGTTTGGCATACGGACGCACCCGGCAACGGCATATTCCGCGAGGCCGCGGATTTCATCCCGCGCGGAGACGAAAGGGAATAGACCAGCGTCCGGGACGTCTCTGCAGGAGAGTGGAACGGACAGGATGGCGGGACCCAGCGTGATGGCCGGCATGGAAGCCTGCATCCCGGCGCTGCGGCGCTACGCCTGGGCTCTGTTGCGCGATCGGCGGGAAGCCGACGATCTGGTGCACGATTGCTTGTTGCGGGCGCTGGACCGGCTGCACACGCGCCGGACCGACGCGGAGTTGCGCCCGTGGTTGTTCGCCATCATGCACAATCTGTTCGTCAGTCGCACCCGCCGCGCTCGTGTGCGCGCCGGTACTGAGAGGCTGGACGGTTGGCATGAGGCGACCCTCGGGCATCCTCCGGGCCAGGAGGATCATCTGCGCTGGAAGGACCTCGTGCGGGCGGTCGGCGAGTTGCCGGAAGACCAGCGCGCCGTGCTGTTGCTGGTCTCTGTGGAGGATCTGTCCTACGCCGAGGCCGCGCGGGTGCTCGATGTCCCGATCGGCACCGTGATGTCCCGCTTGTCGCGCGCCCGCGAGCGGCTGCGGCGAATCACCGAAGGAGAACCGGCCATCCCGCTGCGGAGAGTGAAATGAGCGCGCCGACAGTGCCGGGCGGGCGCGACGCAATCCCCGAGGAGGAGTTGCACGCCTTCGTCGATGGGCAGCTGGCGCCGGCGCGGCGCGATGAGGTCGCGGCGTGGCTGGCGGGCGATCCGGAGGCGGCCGCGCGGGTGCGCGCGTGGCAGGCGCAACGGAACGCGTTGCGCGCCGCCTTCGCGGAGCCGGCGCCGCCGGACCCACGGCTCGATCTCATGCGGATCGTGGAGACCAGGATGCGCCGGCGGAGACTGCCTTGGGCGGCCGGCGCTGCGGCAGCGGCGATCGTGCTGGCGCTCGGCCTGGGCGGGGCGGCGGGCTGGATGCTACGGGGCGGACCGGCCGACCGACAGGCGATGGCACTGTCCGTGCTAGAGCAGGAAGCGTTCGCGACCCATGCGGTCTATTCGGTGGACAAGCGTCATCCGATCGAGGTCGGCGCGGCGGAGCGCGACCATCTGACGCAATGGCTGTCCAACCGGCTCAACCGGCGGGTCGCGCCACCCGACCTTAGCGCGGCGGGCTGGCGCCTGCTGGGCGGCCGCCTGCTCGCCACCGAGCGGGGCGGCGCGGCGGCGCTGTTCATGTACGACAATGCGCAGGGCCAGCGGCTGTCGGTCGTGATGCGGCCGATGGCCCCGGACCTCGCGACGCCCGAGCCGCAGCGTATGGGCGGCGCGGTGAACGGCTCGGCCTGGATCGCTGGCGGGTTGGGCTACGCGGTGGTTGCCGCGGCGCCGCACGACGAGATCAGCGCGGTGTCGAAGCTGGTCCGCCAGCAATCCCCCGCCGCCTAGGCTCCGGCCGGCTGGAGCGCCTCGGCGATGCGATCGGCGATCGCCGCCGCTTGGGCGCGCAATTCCGGGACTGCGGTACATTCCCACAGGACGCCGCGCACGATCGGACCGAGCGCGTGGATCGTGGGATTGGCGCGGCCAGCAGCGTCGATGACGGCGAGACGCTCGTTCACGTCGAGGCCGAGACCCAGCGGGTCGAGCCGCGCCAAGCCGCGGCCGCGTAGCGCATCGAGCAGAGGGTTCGCAAGGGCGGCGGCATTCGGGGTACCAGTGGCGACGATCACCCTGGCGGCGTCGAGACGCGTCGGAAGCGACGCGCCGCGCGGGCGCCAAGTGACGCAGGCGCCGGCCGCCATCGGCTCCACCGAGAGCACGGAGCCGGCATGGACCTCGAGCGTGCCCTCCTCCCGCATGGCGGCGAGGGCGGCGGCGGCGGGCATGGGCATGCGGTGCCGGTGGATATCCCACCAGGGGCGCAGATGGCGCAGGAAGCGCCGGCGCTCGACGGCAGAAAGGCCCTGCCACAGAGATTGCACGGCGGGACGCACGCCGTCGATCACGCCGCGCCAATCGACCTCGGCCGCCGCGGCGGCGGCAATCTCCGCCCGTATGCGGCGGAACAGGGCCAGCATCGAGTGACGCTCGGTGGCCGTGAAGTCGGGTGTGGGCCAGGGTGCGCCGGGGCGATGGAATTGCGGCAGCAAGCCGCGCCGCGAGATCGCGACGATGCGGCCCGGAAAGCCCCGCGCGCGCAGGCCGAGCACCAGGTCGACCATGCTGAGCCCGGTGCCGACGATCACCACCGGTCGGTTGGATGCGTCGTCAAGAGGTGCGAGGGCAGCGGAGGACCACGGATCGGTGACATGCGCTGGAGCGGATCCCTCGCCGGGGGACAGATTGCCCAGCGCCAGCACCACCTGTCCTGCGCGAACGGTCCGGCCATTCGCCGCGGCGAGGCGGAAACCGGTCTGCTCGGGCCAGAGATCGGTCACCGCGGCCGGAATGACGGTAAGTCGACCCGAACGCAGCGCCGTGCGCGCGAGCGACTCGATATAGTCGCCATAGACTGCGCGTGGCGCGAACAGCCCGGCGTCGGTCGCGGCGCAGCTCGACTCCATTCGGCTGCGGGACAGCCACTCCGCGAAATCGGCCGGCGCATCGGGAAAGGCGCTCATGCGCGTGGCGGGGACGTTCAGCAGATGACAGGGAAGCTCGGTGCCGTATGCCGTGCCCCGCCCAAGCCGCCCAGCGCGCTCGAACAGCACGATTTCGCTTGCGGCGGGGAGCACGCGCAGCAGATGGATCGCCGTCATCACCCCGCCGAAACCGCCGCCCACGATGGCGACGGAGTACGCGGTGCGCTCATTGGAAGTCCAGGCACGCTCGACCGGATTGGCGGTGGCTGGCATCGGGCTCTCCACGGTGTTTCGGCGAGGGCATATTCCATATATGGACAGTAGGAAAATGCGGAAACCCGAGCGAGAGCGTCAACTGGAATCGTCTCGGATGACACAAAAATGAGGACGGGGAGCAGAACGGCGCTATGATGTCGAGCAGGGCGAAATACGCCGTCCGGGCGGCGGCAATGCTGGCGCGCAATGAGGCAACGGATGTCTGGACTTCGGCTTCCGAGATCGCCGAGCGCGAGCGCATTCCGCGCAAATTCCTCGAGGCGATCCTGGTCGAGTTGCGGGACGTGGGGCTAGTCGAAAGCCGGCGCGGACCGGGCGGTGGGCACCGGTTGGGCCGACCAGCGCGAGACATTTCGGTGGCCGACATCCTTCGCTGCATCGACGGACCGCTGGCGTTGACACCGTGCGCCAGCCGCACCCGGTTCGGCCCGTGCACGGATTGCGCAGAGATGGCGTTCTGCCCATTGAAGGACCTGATGCGGCAGGCGCGCGACGCGGTTGCCGAGGTTCTGGAGAACTCGTTCCTCGACCGTCTGGCTGGCTCGGACGAGCATCGTCGCGCAAGCAAGCGTCTGACGAAGCGGTGATCGGATCGGCCTATTTCATACTTGACGAGTAGGCATTAGAAAATGCCATGCTCCGCCTTGGAGACTTTCGCATGTGAACGACTGATGATCGGAGGTTCGTCGCCATGTCCGACCGTCCAGCCTCGCAGCACTTCGTGTCATCCTCGGTTTCTCAGGCACCGCCGCTCGTCGATGCGTATTTCGGCCCGACGCTGCGGCGGATGCTGCGCGATATCGCCCGCGCGGCTGCCGGCGCGCGAGCCGACCGCGATCGGCTCGTGGCCGCCGCTCTGGCGCCTTATCTGGCACGGCGGGGACTACTCGCCGGCGTGGATTGTCCGTGCGCGCGGGACCGCTATACGCGGCATCTGTTGCACGCCGGCGAGGATCACTCGGTTCTGGCGCTGGTCTGGCGCCCGGGACAGATGTCGCCGGTCCACGCGCATCGCACCTGGTGCGCTTTCGGCGTGCATCGGGGGTGGATGACGGAGACGTTCTTCGCGCCGGGAAGCACCACCGCACGGCCGCGCGGCTGCGTGCCGCGACGCCTGGGTGACATCAGCCATTCGCCTGCCGACCCTGGCGCGATCCATCGGCTGGCCAATCTCGGGACCGAGGATGCTCTCACTCTGCACGTCTATGGCGCGCGCTACGACCGGCTCGGCGACGAGGTGAACCAGATCTGGGCGGACTAGGATTCCTTGCGATACAGGCCGAGCAGGCAAGCCTCGGGATAGCGCAGCCCAACGACCCGCAAGGTCTTCCACAACGCGAGTTCGGCAGCCGCAGGCAGCCACCACTGGGCGAGGGAGCGGCAATCGTCGAGATAGGCGAAGCTCTCCTCGTGAAACCCGCCCTCGCGGAACAGCGCGCAAAGCTCGCGGCGCGTGTTCATCCGATAGACCACCGGAAACGTGTCCTCCTCGCTCCCGCCCCACAGGATGCGCTTGACGACGTGGTGCACCGGCATCGGCGTGACCGCGGCGACCAGGGAGGCGGGGGAGAATTTGGCGACCGTGTAGATCACAGCCAGACCACCCGGACGGATCAGGCGGGACAGGGCAGCCACGGCGCCAGCGGGGTCCTCAACGTGCTCGGCGACCATGCGCATGGTGACGAGATCGAAGCGGCGGTCGGTGCGGTAGTCCTGCAACAAGCACTGCGCGCGCTCGTGCACGACCCGGTTATCTCGGATGTTGTCGCTCGGATCGACGCCGACCAGCACGCGGCAGGTCGCGGCCAGATGACGCGCGCCATCCTGATTTTGCGGAAACACGTGACGCCCGCAGCCCACATCGAGCCAATCGGTGTCGGGACCGATCAGGTGGAACAGCGTTGCCTCGTACCAATCGTCGGGGCTGCGGTAGCCGAAGCGGTCATGCAGGCGCGGCGTCCAGCCGCGGCGGCCGGTGCCGTACTTGAAGTTCAGTACGTCGGGCATGTGCCGCAGCGCGAGCTCGGGACTCAAGCTGATCTCTCCACGGATGCGCCGGCGGCCCGGCCTGCGCGGCCTGCCAGTAGCGGAAGGCTCCGGATCAGACAACCGTTTCCTCCCGCGGTGGTTAACGGAACGTGACCGGGGCCGTAGCTAACGGGAAAATCACGGAACATCACGGCGTACTCACCGGCCCGTCTCTTCTTGTCGGGCCTCATTCCCGGCAAGACTGTCGCCATCGAGACGCACGCGGGAACAAGGGGAGCGGCGGATGGGAACCGTAATGATGCTGGAGCGCGAGACCGCGCCTTTTGAGGCGACGGAGCGGCCGATTGGCAAGGGCCAACTCGTCCTGGTGGTGGAAGACCGGCCGCGCCTGTCGCGCACCGTCTCCTATATCTGCGAATTTCTCAGCCTGCCGATGGAGCGCGTCGGCAGCGGCACGGACCTGAGCGCGCTGCTCGAGCAGAAGCAGCCGATGGCGGTGATCTGCGAGCTCGACGGCGGGGGCCAGGACGGTTGCCACGTGATGAAGACCGTAGCGATGCACGACCCGGCCCTGCCCATCATGCTCATCACCGGCACCGACCAGATGCTGATCGGCGCGGCCGACGCGGTGGAGGAAATCTGGGGCCTGTCGAGCGTGCTGAAGCTGCGCGACGCCCCCGGCCTCGGCGATGTGGTGGATTTCCTGTTCCGCACCGGCCGCCTCGGTGGCAGCCCGCGCCTACGCCCGGTTTGATCTTTCATCCGCAACAAGCGATGGCGGTGGCGCCCCTGACGAAGGCCGTATTGGTCTCGGAGGAGTTTCGTAAACTCGACCCAGAGATGCCGGCGCAAATGGCGCTGGCCTTGCTCAGCATCGCGCATAAGCCCGGTCTCGGGCAGCGAGAGGCGATGAAACTAATCGGCGTGTCCAAGTCTGCCATATCCCGCGTCTTCTCCAGGCTGTCCGATTTACCGGATGGCCTGGGGACGATCCGTATGCAGGAGTCCCCGATCGATCGCCGCAACAAGGTGGCAACCCTCACGCCCGCCGGGCAGAGGATCGTCTCGTCAATCGAACGCATCGTCGGAGGCTGACACGGGGATACGCCGCCCGGATTTCACCGGGCGAGAGGGCCTCCGCCCTGCTCAAGGCCGAGCCTATCCCGCCAGCAGTGGCGCCGCCGTCCCGGCTCCCACCCTCGCGCCGCTGAACGGGCACTCGCCCCGGCGGCGCTTGCGGGCCGCGACGGCGTAGCTGCCCTGCCTGCGATCCGGGTCGTCATTGGGGCGGACGATGGTGTCCACGTAGTCGGCCCAGTCCTCCGGCGCGAGCGTATCCAGCAGGGAGGTAGCGTCGAGCGTCTGCTCGGCATAGGCGGCGCGCGGCAGTGGTTGGATTTGCGCGAGCGGTGTGTCGATGTTCAGCGAAATCGGCGCATGGGTGCGGGTGAGCCGGAGATTGATGAAGAGCGGGCCGAACCAGCGATCGGTCTCGACGATGCCTTCGTAGGGCGACACGCCGGGGACCGGCGGCAGGTTGGCCGGGCCGCGGATCAGCAGGCTCCAGCCGGGCGCGGTACGGGCAATCAGACCAGTCCAGATCTGCACGACGCCGGGCTCTGGCAGCGCGGTGAGGAACGGAGGCGAGCAGCCCTGCGCCTCGGGCGGGGCAAAACCGTCGAAATTGGCGGCGAAATGCGGGAATTGTGCGGCACCGAGCGGCAGCCACTCGCCAATGTCGCCATAGGTCCAGAATACCGCCTCGCCATCCCAGTATAGTGAGAGGTCCATCGGCGAGAAGACGTGCCAACCGAAGCCGGCGGCGGAGGTGACGGCGTCGCAATACCGGGTGGCACGGGTCGGCAGGGTGCCGGCGGCGGACCGGTCCGCGCGGACCGGCGGAGGGGCCGTGGAGATCAGGCGATGGAAGCGCACGCCGGGGGCTGAAATGGCTGGCGAGATCATAAGTTTTGTCCCGTTTTTTCGGGCGAGGGCGCACCAGGAAAACTGGTGCGAGCGGGCAGAGACGATAGCGACCTCGCGGCCGGACGGAGGAGGACCCCGGCCGCGAGGCTCGCCGGGCCTAGCGCGCCGCGCGCGGCTGGCGGCAGCCGGCGCCGAGACGGATGCGGCCGGCATCGGCCACCTCGGGACGCGGCGCCGGCGGCAGCAACTTGCAGCCGGCGCCAAGGCGGATGCGGCCGGCATCGGCGATCTCGGGGCGAGCGACGGGCGGGAGAGCGGACTGGTTCATTTTGAAACTCCTGTCTGATCCTGTGTGATCGCGGTCAGCATGACCCCTCCAGGTTGCCAAAATGCCAACGGCCCGGCTCGCGTGGGCGAGAGCCGGGCCGTCAAGCAAATCAGATAAGACCAGGAGGAGAACGTCAAATGGGCGCAATTCGCCCGTTGACGAGCCAATCTCTAGGAGGATTTTCCAGCCCAGTCAAGGATTTTTTTCCTGACAACCTCTGCTTGCCGCGCCAGGGCATTGTCACTAGTTTGTGACCCGCATACAGGAGCGATCCATGTCCCTTGCGCTCCATCGGCAGGCATCGCCTCGCCTATGGTTGCACCTGATCGGCTCAATGCAGGCGGTGGACGCGCACGGAAACAGTCTGCTACCGCGAACCCGCAAGGCGCGCGCGGTACTGGCGATCCTGGCGCTGGCCTCGCCGAAGCCGGTGACGCGCGCCCGCATCACCGCCCTCCTGTGGAGCCGGCGGGAGCGCGAACAGGCGCGCGGCTCGCTCCGCCAGTGCATTCATGAGCTACAGGGCCTGCTGCAAGCGCTCGGTCCTGGCGTGCTGGAAGCCGATCGCGAGCAGCTGCGCCTGACCGAGGAGGCGGTGTGGATCGACCTGCGGCAGACCGAATCTGTTGGCGGCGTGCTGCTCGAGGATCTGGGCGGGCTCGATCCGGCGTTCGACGCCTGGTTGGAAGCCGAGCAGGCGCTGCTCGCCGCTCCGGTCCGGACCGAGGCCCCGGCCGCCCGGGGTGTACGGCTCGGGGTGCGGCCGCTGCGGCTGCTGGGAGTTGAGGACGACACGCCGGAGGATCGCGCGCTGACCGACGGGCTCGGTCATGAAATTGCCGCGGCGCTCTCGCGCTTCCGCTGGATCGGCTGCCTGTCGCCATCCGCGTTGTGGGACAGTGCGACGGAACCGGAAGCGGATTACGCGCTGGACGGCACGGTGCGGCGCGCCGGCCCACTGGTGCGCGTCGCCCTTCGCCTGCAGGATATGCGATCGGCAGGCGAGGTGGTCTGGGCGCGGAACTTCGATTTCGAGGCCACCGACCTTTTGGGGCTGCAGGACGCGATCGCAGCGGAAACCGCGGCTCAGGTCGAACCGGAATTGTTGCTGCGCGAGGGCGCGCGCGCCGCCTCCCGCGTGGCTCGCGCGCCAACCGCGCACGACCTCACCCTGGCCGCGATTCCGGGCATCCTCCGGCTGGAACGCGATGTCTTCGCGCGCGCCGGGCGCATGCTCTCCGAAGCGGTGCGGCTGGCCCCTGAACACGTGCCTTCGCATTCTTGGTTCGCCTACTGGCACGTCATGGCCGTGGGGCAAGGCTGGGAAATCGACCCCGGCGCGGCGATGGCGCGGGCCGGCGAGCTCGCCGAGCGGGCCGTGACCCTCGACCCGTCGGACGCGCGCGCGCTGACCGTCGCCGGACACGTCCGCAGCTTTCTCGACCGGCAGGTGGAGGAGGCCGTGGCGCTGCACGAGCGGGCGCTCGCGCTCAATCCGGCGCTGCCGCTCGCCTGGATGATGTCGGGTCTGGCCCACTGCTACCGCGGCGAACACGTCGAGGCGATCCGGCGCATCGAGCGAGCACGCCGCCTGTCGCCGTTCGACCCGCACGCCTTCTTTTTCGACATGGCGCTGATGATGCCGCATCTGCTGCTCGGCGAGTATGAGCGGGCAGCGCTGCTCGGGCGGCTCACGGCTCAGTTGAAGCCGGGCTTCTCGTCGAGCTGGAAGGCCCTGCTATCGGCGCTCGGTCATTTGAGGCGTACGGCCGAAGCGGTCGAGGTGCGTTCGCGGCTGCTGGCGCTGGAGCCCGATTTCACCATCAGCGAGGCGATCCGCCGCTCCCCCCTGCTCCGCCCAGCGGACCTCGCGCGCTTCGCCGAGGGACTGCGGCTGGGCGGGTTGCCGGAGTAGTTTCAGGGCTCCAGGGTGATGAGCGCGCCGGCGCCTCCGTCCGAACTCGCCTGGAAATGGCCGGCGCCCAGGGTCGAGGTGTCAAACTTGAGGTCCGCGACCCGCGAGCCGCTGACCGAGGCGTTGGTGATGTGAAGCACGCCATTGCTCGTCAGCGGGCTCAGCGACACGCCCGCGAAGCCGAAATTCTTCAGGTCGATCACGTCGCCGGCGCCGAACTGCGCGAGCAGCGGGCCCGAATAGGCGAGCGGGTCGCCGACCTGGCTGCCGAACGCGCCGACATCGTCGATCGCAAGCTCGCTCGGGCCGATGAAGCTCATCATCGTTCTCGCGCCTACTGCGGCGGCGACGTCCAGCACGCTGCCGCTGTCGAGCCGGAACACGCCGGTGCTGGCGGGATCGATCGCCGTCGAGACGTCGAGCGAATCGGTGATCTCAAGGGTGCCGTTGTCGAGCACGGTCGGGACGACGGTGGCGCCATTCAGGGTCATCGCGCTGCCGGGGTCGACCGCGAGGGTCTGGAAATTGATGAGGCTACCGATCGCGGCGTTGCTCCCGGCGACGGACTCCAGCGTGTTGCTGGCGCCGAGCGCGCCGCCAATCGCGCCGACAAATACGGCGCCCGGCTCGACCAGCAGTGTGTTGGTGCCGCCGCCGGAGAACTTGGCAGCATAAACTCCCCCCGAGAGCGTGCCGGCGTTAGCGATCGTGCCGGAGCCGCCGGCGATGAGGACGCCGAATAGGGTGCCCGAGATCGACCCACCCGCTGAATTGGTGACGCTGCCGCCAGCTTCCAGATCGGCGCCCGCCCCGCCGGCGCCGGAAGCGCTGATCTGGCCAGCATTAACGAGCGCCCCGCCCATGATATTGAAGGCAACGCCCGCCTCGCCTCCGGAGATCGCCCCGGACGCGGAATTGGTTACGGTGCCCGAAGCATTGGCGATGCTGCCCGGCGTGAGGAGGGCGCCGAATATAGTGCCCTTGATGCTGCCGCTATTCGCGACCGAGCCGGAACCATTGGTGGTGAAGACGCCCGCGGCCGAGAGAGGGGTTCCAAATCCGGACCCCGATTGGATCAACGCACCCGCGCCATTGGTCACCGTGCCCCCGGCAAAGAGCGCGACGCCATCGTCGCCGCCCCTGGTGGGATCGTCCTTCGCGACGATGCTGCCCGCGTTTGTCACGGCTCCAGGTTGGTTGCTGATCTTGACGCCGTCCTCGACACCCTGGATCGACCCGGTGCTCGTGTTGGTGACGCCGCCGCCGCTGTCCAGCGCAACGCCATAGGCCGTCGCGTTGATGTTCCCGGAATTCGTGACCCTCGCGGAGCCGCCGGTGATAAAGACACCGGACCCCGAGGAATCGCCAACGCCGCGGGCACCATGGCCAGAGATCGAGCCGCTGCCGGCGTTTGTCACGCTGCCGCCGGCGAGGAATGCGACACCGTCGCCCGAGATCACCAATGTGGAATTGACGACAGTATTGCCCGTGCCCGCGCCGTAGATGCTGCCGGCGTTGGCTACCGCTCCGGCGGCGCCATTGATCAGGATACCAGCGATGCCGCCGGAGATAAGTGCGCTCGCGCCATTATCGACACTGCCACCGGCCGCCAGCGAGATGCCAAGACCGCCCGACGCGGTGATCGTACCGTCGTTCTCGATGGGCCAGCGATTGCCGGCCGGCCCGTCGATGCCATCGACCCCGATGCCCGTCGAGTTTACCGCGCCCGTGTTGGTGATCGTCGTCAGGTGCTTGCTGTTCGGGCCGAGGACGACCGGGCCGGTCACGGTGCCGCTGATATGCAGTGTCATGTTCCCTCCCCCAGTCCGCGAGGGCCGCGGCAAAGAGGCCTCGGGGCCCGCCGGGAATCCATACCATCGTCCGCTAATCATGGAGCCTCGCAAGATGGCCATGATTTTTGGCCTTTTGGCCTAGTTCTTATTGGATATGCGAATGATTGCCGGCGCCAAATTTCTGCCGGTGCGCCGTGTTGGCGCCGGTCGCGCTCAGCCCTCCAGCACCGCCTCGTTGTCCTCGCCAAGCGCGGGCGCCGGGCGGCGGATCGGGGGACGCTGGCCGTCGATGGTCCAGGGGGCGGAGACCAGCTTCATGTCCATCTCGGGGGGTGACTGGAAAATGCCGAGCGCCTGGACTTGCGGGTGGGCCAGAGCCTCGGCGGCATCGAGGATCGGCGCACAGGGGATGCGGTTGGCGCCGAGCAGCTCGACCCACTCGTCGCGCGGGCGCGTGGCGAGCACGGCCTCGATCAGCGGGATCAGCACGTCGCGGTTGGCGATGCGCGCCGGGTTGCTGGCGAAACGCGGGTCCTCGATCCATTCGGGGCGGCCGAGCAGGCGTGCGAGGCCAGCGAACAGCCCATCGCCCGCGCAGCCGATCATCATGGGGCCAGTGCCGGTGCGGAACACACCGTACGGCACAATGGTCGCCGCGGCGTTGCCGGCGCGCGGTGCGATCCGGCCGGTTGCCTGGTAGTTGGCAAAGCCCCCGTCGCGCCAGAACAGCGAGGTCTCCAGCAGCGAGGTCTCGACCACCGCGCCCTTGCCGGTGCTCGCGCGGCGCAGCAACGCACCGAGCGTGGCGATCGCGGCCCACATGCCGGCACCCTTGTCGACGATGCCGCCAGGGACGAGCAGCGGCTCCCCATCGGGCTCGCCGTTGCTGTGCATCTGCGAGGACAATGCCTGCGCAAGCCCGTCATAGGCACTCCAGCCGGACCACGGACCTTTCGAGCCGTAGGCCCCGATCGCGCAGTAGATCAGGCGCGGGTTGAGCGCCAGCGCCTCCGCGCCGCTGAGGCCGAGCGATTCGGCCGTCCCCGGCCGCATGTTGTGGACGAACACGTCGGCCTCTACGACGAGGCGCTTGAGAGCGGCGAGATGCTCCGGTCGCTTGAGGTCGAGCGCCACCGAACGCTTGTTGCGGTTGATCGCTTGGAAGCTGGCGCCGTGGCCATTCCAATAGGGCGGCGCCCAGCCGCGCGCGTCATCGCCGCCGTTGGGCTTCTCGATCTTAATTACGTCGGCGCCGAGATCGCCGAATATCGTGCCAGTGACCGGACCTGCGAGGTTGGAGCAGGCTTCGATGACCTTGGTGCCGGCGAGCGGCCCGGTATACGGCATCTATCGGTTCCTTCCCGTGTCGGTCCCGATAGTGTTCACGGAGAAGCCACTCTGTCACCGTCTTGTGGTACTTCGCCCGTGTCGACACAGCGTTATCCCAAGTATAATCCGAAAGCTCCGTTTTGGAGCGCGCGGAGCCGACTTGCCCGACAGACGCTCACTTCCAGGGATGCTCGGTTGAGCCCGAACCACGTCGTCGGGCGAGAAGCCTTGCCGACGCGCCCGGCGGGTCCGCGACGCTGGGCTACGGCCGTACGGGCGGCGCTGCGGACCTTCCGGACGGAACTCGGCAAGGGGCAAGCTGGCTCGGAGGGGTTGCTGAACCCGCGCCAGCGGGCAGACCACGAGCTACTCGATTCGCTCGGGGTGGCCGTCTATGTCACCGATCCGGCAGGCAGGATCACCTATTTCAATGAGGCTGCGGCTGAGCTCTGGGGCTGCCGGCCAATGCTCGGCGACGCACGGTTCTGCGGCTCATGGCGGCTGTTCTGGCCGAATGGCAGCCCCATGCGCCATGACGAGTGCCCGATGGCCGTGGCGGTGCGCGAACAACGGGCGGTGCACGGAGGCGAGGCCGTAGCCGAGCGGCCGGACGGCACCCGGGTGCCCTTCGCCGCCTATCCGACGCCGCTGCGGGACTCGGCGGGCCATATCGTCGGCGCGCTCAACGTGCTGGTCGACATCAGCGGGCGCAAGGCAACCGAGGCGGCACTCGCCGACAGCGAGGCGCGGCTGCGCGCCGTGTTCGACACCACCCCCGAATGTATCAAGGTTGTTGCCTCGGACGGGACCTTGCTGCGGATGAACCCGGCGGGCCTCGGCATGATAGAGGCCGATGGAGCAGGCGAGGTCGAGGGTCGCTCGGTGTTCACCTTGATCGCCCCAGAGGACCTCGCGGTATGGCAGGCGAACCATGCCCGTGTTTGCGCGGGCGAGGCGATGAGCTGGGAGTTCGCCGTTGTCGGGTTACGCGGCGGGCGGCGGCGCATGGAGACGCACGCCGCTCCCCTGCCGCTGCCCGGCCGCGTGGTCGCACAGCTTGCGATCACCCGCGACGTAACGGCGCGGCATGAGGCGGAGCAGCGACAATCTATGCTGGCAGGCGAGGTGGATCACCGCGCCAAGAACGTGCTCGCGGTCGCGCTGTCGGTGATCCGGATGACCCGCGCCGAGGACCCACGTCGGTTCGCCGAGGCGGTGGAGGGGCGGATCGCCGCTCTCGCCCACGCGCATACGCTGCTCGCGGACCAGCATTGGGTCGGCGCCGAATTGCGCTGGGTAGCGGAGACGGAGCTCGCCCCCTATCTCGCGGCACGCTGCGCGGACTCGTCCGGCCCGCCGGTGGTCCTCGCTCCAGGGGCAGTGCAACCGGTGGCAATGGTGCTGCACGAGCTTGCCACGAACGCGGCGAAGTTCGGCGCGCTATCGCATGCCGGCGGCCGGTTGGAGCTGAGCTGGACGGTGCCGCCCGATGGCACCCTGCGGCTGGTCTGGGATGAGAGCGGCGGGCCACCGGTGACGACCACGGGGCCGCCGGGCTTCGGCTCGAAGCTTATCGAGGCGACGGTCTGCTCGCAGCTCGGCGGCACCGTGGTCCAGGATTGGCGGCCGCAAGGTCTCCGGTGCGAAATCGTCATTGCGTCGCAATGGCTGCGGCTCGATGGCGGTGCCCGGTCGGCGGACCCGACGCCGTCGGGCAGGATGCCGACCAGGGCGGAGATGCGCGACAGCGACGGCGGGCTAAACGGGCCCCATGTCCTGCTGGTAGAGGACGAGCCGGTCGTGGCGCTGGAGTTCGAGATGACGCTGCGCCGGCTCGGCTATCAGGTGGTCGGGCCAGCCGCCACGCTGGGCGAGGCGCTGCGCCTGATCGAGACGGAGGAGCGGATCGACGCTGCCGTGCTCGACATCAATCTGGCTGGCAGCCCGTCATATCCTGCCGCCGAGAGGCTGTCGGAACGAGGCGTGCCGGTCATCTTCGCGACCGGCTACGGCGAACTGGCGTACGAGTGGAGGGATGGCGGGCGTGCCAGAGTGTTGCGCAAGCCGCTCGGGCCGGGCGACCTGGAAGCCGCGCTCCGGCAGCTCATCGGTCACGACCCAGCGCGACAACCCGCCCCGCAGGATCTCGGCGGCCGACCACTCGCCACGCCCGAGAACGGGGCCGGCTCACCCGCCGTACCAGCCGCGGCCGGCCAATAGGTCGCCCCGGCATTGAACGCCGCCCCCTCGATTGCGACGTGCCTCGCCGGCTCAGTCGGCTTCGGGGCAGTCCACGCTATTGATCCAGAATAGGGGCACGATGAGAAGTCCGGCGCCAAGCCAGACCACGCCCCACTGGATCGCTTGCATCAGAACCATTCTGGTTTATTCCGGACCTTCCATAGCAACTCGATCACACCATAGCGATTAAGTTTCTGTCATACGATCTTCATTAATTTTTCGTCAAATCGTTCTTTCCGACGAGGATTCGGATCGTTTGACGGTGTGTCGCCTGCGCCATACGCTTCGGCGGCCCACTTCATCCGACCGGAGCGCCATGATCGCCGACGATTCCTGGACGGTGCGCTGCCCGGCCTGCCTGAAGCCGAGCGGCCATAAGGGGGACCGGCGGAATTGCTGGACCCTGCTCACCTGCCGGCGCTGCGGCACGGCGCTCGAAATGCGCGCGGTGATCCCGCGCGGCCGGCCACTGTTCGACGAGTTCCCCGACGTGTTCGGGCTCGAGCGGGCCAGCCCGGAGCGGATTGACGAGCTCAGCACGCCCGCCTGCTGATCCCCGCGCCGTTGACCGTGAGGCCGCCCCGCCCGCAACATCGCCGCGGGAGCGCGACGAAGCGCGCGAGGGGGAGCGAGCCACATGACCACCCGTCTGAGCTTTGGCGATGCGACGATCCACCGGATCATCGAGCAGGAAGAGCCGCTGTTCGATCCGATGACCTTCTTCCCAACCCTGACGCCGGAGGTGCTGGAGGAGAACCGCCAATGGCTCGAACAGGCCCGCGCCTACGATGCCGCGAGCAAGCAGATCGTGTTGTGCATCCAATCCTACGTGGTGCGTACACCGCGCCACACCATTCTGATCGATAGTTGCGTCGGCAACCACAAGCCCCGCCCCGGCCGGCCGTTCTGGCACATGAAGACGTCGGACGCCTATATGCGCGGCCTGGCCGCCGAGGGATTGCGGGTCGAGGACATCGATTTCGTGATGTGCACCCACCTGCACGTCGATCACGTGGGCTGGAACACGCGGCTCGACAACGGGCGCTGGGTGCCGACCTTCCCCAAGGCGCGCTACGTGTTCTCCGAACGCGAGCTCGCCTACTGGACAGAGCAGCACGCCAAGACGCCGATCGAGTGCATCGCCGACAGCGTGCTGCCGATCGTCGAGGCCAAGCGTGCGGACTTGGTGCGTAGCGATCACGCGCTGAACGACGAGGTGCGGCTGATGCCGACGCCGGGGCACACGCCGGACCATTTCGCGGTGCGGATCGGCAGCGGCGCCAAGCACGCGGTGATGAGCGGCGACCTGATCCACTCGCCGCTGCAGGCGCGCTACCCGGAATTGTCGATGCGCGCCGACACCGACCAGGCGCAATCCGCCGCAACCCGCCGCAAGTTCCTCGAGCAGCATTGTGATACGGAGGCGCTGGTCTGCACCGCGCATTTCCCGTCGCCCTCGATGGGGCGCGTGACACGCTGGGGCGACGGGTTCCGGTTCATGCCCGTCAGCGGGTAGGCCCTGCGTGGCGGAATGACCCAAACCCGCACGGGGCTCGCGACGGAAGCTCGCTCCGTAACCGTCACAAGATTGTGACGGATTGTTGACGTTGCTGTTGTATAATGTTACGGAATGATTCATCCCCACACGGAGGATGAGTTATGTCCGAAGGCACGACCACAAGCTGGCTGCGGGATCGGCCGAGTACCTGGCACGAGGTCAATCGGGCGCTGCATGATATTTCGGTGTTGCTGGACTACCTCGGAAAGCTGCCCGAGGCGCGACTGCTAGCCTATTTCGAGGACACCAGAGGCCAAGTGGCGAACGTCGCGCTCAAGAACGTCATTCCCCCGACCAAGTGTTACTCGGATTTCCTTAATGAATTGTCGAGGATTTCCGGAGCGTTCCAGACCGGCACACCACCCGAGGAAAGGTCGGGGCCACGCCTGGACGAGAGGTGCCCGCCACTCACATCGGTGCCGTTCATCTTCTGGAGCCGCGATTTTCTTGCCGCCGTGGCGGCTCCGGCCACATCGGATTCGATCTGGCTGACCCGCTACTATGCGAATTTCCGGGCGGAAGGCGGCTGGACGCAGCGGCTTCTGCGCTGGGCGCTTGCTTGCGTCCGCCACTCGTCCGGCGCTCGCAGCCCCACCAATCAGGGCATCCTGGGCCCCCTTCCCGATTTGGCCGCCCTGCCGGCCGATCCAGCCGATTCGGGCCGGAAGATCATGGCGAAGCGCATTGCGAAATGGGCTTGGCGCTTCGAGGCGATGACGATCGTGGCGGTCGCCGTCACCGTCATGATCTCGATCTATGCCCTGACCGGTCGCCTCATTCTCGTGAACGAGCAGGCGACAAGGCAGGCATGGTTGGAACTCGACAAGCAACTCGAAGCCCAGGAGGAGCGCGTCTTTGATGTGGCGGCCGCACCAGGCGCGCCCAAGGCTCAACCAACCGTCATTGAATTGTGCGACTATGTCAGGGAAGTCGCGGCGCAGCCGGCGCGCGAGATCGACGCGAGCCCGCCGTGGCTCATGCCGGCCGCCGCTGCGGCGTCCACTGAGCCGACAGTCAAAAAGCTCTACATCTCGGCGCGGCAGCTCCACCTTTGCGAACAGCGCGAATCGGTGTTGTACGACCTGTCGCTCGTCTCGACCCATCTGCAAAGCTGGAGCAGCGTCGTGACGCAGCGCGTCGGGGCCGGCTACATGATCCATCTATGGAGCCTCGGCGACTGGCAGATCCCGCCGTTAGCGGCGCTGTTCGGGGTGATGCCTTCCTCCCTCGACGAATACGCACGCGAGGCAAATGGCGACATCTGCACGACGTTGGCAAAGCGTATCTATGACAAGTCCACCCAAACGCCCAACTGCAAGGACTTGCTCTGGACCCGATTAAACCGATCTCGCAACATTGCAGAATCGATCCTTGGCAGCATCTCGCAGTACATTCTCCCAGTCTGCTACGGCTTCCTCGGCGCGATGGCCGCGGCGCTCAGGATATTGAGCCGCAATGCGCGCGGACATCTGGTGAGCAATCTCGACCGCGCGAGGCTCGTTCAGGGCGCGATCCTGGGCATTCTGAGTGCGGCGTCATCGGGTTGTTCTCGAGCTATCTCGGCAAGCCCGACGCGACGACGGGGCTCGGCATGTCGGCCGTCGCATTTCTCGCCGGCTACAATGTAGACGGCGTGTGTCGGTTCCTCGACGAGCTCTCGGATCGCATCTTCCGCCCCAGCGAAGGCGCGAAGCCACCGCAAGCGGGTTGAACGCCACGTCACGCGCCAAACCAGGGATTCAGTCGCACGCCCGTCTGTGCATAGCCGCTCGTCGCGAAATCCCTCTCGCGCTCGTGAGCCGCCTCGGCTAACCCCCGGCTTAGCAAATCCGGGGGGCCTTGCCGCATGTTCGATTCCTCGCCAACCGTCGAGCTTGATTCCGAGGCGCATCTCGCTTCGGTCCGACCGGCGCCCGGTGCCGTGTTCTTGCGGCTCCGCCAGCGCCAGCCGGACGGTGGGGAGCGGTGCCTGTTCGTCGAGATGACGGTCGGCGAGGCGGTGGCGCTGCGCCGCGAACTCGACGCGTGCATCGGGATCGCCGCCACGACCGACGGGAAATGAGCGTGTCCCGACCGGCGCTCAACTAGCCGGGAACATCAAACTGGCCGGGCGGCCGCTTCGTCTTGTCTTCCACTACGGCGACAAGGCGGGAGTGGATGTCCGAGCGGCCAGAGGATGCCTCAAGCATTGCTCCGCCAAGCACGGCGGAGACGCGGCTGCCCCTGTTCGAGGAGGCAGCGCAGGTCGAGACGCGCGACGTGCCGGGCGAGCGCGTGCGCCTGCATACCTCTGTCCGGGAGCATGACGAGCGCATCGACGCGGCGCTCCGCGGCGAGAGCGTGACCGTGGAGCGCGTGCCGATCAACCGTGTCGTCGCCACGGCTCCGGGGGTGTCCGAAGAAGGCGACACGCTGATCGTCCCGGTGGTCGAGGAACAACTCGTCATCGAGAAGCGGCTCGTGCTGAAGGAGATCGTCAGGGTCACGCGGCACGCGCGCACACGGACCGAGCAGCACACCGTCCGGCTCCGCGCCGAGGACGTGCGGATCGAGCGGATCGCCGCATCCGACGATCCGCACAAGAGCGACAACCAGCAAACCGAACAGAAAGGCTGAACCATGCAGACCAACCCGTCCACCAGCGGCGAGCATCGCCAACTCGTTGCGGTCTACGAGACTTACGAGCGGGCACGCAGCGCGCGCGACGAACTCACGGCGGCGGGCATCCCGGCGAGCGACATCGACGTGCTGGATGCCAAGGAGGGCGGCTGGCGCACCAACGAGGGCATGCAGAGCGAGGGCTTCTGGGGTGCCATCAAGCGGATGTTCATGCCCGAGGAGGAAGAGACGCACTCCTACGCCGAGGGGCTGCGGCGCGGCCACGCCATGCTGGTCGTACGGCCGACCGCCGAGATGCACGCGCGCGCGATGGACGTGTTGGAACGCACCGAGCCGCTCGATTTCGACGCGCAGGTGAGCCAATGGCGCAACGAGGGCTGGGCCGGCCGCTACGACGAGAGCACCGCTGGAAGCGCCACCTGGAGCGGGCGGGACGACGCGGCACCGGTCGGCGCGCCCTCGGCCTCGGTGGCCAGCACCGCCGGCGCTTCCACGGGCACGGGCGGCGCGCTCGGCACCACGGGAATGGAAGCGCGCGTTGTCACCGGCGACGCGGGGACGGGGGCTGGCGAGCAGCGCATCCCGCTCGCCGAGGAGAAGTTGCGCGTCGGCAAGCGCGAGGTGAGCGGCGGCAGCGTCCGGGTACGCAGCTATGTCGTCGAGCGCCCGGTCGAGGAGCAGGTCCGGTTGCACCAGGAAAACATCGACGTGCAACGCCGCCCGGTCGACCGGCCGGTGAGCGACACGGACGATCCCTTCCGCGAGCGCACGATCGAGGTCTCCGCGCGCTCCGAGGAGGCGGTGGTCGGCAGACGGTGAAGGATACAGTGCGCCGCACCGAGGTTGAGGTGGAGAACGGGGCGACGGGAAGCGCGGCCCGCGCGGCCACTTCTGGCAGCACGACATCCGGTTTGGCGACGCCCGATGCGGCGACACCGGAAGCGGCAACGGCGGATACCGGGATGACCCCGACGCCCGGAACCGAGCCGACCAGCACGGAAACGCCGGCGGGCAGGGACGCGGAAAGCGGCCGGCCGAGCCCGGAGAAAGGCACGGTGAAGCGGTAATCTACCTCATGGGAGGAGGCGCCGCGCCTCCTCCCATACCCGTGCCACCGTCTCGCCGGCGGGCTCGGCGCGGGCGAGCGCCGCGGACTGGCCGGCCCAAGCCTGCATCCTCTGCACGTCCCCTGCCTTGCCTGCCGCGAGGCGCATGGGCGTGGTAAGGCCGCGCTGCACTGGATAGGGCGCGGGCGGTGGAGCGCTCGGGTCCGCTGCCGCGCGGGCGTAGCCAGTGGCGACGGCACGACCGAGGCGGCCGGAGAAGGCGCGGGTCGGCAGGGTCGCTTCGGGCTCCAGGTCGACGAGGGCATCGGCCCAAACCGGGTTGGTGGCGGCTTCCGGGCAGCGCAGGAAGGCTGTGCCGAGCTGTGCCGCGCTGGCGCCCAGGGTCAGCGCCGCCGCAACGCCGCGCCCGTCGGCGATGCCTCCCGTGGCGATGATCGGCACCGAGAGTCGGTCGGCGAGGCGGGGCAGCAGGGAGAAGAGGCCGACACCCTGGCGCTCGGCGGCTGCCGCGTCGAACGCGCCGCGATGACCGCCTGCCTCGAACCCTTGGGCGACGACCGCCACCGCACCGGCACGCTCCGCGGCCAAGGCCTCGGCGAGGGTGGTGACGCAGGCGAACCAGGCGATGCCGCGCTCGGCCAGCGCGGCGGCGAACTCCGGCGGGAACAGCCCCATGATGGAGGACACCACGGGCGGCGCGGCCGCGAGCAGCGCGTCGCATTGCGTGGCGAAATCGAGCGGCACGGCGTCGCCCGCTGTCTCTGGCACCTCCGGCCCCCACTCGCCGAGAAAGGCACGCACCCGCGCCTCGGCCACCTTATCGCGCACCGGCGGCGGGTCGGGCACCCACAGATTGATCTGGAACGCGCCGTTGCTCTGGGCGCGAAAGGCCGTCACCCAGGCGGCGATGGCGGCGGGATCGCTGGTCAGCGCGCCGAGCCCGCCCATGCCACCGGCGTTGGCGACGGCGGCAGCGAGCGGCGCGGGACAGGCACCGGCCATCGGCGCTTGCAGGATCGGCGCGCGCAGGCCGTAGCGCGCGCAAAACTCGGCCGCGCGCTCGGCGGCGCGGGTGGGAATAGACATGGCTCGCTTCGCATCCTTTCCCTTGCCGTCTCAGGCCGACCGAAGGTAGAGCGGCCCGCCTCCCAGCGGAAGCGCGCTCCCTTTTGCAGCGACCGTTTGCGACGCGAGAGCGCCCTACGAGCACGCCTCGATGAAGTAGCCGTAATTGTCCGCGTTGTAGGACGCCCACACCGGATCGTTGCCGGCCAGATCGAGCGCGTCGTCGAGATAGTGCTCGGTCGTGTAGGCCGTCGGCGTCGGCGGATTGATGTTGGCGCCGAACACGAGGTGGCTCAGCTCGTGCGATATCGTCTGCAGGCACTGTCCCTGGGTGGTGTTGTGCGTCAGCTGCACCTGATTTCCCGAATAGGGGATGCCGAAGCTCGATCCCAGGTTCAGGATGTACTGGCCGATGCTCGATCGGTTGCCCTGCCCCCACGCATACGCATTGGAATTCGCCCCGACTTGCGAGGTCGCCTTGACGACCAGGGTCACGGTCGCGGCGCCGTTGGCGAAGTCGCGCATCGTGGTCATGTTCGCCATGACCACGCCCCAGTTGGCGGCCATGCCGCCGAACCAGCGGCGGTAGGCCGGTCCGCGGTTGACCACATCGGTGTAGGCGTTGTTGATCGCCGTCACCAAGACCGGGCCGACCTTCTTCACGTTCGACGCCGTGATTCCCGCCTGGGTCATGGCCGGTGTGAATGTCTGTTGCTGTATGGCAATTCGCATCGTTGTCCCCTTCAAATACCTGGTTAGGTTCGTCGCGCCGGGCCAGCGCGCTATTTTCCTCCGATTGCCCCGGCGAAGTCGGTGGCGCGCTTGGAGACGGCGGTGGCCATCGCGCGCTCGGCGATGCCGAGCAGCAAACCCATCAACAGCGCCCAGGCCCCGTAGCGGAAGATCGCGGGACCGCTCTGGAAATCGCCGATCCCGATGCTCACCGCGCCCGCCCAGAACAGCAGGCCGACCACGCTCGCGAGCGCGATGATGAACAGCACCCGGTTGGTGGGGTCCATCTGGTCCTCCTCCAGCGCGGCGAGATCGAGGAAGGTCAGGATCACGCGGCGCAGCGAGAAGGAGAGCCAGGTGCCGACGGCAGTGCCGGCGGTGAGCAGGAAGAAGTTGCGGAAGGCATACGGCACCGGCCAGTCGACAGGGCCGCCGACGCGGCAGAGATAATAGCCGCCCCCCGACAGGATGGCGGCGACCAGGCAGCGCCAGCCAAGACGACGGAGATAGCGGTTCTTCACCGTCCCCGCCTCCATCGCCACGAATTCCTGCCGCAGCGACAGCAGCGACTGGCTGGCCAGCGTGGTCAGCGAGGGCTCCCTCCCCTGCAGCCCGACCCGCGCGATCCCCGCCAGCTGGTGGATGTAGTTGGCCCGCCGGCGCTTGTCGTAGGCGTTCCGCGAGCGTGTCCGCCATCTCGCGCCGGACTTGCCCAGCACGACCTTGATGATGGTCAGCGTGCGGTCGACATCGACCTTGAAATCGAGCTTCGCGGTCCCGATCGGCTGGTTGAAGACGGTGATACGCAAGTCGCAGGTCGGCGCGGTGCCGCCGCGTGGAATAACCTGACCTTGAGCGTTGAGCTCTTCGACGGCGAAGGGCAATTCGCGAATTTGGTCCACCGCGGCCTGCCAGCGGCCCTGGATCACATAGATAGCCCGCACCGCGTCCGCGGGCGCCACTTGCTCCGCGACGAACGCCGTCGCCACCGTGCGCAGACGACCGAGCACATCCGCGCGGGCGGCGAGCTTGATTCGCGCGAGTGGGTCGTTGGGGTCGCCGAGATCGGCGAGGAAATCCATCAACTGCTCGAGCCTTCGCACGAACAGCCGCTCGTCTTCCGTGGGCGCGAGGGGGACCACCGGCACCACGCGGAAGCGGCCCTCGAAGCCGGGCGCGTCCTGCAGCTCGAAGTTCGGCATCGTCAGGGCATCTTGTTCTGCCGTGGACAGTCGAGCTTCAGGCAAGGCTGCTGCGCGCCACCCATCCCGAGATCAAGGTCGGTGAGCTGTTCCATCCCCATCCGGCGCGGGCATTGCGGGTGGCTACAGGGGCCTCCGGGGTTGCCGATTTCCACCTCGGAATCGGGTGTCGGCATGGCACGCCTCCTCGCCGTTTTGGGACCGATCCTACCGCCTCCGGGCCGCCCGGTGCCAGCGCTTTTCACGCCCGACCGCAGGGCTTTCGGGCGGCAGGCTATCGGTGCCTCGTACCGTCGGGCTAACGTCGCGAGGCGGGACCATACCCGCGCCAACAGAACGCCGGCGACGTCCGGCGAAGGGAGAACTCCGCGAATGCCGACCAAGCCCAGAGGGGCGCGCCGTTCCGCGCTCAAGACCCTGCTCCTCGCCGCAATCTGCGGCACCGCGCTCATCACCGGCGCGCGTGCTGCCGACCCCGTGCGCGGCGTGACCGACACCGAGATCGTCATAGGCACCATCACCGACCTGTCGGGTGTGACCGCGATCCAGGGCGTCAACAACAGCCAGGCAATCCGCATGGCGTTCGACGAGGCCAACGAAAAGGGCGGCGTTCACGGCCGCAAGATCAAATACATCGTCGAGGACAATCAGTACCAGGTGCCGCGTGCGGTGCAGGCGATGAACAAGATGCTGAACCGTGACAACGTGTTCGTCATGGTCAACAACGGCGGCACGCCGATGAACAACGCCAACATGCCGACGCAGCTCGAGCACGGCGTGCCCAACGTGTTCCCGCTGACCGCCGCGCGCTCGATGTACGAGCCGTTCAATCGGCTGAAATTCGGCCAGTTCGCCTCGTACTACGACCAGATGCGCGCGGGAGTGAAATACTTCGTCGAGCAGAAGGGCAAGAAGCGCATCTGCGCGATGTACCAGGACACCGATTTCGGCCGTGACGTGCTCGCCGGGGTGAAGGAACAGGTCAAGGTGATGGGCTTGGAAGTGGTGGGAGAGACGGCGCACAAGCCGACCGACACCGATTTCACCGCCATGCTCACCCGCCTGCGTGACGCCAAATGCGATTTGGTGACGACCGGAACGATCGTGCGCGACACCACCTTGATCCTCGGAACGGCCCGCAAGATGGGCTGGGACGTCGATTTCCTCGGCCAGTTCGCCTCTTACGACACGGCGGTGGCGGAAGCCCCCGGCGGGGTCGGCGAAGGCTACTACGCGGTGACACCGTCGCTGATCGCGTATCCTGACGATCCGCGCCCGGCGGTGCAGAAATTCGCTCGCGACTACAAGGCGCGCTTCGGCATCGCGCCCAACTTCCTCGGCGAGATGGGCTACAGCGCGGCGCAGATCACCTTACTCGCCCTCGATCGCGCCGGGCGTGACCTGACGCTCGACAGCTTCATCAAGGGGATGGAGAGCATCAAGGACTACCACGACATCTTCGGCTCGCCGCCGCTGACCCTGAGCGCCACGCAGCATCATGGGTCAACGCAGGCGTGGCTCGCGGTGGTCAAGGATGGCAAGTGGGTGCCGGCTGTGGATCACCCGCTGGGGTATTGAACGGCGGCTAGCGACGGCCCCTCCCTCGTGCGGGTTCGCTTCGGGGGAGGGGATCGCGGAGGCGAGCGATGCTGATTTGGGCGGCGTTGATCTGGATGGGCGTGCATATCGGCATCGCAGGCTCCGGGGTGCGCGAGGTCGTCGCGGGCCGGGTGGGAGAGCGCGGGTTCCGCATTCGGTTCTCTCTGATTTCCGTCGCCGCCCTTGCCTTCCTCATCGTGAGCTTCAACCGCGCAGACACGACGCCCCTATGGTTCGCGCCCGAGTGGCTGCGCTGGCTGCTCGTGCTGGCGATGCTGCCGGCGTTCATGCTGTTCGTCGGCTCGCTCACGACGCCGAACCCGACCATGCTGGGCGGCGAACGCGGGACCCCGGGCGGCCTCACGGGCGTGCAGCGGATCACGCGTCATCCGATGCTGTGGTCCTTCGCCATCTGGGCGGCGGTGCACGTCGTCGGCAATGGTGATACCGCGTCGATCATCTTCTTCGGCGCGTTCCTGATCACCGCGCTGGCCGGAATGCCGTCGATCGACGCCAAGCTCAGGCAGCGCGACCCCGTGCGATGGGCGAGCGTCGCGCGGGAAAGCTCGATCCTGCCCTTCGCGGCAATTGCCGAGGGGCGGAACAAGCTGATGCTGGGCGAGATCGGCTGGCCGGTGTGGGCGGGCGGCACCGCCTGGGTGGTGGTGCTGGCGGTGCATCGCCCGGTGTTCGGCGTGGCGCCGGTGCCGTTCTAAGCCGCCTCAGCCGGTGCGCTCGACGCGCCCGGTGTGGCGATCCATCGTGAAGCTGGCGATGGTGCCTCCTTCCTGGGTGGCAAGCGAGAAGGCGACGCGGTCGCCTTGCTCCTGCACGTTGGTCACTTTCCACGTGTGATTGCCGTGCCAGAGCAGGAAGCCCTCGACGATCTTCTGCACGTCGGCGGCGCTGAGATTGCGGTCGGGCGCGGTCCAGAGCAGCGAGAAGGTCCGCATCCGGTGCATCATCCGGTGCATCATCTCGCCCTGCTCGCGCGGCCCTTCGGGGTGATGCTCCATCATCATCCCCATCATGCCGCCGGGCATCCCCTCCATGCCGGGGCCGTGCGGTCCGGGACCGCGCGGCGGCGGCGGCGCCCCGTCGTGCATCGGCGGCTGCGGCGGTGGGGGTGTCTGGGCGAGTGTGGCCTGCACAAGGCCGCCGCCGCCCGCCAGCACCGCCGTCGCCACACCTGTCATGAGCCATCTACGCATCGGGACACTCCGTTGTGGTCGAAGCCTGAAACTAGGAGCGGCGCGCCCACGCCGCGCCCCCTGCGCGCTCACGAAGTGCGACGAAGTGAAACGCGCGGCCTTCAGCGGGTGTGGTCGAGCCCCTTCACACCCGTCATGGTCGCGCTCTCGAATGTCGCGCGCGGCGTCTTCGCGCCGGTGAAATCAGCGTCGTTCAGATACGCGCCGGTGAAGTCGGCGTCGCTGAGATCGGCGCCTCGGAAATTCGCGTGACGCAGCTTGGCGAAGCGGAAGGTGACGTGCCCGAGCCCGGCATCGGAAAAATTCGCGCCGTCAAGATTCGTCGCGATGAACTCGGTGCGCAGCAGGCCCATCGACTGATTGGCCATCACCACCGTCATGTTGGCGCGCGAGAAATTGGCGCCGCGCATGTCGTCGAAGCTGAAATGCACGGTGATGTTCGCGTCGGACAGATTGGCACCGACGAAGCTCGCCGCCTGGTCCGGCGTGTTCTCCATGCCGGTCGAGGTGATGACGGTTTGCAAGGTGGCGCCGCTGAGATTGGCGCCGTCGAACCGGGCGCGAATGAACCAGGCGAAGGTGAGGTCCGCGCGGCTCAAATTGGCCCCCTGGAGGTCGGCACCCACCAGCTTGACGCCGTGCAGATTGGCGCCTGCGAGATTGCTCCCGGCCAGCCTGGCGCCGGAGAGATCGAGGCCAGTCAGATCGTCGCCCGACAAGTCCCTCCCCGACAGGTCCGCTCGGCCGGGCGCGGCGGCAACCATCGCGCGCACCTCCGCCGCGCCCAGATGCTCGCCCGCGCCCGCCGCTGGCGCGGTGCAGAGCGCGCAGACAATGGCGAGCGTAAGGCGGCGGGTCCGGTGCATCCAGGCTCCTTGTGGGAACCGCGTGACGGGTCTTCTCTTATAGCTCTCGACGCCGGAATGAATAAGATCAAGAGGAGGAATCATCATGCCCATCTCGCGCCGCCACCTCATCGCCACCGCCGCGAGCGGTGTGCTGGCCGGCTCGGCCCTGATCCGCCCGGCGCGCGCCGCGACGCCGGTGCGGATCGGCATTCTCAACGACCAGTCGGGCGTCTACGCTGATTTCGGCGGGAAATGGTCGGTCGCGGCGGCGCACATGGCGGCGGAGGATTTCGGCGGCTCGGTGCTCGACCGGCCGGTCGAGATTGTCGATGCCGACCATCAGAACAAGCCCGATGTGGCCTCCGGCATCGCCCGCAAATGGTACGACGAGGACGGCGTCGGCGCGATCATGGAACTGACCACGTCGTCGGTCGCGCTGGCGGTGCAGGCGCTGTCCAAGGCGAAGAAGAAAATCGACATCGTGACCGGCGCCGCGACCACCGACCTCACCGGCAAGCAATGCTCGCCCTACGGGTTCCACTGGGCCTACGACACGCATTCGCAGGCCGTCGGCACCGGCGGCGCGCTGGTGGAGCATGGGGAGCGCACCTGGTTCTTCATCACCGTGGACTACGCCTTCGGCCATTCGCTGCAGGAGCAGACGACGAAGTTCGTCGAGGCGAAG
Source organism: Alphaproteobacteria bacterium (assembly GCA_017307285.1). Taxonomy (GTDB): domain Bacteria; phylum Pseudomonadota; class Alphaproteobacteria; order Acetobacterales; family Acetobacteraceae; genus JAFKFI01. Next base: position 69,799 of record JAFKFI010000052.1, on the reverse strand, counting down.
GGCGGCAAGGTGCTCGGCGCGGTGCTCTACCCGCTCGGCACAACCGATTATTCCGCCTACCTGCTGGAGGCAAAGGCGTCGAAGGCGCAGGTGATCGGGCTCGCGAACGCGGGGCTGGACACCACGAACGCGATGAAGGGCGCCGCCGAATTCGGCATCGCCAAGGGCGGCCAGAAGCTTGCCACGCTGCTGTTCACGCTGTCGGAGGTGCACGGCCTCGGCCTCGCGGCGGCGCAGGGTGCCGTGCTCACGGAGGCCTATTACTGGGACCTCAACGACACCACCCGCGCGTTCGGCAGCCGCTTCCTCAAGCGCACCGGGCGGATGCCCAACATGATTCAGGCCGGCACGTACTCCTGCGTGCTGCAATATCTGAAGGCGATGAAGGCGGCGGGCACCGACGAGACGGAGGCGGTGACGAAGCATCTGCACGCCATGCCGGTAAACGACGCGTTCTGCAGCGATGGCAAGGTGCTGGCGAATGGCAGCATGAGCCACGAGATGTACCTGTTCGAGGTGAAATCCCCGCAGGAGAGCAAGGGGCCGTGGGACTACTACAAGCTGCTTGCCAAGATCCCCGGCTCGGAGGCGTTCGAGACCGTCGCAGAGAGCGGATGCCAGCTGACGGCGACGTGACGCCGGGGGCGGAATGAATTCCGCCCTACGCCATATCCTCGTAGGGCGGAATTCATTCCGCCCTCAGCCCTCGGCGGCGGCGTCCGCTGTCTCAGGGGTGGCCTTGTCGCGCGCGGCGGGGGATTTTCTGAACCGGCCGATGATGTCGTCGAGGCGGGAGAAAAACGCCTCCACCGCGTAGCCGACGAGGAACGCGACGGCCGGCGGCGGCAGCGCCAGCCCCTTCGGGATCAGCGAGCCGAACAGGCCGATGACGATGCCGGCGATGAGCGCGATGAAGTAGCGCGCGCTGTGCGCGTCCGATGGCAGGAACGAGCGCCGCCGGATCAGCCGCGCGGAGAGCCGGAACCCGTAGAGCGACGCGCCGAGCAGCGCGTAGACGGCGGGCAGCAGATAGGTGGTGATGCCGCCGTAGAACACGCTGTTGGTCTTGTAGACGGCCAACGCGAAGTTGCGGATGAGCTGATAGGCGATGATCTGGTTGAGGCCTTCCTTGACGATCTCCCGCGTCGTGGTGATGCCGGGCGGCACGTTGAGATGATCGACGTGATGCGGATTGTTCTTGTCGAACACCACCGGGGCCACGTCGACGCTCAGCGTGCCGGGGTTGAACCAGTAGTTCAGACGGCTTGCGGTCTCCAGCAGCCAGTTGCTCTTTCGCGAGAACTCGACGATCTCGCCCATCAGCTCGTCGGGCGTCAGATGCGGCACGGTCGCCGCTTGCGGCTGGGCGGCACCGGCGAAGGCGCGCCGCTCGGAGACACCGCCATCGCCGAGGCCGGCGGGGCCGCCCGGCGCCTCCTCGATGCGGAAATACTGAAGGTCCGACCAGAGCTTGAGCGCTGCTGCGTTCTGCTGGTCGATGAGCTGCATCACCTCGTCGCCGGTGGAGTTGTTCATGAACAGCGCGATCGAGCCCAGGATCACCGCCGTCGCGAGCACCAGCACGCGCAGCTTCATCCAGCGGATCGGGTAGCACGCGCAGGCGACGAGCGAGGCCGCGCTGACCGGATGGGCGAGGCGGGAGAGCTCCGACAGGGCCACCCAGAAACGACGCTGCACATCCTTGGTGAGCGCCTGGCCCTCCAGCGCGAGCCGCGCGTCGAGGATGCCGTCGACGATGGCGACGCTGACATTCTTGTCGGCCGAACCGCTGCCGCGCTCCTTCTCGCGTGGCAGCCGGCCGCTCTCGGCGGCGTATGCCAGCAGGATCTCGGCATCCCGCAGCGCCTCGGCAAAGCCCGGCGGCACCTCGCCCCCGCCCGCTCCCTCGTGCCGGCCGGCTCGCTCCACCTCGGTCAGTCCGGTGTCCATCGGCGATCGCCCGCGCTGCGCTGGTGCATTCGTCCGTTGGACAATAACAACATTCCGCCACATTTGGCAAAATTTTCCCGAGCGGCGAAAATCGCCCGAGACAGCCGAGAGAAACCCGTGACCCGACCCGACCGAGACATACTCCTCGCCCACAGCTCCGACCTGCATGTCGACGAAGGCTTCACCGCGCGCGTCTATGACGGCGACGGCACCGCCGGGCTCGGCCGCGTATTGGCGACCGCCCGCGCGGCGGGCGCCGATGTGTTGCTGCTGGCCGGCGACACGTTCGACAACAACCGGGTCGGCCCGGCGACGCTCGACCGCGTGGCCGGGATGCTGGCGGACGCCGGAATGCCGGTTGTGCTCCTGCCCGGCAATCACGACCCGGCGCTGTCCGGCAGCGTGTTCCATCGCGGCGGATTGACGGAGATTGCCAACGTCCACGTGCTCGGCCTCACGCACGAGGTGGCGGTGCTGTTTCCCGAGCACGGGCTCGAAGTGTGGGGCCACGCGCATCTCGACTACGAGGACATGACGCCGTTGCGCGGCCCGCGCCCGCGCACAACGCATTGGCAGGTCGCGATGGGCCACGGCCATTTCGAGTGGCGCCGCGACCGTGCCAATCCGCTGCGCCCCTCCTGGCTGATCAGCGAGGACGAGATTTCCGCCACCGCCGCCGACTATCTCGCCCTCGGCCACTGGGACCGGGCGGTCGCGGTCGGCGACGGCGACGTGCCGGCCTATTATTCGGGTTCGCCGGAGCTGGCCAAAACGGTCAATTTGGTGCGGCTCGGGGCGGATGGCGTGCAGGTGCGCCGGGAGGCGTTGATCGCCGCTTAGAGCGAGTTTCGGAGTGCGGCGATCGGGCCGGCGCGGCGCGAGATAACCCTCACGAAGGCGGCGAACGGCTTGAATGCGACTGGCAGGCGCGTTACGTGTAACGGCGCATGGACACACCTGCCCCATCTCGCGACCGGATCGCCCGCTACCGCGCCGCCCAGCGCCGGCGCGGGCTGCGGCCCGTCGTCTTGTGGCTACCTGACGTGAGCGATCCCTCCTACCAGGCACAGCTCGCGGAGGAGTGTCGCCGCCTGTCGCGCCTGACTCCGGAGGAGGACACGCTCGCCGAGGATTTCGCCGAGCTCGCTGGGCCGGCCGGGGAGTGGCGGTAAATCCAGGCGCAGTGCGGCGCGGGACCGTGGTGTTGGTGCGGTTGCCCCGCGACAAGGCCCGGCCCGCCGTGGTGGTTCGCGCCGACCTCTTGGCCGAGCTGAGCTACGCGACCGTGCTGCCGATCACCAGCGAGTTGCGCGAGCGCACGACTTTACGCATCGATGTGGCGCCGACGGCGGAGAACGGGCTGCGGCTTGCCTCGCAGGTGATGGCGGACTGGCCGCAGACGATCCGGTTCTCCGATATGGGCGAGGTGATCGGGCAACTCGACGCGGCGACCATGCGCGCCATCACGCAACGGCTGGCGATCGTTCTCGGGATCGCCAGCGGCACGCGACGCCGAAGCACGCATTAGCGCATATAGCCCTCGATCTCGTCCCTCGCCCAGGCGATCACCTGGTCGATCGACTGGCCGGTCTTGAGCTTGGCGAACATCGTCGGCTGCACCGCGCGATGGTAGATCTGCACCGCGATCTCGGGCGGCGCCGGATAGGCGGCGATGCTTGGTTTGGCATTATGCCACGGCCGGATCGGGTAGTTGTAGACCACGCCCTTGGGCGGCTCGACCTCCGACCAGATGGCGAAATCCGACATGCTCTCGAGCGGCGGGATGTCGTAGCCGGCCACCACGTTGTCGCGCTCCTCTACCTGTTTGCGCTCTTGCAGGTACTGGATCAGGTCCATCGCCGCGGGCTTGTTGCGACTGAACTCCCACACGCCCCAGAAGGTGTAGTTATAGGGAATGAACCGCCCGTTCGGCCCTGCCGGCGTGGGGAAAATCCAGCAATCCTCGGCGACCTTCGGCGCGTCGCGCTTGGCCACCGCCCAAGCGGAAGGCGGATTGAGGATCAGCGCGCTGCGGCCTGAGATCAGCGCGCGGTTGTTGGAGGCGTCGTCGTAGCTCACCGTGTCGGGCGGCAGGAAGGGGACGAGCTTCTGGCCGTACTCCAGCACCCGCCGGACGTTGTCGGAATCGACCGTGAGCTCGCCTTTCGCGTTCACCAGGTCGGCGCCGAATGCCGAGAAGATGACGCCGGTGTTGTTGATGGAATCGTTGGTCAGTCCGAGCCCGAGGCTGAACGGGTAGCCCGCCTTCTGGCACGCCTCGGCGGCAGCCAGGAATGCATCATAGGTCCAGCCAGCGGAGGTAGACGGGTCCGCCGGATGCGCCGGATACAGTGCCTGCACGTCGACGCCGGCAAATTTCTTCAGCATGCTGATGCGGGCGCAGCAATTGAGGTTCAGCGTGCCGGTGCTGCTGGGCATCGCCATCCAGTGCCCGCCCGACTTGCCGAGATATGCGGCGACCGGGCTGTACTCGCCGTACTGCGCAACCATCGCCTTGACGTGCTCGTCGATCGGCGCGAGGCGGGAGGCATAGGCCTGCACGTCCCAGTTGGCGAGCGGCAGGAAGTCATGGCCGGCCCCGGCCTGCGCCTCGGCGGCGGCTGTGATAAGCAGCTTGTTGCCGGTCGAGGTGATGAAGTCGGCCTGGACCTCGATCTTGTTCTTCGCGGCCCAGGCGTCGACCTGCTTCTGCATCACCTCGTTGCCCTTGGGCACCCAATGGTCCCAGAACCCCGCCGAGAGCTTGCCGGCGGCGCCGGCCGTGCGGATATGCACCACCGGCAGGACAGTCGCCGCGGCCGCCGTGCGAAGCGCGGCGCGGCGCGTGATCGAGCGCGTCTTTCTCATGCCGTACACTCCCTGTGCGTCCGCGTTGTTCCGCGGACGTCGTGCCTTGTCGGGTCGGGGCGGGCGGCGCCCGCCTTGGGCCACCTGCGGCGGCACGTCCCGAGAGGCGGGGCCGGAGCCCGCCACATGAGTGCGGCTGGAGTATCAGCCCGGCAGCGGTCGGAAATCGAGGGAAAAGCGCGGACTCGACGTAGCGTGGGCCGGCCAGCATAAGAGGGGGCCCCCGCCGCTTCTGTTCACAGGAAACACGCCATGCGCTTCGGCCTGCTCTACGAACTCCAGCTGCCGCGTCCGTGGGACGAAATGGCGGAGCACCGCATGATCCACGAGGCGCTGGCCGAGGTGGAGCTCGCCGACCGGCTGGGCTTCGATTATCTCTGGGCCAACGAGCACCATTTCCTCGAGGAATACTCGCACAGCTCCGCCCCCGAGGTATTCCTCGCCGCCGCCGCCGCGCGCACCAAGCAGATTCATGTCGGGCACGCGGTGGTGCTCTCGCCGCCCGGCTACAACCCGCCGGCGCGCGTCGCCGAGCGCATCGCCACGCTCGATCTGGTTTCCAGCGGGCGCTGCGAGTGGGGTACCGGCGCGTCCTCCTCGCGCACCGAGCTCGAAGGCTTCGGCATCGACGCGGCGCAGAAAAAGGCGATGTGGGCGGAGGCCACCGAGCAGACCGCCAACATGCTGGCGATGACGCCCTATCCCGGCTTCGAGGGGCAGTTCTTCTCGATGCCTGCTCGCAACGTGATCCCCAAGCCATTTCAGAAGCCGCACCCGCCGCTGTGGGTGGCGTGCTCCAACCGCGAGACGATCCACGTCGCGGCGCGCAACGGCATCGGCGCGCTGGCATTCGCCTTCGTCGATCCGGCCGAGGCGGCGAAATGGGCTGGCGAGTACTACGAGATCATCAAGTCCGACGAATGCGTACCGATCGGCCACTCGGTCAACGCCCACATCGCGATGGCAACCGGCTTCTCGGTCCACGCCGACGAGGCGGAGGCGAAGGCGCGCGGCGGCGAGGGGTTCCAGTATTTCGGCTTCGCGCTCGGCCATTTCTACGTCTACGGCCAGCACAAGCCGGGCGTGACGAATGTGTGGGAACGGTTCGAGCAGGCGCGCCCGGCATTGCCCGAGGCGGGCGCCGGCAATGGCATCGGCACGCCGGCGCAGCTGGTCGAGCGGCTGCGGCAGTATCAGGATGCCGGCGTCGATCAGGTGATCTTCATTCAGCAGGCCGGGCGCAACAAGCACGCCCACATCATGGATGCGATCGAGCTGTTCGCCGCCGAGGTGATGCCGGCACTCCAGGCCGACCGCGCGGAGCGCGAGGCGCGCAAGCAGGCGGAGCTCGCACCGTTCATCGAGGCGGCACTGCGGCGCAAGAAGTGGATGCAGCCGCTGGCTCCGGAGCAGGTGCCGAGCATCGCCGCCTATGGCCGCACCGTGGTGGCCGGCGGCCCCGTGGCCGGTGCGCTGACCGCCCGCCGCGGCGGCGGCATCGATATTCCGAGCGAGGATTTGGCGGAGAAGGTGCGCGCGACAGGCGATTGAAGCGCGCCCAAGTTCCGCTACCTGGTTCCTACCGAAGACCCTAAAAGAATGGCAGCGCCGGGAGGGCTCCCGGCGCTGCCTATGCGGCCGAGGCGTGCCGGCCGTTCTTCGGAGGACCAGCCATGTTACCGCATGGATGGACCCTACCGTGGATCATGGTCACCTTGACCGTTCGAATCAAGGTCCGTGTGAAGCGGTAGGCTCCCCCTCGGCCCGGAAAAAACGGGTCGAGGGGCTCCGAGGGAAGCAAGCCTCTCCGCCACACTCAACCAACCTCTGGTTGATCCAGACCGGAATCCTGTAAAGAAAACGGCGGTGTCGGGAGGCCTCCCGGCACCGCCTATGCGGCCGAGGCGTGTCGGCCGTCCTTCGGAGGACCAACCATGCAGCAACATGGCTGGACCCTGCCGTGGATCATGGTCACCTTGACCATCCGAATCAAGGTCCGTGTGAAACGGTAAGGCATTCCCTCGGTTCGGGAAACCGGGCCGAGGGGGCTCCGGGGCACGCCCGATTGCCTGACATGGGGGATCGTGGGAGCATACTCGCCAGTAAGCGTGGGAGGCAAAGATGGACGTCGGAGTTCAGATGGTGTTCGCCACCTACGGGTGGACGGGCATGAGCGACGATCAGGCGTGGGACGAGGAGATCAGGCTGGCGCGGCTGGCCGATGAGCTCGGGTTCAACGCGCTGTGGGCGGTCGAGCACCATTTCAACGATTACTCGTTCTGCCCCGACAATTTGCAGGTCATGGCGTATCTCGCGGCGGCCTGCCCGAACATCGATCTCGGCACGGCGGCGGTGATCCTGCCGTGGAACGACCCGCTGCGCGTGGCCGAGAAGGCAATCGCCCTCGATATCCTGAGCAAGGGGCGGCTGCGCTTCGGCATCGGGCGCGGCCTCGCGCGGCGCGAGTTCGCGGCATTCAATCAGACGATGGAGCAGAGCCGCGAGCGGTTCGACGAGAGCGCCGCGATGATCCTCGAAGCACTCCGTACCGGCGTCATCGAGGGCAACGGCAAATACTACAAGCAGCCGCGCATCGAGCTCAGGCCACGGCCGAAATACGATTTCACCGGGCGCATCTACGCGGTCGCCTCCAGCGACGATTCGATCGACGCCTGTGCCAAGCTCGGTGCGCGGATGGTGATGTTCGCCGATCGCCCGTGGCCGCTGCGCATGGATGCGATCCAGCGGCATCGCGATCTCACGCAGAAATATCACGGCCGCAAGGCGCTGCCGATGCTGATCGCCGATTTCTCGGTGTGCTGGCCCGATCTCGCGGAGGCGGAGGTGCTGGCGCGCAAGCACATGGGCTCGTTCGTGCAGAGCAATGTCGAGCACTACGAGCTGATGAGCGATCATTTCTCCACGGTGAAGGGCTACAACGCCTACGCGCAGAAATCCGAGATCGTGCGCAAGACCGGGCTCGAGGGCATGACCGAGGGCTTCATGAAGGCCGGCGTGTGGGGCCCGCCCGACCGCATCCTGCGCGAACTCGAGACCCGGCGGCAGGTGGTAGGCGATTTCGAGCTCGCGACCTCGTTCCGCTTCGGCGGCATTCCCTACGATGTTGCCGAGAAGTCGATAAGGCTGTTCGCCAAGGAGGTGCTGCCAGTACTGCACTCCTGGGAAACGGCGCGGGCTCCGGAGGTGAAGGCAGCGGAGTAGGCCGGAGGGTCGCCCGGGCGGCGAAGGACCGCAGCCCGGCCTAGCTCGGCTGCGGGCATTCGATCGGGCGGCAGTTCCCTCCGCCCAGCCCTCTCCCCCGCACGGGGGAGAGGGGGAGCGTCAGTTTCAGCCCTTGCCCTTGGCCGAGGTCTGGCCAGGATGCAGGTTGATCGTCATGTTGTTGCACGTGCCCGAGCCGGCCAGCGTGGCATGGCCGTTGCCGTTGCGGTTGCGCACGCCCGTGACCTGACCGGCGGGGCCGTTGCCCTGAATCGGGGTGAGCGTCATGGTGAAGCTGCCGTCGGGGTGCGCCTCGCCCTTGGCCATGCTGGTGCCGCTGCCGTCCAGGTTCCAGACCGGCCCGCTCAGGATGATGGTGTTCTTGTCCGGTCCGGCGGAGCGGACGATATCCCACATCACGCCGGGGCAGTTCTCGGTGCCGGCCTTGCGCGGCGGCGAGCCGGCCCGCATCCAGGTCGCGCCGACGCTGCCGCCGCCATAGACGCCACCGCCGCCGCCGCCCTCGCCCTGGGCGTAGACTGTCGGAGCGGAGACGCTCGCCAGCGCCGCCGAGGCGACCAGAATCCCCAAAGTCCTTGCCAGCTTCATGTCGGTATCCTTTTGGTTTCGTTGCTCACGACCAGGATCAGGCCGGTCCTGCGCCGAAGCCGGATCATCACCGCACGGGTGAGCCAGACCCGGACAGGCTTCCCTCCCCCCCGGTCCGTGCCCGGACCGATACGCGGAAATCTATGGGATCGTGCGGCACGCTGTCATCAACCTTGCAGCCGGCCTACGCGCTGGGCCGGGAAACTGCTCGAACACTGTTGCATTGCAGCCACAGTGTTGCGCGGGAAACGTAACTGCCATCATGGTCGCCCGCTGAATCAATGCTGGAAGCGCACCTCTGCCATGCGCTAGCTTCGCGGTGCGATGCTGCGGGCCAGCGCCCGTCGCTCTGCCTGGAGTTCGGATCCTCGTTGCCGCTGGCCCCGTGCCGCGCCGCGCGGGCGACTGCCCGTGACCGATCCAACCAACACGACGGCCGGGTATGATCCTGGCCGCGACAGGGAGCGATTCGCGATGGCGATACCTCGTGTTCTCTCGCGCAGAGGCGTACTCAGGAGCTTATGTCTCAGCGCGACCTTACTCGCCGCGACCGGGACGGCGATGGCCGCCGAGCCACAGCGCGGGGTGACTGACAACGAGATCGTCATCGGCACCTACACCGACCTTTCGGGCGTCACGGCGATGTGGGGCGTGAACAATTCCGACGCGATCCGCATGGCGTTCGACGCGCAGAATGCCAAGGGGGGGATCAACGGACGCAAGATCAGATACGTCGTCGAGGACAATCAGTATCAGGTGCCGCGCTCGGTGCAGGCGGCGAACAAGCTGATCAACCGCGACCATGTGTTCCTGATGATTGCCAACGGCGGCACGCCGATGAACAACGCGACCATGCCGGAGCAGCTCGAGAAGGGCGTGCCCAACATGTTCCCGCTGACCTCGGCGCGCTCGATGTACGAGCCGTTCCACCGCCTGAAGTTCGGCCTGGCGGCGAGCTATTACGACCAGCTGCGCGCGGGCGTGAAATACTTCGTCGAGCAGAAGGGCAAGAAGCGCGTTTGCGCGATGTACCAGGACACCGATTTCGGCCGCGACGTGATGGATGGCGTGCGGACACAGCTCAAGGCGTCCAACCTGTCGCTGATCGCCGAGACCACGCACAAGCCGACGGACATGGATTTCACCGCCTCGGTGGCCAAGTTGCGCGACGCCAATTGCGACCTGGTGACGCTCGGCACCATCACGCGCGACACCAACCAGATCGTCGCCGCCGCGCGCAAGATCGGCTGGAAGCCAGACATGCTCGGCTCGGCCGCGATCTACGACAACGCGGTGGCCGACGTGCCTGGCAACACCAACGAAGGCGTCTATGGGGTGACACCCATTCTGTTCGTCGGCTCGGACGACCCGCGCCCGGCGGTGCAGGAGTTCGTCAAGAAGTTCAAGGCGACCTTCGGCCACGACCCGAACTTCGCCGCCCAGGTGGGCTGGACCGCCGCCAACCTGCTGATCGACGGATTGCAGCGCGCCGGGCGCAATCTGACCCTGGACAGCTTCATCACGGGGATGGAGGGCATCAAGGACTACGAGGACATCTTCGGCTCGCCCAAGATGAGCTTCGGCCCGCACAAGCGGCAGGGCTCGAACGAGAGTTTCCTGGTCCAGGTGCGCGGCGGCAAGTGGGTGCCGGCGCTTGAAGGCGCGGTCAGCTACTAAGGCTGAAGCGGTCGCCCTCTCCCCTAGGCAGGCAGGGAGAGGGCTTGCTCGTCAGCAACGCCCATCGAGCTCCCCGAGCGAGACGCGCCGCAAGGTTTCGGTGCGGCCGAAGAACGGGGCGCCGAGATAGACGCGGGCGGTGATGAGGTCGGGACTCTCCTGGTGGGCGTCGACGCTGTACGTCTTGTCGTCCTCGGGGTCGTAGAACCAGCCGTCGTCCCACTGGGCGGCGCCGTTCGGCTGCAGGTTCCATATGATCGTGCGCCCGCACATTTCCGGGGTGCGCAGGGCGGGATTGCGCAGCCACACGATCTGGCCGCACAGCTTGCCGCTGCATTCGAACACCCGAACCGCGACCTTCTCGGCGACGATCCACACGCCCTCCGGCACCGCCGCGCGCGCTGGCATCACGGTCGCCACGAACAGCAGGAGCGAGCACAGAAGGCGTCTCGAACGCATCGCGATTTCTCCACTTGGCGTTTACCGGAACGGGCTATCACGGCTCGGCCAGTTGCGCGATGATATCGCGCTTCGGGGAGGGCAAAGATGGCCAAGGGTATTCTGATCGCGGCGTTCGATTTTTCCGGCGCGCACGAGGACGAGTTCCACGACTGGTACGACCTGGAACACGTGCCCGAGCGCCAGCGCGTGCCGGGCTTCGGCGCCTGCAATCGCTGGATCGGCGCGGCCAACCCGAAGCAAGCGGTCGCCACATACGAGCTCGACAACCTCGACGTGCTGAAGAGCCCGGCTTACCGCGCGATCGGCGGGGAAAACCTATCGGTATGGTCGAAGCGCGTGACCGGGATGTGCCAGCGGCTGCTGCGCTTCGAGGGCGAGCAGATCCTGCCTGGTGATGCGGATGCTCCTGCCGGCGCGGGCGCCCTGCTGATCAACGCGATGAGCGTCGACCCGGCACACGCCACCGAGTTCAACGAGTGGTACGACAACGAGCACATTCCCGCCCTCGCCGCAGTGCCCGGCACGCTCGCCGCGCGCCGGTTCCGCGCCCATGAGGGCTCGCCCCGTTATGTCGCGCTGTATCACCTGGCGTCGCCCGAGGTGCAAGCATCGGCCGAGTGGAAGCGTGCGGCGAGCACGCCGTGGACCGAGCGGATGCGCCCGCATTTCCGCGACCATCTGCGCATCGTCGCCCGCGCCTACCAGCGCGGCGGCTGAACTTGGCCGGTCTGCTCGGAAAGCTGCGCTACGCCTTCGCGGAGTTCGGCTCGATGATCGTGTTCGTCGTCGGGCTGTACGGTTTCGGCATCAAGCCGGCGATCGTCGCCACGATCGTGTGGATCGTCGGCGACGCGATCCAGCGCGCGGTGCGGGGGCTCGGCTTCCCGCAGGTGTGGTTGTTCGCCAACGGGCTCGTGGTGGTGTTCGGCGGCGTTGATCTCTACGCCGCGACGCCGTTCATGCTGCGCTATGAGCCGGTGGTGACGAACGCGCTCACCGGCCTCGTCTTCGCCGCCGGTGCGTTCGGCGAGAAGCCGGTGATCCAGCTGCTCGCCGAAGCGCGCGGCCGGGATTTCGGCGAGGGGGCGGATATCCGCCGCTTCTTTCAATGGCTGACCTTCATCTGGGTGGCGTATTTCCTGCTGAAGGCGGCGCTGTATTACTGGCTGGCCGAGCGGCTGACGCTCGAGGAGGCCATGCCGATCCGCGCCGTGATCGGCCCGGTGAGCCTCGTTGCCCTGCTCGCGCTGAGCTGGCGCAGCCGGCCGCTCTTCCTGCTGTTACGACGGTTGCGGCTGCTGCCCGTCGCTGCGGCGGCACCGGGGGCGGAATGAATTCCGCCCTACCGGTCTTGTAGGGCGGAATTCATTTCGCCACCTCTGTCCCGCGACCCGAGGTGCCGTTCACTCCCAGAAAGCACCACCCGTCGGCAGCTTGGAGAAATCGCCGGCATCGTGGCACAGGAAGGCGGGGATGCCGCTGCGCTCGATCTGCTTGACCCGCATTCGCGTCATCGTCATGGCACTTGTGCTCCAATCCCACGGCATCGGCACCATGTTCTCGAACCCGTCGCGCTGATGGCCGACATCGGCCGCGAGGCAAATCCGGCCGCGTTGCGGCAGATCGAGCAGCAGCGCCTGATGGCCGGGCGTGTGGCCGGGCGTCTTGATCAGCCGCATCGTGCCGTCCTCGAACAGGTCGAAGTCGCCGTCGATCTCCAGGATGTCGAGCTTGCGGATGTCCCGGAAGTCGTTCTGGCAATAGACCGGGCGGGTCCACGGGTCGGGCCACAGCGCGTAGCGAATTTCGTCGCGCTGCACGACGTGGACCGCCTGCGGGAAGTACGACATGCCGCCGGCATGATCGAGATGCAGGTGCGAGTAGACGACGTAGCGCACATCGGCAGGTTGGAAGCCAAGGCGCTTGAGCTGCGCGTCGATGGCATGCTCGCGGGTAAAGCGGCTGGTGTCGAACGCGGCGCGCAGCCCCGGCCCCCAATACGCCTCGCCGCGCTCGGGGTCGGCCACCGCGTCGTTGATGCCGGTGTCCCACAGCACGAGCCCGTGCTTCGGATGCTCGACGATGCCGACCGTGGTCGGGGCGTCGACCATGCCGGGGGCGAAGGCGACCAGCTTGGATTTGTCGGGGCGCAGCGGCCCCGCATCGACCACGGTGAGGCGTAATCCGGCCATGTTTCCTCCTCGCGTCCATTCGGACGGCGACTGGTCTTGCGAAGCGGGCCGGCGGAGGAAAACCCGCCGGCCGGCGGGGTCTCAACCGAACTTGGGAGACGGCAGAGCGCGATCCCGGCGCGAGCTTAGCATGAAGGACGGACGTCCGTAACGGTTACGTTTTGACTGCCTCGGCCAGTGACTCCTGCGGGAAATATCAGTGAGTTAGAGGCTCCATTTGCATCTTAATGCGAAGCCATAGTACGATTATGCAGCTAACTTAACCCTGTGAGGAGGAGGCGCGATGTTGGACACGAGCGAAGTCATTGCGGCCTTCACCGAGGAGCACGTCCACAAGCTCACCGGCTTGTCGAGGGGCAGATTGCGGTATTGGGACAAGACTGGCTTCTTTGCTCCCGCCTACGTCGGAACCGGGAAGTCTCCTTTCCGCCGGGTTTACTCCTTTCGAGACTTGGTAGCCCTGAGGACGCTGGAAATGCTGCGCGTGCAGAACAATGTGCCGCTTCAGCACCTTCGGAAGGTCGCGGACAAACTGGCTCACCTGAAAGACGAACTGTGGACCACCACTACGCTTTGGGTCCTCAACCGGCGGGTTGTCGTCCAGCTAACCGGGGATGACAAACCCCAGGAGGTTTTGTCTGGGCAGTACGTTTTGGGCATTCCCCTTGGGCGAGTAATTGCGGATACCGAACGAGACGTCACGGCGTTGCGCCGCCGTGCGGACAATGACAAAGGACGTGTAACCAAGACACGCGGCATTAGCCGGAATGCACTTGTAATTGCAGGAACTCGCATCCGTGTGGACTCGGTCCGCCGTCTGCACGAGGACGGCTATTCCCATGAGCAGATCCTTGCCGAATACCCGGACCTCACCGAGGCTGATATCGTAGCGGCTCTTGGACACAAGCCCCTAGCGGCGTGAGCGCTAGCGACACGAAGCTTCGTGTCTTCGTCGACCAGTGCGTCCCTGATTCAGTAGGCCGAGCCTTCTTGGAGGCTGGTCACGAGGTGATTTACCTTCGTGAGAAACTTGCAACGAACAGTCACGACTTGTTGGTGGCTGCGGTTGCGGAGACCAACGAAGCTATCTTGGTCAGCTTGGATGGAGACTTTCGGCAGATCGCTACTCGGCACGGCGTCGGCAGGCGTCAATATAAATCGCTTTCTCTCATCAAGCTTAGCTGTCGAGAGTCGAGGGCGTATCAGCGCGTCTGCGAGGCAATGAGTTTGATCGAACACGAATGGCGATTCTCGGAAGGCAGAAGAGATCGGCGCCTTTTCATGGACATTTCGGATGGAGTGATCCGAACGATTCGGTAGAAGCCTGACCATGCTTCACGGAGATGGTTGCGCCGACCGAGGCGTCGCGCGGCCCGCCGCCGACCCAAGCAGGTTGGGCACCAGCCGCTCCGCAAACCCGCCCAGCAGCCCGAGCATCCCGATCCACGCCCAATTGCGCGTACCGAGCGTGCCCAACGCATCCGCCTCGGTGAACTTCTCCAGCAGCTTGAGCACCGGCTCGCCGATGATCGTGGCGTTGCAGATCAGCAGGATCATGGCACCCGACACCGCGCCGATCAGCACGCGCAACGCCCCCATCGCGCTGTTCATCGCCGAACGCTGGTAGGGCGCGAGCGAAAGATCGGCGACGCCGGTGGCGATGGAGAACGCCGCACCCACCGCGCCGAACGCCGCCGCCGCCGCGTAGGCCTGGAATTGTGCGTCGCCCGTCGCAGTCCCGAGGCCGGCCGCAAACAGCACGCCGATGACGAGCAGCGCCGAGGCCAGGCAGGAGAGGAAATAGGCGACGCGGTTCTCGTTGCGGAGGCGCTCGACGGCGAGAGCCTCGCCGTTGGCGAGGAGGCGGTCGGCCTCGCCGGCGGTGCCCTGCAGGGCAAGCGCGATCGCCTCGCCGATCTCGTGGTCGTAGAAGCCGCCGCCGCCTTGCCGCCACAGCCGGTCGCGCGCCATCTGGTTCGACATGTAGCGCAAGCGGCAGAGGCGCGGCGCGATGGGCAGCAACGCGCGACGCTGCTCGCGCTCGCGGGCGCGACAATCGGCAAAGTGGACGTAGACGCCGAGGGTCGAGCGATACACGCAGAAATCCTCGCCCCGGCAATAGATTTCGGCGACGCGGTTACCGAGCTTGTCGGGCCGACCCGGCGCGAGTTCGGCGAGCAGCATGGTGCCCGCGTCGAATGCGCCACCGCAGCCTTGGCACATCTCGCGCTGCTTCGGACCGGCAGCGAGGTCGGGCGCGCGGCAGCCGGTCGGAGCGGCGGCCCCGCTCATGCCCGCCTCCCCCGGTTGAGCGCCGCGACGATCAGGTCGATGCCCTGGGCGTGCCAGCGCTGGACCGCCTTGTGGTCGGCGCCGATGGCGGCACCGAGGCGGCGCCAGGGGTAGAGGTGGCGCTCGGTCAGCGGGCTGATCAGGCAGCGCGCCCCGACGATGCGACGCAGCACGTATTTGTCCTCGGGGATCAGCGGGATCCAGGACAGCGCCTCGTCCATGCGGTCGATCTTGGCGGCACTCGGCACCGGCGGGCGAATCACCTTTTCCGCCCACCCATAGGCCTCCAGCGCGCTGCGCACGATGTCGATCGAGGAGGAGCGGAGCTTGGTCGAGTAGCCGCGGTCGGGGATGCTGAGCAGCGTGGTGCCGGCCTCTTCCAGGCGATAGATCACGAGCTCGGCGTCGAACGCGGCACCGTCAGGGGTCGCGGCGGCGGCGTGGCGGGTGGCGTGCAGGGCATCGATCTGGGCGCAGCTCACCACCCGGCGCGGGCGGGCACGACGTGCCGCGCCAATTCGCGCGTCAATTCGCGGCGCGGCGCCGACCGGGCGGCTGTTCGCCATATCCCCTCGGCTCCGCCGAGGGATATGGCGCGGCCGACGCAGCCGGCGCCACGGAGCGCATTTCCCCCCGCTGCGCGCCAATTGCCGCGCCATTTCCCCCGCCCGGTGCGGCGCCAATTCGGCCCGGCTTGGTCGCAATCGGATTGCTCGAATAGGTCATGCTTTATCTCCCTGATGGAATGGATGGGCTTCTGTGGGACGCAGCGTGTCCGTCACCGCGACCCCGGTGCGGGTCTTGCGCTGGGCGGTGTCGCGATAGGTCGTCTCGACGAGCAGGCCGGAGCGCAGCCAGGCGGCGATCACCTCGGCGGCCTGCGCCTCCGTGAGCCCGTGCCGCTCGACCAGTACGCGGCCGGCCCAGCGGTCGTTGGCCCGGCCTCGACGGTGGCCGGCGTAGAGCTCGCCCTGCCCCGGGCCGGCGGCGATCGCGTCGAGGGCCTGGTTGCACGCCTCGGGGCTGAGCAGCGCCCACACCGTGGCGGGCTGCCAGGGGGCGATGGCCGCGACGTTGTCGCCGTGCGGGTAGTCGGCGCTGGCGTTGCCGAGATTGACTGTTTCCAGGCGAAACCACAGCGCCCGCTCGGCGCGCGGCGCCATGTTGGCCTTGGCGTCGTCGAGCCGGACGTGGCGCCAGCGTTCGGCGGGAGCGACGCCGAGCCGCTCGGCCTCGGTCTCGGTCATCGGCGCGAGCAGCCTCCCCGCGCGCGCCGCGTCGGTCAGCGCCTTGCCGCCGCGCGCCGCGTCGATGTCCTCGACCGCGCCCTTGCGGACGTGGTGCACCAGCAGCACCGCCGCGCCGGTCTCCTCCGCGAGCTCCGCCCAGGCGGTCGCGGCGGCATCCATGTGCGGGTTGGAATTTTCCTCGAGGCGATGCGACTTCACGAACGGATCGACCACCACGAGGCCGATCGACTTCTCGCGCACCGCGTCGGTCAGCGCCGCCTTGTCCGGATGCACGATGGTCATGCCGTCCGGCCCGACAGCGGCCATCGTGACGCGTCGCGAGCGACCGGAATGGAGGAAGACGCGGCCGGCGACGCGGGCGGGCGGGATCGCGTGATGGATCATCAACGCGGCGAGCCGGCGGTTGAGCTCGTCGAGCGGGTCCTCGAGGTTGAGCACCCAGACCGGCACGGAGTGGTGCACCCGCTCGCCGAGGAACGGCTCGCCGGTGGCCAGCGCCAGCGCTTGGGCAAGCGCCAGCGCCGATTTGCCGACGCCGCCCGGCGCGATCAGCACCGAGACGAAGCGGCGGAGCAGCGCGGTGCCGTAGAGCCATTCGCGCGGCGCGATGCTGGCGGGGTCAGGCAGCGAAGCCGGCTCGGCCGCGAACACGGCGGCCGGGGCGCGGCGCTCCTCCCATGCGGTCCACACGTCAGCCACGGGCGAGCACCCGAGCGGCTTCGTCGGCGGCGATGGCCTCCACCTCACGCGCCAGCAGCGGCGCGCCGAGACCGGCATTGGCGGCGCGCGCAGCGGCGTGGATCGCGGCGGGCGCGGCCCAGACGGCGAGCAGCGGCGCGATCGCCTCGCGCACCACCCGCGCGGCCCGGCGGCGGCGGCGCGCGTGCACCACTGCCGCGTCGTGCAGCGTGTGGGCGAGGCGGGCGCGCAGGCCGGCGGGATCAACCCGGCGCGCGCGGAGGCCGGCGCGCACCAGATGCGGCAGGCACTCCTCGCGGGTCAGCAGCCCGGCGGCGACCAGCCGGCCGAACACGATCGCGGCGCGGTGCTGCGCCGGTGGGTCGAGCGGATGGCACCGCATCAGGCGAAGACCGGCAGCGGATAGGTCTCGCCATCAAGCACGGTGCCCGCGACCAGGGCGCCCCAGCTGCGCGGATGGCCGGCGGGCAGCGGATTGCGGTTGGGATCCTCGCGCGGAATCCGCGGGCCGGGAGCGGGACGCGGCGCACCGATGCGTCGGCCGCGCTCGATCGCGGTGAAGCGGGCGACACCGAGGGCGTGGGCGATGGCATCCCAGGTCTCGCCCTCGGCGCGAAGGCGGCGGAGCGTGGAATCCTGGGCTTCGGTCCAGACAAGGGCACGGGGCATTGTGGGGAGGGTCCGGGCGTTGACGGGCCGAAAGTTAGTCGTTGTGACTGTCTATTGTCAACATAGATAACGCGAGGACGTCATTTGCACTGCCGCGGCAGGCCGCCTTGCGTCATTCGCGCCGAGCTGTAGCCTCGTGCATCCGACGAGGAGCCCGCCCATGCCCGACGATCTCCGCCCCGTCCCCGGCAGCATCGCGACGCTTCCGGTGCAGCATCCCGCCGCGCCGCGGAGCCCGGCCGAGGCCCGCGCGCGGTTCTTCAACACCGGGAATGGCTTCGACGTGCGCCTGCCGCCGGTGCCCGACCGCAGCTTCACCGCCGAGCCGGCGCGCGCCCTCGATCCCGCGACACCCACCGGGCTGATCGCCTGCGACATCTCGGGCGAACTCGGCTGCGATTTTCCCGCGACGACGCCGCTGGTGCTCGCCCGCTACGCCCGCATCCGCGCCGGCGAGAGCTTGCGCACCGATTTTGCGGCCAGCGGCGTGATCGCCTACGTGATCGCGGGCAGCGGCACGACCGAATGCGGCGGCGAGAGTGTGGCGTGGAACCCCGGCGACCTCTTGATCCTGCCCGGCGGCGTGCCGCACGACCACGCGGCGGGCGCTGCCGACGCGGTGTTATGGATCGTCGGCAATGAGCCGCTGCTCGCCTTCGAGAATCTGCGCCCGCCGACGCCGGGCGCGGCGCCGACCGACCTCGTGCACGTCCCGGCCGCCGAAATCGCGCGCCAGATCGCGCTGATCGACGAAGTGGGCCGCGATGCGCGCATGGCCGGCTCGGCGCTGATCTTCAGCTCGGATCGGCAGGAGGCAACCCGCAACATCCTGCCCACGCTCACCGTCGCGATGAACACGCTGCACCCCGGCACGGCGCAGCGCCCGCACCGGCACAATTCGGTGGCGGTGAGCTTGGTCATCCAGGGCGAGCAATGCCACTCGATGGTGGACGGGCGGCGCAAGGACTGGTCCCCCTGGGCCACCACCATCACCCCGCCGGTCGCCGTCCACTCGCACCACAACGAGGGCGACGGGCAGGCGCTGTTCCTCATCGTGCAGGATGGCGGGATCTATTATCATGCGCGAGCGATGGGGTTCGCCTTTGCGGATCAGGACGCGACGACATGACCGAACCAGCTCCGCCCTTCCTAGGGACCCACGCTGACACCGAGGCTCGCGCGACTGCCGAGGCTTGGGCCGACGTTGCGGCCGGGCAACTTGTCCCGCATGAAAAAGTGGCGGAATGGTTGCGCTCCTGGGGCACTCCCAACGAGCTTCCATGCCCTTTGCCCGAGATCGACGAGGAAGTCGAAGCCCGCGCGATCGCCGAGGCTCGGGCCGACTACGTGGCGGGTCGTTTCGTGCCGCACGAGCGCGTTCGCGAATGGCTGCTGAAACTTGCGAAGGGCGAAAACGTCCCCCCGCCTTCGGCATAGCGGCATAGCGAGGCCATCCTTCATTCTCTTATCGTCATGGCCGGCGAAGGCCGGCCATCCACGACGTCGCTGGCGAGCAAAAGTCGTGGATGGTCCGCCTTCGCGGACCATGACGGAAACAAGCGGGCAGTGTGCCACGCGTAGCGTTCCCCTCCCCCGCGAAACCGCCTAGCATCAGCCACAACGGGGAAACCCAGACCGGAGGAACGTCATGTCGCACGCGGCATCGGAGCAGACGCGCATTACCGTCCGGCCGCTCGGCGCGGCGCTCGGGGCCGAGGTGCGCGGGATCGACATGCGCGCGCCGCTCGACGCCGCCGCGTTCCAAGCGGTGCATGACGCCTGGATGACGCATCTCGTGCTGGTGTTCCCCGAGCAGCACATAACCGACGCCGAGCACGTGGCCTTCACGCGAAACTTCGGCGAGCCGGAAATCTTTCACCAGGACATCATCAAATCCGCCCGCGTGCGCGAGATATTCCGCGTCTCCAACGTGGACGAGGACGGCAAGCTGATGGCGCGGTCGAACCCCACGATGCAGCAAATCTCGCTCGCCGAGTTCTGGCACACCGACAGCAGCTATCGTCCCAATCCCTGCATGGGCTCGCTCCTGCACGGCATCGAGGTCAGCCGCACCGGCGGCGAGACACATTTCACCAATATGTACGCGGTGTACGAGGCGCTGCCCGACACGCTGCGCCGCCAGGTGGAGGGCCGCCGGGCGAAGCACGATTTCGGCCATCTGCACACCCTGCGCGACCTGCGCCCGCTCACCGAGGCCGAGCGCGCGGCGATGCCGCCGGTGTGGCAGCCGATGGTGCGGACGCATCCGGTGACGGGGCGGAAATCGCTCTACATCAGCCCGATCTACAACGACGCGATCGAGGGCATGGCGCCGGCCGAGGCGAAGCAGCTGATCGCCGACCTCGCGGAGTTCGCCGGCGAGCCGCGCTTCGTCTACCCGCACCGCTGGGAGACCGACGACGTGGTGATGTGGGACAACCGCTGCACCATGCACCAGGTGACGCCCTACGACCCGATGGAGCGACGCGTGATGCACCGCACGACCATCGTCGGCGAGGGGCCGGTGATGGCGGCGTGAGTTCAGCGAGCGCGCCTCACCGGCTCCCGCCGGCCATCTCGCGGAGGCGCTCGCGGACGGTCGCCGGGGCCAGGCCCTGGCTCGACTCCGTAACGGCGGCGAGCCAGGCTCCGTCCGCCGCGAGACGAACGATGGCGAGCATGGGGTCGCTGTCGGTCTCGCGGTGACGCTCGAGCCGCCGCGCGATCCAGGCGGCCCATAGCGGGTGCAGCCCGGGGTCCGCGAGCGCGGTGAGCGGCAGCGCGGAAAGCGGTGTGCCGGCTCCGAACGCCTCGCCGCCCAGCATCGTCTCGACATAGGCGCGGGTGAAGCGTCCGACCGCCTTGGGGTCCTTGTCCATACGCGCGTCGATCTCCGCGTCGAGCAGCGCGAGGTAGTGCTCGGCCATGCCGGCGATCAGCGCTTGCTTGGTCGGGAAGTGGTGGAACAGCCCGCCCTTGGTCACGCCCGCCGCTGCCGCCACGGCCTGCACGGTGACGCTCGCGAGACCCTGCTCCACGGCGATCCGCATGGCGTTGTCGAGCAAGGCCTCCCGGATCACCTCCGGCTGCTTCTTGCGCGTGTAGGCGGAGGACACGGCCTCAGTGCCCGGCGGCCTGGGAGAACCCGTTCATCACCACGACGCCACCGACGATCATCGCCATGCCGAGAATGGCGGGCAGGTCCAACGCCTGGCGGAACACGAGCGCGCTTACCGTCGCCGTTAGCACGATGCCGAGACCGCCCCAGATCGCGTAGGCGACGCCAAGCGGGATCACCTTGAGGGACTGCGCCAGGAAGAAGAACGAAACCAGATAGAACGCGCCCATCGCCAACATCGGCGCGAGCCGGGTGAAGCCCGCGGATTTCTGCAAGAAGGCGGAGCCGGTGACTTCGGCGACGATGGCGATGGCCAAGGAGCCGTAGGCGAGCAGCGCGGGGTTCATGGTCGTGGTCCTGTCGTGTTGCAGATAAGATACCTTTCGGTCGGTATCTTGTCAAGCACGAGCCCTGTCTAGGCGGAATCGACTGGCGCCGTTAGGGATGCTCACCTATGCTCGGGGCATGGACATTGGAAAAGACATCGCCGCGAAGGACGTCGGCGAGCGCATCCGCGCCGTGCGGCGCGAGCGCGGCCTCACGCAGGACGAGTTGGCGGTCGCCGTGGGCGTCAGCCGCAGCGCGGTGGCGCAGTGGGAGACCGGGCGGTCGGGCCAGCTCTCGGCCAATCTCTCGCGCATTGCCGGCGCCCTCGGCACCGGCGTCGAATACCTGTTGCATGGCGACGACAAGATGGCGCCGCTCAAGGCCGAGAGCGGCGACGAGCTGGCGCTGCTACGGCTCTACCGCGAGTGCGCCTTCGTCGATCGGCAAATGCTGCTGCGCATGGCCCGCCGCTTGGCCAACCCTGGGGGATGAAGCGGCGGACGCTGCTCGCGGCCTCGCTCGCCTCCTTCGCTGCCCCAGCCTTCGCCGCTCCAGCCGCCGGCAAGGAATGGCGCGACTATGAGGTGATCGCCTGGCAGTCGCGCGACGAGGCCGCCTACGCGGCCATGCGCCGCGCCGGGATCACCGCCGGCGTCGTAATCGCCGACCGCAACGACGCCGCTCCCGCACCGCTCGGCTCACGCATCGCGCCATTACGTGAGGCTGGGCTGCGCTGGCTGGTCGAGAACATCGCCACCGATTTCTATGCGTCCTACCACCGCTTCACCCAAGGCCGCGCGGTGAACTGGCGCTTCGCCGAGGCGCGCAAGCTCTATCGCGCCAATCCGGCCGACCCCGCCGCGCTGATCCGTGAGCCCAGCCTCTCCGACCCCGACTGGCTCGCCCGCGTGCGCGTCCGGCTCGGCCGCGTGGTGCGCGCCCACGCACCCTATCGCCCGCTCTATTACGCGCTCGCCGACGAGGCGGGCATCGCCGACCTCTCAGCCAACTGGGACTTCGATTTCTCCCCCGCGTCGCTCGCCGGCTTCCGCGAGTGGCTGCACGGCGTCTATCCGAGCCTCGACGCGCTCAACGCCGAATGGGAGAGCTCCTTCACCGCGTGGCAGGACATCGCGCCGATGACCACGGCGGACGCGCTGCGGGCCAAAGGCAGCGTCGCCGGGTGGATGGATTTCAAGGCGTGGATGGACGAGGCCTTCGCCCGCGCCATCCGCGCCGGCACCGACGCGGTACACGCGGCCGACCCGCGCGCGCTCGCCGGCATCGAGGGCTCGCAAATCCCCGGCTGGGGCGGCTACGACTACACGCGCCTGCCGCAAGCGGTCGACGTGATGGAAATTTACGAGGCCGCGGCCAATGTCGACCTGGTGCGCGGCCTGGCGCCGGACCTGGTGCTGCTCACCAGCGTCGGTTCGGACGCGGGCGGGGCGCGGTCCGCGCATGCGGTGTGGCGCGCCGTCTTGCAGGGCACGCGCGGCGTCATCCTGTGGGACGACAAGCGCAGCCTGCCCGACGGCACCGAATGGCACGCCGTGCTCGACGCCTGCCGCGAGCTGCGCGCGGGGATCGGCGCGCGGCTGATCGCGGCGACGCCGCATCGCGAGCCGGTGGCGGTACTCTACTCGCCCGCGAGCTTCCGCGTGCAGTGGCTGCTCGACCGCCGCGCCGAAGGCGGTGATTGGACGCGGCGGGGCGCCAGGGTCGAGTTCACGGAGGAAGGCCCGGTGCGCGAGGCCTTCCATCGCGCGGTGAGCACGCTGCTGCATCGGGGAGTGACACCGCGTTTTCTCACGCCCCACACGCTCGCCGCCGGCGGGCTCGACGGCGTGCGCGTGCTGGTTCTACCGCAAGCCGTCGCGCTGTCCGACGCCGAGGCCGCCGCCATCGCCGCCTTCATCGCGCGCGGCGGCGCGGTGGTCGCGGACGGCACGCAAGGGGAGTTCGACAGCCACGGCAAGCGCCGCTCCCACCGGGTGCTCGCGGCCGATCGCGACCCGCTCGGCCGGCTCGCCGAACTGGCGCCCGCGAGTCTGCGGGTGGAGGGCGCGGCGGTGGAGGCGCGCGTCTACGACGAGCCCGACGGGGGGCGACTGGTGGCGCTGCACCGCGATGCGGGGGCCAGCGGGCTTGCCGAGGCGACGCTCCTGCTGCCCGCCCCCGCCTCGATCAGCGATGCGCGCACCGGCGCGGCACTGGGGCGGACGGAGCGGGTGCGGCTCCCGCTGGAGCCGGACGCGCCGACCATCGTGGCGGTGGCGGACTGATTTTTCGTCGAGTGGCGGATGTCCCGGGCCTGAACGGCGTCAGGCCCGGGACCGCGTGCTCAGGGCTTGGTCTGCGCCAGCACGTCGGGAGCTATCAGCGCGACGCTTGCCAAAACCGCGAGGCACGCAAGGGCGATCCAAACTCTCATGTCAGTCGTCCATCCTCAGGTTTTGTCTTACGACGTCGGAACGTTAACCTACTGTGGCAGCCTGTTCAAGCGGTCAAGTGTGTATTTTCCGAGCGAGATCGAGAGATCCCAAGGCTGAGTTCCGAATATTTGGACGGTAAACTTGTCAAACGGCGATTCGAGGTCCTTCGGTTTGGTGTGCTCGCGGAGTTCGGTGAGCCGCTGAACCCCGCTGGCGAGAAATTTTGTCGCTTCATCCCGAACCTCGGTCACCCGTCGTCGCTCACGCCTCGATCCGGCCAGTGCGTTCATCCGATCCGACGCCGCGACCCCGACCAGTCCCGCCGTCACCTGCCACTCGGCGGGCGGCGCGCTTTGTGCCGGTCCCTCGCCTGGCAGGCAGGTGCTATTGATATCGGCCAGGTCGAGAGCCCGACGATATATGCTGTCCACCTTCAGGAAATCGTCCTCGGTCGAGAGGAAATAGACGTCGGAGCGGCCACGGTCGCTGCGCACGCCCGAGACAAGGTACAGGAGATTTCTCTCCGCGTCCGCGAGCGGATTGTGTTGGGGGTCCGCGAGGAATTTTGCACATCGCCGCTTGAGATCGGCAAAGGTCACGCCCCGGCTCTCGATGAACTCTTCGACCTCATGGTCGTACTGTCCGACAAATTTGTTGTAGGACCCGTTTGACGCGCCAGTGATGGAATAAAGCAGCGCCACAAGCTCAGATTCGGCACGAAGTCGGAACCATGAATTCTTTTTGGCCCCCTCGCTCTTGAGGGCGCCCCGTAGGTCATCAGCAGGTCGGCCAGCGCGATCGCGATATATGGTTGCGCGAAATATGTCTCTGCGGGTGAAGACACCGATGTATCGGGTCCATTTTCGTTAATCAGCTTCTTGTCGTTGCAGGATGACAGACGGATGCGAAGTGGGGACCTCTTGCGGAAATTTCCAAGCCATTCGGCGATGGCGGAATTGATCCACCTGGCATCGTCAATTTTGGGCACCCCTTGCGTCGACTTAGCGGAGGCATGAACATCAAACAGCGCCGCGATTATCGGTTTTATATCAATAAGCAAAATATGTGAGTCCGGATATGCAGCGACATACTCTCTAAGGCATGCCGCGAGTGCCCTCATCGGGCGGAGCTGCTGTTCCGCTTTATCGATGGCCTCGATGTAGTGTCTTCCGATTTGTGCATCCACGAGGGTGGATTGTCCGGGCATCATATAGAAGAATTCGATGTAGCGACGGTCGGCGGGCATGTAACCCTTGGGGTCGCCGCGGAGATCAGCATTGAGCGCCTTGAGGCCGGGCGCGGGGTCGCTGCTTCGTTGAAAGGACGCAGCGGCTGCCTGCACTCCGCCAGATGAGACGGTGCTCTGACGAGCGGTCTCGCTGCGCTGACCGAAACCGATCTCGAGGACGCTGGGCACCTTCAGCGTGGTGAGATTGAGATTGTCGAGCAGCAGGGCGAACTCGTAGCGGAACACCGGGAAGTTCAGCACGATCAGCAGCACGCAAAGGGCCGCGACGGCGAGGACCGAGATTGGCTCCTGCGGTTCCACACCGGTCCTCGGGAGCAGGCGATCCATGATCTTCCAGGCCAGCAGGCAGCCGAACGCGCCGCCGAGGCCGGCCAGGAACGCGTCCAAGCCGAGTTCGGCGCGGGTTGTGAAGAGGCCGTACACCATCGCGGCCGAGACGATCAGGACCGTCAGGCTGGCAAGAAACACCGATAAGCGCCAACGCCATGCGGATACCCACCAACGCCATGCGGATTGGCACCAACGCCATACGCCCTTTCCGCTCCCCCGAGAGGTTTTCTTGGCGGGGCCCGGCTTCTTCCCGTCCTCGGCGAGAGCACTCGGGACGGGGCGCGAATCGAACAATCCCCCGAGCGACAGCAGGGCGAAGGTGATGATGAAGGTAGCGACGAACACCAGCTTGTCGTGCCACACCGTCCGCAGAAGAACGGGGTCCAGCCAGTTATCCATCCGTCGACTCCCCGCACGTGGTCAGCCGGTTAGCGCAATGGAGCTTGATCGTAACGGACGTGATTGCGATATTGCAATACACATGCGTGAGGCGGGCCGCCCGCTTTGGTCCCATCTGCCGGAAGCACGCCGGCTCACAATGACCTAGTTGCACGGGCCGCTGGTTCTCCCCACCTCATCCGCGACCCCACAGGAGTCTCGCATGACTGAATCCGCAAGGCCGCGCGTCATAGGGTTCAACCACGTGGCGCTGGAGGTGGGAGACATCGAGGAGGCGCTGGCGTTCTACGGCCGGCTGTTCGAGTTCGAGCTGCGCGGCAAGAGCGACAACATGGCGTTCATCGATCTCGGGGACCAGTTCATCGCGCTGCAAAAGGGCCGCAGACAACCACCGGATGACGGCCGGCATTTCGGCCTGGTGGTCGAGGACAAGGAGGCAGCGCGGCGCGCGCTCGAAGCCGCCGGAGTCGCGCTCATCGAGGGTCCGTTCCTCGACTTCCGCGATCCGTGGGGCAACCGCGTCGAGATCGTCGGCTACGACAACATCCAGTTCACCAAGGCGCCCAATGTCCTGCGCAGCATGGGTCTCACGCATCTCGCGAAGAACGAGAACGCGAAGAAGGAGCTGGCGGACAAGGGCATGGCGCCCTGACTACAGCCGGGCCTCCCAGCGGCGCACCCGCCCGTCCGCCTCGCGCAGCCAGGCGAGCAGCAGCGGGATCGCGGCAACCCCGTAGACGATGCTCACCGGCACCCACATGACCAGCCCCGCCAAATGCTGGTCGATGACGGGATCGAGGGCCGGCGCGCGCGTGTAGGCGGCATAGAGCGGGCGGTTGGCAAGCGCCAGCAGGGCCCCGAGTACGCCGCACTGCATCGAGGTCGCGAACAACGAAAACACCGCGGCGCCACGGCTCGCGAGCCCGTGGCGGGCGCGCAGCAGCGAGGACCAGTAGGCGATCGCGGCGGCAAGGAATGTCGTGTGCTGGAGGGCGTGGACGAATTCATTCTCGATCGCGGCGTCGAACAGCGATGGCAGATGCCACAACCACAGCGCCACTGTGTGCAGCGACCACGCGACCAGCGGCCGCGTCGCCACGTCCCAGAGCCGGCGAAACGTGGAGCCGACGAGTCCAGCGCTCAAACCCGTTCGCCAGGCGAGCGGCAAACTCCAAAGCAGCACAGCAGCCGGACGGGCGGCGACGAGCAGCGGCGCGGCGACCACCATCAGCAGCTCGTGCTCGATCATGTGGACCCAGAAGAACCGCTCGGCCAGGCCGTGCAGCGGCGAAAGGAGTGCGCCGGCCAACGCCAGGCAGCCCGCGAGGAAGCACGCCGCGCGCCAATGGAGCAGCGAGCGCCCACCGCGCGCGCGTCGGCGGAGGCTCGACAGCCCGTCGAGATAGCGACCGACCACCACGGCGAGCAACAGCGCGAGCACGATCTCGGGCCAAGCACTCCCCGAAGCCGTGCCGCTCGCGTCATGCGCCCAGGCTGGAACAGCGGCTCCACCGATCAGCACCGCCGCGATCAGCAGCGCCGTCATCGTGGACATGGCCCGATGACGAACTCGGCGAGCACGTCCAAGGCCAGCACGAGGGACACCAGGACGGACAACCCGAGCCCGGCGAGCGCGGCGAAGCGCGCACGCCCATCCACTCGCGCATCGGTCAGCTCCGCCGAGTCGAGCCGCCACGCATCCGCCGCCGCGCGCCACACGCCGGCAAGTGCGACCAACAGCAACACGCAGGTGAGCAGCGGGAGGGCGAAGAATTGCCCACTGGCGCAAGCCCATCCCACCAGCGCGTAGCCGGCCACATGGTTGAGCGCCCACGCGGCGGGGGCCGCAACGAGGCCGAACCAGGACATGCCGGCGGGAATGAAAAGCGGGGCGGGTGCGGCGCGCGGGTCCATGCCGCTCACCACACACGCGGCACGATGTAGACCATCACGTAGATCGGCAGCCACGCCAGCACGACGAAATACCAGTAGAAGGCGTTCTCGCTGACATCGACGAACCGCCGGCCGCGCCCCTGGCGCGTGAAGATCAGTGCAGTGAGCACAGAGGTATCAGCGACATCGGTGGCGATATGCGTGGTGTGCAGGAACAGCAGCGCGACGACGATGGAGCCGTAGGCGTCGGCGTCCCAGCTCGTGTGCAACGCGGTGAACTCCAGCGCGCGCACGCCGCAGAACGCGACGCCGAACAGCAGGCAGACGGAGAGCCAGATACGCACCGGGCGAATCTCCTCGCGCTCCGCCGCCTTCTTGGCGAGGAAGTTCGGCACGCAGCTCCCGAGCAAAAGCGCGGTGTTGAGCGTCCCCCAGATCAGCGCCGGAGGCGGCACGCCGGGCGGCCAGACCGAGGCCTTGAGGCGGAGATAGACATAGCCCATCAGCGCGAGCGCAAAGGCAGTCCCCTCGATGGCGCAAAAGCCGAGCGTCGCCCACCACAACAGGCTGCGCGCGCCATAGGCATAGGTCGGCAGCCCAGAGACATCGAGCGCGCGCACCACCCGCATCGTCACGCCTCTGGCTCGTCGGCTGGCGTCTTTGGCCAGAACCAGCCGATCAGCGTCACCGCCACGGGAACCGCGCCGATCGGAATGGCCCAAGGCGTGAAGATCGAGCCGATGAACAGTGCGGTCGTCGCAAGTGCGGCGAGCAGCGGCCAAATCGACGGGTCGGGGAAGGTGTAGCGGTGATCGGGCGTGGCATCGACGAGATGCGTCACCAGCACCTCCCGCACATCCCCACGCAGCCCGTAGGCCAGCTTGCGCTCCCCCCGCTCCTCCCATAGCGGCTCGGGGCCGGGGACGATGGGGATTTCCGGGAAGTTGCAGACGAAAGGCGGCGAGCTCGTCGCCCATTCCAGCGTGCCGGCGTGCCACGGGTTGTCCGGCGCCGTCTCGCCCTGACGCAGGCTCATCAACACGTTGACGAGGAACAGCAGCACGCTCACGCCGATGAGGAACGCGCCGATGGTCGCGAGCAAATTCGCATCGCCCCAGCCGAGCCCCGCCGGATAGGTGTAGACCCGGCGCGGCATTCCGGCGAGGCCGAGCCAGTGCATCGGGAAGAAGGTCAAGTTGAAGCCGACGAACAGCAGCCAGAAATTCCACCGCCCGGCACGCTCGGACAGCATCCGCCCGGTGATCTTCGGAAACCAGTAATACAAGCCGCCGAACAACGGGAACACCGCGCCGCCGATCAGCACGTAGTGAAAATGCGCCACGACGAAATAGGTATCGTGAACCTGCGTGTCGATCGGCACGGACGCAACCATCACGCCGGAGAGGCCGCCGATCACGAACACCACGATGAAGCCGAGGCAGAACAGCAGCGGCGTGCGATAGACGATCCGCCCCTCCCACAGCGTCGCGATCCAGCAGAAAATCTGCACCCCGCTCGGGATCGCCACCATCATGCTCGCCGCCGTGAAGAAGCTCGCGCCGAGCTGGGCGATACCGGTGACGAACATGTGGTGGACCCACAGCCCGAAGGCGAGAAAGGCCGTTGCCACCAGCGACGTCACCACCGCCGGATAGCCGAAGATCGGCCGCCGCGCGAAGGTCGCGACAATCATCGAGACCATGCCCGTCGCGGGGAGGAAGATGATGTAGACCTCGGGGTGGCCGAAGAACCAGAACAAATGCTGGAACAGCAGCGCATCGCCGCCCGCATTGGTGTCGAAGAAGTGCGTGGTGACGAGCCGATCGGAGATCAGCGCGGAGCTCACGATCATGACGCCCGGCATGGCGAACACCACCATGAACGAGGTGACGAGCTGCGACCACGCAAACACCGGCAATCGGTTGAGCGACATGCCCGGCGCGCGCAGCTTGAAGATGGTAACGATGAGCTGCACCGCGACGGCGAGCGACGAGACCTCGGTGAAGGTGATCATCTGCGCCCAGACATCGGCGCGATGCGCGGGATTATAGAAGATCGAGGACACGGCACGTAGGCGAACCAGCCGACATCGGGGCCGGCATCGAGCAGGAACGGCACCTCGATCATCAGCCCGCCGCCGAGGAACAGCCAATAGCTGTAGGCATTGAGGCGCGGGAATGCGATCTCGCGCGCGCCCACCATCAGCGGCACGAGATAGATGCCGAGGCCCTGCATCATCGGCACGGCGAACAGGAACATCATCGTCATGCCGTGCGTCGTGAAGACCTGGTTGTAGCGGTCCGGCCCCATCAGATGGCCTTCCGGCTGCGCCAGCTGCAGACGCATCAGCAGTGCGAGGATGCCGGCGAAGCAGAAGAAGCCGAACGCCGTCACGAGATAGCGCCGGCCAATGCTCTTGTGGTCCGCCGCGCTGAGCCAACCGATCCAGCCCGGCGGCCGCGCCCAGGTACGCGCCAAGATGGCCAAGTCTTCCGCGCCGCCCGTGTAGATCGATGCGCTGGCCTCACTCATGCGATCCTCACCGGAGCGTGCCGAGATAGTGCAGGACGGACTGCAAATCGGCGGGCGGCAGCCGCATCGGCGGCATCAGCACTCCGGGCTTCTGCTGCTGCGCGTCGGCGACCCAGCCGCCGAGATTGCCCGGTGTGTTGGGCAGCCGCCCCGCCGCAATGGTCGCACGGCTGGCGACATGCGTGAGATCGGGGCCGACCGTCGCCGTCGCCCCCGTGCCGCGCACCCGATGGCAGCTCGCGCAATTCGCCATGAACACGTCGAGGCCGTGGCGCACGTCCGGATTGTCGGGTGGCGGAGCGGGTCGGCGCTGCGTCTCCAGCCATTGATCGAACTTCGGCGGCGACTCGGCGACGACGAACAGCCCCATATAGGCGTGCTGCAAGCCGCAGAATTCGGCGCATTGGCCGCGATAGGTCGCGGGCCGGTCGGCACGCACCGTCAGCGTGTTCGTCTGCCCTGGAATGAGGTCCGTCTTGCCGTCGAGATTGGGCACCCAGAGGCTGTGGATCACGTCGTCCGATCGCAGCACAAATGTCACGTCGGCGCCGACCGGCAGATGGATTTCGTTCGCCGTGACAACCGACGCGCTGGTGCCCGGCAGTTCGTAGCGCGCTTCCCACCACCAGCGATGGCCGGTGAGCTCGATCGTCAGATCGGTGCGCGGATGCACGGGGAAAATCTTGCTGACCACGCCATAGGTCGCGCCGGTGAGGCCGAGCAGGATGACGAGGGTGGCGACAGTGGCGAGCTCCACGGTGCGGCGCAGACGCCGTTTGGTGTTTGGATCGGAGTCGAGCTCGGGCGCCAACGCCATCGGGTGACGTGCGCGGCGCCGCAGCATCGCCCAAACCAGGGCGGCCATCACCAGCAGCCAGACGACAGCGCAAACGACAAGGAAGACGGACCAGAGCCCGTAGATTGCATCGGCGCCCCGGCCGCCTGGATTGGTGGCCGATTGGATGCCGCCGCAGCCGGCCAAGGCCAGCACGGGGACGCAATACCCGGCTCTCCAGCCCTGAATCGCCCCGCCTCCCCACCGTTCCTCTGCCGAGCGCAACGCTTACGGCCGTGCCGCGTTGCTTCCCCGCGCGAGCGCTGGTGAGGTTTGCTGTCGCATGGGGGATCAGGAACCGTGATGCGGCCGCGGTCGCTGTTCGCGGCGGCGGGTGTGCTCGTTGCCGTCGGGATCGGCGGCACGCTGATCGCACAGCACCAGATCGCGTGGGGGAAAGAGATGGCCGAGATCGAGCAGCGGACCGGCGGGCATATCGAAGCCGGTCCCGCCGCGATCCGTCGCCTCGGATGCGGCACCTGCCACACGATCCCAGGCCTCCCCGACGCGAAGGGCCGCGTGGGACCACCGCTCACCCGCTGGGCCGAGCGGACCTACATCGCCGGCGTGATGCCCAACACGGCGGCGAATCTGATCCTGTGGATACGCTGGCCGCAGGGCGTGCTGCCGCGCAGCGGGATGCCGAACCTGGGGGCGAGCGAGACCGAGAGCCGCGACATCGCCGCCTATCTCCTCAGTTTGACCTGAGCCCCCGGTGCGCCTTGCTTTCGCCCTCCTTTACTTGCTCGCCGTGAGCCCGGCTTACGCCGAGCAAGGCGACCGGATGAAGGGCGCGGCGCTTGCGGACCAGGGCCGCAACGGCGTGCCGGCCTGCCGCTCCTGCCACGGCGACAAGGGCATCGGCGACGGCAGCGGCGCGTTTCCCCGCCTCACCGGCCAACTCGGCTTCTATCTCTACAAGCAGCTCAAGGACTTCGCCGCCGGCACGCGGCCGAGCCCGGTGATGTCGCCGATCGCATCCGCGCTGAGCGATCGGGAGATGCAGGATGTGGCCGCGTATTACTCTGCGGTGCAGGGTCCGTTCTTCCCCCTGCCGATCCTCGATGCCAAGCTGGCGCAGCGCGGCGGGATGATCTCGGCGGCGGGGATCCCCGAACGCAACGTCCCCGCCTGCATCGCCTGCCACGGCCCGGCCGCGTCGGGGATGCAGCCGAGCTTTCCCTATCTCGCCGGGCAATACGCGCCCTATCTCGAATACCAGCTCGATCAATTCCGCCTCAATCGGCGGCAGAACAGCCCGCTCAACGTGATGAACGACATCGCCGCGCGCATGACCGAGGAGGACATGCGGGCGGTGAGCGAATACCTCGCCGCCGTGCGCCCGCCCGACCTGTCCCGCATCGGTGCATCGAGCACCGGCCCCGCGAGCCCATACGCCGGCGCGCCGCTCGCGACCTATCAGAGCACGCGGTGAGGCGGGCGGCGCTGCTCCTCGGTCTCGCGCTCGGCGCGGCAAGCGTCGCGAACGCACGCGCGCCGGACCTCGCGCAAGGCCGGGCCGTGGCGCTGGGCGGCGGCGCGGGCGACCAGCAGGCCTGCGCCGCCTGCCACGGCGCGGACGGCGCGGGTGTCATGCCGATCTACCCCCGCCTCGCCGGCCAGGCGGCGTTCTACCTCTACAAGCAGCTGCTGGATTTCCGCTCGGGCGAGCGGGAGAGCGCGGTGATGGGACCGATCGCCCGGCGGCTCACGCCGCGCGAAATGGAGGACGTGGCCGGGTTCTACGCCGCAGCGAGGGCACACTACAGCCCGCCGGCCGATGCGGATGGCGCGCAGCTCCAGCAGGGCGGCACGCTTGCGGCGTCAGGCTCGGAGGAGCGAGGCATCCCGCCCTGCGCCAACTGCCACGGCCAGGCCGGACGAGGCATGCCGCCGAGCTTCCCCTATCTCGCGGGGCAATCGAAGGACTATCTCGCCGGCCAGCTCGCCGCCTTTCGCAATGGGTCGCGCCGCAACGATCCGCTGGACGTGATGCGCCGCATCGCCGGCCAGCTCGACACCTCCGATGTCTCGGCGCTCGCGGCCTATTTCGCCCATGTCTACCCGCCGGCCCGCATCCAATAAGGCAACTCGCGCGGTCAGCCGGCGCTCAGGCCTATTGCCGATGATCCAGGAGAGGGTGCGATGCTCGAGAAGGTCGTGGTCGCGAGATTCGACAGTGAGGCCGCCGCGATTGAGGCGGCCGGCGCGTTGGAACGATCGGGCGTGCCCGCTGCCGCGATCCGCCGGCAGACCGGCGAACCGGCGCACCACCCCTCCGAGCAGAGCGCTGGCGATATCTGGGACTGGCTGCTCGGCGAAGAAAGCCCGGTGCGCGACAAGTCGATCTGGCGCGGCCACGCGGGCGGCACCGCCCTGGCCGTCACCGTCCCCGAGGCGAAGGCGGAGGCCACCGAGGCGCTGATGCGCGAGCGCGGCGCGCGCGACATCGAAACCCACCGGGCGCGAGCCTAGCGGTTCACCAGCGCCGCGCCGCTCGCGCGCCGAGCCAGACTGCCGCAAGGACGCCAGCGGCGATGGCGAGGCGCGCGGGATCGGGCTTGGCGGCGGGCTCTAGGTAGCGGCGCTCGGGGTCCGGCGGCAGGGCGGCGCTGCGCTGGGCGAGCGCCAGCACCTCGGCCGGGTGCATGGCCCAGCGATCGGCGCCGTGCCGGATTTGCTCGCGACAGCTGAAGCCGTCGGCGATCAGCAGCGTATCGGATGCGGCGTTGCGCACCGCCGGGAGTAGCGCGTCCTCGCCGACGCGCATCGACACTTCGTAGTGGTTGGCTTCGTAACCGAACGATCCGGCCTGCCCGCAGCAGCCGTCGGACATCGGCTTGTAGTCGAGCCCCATCTTATGAAGCATGTCGTGCTCGGCTTCGTCATCGAGCACCGATTTGTGGTGGCAATGCACGTGGACCAGCGCCTTGCGCTCGAGCGGCGGCGGCGTCCAGCCGGGGGTCGCCATCAGCAGCTCGCTCAGCGTCTTGGTCTGCAACGCGAGGCGCTGCGCGTCCTCGTTATCGGTAAGCAGATTGGGCATCTCGTCGCGGAACACCGAGACGCAGCTCGGCTCCAGCCCGACAACGGGGATGCCGGCGCGGATTGCGGGACGTAGCGCGTCGATGGTCTGGTGCAATTTGCGCTTGGCGAGGTCGAGCATTCCGTAATCGTAGAGCGGCCGGCCACAGCACAGGCGCTGGCGCGGCACGATGACGCGATAGCCGGCGGCTTCCAGCACCTCCACGGCGGCCTTCGCGGTGCCGGGGAGGAAGTGGTTGTTGAAGGTGTCGGGCCACAGGATCACCGGCTTGCCGCCGGGGTTCGGCTGCTCGGTGCGCTCGCGGCGGCGGAACCAGCTTTGAAACGTCTCGGGTGCGAAGGTCGGCACGTCGCGCTCGGTGGCGAAGCCGGCCATGCGGCGCAGCGCGGGGCCGAGGCCGGGCGCGCGCAGCACGGTGTTGACCACGCCGGGCGCCATCATCGCCAGCGGCGACCACCAGAAGATCAGCCCCATCGAATAGGCGGAGCGCGGCCGCAGCCGGCCCTTGTAGTGGTGCGACAGGAACTCCGCCTTGTATGTCGCCATGTCGACGGAGACCGGGCAATCGTGCTTGCAGCCCTTGCATTGCAGGCAAAGGTCGAGCGCCTCGGCGACCGCCTCGCTGCGCCAGCCATCCTTGATGACGTCGCCGCGCATCATCTCGAACAAGAGATGCGCGCGCCCGCGCGTCGAGTGCATCTCCTCGCGCGTCGCCTGGAAGCTCGGGCACATCGTCTGCCCGCCGGGCGTGCGGCATTTGCCGACGCCGAAGCAGCGCTCAGCGGCGTGCGCGAAGACGCCCTTGTCGTCGGGGAACTTGAAATGCGTCTCGACGTGGTGCGGGTTGTAGTCGGGGCCGACGCGGATGTTGCTGTCGAGCGGATAGGCGTCGATCAGCTTGCCGGGGTTCATCCGCCATTGCGGGTCCCAGATCGACTTAAACTCGCGGAATGCCTGGATGAGGTCGGCGCCGAACATGCGCGGCAGCAGCTCGCCCTTGGCCTGCCCGTCGCCGTGCTCGCCGGAGAGCGAGCCGCCATAGCTGAGGCAGAGATCGGCCGCCTCCTCCATATAGGCGCGGAACTTCTCGACGCCCTCCTGCGAGCGCAGGCCGAAGGTGATGCGGCTGTGGATGCAGCCGTCGCCGTAATGGCCGAACATCGAGTATTTGTAGCCGTAGCGCTTGGCCAGCTTGTCGAACGCGCGCAGATAATCGCCGAGGCGCTCCGGCGGGACGGCGCTGTCCTCCCAGCTCGGCCAGGCTTCCTCTTCCTCGGGGATGCGGCTCGCGCCGACGCCCGATTCGCGAATGTGCCAGATCGCCTGCTGGTCTGCTTCCTTCTCGATCACGCGCATCCCGAGCGCGCCGGTGCGACCTCGTTTTAGCTTCTCGTAGATCGCCTCCGCCTTGCCGTTCGCCTCCTCTTGCGAGTCGCCGCCGAACTCGACGAGCAGCCACATATCGCCCTCGGGCAGCTGCTCGACGCCGGGGATCGCCTTGCCCTTGCGGGTCATGTTCTGGATCAGGTGACGATGGAAACCTTCGAGCGCGGTTGGTCCCTGCTCGCGGATCGCCGGCACGTCGTCCGCCGCTTCCGGCGCGCTGCCATAGCTCAGCAACAGCAGGGCGCGGTGCGCGGGATAGGGAATCAGCCGCAAGGTTGCCGCCAAGGTCAACGCGCAGGTGCTCTCGGACCCGACCAGCGACCGCGCGACGTTGAAGCCGCGCCCCGGTATCAGCTCGTCGAGATTATAGCCGGAGACGCGGCGCGGAATGTCGGGATAGCGCTTGCGGATTTCCGCCTCGTAGCGCACGCCGAGCTCGCGCAAACGTCGGTAGATGTCGCCGCGCCGGCCACCTTGTTGCACGATCCGCTCGATCTCCTCGTCGGAGGTGGCGCCGACGGTCATGCGCAGCCCGTCATACGTGAGGACATCGAGCGCCATCACGTTGTCCACCGTCTTGCCGCCCATGACGGTGTGCGCGCCGCAGGAGTTGTTGCCGATATTTCCGCCGAGCGTGCAATATTTGTGCGTCGCGGGATCGGGCGCGAAGGTCAGCCCGTGCTGTC
This sequence comes from Alphaproteobacteria bacterium, assembly GCA_017307285.1. Classification (GTDB taxonomy): domain Bacteria; phylum Pseudomonadota; class Alphaproteobacteria; order Acetobacterales; family Acetobacteraceae; genus JAFKFI01. The sequence continues at coordinate 33,673 of JAFKFI010000052.1, read as the reverse complement.
GTGCCGCGTCACGCAGCTGGTCGTTGATGAGGCCGGGCTGCACATGCGCGAGCCGCATCGCCGGATCAAGCCACAGCAGCCGGTTCATGTATTTGGAAAAATCGATCACCACGGCGACGTTGCAGGTCTGACCCGACAGGCTGGTGCCGCAGCCGCGCCCGAGGATCGGCGCGTTGTGCCGCCGGCACGCCTCGACGGTCGCGATCACATCCTCCTCGTCGCGCGGGATCACGACGCCGATCGGCACCTGCCGGTGGATGGATAGATCGTGCGCGTAGAGCGCGCGGCTGCCGTCGTCAAAGCGCAGCTCGCCCCGGAGGCGGCGGGCGAGGTCGGCGGCGATGGCGCGCGCGGCGTCCCGCCTTCGGTCAATCTCGACCCGCGTGACGCGCGGGGCCTGGTGGTTCGGGATGTGCGAGACCACCTGCTCGAGCGTCGCCATCGCGTTTCTCCTTGTACCGCGGCCCGTGACTCTGACCCTTCCTCGTCATGGTCGGCGAAGGCCGGCCATCCACGACTTTCTCGCCGGGGCATACGAAGTCATGGATGCTCGGCCTTCGCCGAGCATGACGGAGCGGGCGGATTGGTCATTACAAGCGACACTTGGTATTATTTCTTCTCGTCCTTTTCCTCCGCGCCGCCGCCGGTCAGCTTGTCGACGATGCGGCCGGCGATGCCGAACGGGCTCTCCGCGAAGGTGAATTCCTGCACCGCGTGGCGGCCGATGCTGAGGCCGATCGGCGTGCGGTTGGTCTCGCCGCGTGCCATCGCGGTGACGAGCTTCTTCGCCTCGTCGTTGGTGATGACTGGCGGCCAGGGCGGCTCCAGCGGATCGACCACGCATTCGATCAGCACCGGGCCGGGCATCGCCAGCGCCTCGGCCAGTTGCTCGCGGCAGCGCGCCGTCTCGGTGATGCGCACGCCGCGCCCGCCGCACGCCTCGGCGACCTTCACGAAGTCCACCGGCTGGAGGTCGACGCCGTATTCGGGATTGCCGAGATAGAGCATCTGCTCCCACTTGATGAGGCCGAGCGTGTTGTTCTTCATCACGACGACCTTCACCGGCAGATCGTGCTGCACCAGCGAGGCGAACTCGCCCATCATCATCGTGAACGAGCCGTCGCCCGTGAACACCACGATCTGCTTGCCGGGATGCGCGTGCGCTGCGCCGATCGCGTAGGGCACGCCGGCCATCATCGAGCACATCGTGCCGCTGAACGAGAAGCGTTGCTCGGCGCGCAGCCGCATCCGTCCCGCCCAGGTGGTGACGGTGCCGGAATCGCCACACAGGATGGCGTCGGGCGCCATCAGGTCGGGCAGGTGCCAGGAGACGGTCTGTGGCCGCATCGGCGAGGCCTCTTCGGTCGCGCGCTCCTCCTCGAGCGCCCACCACTCCTTCATGTGCGCCTGCGCCGTCTCCAGGAACCCGCGCTCCTCCTTGCGCTGCAACAGGCCGAGCCACGCGCCCAAGGTCGCCTTGGCGTCGCCAACGAGCCCGACATCGGCGGGATAGCGCAGCCCGATATGCTCGGGCTTGTCGTCGATCTGCACACACACGGCTTGCCCCGGCTTGGGCAGGAACTCGATATAGGGGAAGCAGCTGCCGACGATGACCAGCGCGTCGCACTCCTTCAGCGCCTGCACCGACGGGCGCGTGCCGATCACCCCGATACCGCCGGTGGTGAACGGCTCGTCCTCGTTCATGCAGTCCTTGCCGAGTGCGGCCTTGATCACGGGTGCGGCGAGGCGGTCGGCGAGCGTCCGGAGCTCGCCGCGCGCGCCGCGCGCCCCGGCGCCGGCCAGGATGGCGATCTTCGATTTGCCTTCGAGCAGCGCCGCGGCCTGTTGCAGCAGCTCGCGCTGCGGCGTGCGCGCGGCCGGCTGATAGGCGGCGGTGGTGTGGCCCGGCACGTTGCGCTTGAAACGTTTCTCCTGCGAGGCGGGCATCGCCTGGTAGTCGATCGGCAGCGCGACATGCGCGACGCCACGATTGGAAAGTGCCGAGCGGCAGGCGAGGTTCATCACGTTCTCGACATGCGCTGGCCCCATCAGGCGTTGGTTGTAGAGCGCAACGTCCTGGTAGAGATAATCCTGGTTGATGTCCTGCAGGTAATGCGTGCCGATGAGATCGTGATAGGTCATGCCGGTGATCGCCAAGACCGGCGCGCCGTCGATCTTCGCGTCGTAGAGGCCATTCAGCATGTGCACCGCCCCAGGAGCGGCGGTGGAGAAACAGACGCCGAGCCGGCCGGAGAACTTGGCATAGGCGCAAGCCGCCAGCGCCGCAGTCTCCTCGTGGCGCGTGTGGACGTAGCGGATTTTGTCGTGCGCTTTGCGGAAGGCCTCCACCAGGCCGTTGATGCCGTCGCCCGGCAGGCCGAATACCGTGTCCACGCCCCAGTCCAGCAGAATTTGGACGATGTGGTCGGAGACGGTTTCGGCCATGACATATCTTCCCGGTGAGCGAGCAAAATGCCCCGGCGCGAAGACTGCCGGCGGTCGGGATTTCCTGACGTTCCACGCTGGGCGCAACTCGACAACGTGGCCCCGCGCGCGACGGTTCCGCCCGAGCCGCCACTGCCGGCTCGGCGGGTCTCGGGCTTTTGATGGCCACCCTCGCAGGTTGGCGAGCTAAATGAACGACTGTTAATGCGCGGATCGGGAGGCCAGCACAAATGCCGATGTTCCCCAGAGCCATCGCCGCTTCCGCCGTGTTCGCCACCCTGCTCGGCCTGCCCTCGATGGCTGACCAGCTGCCGCCAGACGCAAGCTACCGACCGTTGCCCACCCAACCGTTGGATGTGGTCAAGGCAGAAGACGAGGCCGCGAAGCCAGGCGTGATGCAGCGGCAACGGCAGCTGTTCGAGCAGCGATACGACCTCTCCGACCATCCGATCCCTGGCGTGATGATGTCCGGCGGGCGCAAGCCGGTGCAGGGCGGAGTGCGCGTGAAGCTGCCGGCCGGGGTGACGTGGGACAGTCTCGCGCAAATGAGCCCCGATGAGATTCGGGAAAGGGGCTTACTGCCGGCGGGCTTCCTCCCGTTGCCGCATGTCAAGCAGGCGACCGGCGGCCAAGTCTTTCCCAACGAGGAGATCGACGAGATACAGCACCAGGAGGGACGCAACTTGCGGCGCTTCGATGTCGATTTCGACATCCCGAACCGCTTCACCCCCGAATTCCCGCCGCCGATCTATCTCACCACGCATCCCGAGCTCGGCGACGTCTCCCACGGGCAGCTGCTCACCATCAAAAACTACTATGCGCTGATGGTCGGCGTGCTGACGCCGGTGCAGATCGAGGGCTTGCGGCTGCTGCTGACCCCGTTCCCACAGGAGGAGTTCAACCAGACCGAGGACCGCAAGAGCGCCGACCAAAGCCTCGGCGTAACGTGCCTCGACTGCCACGCCAATTTCCACACCAACGCGGCCTTCCACCAGACACCGGACGTAAGGCCGCAAGCCGCTCGCTTCAGGATTGATACGGTGAGCCTGCGCGGGCTGTACAATCAGCAAATCCACGGCTCGAAACGCTCGCTGCGCAGCGTCGAGGATTTCAGCCAGTTCGAGCAAAGGACGGCCTATTTTAACGGTGACAATGTCAGCGCCACCCGCAAGGGAGCGCATCTGCCGGACCGTACGAACCAGGTCGCGATGATGGCGCAGATGCAGAACATCATCGATTTCCCGCCGGCGCCGGAGCTCGATCCAATGGGCCGGCTGGACCCGGCGAAGGCGACGCAACAGGAGCTCGCCGGGGAAAAGGTGTTCATGGGCAAGGGCCAATGCAGCACCTGCCACATGCCGCAGATAAGTTTCCTCGACAACAACATGCACGACCTGCGCCTGGAGCGATTCTACAAGATCGGGCAGACGGTCAACGGCATGGTCATTTTGCCGGACGGGCCGATCAAGACCTTCACGCTGCGCGGCATCAAGGACTCGCCCCCCTATTTGCATGACGGGCGGCTGCTGACCCTGGCCGACACGGTGGAGTTCTTCAACCTGGTGCTCGGCCTCAAGCTGACGCAGCCGGAGAAGGATGAGCTCGTCGCGTACATGCTGGCGCTTTGACCGGCGCCGGAGCTGGGAGGATCACATGATGCGCCTACTTGCAGCCGCGTCCCTGCTGGCGACGCTCGGGGCCATGCCGGCATGGAGCCAAGCGCCCAACCCGGCGGGCATGAGGCCCAGCACGCCGGAGAGCGCGCCCGGCCTGCCCGCGCCCAATCAGCCCAACGTGCCGGACCGCGTCTTCATCCGAGCGGCCGCGGTGGGCGGACAGGGTGAGGTGGAACTCGGCCAGCTTGCGGAGAAGCAAGGCCAGAACAGCGCGATCCAGCGCTTCGCGCGCCGGATGGTGCAGGACCACAGCCACGCCAACGAGCAGCTCGCGCAGATCGCCCAGGCCGCGCAGGTGCCGGTGCCGAGCGGACCCGATGCCGATTCGAAGGCGATGCACGCTCAACTCGTATCGCTGCAGGATGGCGAATTTGATCGGGCCTACATCCGCGGCCAAATCGCGGCGCACCAAGTAACGGCCCAGCTGCTGGCATACGAGATCGGCTCAGGGCAGGATTCGCAACTGCAGAAATTCGCCGAGGAGACGCTGCCCGTCGTGTTGCACCATCTGGCGCTCGCGCAGGATATCGACGCGCAACTCACCGGCGCCGCGGCACCGATCGCCGCCATCACGGCAGCCGCTTCGCAAGCTCCGGCCGATCAGGCGCCGGCGGGTGGAAACAACAATCGGACGGTCCGCTAACCAGGCGAGAGGAGCTGCAAGGTCCGCGAATCGCGTTCGCCGGCGCACCAACGCTCGATCGCCGACGCGAATACCTGTTCGTCGGAGCGCGCGGCGGTCTCGAACAGCGTCATGGACGAGCGGAACTTCATATCGTCCGGGCTGCCGAAGATGTCGTGCAGCGAGCGCGCGGCGCTTTCCAGAACCGTACGCGTGCAGAGCGTGAGGCGCGGGCCGAGCAGCGGATGGGCGAGATTGGCGCGTGCCTCATCGAGCGAGCCGATCCCGTAGAACTGGGCGGTCGGGGAGAAGCCGAGGCCGCGCAGTTGGGGGAAGATGAACCACATCCAATGGCTCTGCTTTCTCCCGACCTTCAGCTCTGCCAGCGCGGTATCGAACACCGGCGCCTGCGCGGTGACGAAGCGGTCGAGATCGAACGGGTCGGCGGTCGTCATCGAGCCCTCCTCGCCGGCCGGGGCTTGCCGGCCTTGTCGGACAGCGCGATCCAGGTCGGCGCGTGATCGCTCGCCTTGTCCCAGCCGCGCACCTCACGATCCACATTGGCGGCCTCGAGGCGATCGGCAAGCGCCGGACTGAGCAACAGATGGTCGATGCGCAACCCGGCATTTCGCGCGTAGGCGTTCCGAAAATAGTCCCAGAACGTGTAGATGCGCTCATCCGGATGAAGCGCGCGCAGCGCGTCTGTCCAGCCCTGGGCGACGAGGCGCCGGTAAGCGTCGCGCACCTCGGGTCGGAACAGCGCGTCGTCGAGCCAGCGTTCCGGCTTGTAGACGTCGAGATCGGTGGGCATGACGTTGTAATCGCCGGCCAGCACCACGGGCGCCCGCTCGGCAAGAAGTGTTGCGGCGTGTGCCGCAAGCCTGCCGAACCAGCGGAGCTTGTAGTCGAACTTCGGGCCGGGGGCCGGATTGCCGTTCGGCAGGTATAGGCAGCCGACCAGCACTCCTTTGGCAGCCGCCTCGATGTAGCGGCTATGCGTATCCTCCGGCTCGCCGGGGAGACCTCGCCTTGTTTCCACCGGCTCCGCGCCGCGCGTCAGGATCGCGACGCCGTTCCAGCTTTTCTGGCCGTGCCAGATCGCGCCGTAGCCAGCATCGCGGATCGCGGCGTGCGGAAACTTCTCCTGCGGTGCCTTCAACTCCTGCAGACAGACAATGTCGGGCTCGGCCTCGGCGAGCCAGCGCAGCAGGACAGGGAGCCGCCCGTTGACGCCGTTGACGTTGAAGGTGGCAATCCTCACCGCATCAGCCGCGAACCAGAGGGCAACCCCCTTCGGCAAGCGGCCGGAACGCCTGATCGGCCGGGGTCGTCGCGATCACCTTGGAGGTATCCCACGGGCCGCTGCTCTCGGCCGGCGATTTCACCTGAAACAGATAGGCCGGCGTGAGCTTGCGGCCATCCTCGCGGATGCGCCCCGGCCCGAAGCAATCGTCGTCGGTCGGCATGGCCTTCATGCGCGCCATCGTCGCCGCGCCATCGGCCTTGGCCGCCGCTACGCCCATATCCGCGACGGCCTTCAGGTAATGCAACGTCGCCCCGTAGCAGCCGGCCTGGATCGCGTTCGGCCAGAGGTCCGGCGTCTTGGGCTTGATCCGCTCCATGAAGGCGCGCGTGCGGTCGTTGAGGTTCCAGTAATAGGTCTCGGTCAGCACCAGCCCCTGCGCGACGTCGAGACCGACCGCGTGCATGTCCGAGTTCCACAGCGCGAGGGCCGCGATACGCATGGTCTTGGTCAGTCCGAACTCGCGCGCCTGCTTGATGCAGTTGATCGAGTCCGCGCCCGAGTTGGCGAGGCCGAGGACGTTGGCACCCGAAGCCTGCGCCTGCACGAGAATGGCGGAAAAATCGGTGGTCTCGGGGAACGGATATACCCGGCTGCCCAGGACCTTGCCGCCGGCTTGCTCCACGAACCGGGTGGTGTCCGCCTGGAGCTGATGGCCGAACACGTAGTTCGCGGTGACGAAGAACCAGCGGTCTCCGCCCGCCTTCACCACGGCGGGTCCGGTTGATTTCGCCAGCATGTAGTTGTCGAACGTCCATGCCACCGTGTTGGGGCTGCATTGCTTGCCGGTGAGGTCGGCGGTTGCGGCGCCGGAACTGAGCAGCACCTTGTTCTTCTCGCGCACGATGCCGTTGACGGCCAGCGCCACGGCGGAGCTCGGCACATCCACGAAAGCGTCCACATCGCCCTGGTCGCACCATTTGCGCGCGATGCCGGCGCCGATATCCGCCTTGTTCTGATGGTCGGCGACGACGATCTCGACGTTCATCGGCCGGGAGGCGGTGAATTCCTGCACCGCTTGCCGTGTGCAATGCACGCAGTTGATGCCGGTCGCGCTCGAATAGGGCCCCGACAGATCGGTCATCACGCCGAGCCGAAGAGTCGGCGCCTGCGCCCGCGCCGAGCGGCGCGGCAGCACCCTGCTGGCAATGGCCGAGCCGAGCACGGCGCGTCGCGACAGAGCGAGCTTGGTCATCGATTCTCCCTTCCGATCAAGGCAGCACCTTCCCAGGGTTCATGATGCCGCGCGGGTCGAGCGCGTGCTTGATGCGCTGCATCACCGCGAGCTCGGCGCCGCCGCGCCAATCCGGCATCATGTACGGCTTCAGCAGGCCGACCCCGTGCTCGGCCGAGAAGCTGCCGCCGAGATCGCGCACCACCTCGTTGACCGTGTCCATGATCGCGTGGTCCTGGGCGAGGAACCAGGCCGCGTCGGCGCCTTCGGGCTGCTCCAGATTGAAGTGGATGTTGCCGTCGCCCATGTGGCCGAACGGCACGCAACGCACGCCCTGGATCAGCGCCTCGCACGCCGCCGTCGCGCGGCGGATCAGCTCCGGCACCTTCGAGACCGGCACCGAGACGTCGTTCTTCACCGAGGCGCCCTCGCGCTTCTGCGCCTCCGAGTGCTCCTCGCGCAGCCGCCAGATCGCCGCACGCTGGGCGTCGCTTTCGGCGATGGCTGCGTCCTGCACCAGCCCGTCGGCGAGCGCCTGCTCCAGCACCGCCTCCAGTGCGGCACGCAAGCCGGCATCGGGGCGCGGTGTCGCGAGCTCGACCAGCGCGTAGTGCTCCGACGGCCGGGCAAGCGGCAAGTTGGCGCCGGGGATGTGCTTCAGCACGAATCCCATGCCGCCGCCGGACATGTACTCGAAAGCCTGCACGGCGGCGGGGTCGTGCGCCTGAAAACGCGTGAACAGCCCGAGTGCCGCTTCCGGCGAGGCAACGGCGCAGAGCGCCACCTCGGTCTCGCGCGGGCGCGGGACAAGCTTCAGCACGGCGGCGGTGATGATGCCGAGCGTGCCTTCCGCGCCTACGAAGAGCTGGCGCAGGCAGTAGCCGGTGTTGTCCTTGCGCAGCCGCCTCAACCCGTTCCACACCGTCCCGTCCGGCAGCACCACTTCGAGGCCGAGCACCATGTCGCGCGCGTTGCCGTAGCGCACCGTGTTGTTGCCGCCGGCATTGGTCGCGAGGATGCCACCGACTTGCGCGGTGCCCTCCGAGGCGATGGAGAGCGGCAGCAGGCAGCCGGCCTCGGCCGCCGCGTCCTGTGCCGCCTTGAGCGTGACGCCCGCCTCGATGGTGAGCGTGAGGTCCACCGGGTCGATCGCGCGGACGCGGTTCATACGGGCGAGGCTGAGCACCAGCTCGCTGCCATCCGCGGCCGGCGTCGCACCACCGACCATCGAGGTGTTGCCGCCCTGCGGCACCACCGGCACGCCAGCCTCGGCGCATAGGCGCACCACGGCGGCGACTTCCTCGGCGCCCGCCGGCCGGACCACCGCCGGGGTGCGACCCTGGTAGAGCCGCCGCCAATCCTCGGCATAGGGCGCGGTGTCGGCCGGCTCGGTCAGCAGCCCGCGCTCGCCGACGACCGCGCGGATGGCGACGAGCAGCGTGTCGATCGGGGTCGGCACCGGGCTATCGGGCATGGCGGGCGTCCTTTCACCCGCAGGCTACCGGCGACACCGCCGGGGTCAATGCGCCCCCGGGGCGCCCCGGTCAGAACTTCACCGACAGCGCGATCGAGTCGAACTGGAAGAAGCCGCGATTCTGGTGGTGGAATTCCGGCGACTGGAGCACGTGCGTGATCGACAGGCGGGCACCCCAGGCCATCACCACGAGCCCCGCTTGCACCTCGCCGACCCAGGGCTCGCGGGAGACATGCGCGCTGTTGCCGAAATTGTTGCCGTCGAGCGTGATGTCATACGCCACCGCCTGGCCGTCCACGCCGGCGAAGAGGTACCAGGAGAACGGCTGCGCGGCGACATAGGCGTCGCCGCCTGAGAGGCCGGGGCGGATGCGTGGCGCGCCGAAATCCGCTGCGAGATCCTGTCCCAAGCGGAACTGCACGCCGGCCTGGGCATAGATCCGAAAGTTGCCGACCGCGCCCGTGACCGAGGGCAGCATGTCGGCTTCCACCCCGCCGCCCGAGCCGGGCTCGGTAAGCGGCACGCGCCAGATGCGCTCCGCCATCAGCTCCCCGAGCGGCTCGTTATGGATCTGGTAGCCCCAACCCTTGCTCTGAGGGTCGCGGATCAGCGAGTGAAACGTGTTCTGCACCCATTTCCCGCCCGCCGCCGGGCCGATCACGCCGAGGCTCAAGCCCAACGTGCTCCGCGTCCTGTCGGTGTCCTGGATCAGCGAGAGGCTACCGAGCAGCACGCCGGCATAGGGTCGGTCGAACGGGTTGGGCGGGTTGATCTGCGTGTCGACCGGCGTGAACAGGAGTTGCGACAGGTCGAGCGATAGGCGCTGCGTGCCTGCGTCGCCCCAGGCGATGTGGCCGAGATCGACAAGGAAGTTTGGCAAACTGCCGGTCGGCGATGTCCAGCCGAGCCTGGTGCCGTTGGTGTAGAACCGGTCGGTTCGCACCGCGACGTCGTTCTCGTCCTGCAAGGTCCAGATGGAATCCGGGTCCGATCGCGGCTCCCCCGCCATCGCGGCCGCCGGCAGAAACGCACAGAGCAGGCACGCCAAGCGAATTGGACGCAGCGACATTCGGGCATCCCGACAATCGAACGCACCGGGCAATGGCGCGGGGCGCCGTGCGGGTGACACCCGCCGCCAAACGCACATGCGCGAATTTCGTTGCTATGAGCGGCGGAAAAGCCGACTCTCTGGATGCCGCCGCTCGATGAGAGGTGACGCGAATGCTTGCCCCTCCGGTCGCCAAGCCGCCCGCCACGAAGGCGCCGCCGCGCCGCTCGGCGCGATTGCCCGGCTCGATGCAGTACAAGCTGATGGTCGGGCCGACCGACGACCCGCTCGAGCGCGAGGCCGACAGTATTTCCGAGCGGGTGATGCGGATGCCGGCCAGCGCGATCTCGGCGTCGAGCGCGCCGTTGCGCATCAGCCGCAAATGCGCCGCCTGCGCTGCGGAGGACGAGACGATCCACCGGGCCGAGGTCGCGGGCGCGCGACCCACCGCCGGCGCCGCACCCGACATCGTGCACGAGGTGCTGCGCGGCCCCGGCAAGCCGCTCGACCCTGTCACCCGAGCATTCTTCGAGCCGCGCTTCGGCCATGATTTTGGCCGTGTGCGCGTGCATCACGGCGAGCACGAGGCGGCCTCGGCTGCAGCGCTGCAAGCCCGCGCCTACGCAGTGGGCGAGCGGATCGTGTTCGGCCGGGGCGAGTACGCGCCGTCGAGCCAGGCGGGCCGGCAATTGCTGGCGCACGAGCTGGCGCATGTCGTGCAGCAGGGAGCCGCCGGGTCGGCGCGTCGCGTGCAGCGCCGGCTGGTGGTCGATCCGGCGGCGGCGGTCCCGCTGCCCGCCGGGGCAGCGGGACCGGCATTGCCGCTCACCATCTCGGTGCAGGGACTGATGCGAGACATCTGCCCCACCGGCGGTGCTTCGGTCGACACGACGAGCGGCGTCGCCTCGCTCACCACGGCCGATTTCTGCACCGTGCCGGCCGGCTCGCCTGCCGGCACCGCAACGGGCGCCGCCCGGTCCAGAACCCCGGCGGGCTGCGGTTGCCTCTGCGACGTGATCGGCAACACCGAGACGACGACGATCAGCTTCCGGGCGGGCGGTCCGGGCACGTCACCCGGCTCGGTGCCCGCCGGCACTACCCCCCACCCCGGCCAGGGCGGCACCAGGACATCGCCGACCGTCACCATCGATCCGCGCTTCCAGGGCCAGTATTTCGTCGGTGGAAGATGGGTGGATGTGCCCTTCCATCTGCTGTTCGCGCATGAGGTGTGCGGCCACGCGCTGCCCAAGATGCTGGGTACCCACGTGCCCCGCGCTCCGGGCCCGGCCGGCGGCACGCCTCCCCAGGAAGTTCCCGCGGTTGCTGTGGAGCGCGCCATCGCCGCCGAGCAAGGGCTGCCGCGCCGGCCGGATGACTACTCGGGGGCTGCGCGTCAGCGTCCGTAGCAGGGGGCCGCATGACCACACCGGACAGCCTGCGCACCGAGCTGGAGAGCCTCGCCGGCTACCTGGAGGAGCCGTTCCACAGGGCGGAGGGGGTGGCGAAACTGCTCGCCGATCCGGCGGCACAGCGATTGCTGGCCGGCGGCGATACCACGGCGCGCGAATTGCTCGGATTCCTGCGCCAGTCACCGGACCCCGCGGCGGCGCGCGTCGCGGTGCTGCTGGCCACGGCCTCCGGGTCCGACAGCGCATACGGCGAACTGCTCGACATTCTCGGAGGCGCGGATCGGCGGCTGGTGCTGGCGTTCGACACCGGATTGTGGCGCGCGCCGCGCGGCGAGGATGCGATCGCACGCGACATTGTCCGCGTGGTGGAGAATTCGGGCAACCCCGAGCCGCTGATCCTGCTGCAACGACCAAGGGCCGCAGCGGCGGTGAAGCCGCGCCTGCGGGATCTGGTCCGCTCTCGGATCATCCGGTTTGCGGAATACGCGATGTCGGCCTTGGCTTCTGCCGTCACAGCGGACGACATCCCGTTCCTCACCGAGACTGCGGACGGGACGGATAGGCCCGGCCTGAGCTCGGAGGCTGGCATCGCGCTGTTGCGCCTCGGCTCGCGCGCCGGCTGGCGTGGGATCGAAGCCGGCCTGGCTGCGAACGACGAGGAGCGGCGCGTGACGACGTTTGCCGCGCTCCGCCCGCTGCTGCCGGAGGAGCTGCAGCACAATCCCGGTTTCGACCCGCACGCCCCGACCGGGTCGCAGCCCGACGCGTTGGCGCGACTGCGGAATGCGTGGGACTAGCGCTCCGGCCGAGACTCAGGCTCCGGGCAACGTCGCCGGGACGTTAACCGTTCCTGAGAGATCCGGGCGTGATAGGGTGCCACCGATTGGCCAACTGCCGCACAACCGGAGCGCCCGTTACGGATGAGCCGATCGCCGTGAAGTCCTCCTCGCCGGCCGAAGGGGCGCCGCCGCTCCATGCGCTGGCGCCGGCAATTGTGGCGGGACGGCGCTATCTCCGCGCGAGCGTCGCGGACCTTCGCGCGACGAGCCTGCGCGGCGAGCGCGCGCGGGCGGCCTTGCGCGCGACGCTGGCGATCATCGGCTCGGTGCTGCTGGCGCATCTGCTGCACTTGGAGATGCCGGTCTGGGCCGGCATCAGTGCGCTCCGGGTGTTCCAGAACGATTCGCACGCCACGTTGCGGCGCGGGCTGGAACGGATCGCCGGCACCGTAGCGGGAGTCTCGCTCGGCTTCACCATCGTGCTCGCCCATCACCACCCGATCCTGGTGCAGGGCGCCGTGTGCCTGACCTGCGGCGCCGCGCTCTACGTCCAGGCGGTGAGCCGCTACAGCTACGCCTTCCAGCTGGTCGGGTTCACGGTGCCGCTGATCGTGTTCGACGGCCTTGCGGACCCAGGGCGGGTGGGTGCGATCGCGCTCGCGCGCGGCTCCGAGGTGCTGGTCGGGACGGCGGTGGCGACCTTGGCGGACGCCTTCTCTCGGCATCGCCAGCCAGGGCCACAGAAGCCACTCTTCGGGCCACTCGATCCCGCATTCCTCGGTTACGCGCTGGTCGGCGGCATCGCTGTCGGGTTGGTCGCGCCGCTTTCGCAGCTGATGGGGCGGGGCCTGACGGGGCAGGCCTCGATCACGGCGTTCATCATCGTGGCGGCGGCGCATGACGGCATCGGCTGGAAGTCTTTGAACCGCTGCCTCGGCTGTCTGCTCGGCGCGGCCTTGGGCTTCGCTGCCATCCTGCTGATCGGGCATGGCGGCGCACCGGCGACGAGTCCCGCTATGTGGCTATCTTGGCTATTATTCTTGCTGATCACGCTGTTCCTGCTCGAACAGACCGATCACGGCGGCAGCGCGATCGCCTATACGGGGGCGCAGGCCAGCCTATGCCTGCTGCTGGTCCTGGTGCAGGAGCCCATCCCGCATCTCGGCATCGCACCGGGGCTGGACCGGCTCGTTGGCATCTTCGTCGGCGTCGCGTTGGTCGGGCTCGTGGCGTTGGCAACCTGGCCGGTGCGCGCCCGCATCAAGGCGCATTTCCGCCCGCTTGAGGAGAGAGACGCATGACCGAACCGCCTGCTGGAGGATCGCGCATCGAGGAGGACGCGCTGGGCGACGTGAACGTCCCGGCCGAGCATCTGTGGGGCGCGCAGACGCAGCGCTCGCGGCTGAACTTCCCCATCGGCACGGATCGGTTCGTCTGGGGCCGGCCCGTCATCCGGGCCCTCGGCATCCTGAAGAAATGCGCCGCGCTGGCCAATGGCGAGCTCGGCCAGCTGCCGGCCGAGAAGGTAAAGCTGATCGTGGCGGCGGCGCAGGACGTGATCGATGGCAAGCTCGACGGCGAGTTCCCGCTCGTCGTGTTCCAAACCGGCTCTGGCACGCAGACCAACATGAACGCCAACGAGGTGATCGCCAACCGCGCAATCCAGCTCGCCGGCGGCACAGTCGGGTCGAAATCGCCGATCCACCCGAACGACGACGTCAATCACAGCCAGTCCTCCAACGACACCTTCCCGACCGCCATGCACATCGCGACTTTGGAGGAGCTCGAGAATCGGTTGCTGCCCGCCGTGCGGCGGCTGCGCGACACGCTGCACGCCAAGGCCGAAGCATTCTCGGGCGTGGTGATGATCGGCCGGACACATCTGCAGGACGCGACGCCGCTGACGCTCGGCCAAGCCATTTCCGGCTGGGTGGCGCAGCTCGATCAGGCGATGGCGGCGATCTCGCAAGCCGGGGCGAGCGTGTGCGAGCTGGCAATCGGCGGCACCGCCGTCGGCACCGGCCTGAACGCCGATCCGCGCTTCGGCGCGGCGGCGGCGCGGCGCATCGCCGAAGAGACCGGCAAGCCCTTCGTGAGCGCCGCCAACAAGTTCGCCGCGCTGTCGGCGCATGACGCGATGGTCAATGTCAGCGCATCGTTGCGCACGCTGGCCGGCGCCTTGATGAAGATCGCCAACGACGTGCGCTGGCACGCCAGCGGGCCGCGCGCCGGCTTGGGCGAGCTGCTGATCCCGGAGAACGAACCGGGCTCCTCGATCATGCCGGGCAAGATCAACCCGACGCAGTGCGAAGCGCTGACGATGGTCGCCGTGCAGGTGTTCGGCAACGACCACTCGGTCGCCTTCGCCGGGTCGCAGGGCAATTTCCAGCTCAACGTATTCAAGCCGGTGATCCTGCATAATGTGCTGGAATCGATCGCGCTGCTCGCCGAGGGCTGCCTATCCTTCAACGAGCATTGCGCCCAGGGCATCGCGCCCAACGAGAAGCGCATCCGCCACAACCTCGAGAACTCGCTGATGCTGGTGACGGCGCTCAACCCGCATATCGGCTACGAGAAGGCCGCTCGGATTTCCCTGACCGCCTATCGCGAGGACATCAGCCTGCGCGAGGCGGCGATCAGGCTCGGCCTCCTGACGGCAGAACAATTCGATGCATGGGTGCGCCCAGAGGACATGACGCACCCGCTCGAGATGCCGTCCGGCGGGTAGCGACGTTCAGGCGACTTCCGTCGTGCGAGTGCGCAGCCGTAGCAGGGTGCGGTCGAGCTCGGCGAGCGAGAAGGGCTTGTGCAGGATGGCGTCCGGCGTCACGCCCGACTGGTCGTCGGACAGCTCGGCGTAGCCGGTGGCGAGCAGCAGCGGCGCCGCGATGCCCATCGCACGCAGCGCGGCGGCGAGCCTCAGCCCGTTCATGCCGGGCATCGCGTAGTCGAGCACGAGCAGCGCGGGTGGCGCGGGGAGGCGCCGGACCGTGTCGAGCGCCTCTTCGCCGCCGGCCGCCTCCGCCACCTCGTAGCCGAGATCGCGCAGCATCTCGACGCTGACCTGGCGGACATCGGCATCGTCGTCCACCAGCAGGACGAGTTCGCCCCGGCCGCGCCGCCGTGCGCCGACAGTCCCCTCGCCGTCGGTGGCGGGGGCGAGCTGGGCCGCGCGAGGCAGCAGCAATGCCACCGTGGTGCCGCCGCCGACCGCGCTGCGGATGCGGACCGTGCCGCCGGATTGGCGCGCGAGGCCGTAGACTTGGCTGAGGCCGAGGCCGGAGCCCTTGCCGTCCTTGGTGGTGAAGAACGGCTCGAAGGCGCGGGCCAACACCTCGTTGGACATGCCGATGCCGGTGTCGGACACGCTGATCCGCACGTAGTCGCCCGGCTCGGCGTCGCCGTCGGGCTCGGTGACGGTCTCGTTGCCGGTGGCGAGGCTCAGTACGCCGCCCTGCGGCATTGCGTCGCGCGCGTTGAGGGCGAGGTTGAGGATCGCCGCCTCGACCTGGCTGGGGTCCGCGAGGGCGGGCCAGAGATCCGGGGCAAGCTCGGTCTCGATGCGGACGCGGCGGCCGAGCGTCGAACTGGCGAGGGTCACCAGATCGGTGATGAGGCGATTGAGGTCGGTCGGCCGCGCCGCCAGGCGCTGACGGCGCGAAAAGGCGAGCAGCCGCGAGGTTAGCTGCGCGCCGCGCTGCACGGCATCCATCGCACGGGTCAGCAGCGTCCGCAGCCGTTCGTCCCCGCCCTGGACGCGGCGCTCAATGAGCTCGAGGCTGCCCAGGATGGTGGCGAGCAGATTGTTGAAGTCGTGCGCCACGCCGCCGGCGAGTTGGCCCACCGCCTGCAGCTTCTGCGCCTGGTGCAGCACCGCCTCGGTGCGCTCGCGCTCGGCGATCACGAGGTGCAGGCGGTTGTTGCTGTCCGACAGCTCGCGGGTGCGCTCGGCGACCACGGCCTCCAGCAGATGCGCCTGCTGCGCGTGCTCGGCGACCCTTGCCTCGAGATCGCTGGCCATCTGGTTGAACGCCTCGCCGAGGCGGCCGAACTCGGAGCGGTCGCCCTCCATGTCGGCGCGCGTGGCAAGCTCGCCACGCCGCCATCGCTGCGCCGCCGCCAGCAGCCGCCCTGCCGGACGCTGAATGAAGCGACGCGCCGCCAGATAGGTGATCACCAACGCAAGCACGGTAGCGAGCCCGCCAAGCGCCGCCGCGCGGACCACCGAGGCTCCGAGATCGGCGAGCAGGCTCGGCGGGTCGAAGCCGACCACCACGTAGGGGCCGTCGGGCGAAAGCGCCCCGGGGCTGGCGGCCAGGAGGACGGGATGAGCGTCGAAACTGTCCACGGTCGCGACGCCGGCGGCCGGAGCCTTGATGCGCGCCATCGCGTCGGGACTGAGACGCGAGCCGACCCAGCCCTCGGGATCGGGCAGGCGGGCCAGCACGACGCCCTCGTGGTCGATGACGGTGAGCGCGCTGTCTGCAGAAGGTCGCCGGCCGAGGTCCCGGCGGGTGCTCAGATGCTGTCCCAGCCAATGCAAGTCCAAGGCACCGATCAGCAGCCGATCGCCCGATGCGTCGCGGGCGCGGAGCGCGAGCGGCAGAAAGGCCCCGGACACGGCCGGCAACGTCCCATAGGTGCCGACGCTAAATCCGGCCGCCATCCCGCCGCTTGCCGCTGTCAGCCCGCCCGCAGCCGCGCTCGCCTGCGAACCCGGCGCGGGCCCGGCCAACAGACGGGTCAGCCAGGCGGGCCGGTGGGCCAAAATGGCGGCCAGGTCGGGACGCGAGGCACATACCACCTCGCCCCCGCCGTCCAGCATCGCCAGGAAACGATAGGCTCGCAAATCCCGCTGCAGTGTGGCCAGCCGATCGGGGCAGGCGGGATCTACGTGGATTTGAGCCACCGCCAGCAGCAGCGCGCGCGCGCTGCCAAGCACGCTGCGAACGTCGGCGTTGGCAAGTTCCACCTGACGGATTGCCAGTGCCTCGAACTCGGCGCGCCGCTGCGCGTAGAGGCCGGCCAGCGTGGCAATGCCGGCAGCCACCATCGGCAGGAGGCACAGGATGATCAGCAACAGCAACCGGCGGGAAAGCTTCATGCCTCCCCGCCCTGCTCCGTCCGCGAGCTGACGACGCGCTCCGGACCGAGCTCGTCAGGTCTCATGCCGTGCCCCTTCAAGCCCGGCCGCCCCGGCCCAGCCATTGGGCTGAGAATGGCGGCTGCTCTCGCAAAAGCGCAGCACTCGAAAGCCCTTGCCCGTTCACCTTGACGTGAGCGAGCGGAAGAAAGCTGCTGGAAGTGACACAAGGTCCCGGAAGGCACGCGCCTTCCGGAACCCTGTATCCCCGATTTTCGTACTCCCGCGTCCGCGGCCGGCGCCCCAGTAGGCTATTCGGCGAACCGGTTCGCGGATCGGGTCAGGGCGTGATCAGTTCAGCCGAGCGCCGCTCCTTTAAGCGATGCGATGTCGCCGAAGATGATCTTCGTGCCGTCCGACAGGCCGATCTGCGTACCGAGACCGTAGCCCTGGGCGCCGGCCGTGGCGTTGGCCAGCTCGTCGGCGCCATAGCCCTGCAGCGACAGGTGATCGGTCCCGGCGCGGAAGCCCCAGATGATCTCCGTCCCGCCGGCCTGGCCGTTGATGAAGGCGAAGGTATTGGCGCCCCCGTTGCCTGAGACGATGTTCGCGGTCCCCGAGCCGGCGACGAAGGTGGAGCCGTCCACGCCGCCGAAGATCAGCGCGTTGCCCCCGCCGGCCTGGACCGTATCGTGGCCCGGGCCGCCGATGATCGTGTCGTTGCCTTGGCCAGCGCTGATCACGTCATCGCCCTGCGAACCCCAGAAGACGTTGTTGCCCGTCGCACTGCCGCCCACCAGGGTGGAGTTGCCAGTTCCCGCGACGATCAGCAGGTCGGCGGACCCCGCCGCGTGGATTACGTTGCCGGAGCCGCCGCCCACCAGGGTGGCCGCACCCGTGCCGGCATACATGGTGTTCCCACCATTCTCGCTGCCCCAGAACACCGATCTGCCACTGCCGGCGACCAGGTTGGTGCTGCCGGCGCCGCCGACCACGGTGGCCGCGCCGCTCTCGCCCACGAAGGTAAGCGTGTTGCTGCCTCCGAAGACGAGTGCGTCAGAGCCGGCCGTGGCATGTACGGTGGCTGCCCCGGTGCCGCTGACCACGGTGTCCGCGCCTGACGACGTCACCAGCGCGTTGCCGCTGCCAAGCCAGATCATGTTATGGCCGCCGCCCGCCGCCACCGAGACGTTGCCGGAGGCCGCGTCGACGGTGTCGTCGCCCGAGCCGGTGGAGATCACGAAATCTCCCCCGTTGGAGCGAGCCAGAACGATATTGCTGTTCCCGGCCGGACCGCCCGCCTGAGCGTCGTCGGCCAGCACGATGCCGGAACCGCCGTTGCTGTGGAAGGTGAAGCCCGTGCTGGAGACGACGACCTGGTTGGCTTGGCCGCTCCCTTGCAGGTCGGTGCCGGCTGCCTGATTCCGGACCAGACTCACGCCGCCTGGAACGGTGACGGCACCAGCGTTGCCCGTGATCAGCAGGGCCGGCGAGCCCGTGCTGGCGTCAGGGATCGGCTGGTTCGGGCCGAAGTAGCTTAGGTCTCCAAGGGAGCCCAGCAGATTGGCGAGCTGCTGGCCGATGGCGCCGGCATAGGGGTTGCCGTCGCCCGACGCCACCGGGGTCGTGTCCAATGTGTAAGCCACGCTGCCGCTGGTGCTGGTGTTGCCGGCATGGTCGGTCGCGGTCGCGGTCAGACTGTGTGACCCGTCGCCAACCAACGTGACGGCGGCGCTCCAGTTACCGTCGCCCCCAGCCACGGCCGAGGCGACCGATGCGGAGCCATCCCACACGACAATCGTGGCGTTGGCTTCGGCCGTGCCGCTCACCGTCTGGGTCGGCTGGTTGGTGACACGCCCAAGGCTTGCGATCGTCACCATCGGTGGCGTCATGTCGAGCGTGTAGTCGACAGAGCGGCCGCTGGTGCCGACATTGCCCGCGGCGTCGGTCTCGCTTGCCGTCAGGCTATGCGGTCCCTCGGTGCCGAGGTTGACGGTGGCGCTCCAGTTGCCGTCATCGCCGACCGTTGCCGAGCCGACCGATGTGGCGCCATCCCACAGGATGACCGTCCCATTGGCCTCGGCGGTGCCGCTCACCGTCTGGCTCGCCTGGTTCACCAGGCCACCCGTGCCGATGATCGTCACGGTCGGCGCGGTCTGGTCCAGCGTGTAGCTGACCGTGCTGGTGCTGACGTTGCCCGCGGTGTCGGTCTCGCTCACCGTCAGGGTGTGCGATGCCTCTCCCGAGAGGGTGATGTCAACGCTCCAGTTCCCATCGCCGTCGACCGTCACTGGGTCGTAGGTGTTGTCACCTTCCGACACGACCACCGTCGCGCCGACCTCGCCAGTACCATGCACCCTCTGCGCCGTCTGGTTGACGGGGCCGCCCGCGCTGGCCACCGCCAAATCCGGCGCGGTGGTGTCCAGGGTGTAGAGCACGGGATCGCTGCCGGCGCCGGTGTTGCCGGCAGCATCGGTCTCCCTTGCCGTCAGGCTGTGCGCGCCGTCGCCGGTCGTCAGGGTGACGTTGGCGCTCCAGTGGCCATCGTCGTCAACCGTCGCCGAGCCCACCGAGGTGGCGCCGTCCCACAGGATGACGGTGCCGCCGGCCTCGCCGGTGCCGACCACCGTCAGCGCCGGATCGTTGGTCAGCACGCCGGTGCTGGTGATCACCGGTGCCGCCGGCGGGGTCTCGTCCACGGCGAACTGCTGAGCCCACTGCTCCGCCGGGTTGCCGGCCCGATCCGTAACATCGGCCGTCACCGTATAGAAGCCGCCATCGACCAGGCCCGCCGCGTCTTCCGCCGAGACTGAGGCCGACCAGTGCCCGCCGGACACCGTGGCGGCATAGGAGCCCAGCGGGATCCCGCCGTCCATCAGCTGCACGTTGACCACCTGACCATCCTCGGCATCGGTCGTGCCGCTGATGGCGAAGCCCGCAGCGGCCATCGCCGCGTTCACCGGGGCAAGCGCATCGATCGCGACGGTCGGCGCGGTCTCGTCGACCGTGAGCGACTGGCTCGCCTGCATCGCCGGGTTACCGGCCTGATCCGCGACGTTGGCGACGATGGTGTAGTTGCCATCGTAGAGGCCCGTGGTGGCGCCAGCCGAGACGGAAGCCGACCAGTGCCCGCCGGACACCGTGGCGGCGTAGGAGCCCAGCGGGATCCCGCCGTCCATCAGCTGCAGGCTGACCACCTGACCATCCTCGGCATCGGTCGTGCCGCTGATGGCGAAGCCGGCCATCGCGCCGCTGGCGTTCAGCACCTGGCCGATCGGGTCGATCGCCAGCGTCGGCGCGACGGTATCCAGCGTGTAGATCACTGGGGCGCTGGTGCCGAGATTGCCAGCGGCGTCGGTCTCGGTCGCGGTCAGGCTGTGCGAGCCGTCGCCGTCCGTCAGAGTGACGTGGACGCTCCAGTGGCCGTCGAGCCCGACCGTGCCCGAGCCGACGGAGGTTTCGCCGTCCCACACGGTGACGGTCCGCCCTGCCTCGGCCGTGCCGATCACGGTCTGGCTCGCCTGATTGACCGGGCCGCCCGAGCTGGCGATTGTCACCGCCGGAGGCGTCGTGTCCAGCGTGTAGCTGATCGCGCTGCTGGTGCCGGTGTTGCCGGCGAGGTCAGTCTCCTTTGCTGTCAGGCTGTGCGTTCCGTCGCCGGACAGGGTGACCGTCGTGGTCCAGTTCCCGTCCTCATCCGCCGCCGCCGAGCCGACCGAGGTGACGCCGTCCCACACAGTGACGGTCGAAAGGGCTTCGGCCGTGCCGCTCACGGTTTGGCTTGCCTGGTTGGTCAGGCCAACCGTGCCGGTGATCGTCACTGTCGGCGGCGTGGTGTCGAGATCGTAGACAACGGCGGCGCTGCTGGCGCCGGTGTTGCCGGCGAGGTCAGTCTCCTTTGCTGTCAGGCTGTGCGCCCCGTCGCCCGTCAGCGTGACGGCCACGCTCCAGTTGCCGTCGCCGCCAACCGTCGCCGAGCCCACCGAGGTGGCGCCGTCCCACACGACCACCGTGCCGCCGATCTCGCCCGTGCCGGCTAGCGTCACTGCCGGATCATTGGTCAGCTGGCCGGTGCTGGTGATCACCGGCGCATCCGGGGGGGTGGTGTCGAGGGTGTAGGTGATGATGCGGGAGCTGGCGTTGTCCGCGGCGTCGGTCTCGCTCACTGTGATGCTGTGCGGCCACTCGCCGGTCAGGGTGACCTGGGTGCTCCAGGTGCCGTCGAGGCCGACGATGCCCGTGCCGAGCACGGTGGCATCGCTATCCGTCACCACGACCGTTCGGCCGACTTCGCCCGTGCCGCTCAAGGTCACGGCCGGCTGGTTGATCGGGCCGCCCATGTTGGTCACGGTCAGCACCGGGGGGGTGGTGTCCAGCGTGTAGCTGATCGCGCTGCTGGTGCCGGTGTTGCCGGCCGCGTCGGTCTGGCTCGCCGTCAGGCTATGCAAGCCCTCGCCGGATAGCGTGACCGTTGTGCTCCAGTGCCCGTCCTCGTCCGCCGTCGCCGATCCGACGGTGGTGGCGCCGTCCCAAAGGGTCACGGTCGAAAGGGCTTCGGCCGTGCCGCTCACCGCCTGGTTCACCTCATTGGTCAGGCCAACCGTACCGGCGATCGTCACGAGCGGCGGGGTGGTATCGAGGTCGTAGTCAACGGCGACACTTTTGTTGCCGGTGTTGCCGGCGGCGTCGGTCTCCTTCGCTGTCAGGCTATGGGTTCCGTCGCCCGGCGTCAGCGTGACGGCCGCGCTCCAGTTGCCATGTTCGTCGACCATCGCCGAGCCAACGGAGGTGAGGCCGTCCCACACGATGACCGTGCCGCCAATCTCGCCCGTGCCGCTCATCGTCTGGCTGGCCTGGTTGGTCAGGCCGCCAAGGCTGGTGATCACCGGCGCATCCGGGGGAGTGGTGTCGAGGGTGTAGTCAACGGCGCTGCTGGCAATGCCGGTGTTGCCGGCGGCGTCGGTCTCCTTCGCGGTCAGGCTATGGGTGCCATCCTCGGATGTCAGCGTGACCGCGGCGATCCAGTTGCCGCCACCGTCAACCGTCGCGGAGCCGACCGAGGTGGCGCCGTCCCACACAGTCACCGTCCCGCCCGCCTCGGCCGTGCCGGCAACCATCACCGCCGTATTGTTGGTCAGCTGGCCGGTGCTGGTGATGACCGGCGCCACCGGGGGGGTGGTGTCGAGCGTGTAGGTGATGATGCGGGCGGTGGCGTTGTTGGCGGCATCGGTCTCGCTCACCGTGAGGCTGTGCGACCCTTCGCTGCTCAGCGTGACATTGGTGCTCCAGGTGCCGTTCAACTGCACTCTCGCGGTGCCGAGAACCGCGGCGCCTTCCGTCACGACGACGGTCCTGCCGACCTCGCCCGTGCCAGTTAGCGTCTGCGACGTCTGGTTGGTCGGGCCGCCCAGATTGTTCACCGTCAGCAGTGGCGCGGTGGTATCCAGTGTGTAGGCGGTCGTGTTGCTGCTGCCGACGTTGCCAGCGGCATCGGTCGCGGTCGCGGTGAGGGTGTGCAATCCCTCGGAGGCCGTCAGGGTGACGCTGGCGCTCCACTTACTGTCGAGCCCAACCGTCGCCGAGCCGACCGACGCGGCGCCGTCCCACACGGTGACGGTCGCGCCGATCTCACCCGTGCCGCCGACGGTCTGCGTGGCACGATTGGTGAGCACGCCTGTGTCGGTGAGGGTGATCGCTGGCGCGGTCTCGTCCACCATGAGCGTCTGGCTCGCCGGCGTGGCCGGGTTGCCGGCCGCATCCAGAACGGTGGCAGTGATCGTATAGCTGCCGTCGGCAAGATGATCCGAGCCAGGCACGATGAGTGACCACTCGCCCCCGGCGACCGTCGCCTGATAGGCGTTGCCCACCGGGTTCTCGTCCGCGTCGACGATCTGAACGCTGACCACCTGGTCATCCTCGGCGTTGGTGGTGCCGCGGATGGTCAAGCCGGCGGCCGCGCCGGTGGCATTAAGCGTTTGGCTGAACGGGTCGATTGTCAGCGTCGGCGCGGTCTCGTCGACCGAAAGCGCCTGACTTGCCGGCACGGCCGGGGTGCCGGCAAGATCCGTGACGTTGGCGATCACGGTGTAGTTGCCGTCGGCGAGATGATCGGAGCCCGGCACGGTGACCGACCACATACCGCCCGACACTGTCGCCGAGTAGGGGGCGCCCACCGGGTTCTCGTCCTGATCGACGATCTGCACACTGACCACCTGGTCATCCTCGGCGCTGGTCGTGCCGCTGATGGTCAAGCCCGCCGCCGCCCCGCTGGCGTTCAGCGCATGAGTGAAGGGGTCGACCGTCAGCGTCGGTGGAATGGCGGCCGGGAGGGTGTAGACGAGGCTGCTGATGGGGTCGCTGATCGTGGTGATCGCGCCGACGCTGCTGATCGTTACCACGTCGCCCGAAGCAAACGTCCAGCTATTGGTCGATGTGCCGTCCGCGCCGATGACCGTCAGGAGGTTGCCGTCGGCGTTCACGGTGATCGTGCCGCCGTGGGCGTAGATCGTGCTGGCGCCGTTCTGGTTTAGCACGGTACTGCCGGCTCCGCCGGTGACCGTCGTGCCAATACCGCCGCTGATGGTGGCGTCGCCGCTGCCGGCGTTGAAGGTCAACGGTCCCATCATAGCGCCAGTGACCACGATCGGGTTGGCGTTGCCGGTGGCGTTGACCGTCACGCCCCACATCGAGCCAGCGGCATTGATCGTGTCGATGCCCTGTGATGCGTTGACGATGATGCCGCCCGGGTCGCCCGGACCGAGAGTGATCACATTATGGTCGGGCAGGTCGTTGACAACGCCGATCGGCGGGGCCGTGATGTAGTTGGTGGCGTAGCCGCCGGCCAGCACCGTTCGAGCGTTGGTGGCCGTATCGAGCAGGGTGGTGGCGCCTGTGCCGTCGGTGGTGATCGTCACCGTGTCGCCGATCGGGGCGGTCCAGTTGGTGGTCGAGGTGCCGTCCGCGCCCGTGACCGAGAGCAGCGAGCTGTCCGAGGTCACGGTGATGGCGCCGTCCCCCGCCCGGATCATAGTGACATCGTGCTGGGTCAGGGCGATGGTGCCCGCGCCGCCGTTGATGATCGTGCTGGTCGTACCGCCGGTGATCGTCGCATTGCCGGCGCCGGCGTTGAAGGTGAGCGTCCCGGCGCCGCCGTTGACAGTGATCGGATTGGCGTTGCCGCCCGCGTCGACCGTGACGTTCCCCGAGCCCGCGTTGATGCTGTCCGACCCGAGCGAGGCGGTGACGGAGACGTCCGCGCTGCCGAGATTGATGACCTCGCTTCCGAGGGGGTTGGCGAAATCGTGGATCGCCCCGCTGGCCGCGGTGGCGTCGACGACGATCTGGCCGCCGCTCAGGCTCACCGAGACATTCGTGCCGGTGTCGACTATCGTAGTCTCTTGGGTAACAGGATTGGTGGTGACGTTGATGACGTCACCGACCACCGGGGTCCAGCTGATCTTCTCGGAGAGATCATTGCCGACGATCGAGAGTTGGCCGTCGGCGATGATCTCGATGTTGCCCATGCCGGGTGTGACGATCGTGCCACCGGTGGAGCCGTGGATGGTGGCAGCCCCAATGCCGAGCCGGACGTCAAGAAGGCCGCCGGAGCCAAGGCTGTCTTCTTCGACGAACAGCGTGCCGCTGCCGCCCAGGATCGTCGTGGCGCCAAATCCCGGCGAGACATCGAGCGAGACCGTTCCGGTCGACGCATCGACGATCATGTCGCCGGCGCCGCCGAGGATCGTATCATTGTCGCCGTTCGCCGCCGTGATCGTGACCTGGCCTGTATCCACCGTCTGGTCGACGCTGATGATGTTGTCGCCAGCAACGTCGGGGTAGCTGGTGCCGCCAGTCACGGTGGCCGACGTGGGAATGGACATTTTCGCTCGCTCTCGCTGTTCCAGTGGGCGGCGCAATTCATGCGCCCTGGGAGCGAAACTGAGCGAGGCACGTGAACAAACGCCTAACAGGAGGCGATCGGGTGGAGAAGCGTTGCAAACAAGACGCGAGCCTGACCGGCCCCGCCGGGACCGGCCAGGACTAGGAGGTCAGCGGATCGGCGGCGGGTACTGCAACCCGCCCTTGTTCCACAAATTGTTGAGGCCGCGCGGCACGCCCATCGGGGCGATGTTGCGGTCCCAGATCTCGGCGAAATTGCCGACCTGCTTGATCGCGTTGTAGGCCCATTTGTTATCGACGCCGAGCGCCTTGCCCATGTCGCCGTCGACGCCGAGCAGGCGGCGGATGCCGGGCGTGGTGCTCTTCAGCATCTCGTCGACATTCTTGCTGGTGACACCTTCCTCCTCGGCGGTGAGCAGGGCGATGAAGGTCCAGCGCACCATGTCGAACCACTTGTCGTCGCCCTTGCGCACCATCGCGCCGAGCGGCTCCTTGCTGATGACCTCGGGCAGGATGACGTAATCATCCGCCTTCGGCCCTTGGGCGAAGCGCGTGACGGCGAGGCCGGAGCCGTCGGTCGAGTAGGCGTCGCAGCGGCCGGAGAAGAAGGCGTTCTGGATCTCCGCGTAGTCCTGGATCAGGACCGGGGTGAACTTCATGTGGTTGATGCGGAAATAGTCGTTGATGGCAAGTTCGGTGCTGGTACCGGGCTGCACGCAGATGGTGGCGCCATCAAGCTCCTTGGCGGATTTCACGCCGGTCGACTTCTTCACCATGAAGGCGGTGCCGTCATAGTAGTTCACCCAGGCGAACAAGAGCCCGAGATTGGCCTCGCGCCCGAGGGTCCAGGTGGTGCTGCGGATCAGCACGTCGATCTCACCGGATTGCAGGGCGGTGAAGCGGTTGGTGGTGGTGAGCGGGACGAATTTCACCTTGTTCTGGTCGCCGAGCACGGTGGCGGCGACGGCGCGGCAGGAATCCGCGTCGAGCCCGCGCATCACGCCCTGGCTGTCGGGCAGCGAGAAGCCGGGCACCCCGGTCGAGACGCCGCAGATGAGCTGGCCGCGCTGGCGGATGGTGTCCATCGTCGCCGAGCCGGAGCCCTGGGCCGCGGCCGGGCGGGGCATGAGGCCGGCGGCGAGCAACAGCGCCCCGGCGGCCAAGCCCGCGCGCGCGATGGTCCTGTGGATCGTCGAACGGATCATCGAGAGGTCTCCCCAAATGCCCGCGGGTTGGCCCCGCTATGCCCGACTGTGCGGGACACAACCGGGAAGATCAATGGATTAGGCACATGCCAAGCCGCCCCCGGCAGTGGCATTTCGCGCGGCACGTCCGTGGCGAGGGCAACACCCTTCCGGCGCGGCCGGGGGGCGGGTTAACGTCGAGGGGTGATTTTTCCCGGCCTGCTCGTGCCCGTGCTGCTTGGCTGCGTCGCCCTCGGGCTGTTCGGGCTGGCGCTGGTCGGTGCGTTCCTGCCTCGCCAGGGATGGCGGATCATGGCCGCCAGCGCCGCGCTGTGCGGCATCGGCGCGCTGACCGCCTTCGCCTTCCTGCTCGCCGGTGCGCCGGCGGAGGGCTTCGTGCTGCCGCTCGGGCCGCCGGGCGCCAACGCGCAGATCGGCGTGGATGCGTTGTCGGGCTGGTTCCTGTTGCTGGTTTTCGTCACCGGCGCGGCCTGCTCGGTCGCCGCCCTCGCGCCGCACGGGGAGGAGGACCGGCGGGCGCTGCCGTTCTTCCCGGCCTTCATCGGGGCGATGGCGCTCACCCTGCTGGCGGCCGACAGCTTCACCCTGGTGTTCGGCTTCGAGCTGATGTCGCTCGCCTCCTGGGCGATGGTGCTGGCACGGCACGAGGAGGAGGAGGCGCGCGACGCGGCGTTGCTCTACCTCGGCATCGCCGCGTTCGGAGCCGCCTGCCTGATCCCGGCCTTCGCGCTGTTGGCCCCGCTCACGCCGCAAGGGCTCGACCTGCGCTTCGTCGCGATGCGCGCCGTCCCGCCCGAGGGCTGGCGGGCGACGGCGGTGCTCGTGCTGGTGCTGCTCGGCGCCGGGTCGAAGGCGGGGCTCGCACCGCTGCATGTCTGGCTGCCGCTCGCCCATCCGGCGGCACCCAGCCATGTCTCGGCGCTGATGTCGGGGGCGATGACCAAGGTGGCGCTCTACGTGGTCGTGCGGGTGCTGTTCGACCTGTGCGGCCCCGTGCAGCCGCTGTGGTGGGCGGTGCCGCTGCTGGTCCTGGGAGCGGTCTCGGCGGTGCTTGGCGGATTGCGGGCGAGCTTGGAGGCCGACCTCAAATCGGTGCTGGCGGCGAGCACGATCGAGCATGTCGGGTTCATCGCGATCGGGCTCGGCCTGGCCTTGGCGGCGCGAGCCGTCGATTTGCCAGCACTCGCCTCGCTCGCCCTCGCGGCGGCGCTGCTGCACGCGCTCGGTCATGGCGTGTTCAAGACGCTGCTGTTCCTTTGTGCGGGAGCGGCTCAGCACGGCGCGGGCAGTCGGTTGCTGGCGCGGCTGGGCGGGCTAATCCACCAGATGCCGGTCACCACGGCCTGCGCGCTGGCGGGATGCGCGGGGTTGGCGGCGCTGCCGCCGGGGCCGGGGTTCGCCAGCGAATGGCTACTGTTCCAGTCGGTGCTCGCCGCGCCGCGCATCGGCGGGATCGCCATGCAGACGCTGTTCGCCGTGGTTGCCGCGCTGATGGCGATGGCCGCCGCCCTCGCCGCGGCCGCCGCGGTGCGGCTGATCGGGGTTGCCTTCCTCGGCCGCCCGCGCACCCCGCGCGCCGCCGCCGCGGAGGAGGCCGCGCCCGCCGCGCGCTGGGCGATGATCGGGCTGGCGGCGCTCGCCGCGCTGCTCGGGCTGCTGCCCGGTCCGGTGCTGGCGCTTGCCGCCCCGGCGCTGCGGGCGCTCACCGGCTCCGACATGGCGGATCGCGCCGGCTGGCTCGCCGTCGCGCCCACCGCCGAGGCGACGGGCTATTCGCCGATCGCCATCGCCCTGCTGCTGACCGCCGCCGGCGCGGCCCTGATCCTGGTGCTGCGGCGCTGGACTGTGGCGGGTAGTCGGCGCGGCCCGTTCTGGGCCAACGGATTCGCGGCGGCACCAGCCTGGCTGCCGTTCGGCGACCCGGAGACCCAGTACGGCGGCGCCTCCTTCGCTCAGCCGCTGCGCCGCAGCCTCGGCACCGCGCTCCTCGCCGCGCGCGAGGCGGTGGACATGCCGGCGCCCGGCGACACGCGGCCGGCGCGGCTACACGCCGAGCACAGCGACCCGGCCGACACGCTTCTGTTCGCGCCCATCGCGCGATTGCGCGAACTCCTGTCCGCGCAGGCCGACCGGATGCAGCTCCTCACCATCCGGCGGGTGCTGTCGGTGATGTTCGCCGCCCTCGTCCTGTTCCTCGCCGTCATCGCGATGCTGGAGGCGAGGTGAGCCTGTTTCTCGGCCTCGTCACGCAGGCGCTGCACATCGCGCTGGTGCTCGCTACGGCACCGCTGCTGACCGGCATCGTGCGCTGGCTCAAGGCGCGACTGCTTGGGCGGGTCGGCCCCTCGCCGCTGCAGCCCTGGCGCGACCTGGCACGGCTCGCCCGCAAGCAGCCGGTGATGGCCGAGAACGCGACCCTGCTGTTCGAGGCGGCGCCTATCGTGCAGTTCGCGGCCATCGGTATCGCCGCGCTGCTGGTGCCCTCCTTCGCGCTCGGCATGGCGAGCGCGCCGGTCGCCGATCTGCTGGTGATCGCCGGGCTGCTGACGCTGGCGCGCTGCACGCTGGCGCTCGCTGGCATGGATGTCGGCACCGGCTTCGGCGGGATCGGCGCGAGCCGGGAGATGATGTTCGGCGTGTTCGCCGAGCCCGCGCTGCTCATGGTGATCTTCACCCTCGCCCTGCTCGCCGGCACGACCAATCTCGACACTATCGCCGAGCTATTGCGCGAGGGATCGTTCGGCCTGCGCGTCTCGCTCGGCCTTGCTGCCGTCGCGTTCGTCGCCGTGGCGCTGACCGAGACCGGCCGCATTCCGGTGGACAATCCGGGGACGCATCTCGAGCTGACGATGGTGCACGAGGCGATGGTGCTGGAATACAGCGGCCGCGACCTCGCCCTGATCGACGGCGCGGCGATGTTGAAGCTGCTGCTGTGGTTCACCCTGATCGCCACCGTGTTCGTCCCGTTCGGCGCCGCGCCGGCGGGTGCGGGGCCGCTCGCGTGGCTCGTTGGCCTGGTGTGCTGGGCATTGAAGATGGGCGTGCTGGCCGTGGCGCTGGCGGTGCTGGAGACGGCCCAGGCCAAGATGCGGGTATTCCGCGTGCCTGAGTTCCTCGGCATCGCGCTGCTGCTCGGGCTGCTCGCGGCGGTGTTCCTGTTCGTCAGCCAGGGTTTCGCGTGATGCGACGGCATCCGGATTTCATGTGATGCAGCCGCATCTCGGCTTCGGCGTGCTGGGGTACGACGCGGCGCATCTGCTGGGCGGCGCGGCGCTCGTGCTCTCCTTCGCGTTGCTCTATCAGCGCCGCGTCAGCGCGGTCATCAACATCTTCGCGCTGCAAGGCTGGGTGCTCGCCGCGGCGGCGGCGTGGCAGGGCTACGTCCAGTCCGCGCCGCATCTCTATCTCTCGGCACTCATCGCGCTTGCCGCAAAAGGCATCGTGATCCCGGTCGCGCTGCATCGTATCGTGCGACGGCTCGACATTCATCGTTCCATCGAGACCGCGCTCGGCATCTTCCCGAGCATGATCCTCGGCGTCGGGCTGGTCGCGTTGTCGATCGTGGTGGTGCTGCCGACCACCCTCGCCGCACAGGCGTTGACCCGCGAGGACCTCGCGCTGGCGTTGTCCGTGGTGCTGCTCGGCCTCCTCATGATGATCACGCGGCGCAACGCGCTGACCCAGGTGGTCGGCTTCATGTCGCTGGAAAACGGCTTGATCCTCGCCGCTGTCGGCGTCGCCGGGATGCCGCTGATCGTCGAGCTGTCGGTAGCCTTCCTGGTGATGATCGCCTTCATCGTGTTCGGCGTGTTCTTCTTCCGCATCCGCGAGCGCTTCGAGAGCCTCGACGTCACCCGTCTCGACCAACTCGGCGAGGTGCCGAGATGAGCCTTCTCGTGCTCGCCGGCCTAGTGGCGCTGGTGCCGTTCCTTGCCGCCGGCGTGCTCGCGTTGGTGTCCTCCTGGCGTATTGGCGCGTGGATCAACTGCGCCGCCTCGGCGCTGACCTTCGCGCTCGCCTGCACCTTGCCGTGGAGCGTCGGGCATGTCGGCGCGTTGCTGCTGATCGATCCGCTGGCCGCGCATATCGCCCTGCTCACCGCCTTCGTCGGGATGACGACCTCGTGGTTCAGCCTCGGCTATGTGCGCGCCGAGATCGCGGCTCGGCGACTCGATCGGCGGCGGCTGCGGCTCTATCACGCGATGTACCAGTGCTTCGTCGGCGGGATGCTGCTGGCGCTGCTGTCCAACAATCTTGGCGTAACCTGGGTGGCGATGGAGGCGGCCACGATCGCGGCGGTGCTCGTCGTCGGCCTGCCGCGCACCGCCGAGGCGGTCGAGGCGTCGTGGAAATACTTCATCGTCTGCGGCGTCGGCATCGCGCTGGCGCTGTTCGGCACGGTTCTGCTGTATCTCGCCGCACTCCCCGCGCTCGGCCCCGGCATGGCGGCGATGAGCTGGAGCGGGCTGCTCGCCTCGGCGCCGCGCTGCGACGGGCCGGTGCTGAACCTCGCCTTCGTGTTCCTGCTGCTCGGCTACGGCACCAAGGCGGCGCTGGCGCCGCTGCACTCCTGGATGCCGGACGCGCACGCCGAGGGGCCGACGCCCGTGTCCGCGGTGCTCGCCGGCTCCATCCTCAACGTCGCGCTTTTCGTCATCCTGCGGCTGCGCGGCGTGCTGGCGGCCAATGCCGAGGCGATCGACCCCGGGCCGCCGATCATGGCGCTCGGCTTGCTGTCGCTGCTGCTCGCCGCGTTCAGCCTGTGGCGGCGGCGGGACGTGAAGCGGTTCTTTGCCTTCTCCACCATCGAGCAGAGCGGTGTGACCGCCTTCGCCTTCGGCCTCGGCGGATCGGCGGCGGTCTTCGCCGGGCTGCTGCACATGACCCTGCACACGCTGACCAAGGCCTCGATCTTCCAGTGCGTCGGGCGCGCGGCGCAGCTCAAGGGCGGCCAGCGCTTCGCCGACATCTCCGGCCTGCTGGCGACGCACCGCGCGCTCGCGCTGACGCTCGCCGCCGGTATCGTCGCGGTCACGGCGCTGCCACCGTTTGGGCTGTTCAGCAGCGAGTTCCTCATCGTCATGGCGACAATGCAAGGCGTGCCGCTGCTCGCGATTCCACTTGGCGTCGGGCTCGTCGTCGGCGCCTGGGCGCTGATCGCGCGGCTGCAATCGCTGTGCCTCGGGGCGCCGACGCCGGATGTCGGCCCAGCGCCGACCGCGCTCGCGCTGGCGCCGGTGTGGCTGCACCTCGCCATCGTGCTGGTTCTCGGCCTCGCGATGCCCGCGGTCGTGGCGGATTGGCTGGCAAGCGCGGCACGATGAGCGCCGCCGAGCTGATCCGCGCGGCCCCCGCCGAGCCCTGCCGCCCCTGGCCTCGCCACCTCCTGGAACCCGCAGGCTGGGGCGCAATGGCGGCGGCGCTCGGCAGCGACCACAGCCTCGACCTGATCGCGCTGTGGGCTGACACGACCAGCGTGCACGCGCTGTTTCTCGACCGGATAGCGGGCGAAGTGCTGCCAGTCTCGACGCTGGTGACGGAGGGCGCCTACCCCGCATTGTCACCGCATCGCGCCGGGGCCGCCTGGTTCGAGCGAATGATCGCCGATCTCTGGGGCCACGCCGCCGAGGGCGGGCGGGATGCACGCCCCTGGCTCGATCACGGGCGCTGGGGCCACACGCACCCGATGGCGCTGCGCCACGGTCCTCCCGCTGCCGGCGGGCCGGAGCCGCCCGAGTTCCTGCCGTCCGAGGGCGACGACCTGCACCAGCTCGCGGTAGGGCCGATCCATGCCGGGATCATCGAGCCCGGGCATTTTCGCTTCACCGCGCAGGGTGAGACCATCGTGCGGCTGGAGACGCGGCTCGGCTACGCGCACAAAGGCACGCTCACCCTGATGCGCGGCAAATCGCCCCGCGCCGCCGCCCGGTTCGCCGCGCGGCTGTCGGGCGATTCGACCGTCGCCCACGCCATCGCCTTCGCGCACGCCGCCGAGGCCGCGCTAGAGACCGAGGCACCGCCACGCGCGCGGGCGCTTCGTGCCGTGATGGCGGAGCTGGAGCGGATCGCCAACCACCTCGGGGATGCTGGCGGCATCTGCAACGATGCGAGCTTCGCCTTCGCCCTGGCGCGCTTCGGCCTGCATCGCGAGGCGGTGCTGCGTGCCTCCGGTATCGCGTTCGGCCATCGCCTGATGATGGATTGCGTCGTGCCGGGCGGCGTCGCCGCCGACATCGCCCCCGGCGGCGCCGAGGCCGTGCTGCGCACCCTTGCCGGCGTGGAGACCGAACTGCCCGACCTTGCGCGCGTCTACGCGGACTACGCGAGCCTCGCCGACCGAATGATCGGCACCGGCACCGTCACCCCCGTGCTGGCACGGCAATTCGCCGCTGGCGGCTATGTCGGCCGCGCCTCGGGACGCGATTTCGACGCGCGGCGGTTCCCCGGCTACCCGCCCTATCCCGGCCTCGGCCTCGCGGTCCCGGTGATGACCGAGGGCGACGTGGACGCGCGCGTGCGGGTGCGGCTTGCGGAAATCCTCGAGAGTATCCGCCTGGTCCGCGCGCTGCTGGGCGCCTTGCCCGCCGGCGACATCGCGGTGCCGCTGCCTTCCGCGAGCGGCGAGGGGATCGGCGTCGTCGAGGGGTTTCGCGGCGACGTCTGGCACTGGCTCAGGCTCGACAACGGCCTGATCGCCGCCGCCTTCCCGCGCGACCCGAGCTGGGCGCAATGGCCGCTGGTCGAGGCGGCGGCGCGCGGCATCATCGTCGCCGATTTCCCGCTGGTGAACCGCTCGTTCAACTGTTCCTACTCGGGGGTCGATCTCTGATGGTATGGCGCCGCATCGCCCGCACGCTGCGCGACGGCCCCGCAACCGATCGCACCGAGCCGCCGCCGGAGGACACTGTGCAATCGCTCGCGGCGGCGTTGGACGCGGCGGCACAACGCCGGCTCGGGCGCAGCCTGGCGATCCGCCACGTCGATACGGGCAGCTGCAATGGCTGCGAGCTCGAACTGCACGCGCTAAACGGCGTGGTCTACGACCTTGAGCGCTTCGGCCTGCGCTTCGTCGCGAGCCCACGCCATGCCGACATACTGCTCGTGACCGGCCCGCTGACGCGCAATTTGCGGGAGGCGCTAGAACGGACCTGCGAGGCGACGCCCGACCCGAAATGGGTGGTCGCCATCGGCGACTGCGCGGTGGATGGCGGCGTCTTCAAGGGGAGCTATGCCACGCTGGGCGGTGCCGGGACCGCGGTACCCGTCAGCTTGGTGATCGGTGGCTGTCCGCCCACTCCGGCGCAGGTGCTCAGCGGGCTCCGTGCGTTGCTGGAGGCGAATGTCCAATAGCGTCCCCATTACCCGTCATGACCGGCGCAGGCCGGTCATCCACGACTTTACTGGCCGGCAAGGAAAGTCGTGTTGGGGTGGACGGCCCCGCGGGATCGAGTGCCAAGATGTTTGGTCGTCACAACGCAAACATGAGGGCCGTCCGCATGGAGATTACACGAATCGCGATCGACACGTCCAAGCACGTTTTCACCCTGCACGGCGTG
>JAFKFI010000163.1 GCA_017307285.1 Alphaproteobacteria bacterium | reverse complement strand
GCGACGCCGTCATGCGGGTCGAAGCCGTTGCTCGCCTGCAGGAAGCGGCCGACCAGGTAGTTGCTCTCCCAATGCAGCACCTGCTTGGCCTGGGCGTTGCCCTGCTCGGCGGCCATCGCCACCACCTGGCCGAAATAATCCTGCTGCCAGGGCGCCATTGAACCCGCGGTGCCGTAGGTGCCGGGCAGCCAGCCGGTGGCCTCGCCTTGCGCGGCCGTGGCGGAGGGGATGATGGTGGCGAGCAGGTTGGTAAAATTGTTGTTCACCGCCTGGGTGAAATAGGCCTTCAGCGCCGAATCGTCGGGGTTGATCAGCGCCGCTTCTTGCAATTCCCGCAGATCCCACGCCTGCACGCGCACCTGGGACAGGCCGTTGACGACGAGGTTCTCGCCGTTCTGCCGATACGAGGGTGCCGTGATGAGGATGTCGTAGCTCGCCTGGGCATTGAGCTGGTCGAGATAGTAGCGATTCCCGGTGAGCAGATAGGCGACATAGGAAAGGTCCGGCTGGTGGCCCGGATCGATCGCCCAGCCGCTACCCGGATTGTCCTTGGAATAATACTGCGGGATCTGCTGCGTGAGCCCGGTGGTGCCGCCGGTGCCGCCGCGCCCGTCAACCCACAAAGTAGGGCGCTGGGTGGTGGCCAGATAGGTGCCGGTGGTCGGGTCGTAGAGATGCCAGGGCACGCTGCCGGCGGCATCGGCCTGCGCCAATGCGTAGGCGGCGGCATCGGCATTCTGGGTCATCAGCCAGATCGCATTGGCCTGCGTGGTCGGTCCGATATCGGGCCGCCCGCCGGTGGTCGCCATGTATTGCACGATCCCGGCATTGCCGAGGATGCCGAAGCTCGAGGCGCCGAGCACCGTCTTGCTGGCGCCGGCCATCGCCTTGACCTGGTCGGTGATCAGCGACGTCTTGACCCCTGTGCTGGGATCGTAATTCTCGATAAATCCGGCCCGCGCCATCGCCGCGGTGTCATGCTGCACGTTCACGCCCGGGGTGCCGTTGCTGTAGATCAGCTTGTGCCAGGTCTGGTACTGGAACTGGTCGATGCCGTTCTGCGCGAACACCGTCGCCCCGTTCTGCCGGATGGTGGCGTCGTAGTTGACCCGGCCGCCGCTCTGGTTCATGGCGATGTCATTGTTGAACTGCACGTCGGTCGAAGTGGTGCCGTCGGCATAGGCGGTGATGTCGAAGGTGACGTGCAAGGAGCCCGCCACCGGCACGTCGATCCGCACCTGCGTGGCCTGCGGCCCCGATAGCCAGGTCGAGGCGGTGCCATTGCGCAGCGCCGCGGCGAGCGCCTGGGCGGCGTCGATATGGAACGGCGTCGTGCTGCCATCGGCGTTGTGCAGGCCGAGATCGACGGTGAAATCGTAGCCGCCCCTGGTCAGCGCGGCGATATCGACCGCCGTCCCCTGGCTCGCCCCCGCCGGCGCCAGCTGCAGCATCACCCCGGCCGAGGCGCCGGCGGCGAGAGCGGGCTGCTGCAAGGTGAGCACCGCCATGCGCACCGAGCCGTCGGGGTTGGTCGCCTTGACGTCCATCTGCACCGCGACGGTCACGCCATTGATCGTCGCCTGCAGCAGCCGCCCCGCCGGCACCTGTCCCGGCGCGAATTCCTGCCCGAAGGTGATCTCCCGCGCCCCGAGCGCCGTCGCCCCCGGGTTCTGCAGGTTGAGCCCAACCACATCCGAACCCCCGGACGCCTGCGGCACCACCGCCGCATAGGTGTAGGTCGAGGTGGGAACGGGCGATGTGCCACCGCCCGACTGGCTGGGCGGCGGCGCAGGCTTGGCCGGAGCCGCCGCATCGACCGTCACCGTCGTGGTGCTGACCACGCCGTTCTCGATCGCCTGGATCGTGTAGGTGCCGATGCCGCCCGCCACCTGGTTGGTGAACCAGGTGTCGCCGGTGCCCCGCGCGATGGTGCTGATGCCGGTGCCGGTGCCCGGGCCGATCGGCTTGCCCGTCAGCGCCTCGTAGATCAGGACGGAGCCGGCGTTCACGAAATTGCCGGCGATGTGGATGGTGTGCGATGCGGCGTCGAAGGTCGCCGTCAGGTGCAGGTCGTTGGGCGGAGTCGTGGGCGCGGTCGTGGTGACTGGCGGTGTGGTCTCCGGCGGGGTGGTGGTCGCGGGCGGGGTCGTGGTCGCGGGTGGGGTGGTGGTCGCGGGTGGCGTGGTGGTGGCGGGTGGAGTGGTGGTGGCGGGTGGAGTGGTGGTGGCGGGTGGCGTCGTCACGGGCGACACCGGCGGCGCGTTGGCGACCGTCACCGTGGTCTGATTGACCACGCCGTTCTCGACCACCTGGAGCACATAGGTACCTTCGACGCCCCCGAAGACACCAAACTTCGAGACGAAAGACGTCCCGGTGCCCCGCGCGACGGTGCCGATACCGGTGCCCGTGCCCAAGCCGATCGGCTTGCCGACCAGCGCCTCGTAGATCAGGACAGGCCCGTCATTCACGAAGTCGCCGGTGAGCTTGATCTGGCGCGTCGTCGGGTCGTAAGTCGCCGCCAGGTGCATGTCCGGCACGGCGGCCGGCGTCGTTCCGGCGGAGGTGGTCGACGGCGGAGGTGGCACGGGCGCGCTGACGACCGAGACGGTGGTCTGGCTGACCACGCCGTTCTCGATCACCTGGATGGTGTAGTTGCCGTCGGCACCGACACCGAAATTGGACACGAAGGACGTGCCGGTGCCGCGCGCGACGGTGCCGATGCCGGTGCCGGTGCCCGGCCCGATCGGCTTGCCCGTCAGCGCCTCGTAGATCAGGACCGCTCCGCTGTTCACGAAGTTGCCCGTCAGGTGGATCTGGCGCGTCGTCGGATCGAAGGTCGCAGAGAGGTGCAGGTCCGCAGCCGACATGCCGAAATTCGCGGCGGTGAAATCGCTCACCTGATGGCCAGCGAAGGTCAGCGTCTGGCCGCCGCCGAGCGCCAGGACGACATCGCTGCCGCTTTGCAGCATGGCACTCTGCACGGCGGCGAAATTCGTGAAGCCGTAGCTCAGGAGCGATACGATGTCGCCGTCGATGCCGGTGTGAAAGTCGAGAAGCCGGGCGGAGCCGCCGCCCTTCGCGGGCGCCGTGATGATCTGAGACATGTTCATATCCTCTGAGACATGTCTCATTTTTGGTTTGCGAAGCTTAAGGATCCCTGAACGCGCCCGATCCCCAGGGAGAAATCGCTCCGCACGCAGACGCAAGCACGGGGCGCCGGAGCGCCCCGTCTTCCGGGCTATCGGCCGCTCGTCAGTCGGTCAGTGCAAACCGCTGGCCTTGGGAAAGGAGGCGAGAGGCCTCGCTATTGTTCCCAGTCCGCCGCTACGGACCCGGCCATCGTGCCGCCATCAATCACGATGGTCTGGCCGGTGATGAAAGTGCCGGCCGGAGCGGCCAGCATCACCGCGGCCCCTGCGATCTCGTCCGGCTCGCCGATGCGCTGCAGCGGCGTGTTGCGGGTGCGCTTGCGGTAATTCTCCGGGTTCTCCCACAGCGCCCGGGCGAAATCGGTACGGACCAGGCCCGGCGCGATGCAGTTGGCGCGGATGTTCTTCGGCCCCCACTCGACCGCGAGATTGCGGGCGAGCTGAATGTCGGCGGCCTTGGACAGCCCGTAAGTGCCCAGGGTCGCCGAACCGAGCAAGCCGCCGATCGAGGAGATGATGGTGATGGAACCGCCGCCCCGCCCGGCCATCTGCGGCGCCACCATGTTCGCCAGCCACAGATTGCTGCGCACGTTGGTGCCCATGATCCGGTCGAACGCCTCGTCGGAGATGCCAAGGGACGGCCCGAAATACGGGTTCACCCCGGCGTTGCAGACCAGGATGTCGATGCCGCCCCAATGCGCGATCGTCTGGTCCACGAGGGCCTGCAATTCCTCCTTGCGGCCGACATGGCAGGGGATGACGACGGCCTCGCCGCCCTTGTCGGTGATGCCCTTCGCCACCGCCTCGCAGGCGTCCCGCTTGCGGCTGGAGATCACGACCTTGGCGCCGTGCTCGGCCATGCGCTCGGCGATAGCGCGGCCGATCCCCTTGCTGGAGCCCGTCACCACGGCGACTTTCCCGGTGAGATCGAACAGCGACGCCATACGCCCCCTCCCCTGCGGTCGTCCCGGCGGCTTGCCGGTGCTCATACCGGTGAGTATGCTCGCGAACTTAGCTTCGTCAAACCAGCAACTTCGCCAACGCGCGCACACGCGCGCCGACAGGAAACGCCAGGACACCGATGACAGCCGCCCCTCAGCGATCCGTCTACCGCCACGCCCAGATGTCGCGCGTGCTGGCCCCCGCCAGCATCGCCGTGGTCGGCGCCTCGACCCGCGCTGGAGCGTTCGGCGAGCGGGCCTTACAGAACCTCAAGGATTTCGACGGGCGCGTCTATCCGATCAACCCGCGCTACGAGGAGGTCGGCGGCCGCAAGTGCTACCCGAGCGTCGCCGCGCTGCCGGAGGTGCCGGATTGCGCGGTGATCTGCGCCGCGCGCGAGGCAGTTGAGGACATCGTCGTGCAATGCGCCGCGGCAGGCGTCGGCGGCTGCATCATCTTCGCCTCGGGGTATTCCGAGGTCGGCCTGCCCGAGCGCGTCGCCCAGCAAGAACGCCTTAGCGCCATCTCGCGCGAGAGCGGCATGCGCATCGTTGGGCCGAACTGCATCGGCACGGTCAACACGGTGCGCGACTGCATCATCACCTTCATGACCCTGACGCCGATGCCGAAGATCGGCCACCGCAATATCGGCCTCATCAGCCAGTCCGGCGCACTCGGGTTCTCGCTCGCGCAGGCCACGGCGCGCGGCGTATCGTTCAGCCACGCTTTCACCTCGGGCAATTCCTGCGACATCGATATGTCGGATTTCGTGTCGTACCTGGCTGACGACCCGGCCTGCGGCACGATCGCCTGCGTGTTCGAGGGCAGTTCCAACCCCGAGCGGCTGCTGGAGGCCGCGGAGCTTGCCTGGCAGGCCAACAAGCCGCTGATCGTGTTCAAGATCGCCAAGGGCGAGCAGGGTGCCGCCGCGGCGATGTCGCACACCGGCTCGCTCGCCGGCACCCACGCAACGTATCAGTCGGCGCTGAAGGGCACCGGCGCGATCATGGTGGAGAATTACGAGGACCTGATCGACACGGCCGCGTTCTTCGCCAAGGCGGGCGCGGCGAGCGGCCCCGGCGTCGCGGTGCTGGCAAGCTCCGGCGGCGCCGCGATCATGGCGGCCGACTGCGCCGAGGAGCACGGCGTGCCCCTGCCGCAGCCGCCCGCCGAACTGAAGGCGCTGCTCGAATCGCACATCCCGGATTTCGGCGTCGCCAACAATCCGGTGGATGTGACGGCGCAGGTCATCAACCAGCCGGAATCGCTCAACGCCTGCGCCACCGCGCTGCTGGCGCACGACCCCTATGCCGCGCTCGTGGTGCCCGCCGCCTACTGCACGCCGATGAGCATTCCGCGTTACGCGGTGTTCAACGAGCTCGCGGGCGCCGCCAAGAAGCTGATCTGCCAAGTGTGGGTGAACGAATATCTCGCCGGCCCCGGCGTCGCCGAAATCGAGCAGGCGGACAATCTCGCCTTCTTCCGCTCGATGGATAATTGCTTCGCGACACTGGCAGCGTGGCAGCGGCGCGAGGAGCTGCGCAAGCATCCGCGCAAGCCGGCCGAGCGCCTGGTCGGCGAGGCCGACGCGCGCCGCGCGGGCGAGTTGATCGGCAAGGCGACGACCCGAGCGCTGACCGAGCGCGAGGCCAAGGAGGTGCTGGCGCTGTACGGCGTCCCCGTGGTCGGCGAGAAGCTGGTGAACAGCGCCGACGAGGCCGCCGCCGCCGCCGAGGCGCTGGGCATGCCCGTGGTGCTGAAGGCGGAAAGCCCCGACCTGCCGCACAAGACCGAGGCCGGCGTCATCCGCCTCAACCTCAAGAGCGCCGCCGAGGTGCGCGACGCCTACACGATCATCATGGAGCGGGCCAACGCCGTCACGCCGAAGCCGCGCGTCAATGGCGTTCTCGTGCAGCCGATGGTGCCGCAAGGCGTCGAGATGGTGGTCGGCGGGCGCGTCGATCCGCTGTTCGGCCCGCTCGTCGTGGTCGGGCTCGGCGGCATCCTGGTCGAGCTGATGAAGGATACTGTGCTCGCGCTGGCCCCGGTCGGGCACGACGAAGCCGTGGCGATGCTGCGCTCGCTCAAGGGCGTGAAACTCCTCGAGGGCTTCCGCAATCTGCCGTCCGTGGACATGGACCGGCTCGCCGACGTGATCTGCCGCGTGTCGCAGTTCATGGCCGACCAGCGCGAGGTGATCGCGGAGCTCGACGTCAACCCGCTGATCTGCGCCGGTGATCGGATCACCGCCGTCGACGCGCTGATCGTGCGCAAGGAGTGACGCCATGAGCGTGGCACTGAAGACCGACGAGCCGCTGCTACTGCGGCGCGACGCAGCTGGGCTGGCGTGGCTGACGATGAACCGGCCGGCAGCGCGCAACGCGCTGTCGGTCGGACTCATGGGCGCCTTGGAAGCCGAGCTCGAGGCCATCGCGGCGGACCCCTCGATACATGTCGTGGTGATCGGCGGCGCGGGGCCAGCCTTCTGCGCCGGCCACGATCTGCGCGAGATTCGCGCG
Organism: Alphaproteobacteria bacterium; assembly: GCA_017307285.1. Lineage (GTDB taxonomy): Bacteria > Pseudomonadota > Alphaproteobacteria > Acetobacterales > Acetobacteraceae > JAFKFI01. The sequence continues at coordinate 2,979 of JAFKFI010000163.1, read as the reverse complement.
AACCCCGGCCGCGAGGTCTACGCTGCGCTGTTCGAGCAATGCTCGCGGCTGATGCAGAAGATCGTCCGGCTGGAGAAGCCGGTGATCGCCCGCGTACACGGCGTCGCCACCGCCGCCGGCTGCCAACTCGTTGCGAGCTGCGATCTCGCCATCGCCGCCGATACCGCGCGGTTCGCCACGCCTGGAGTGAATATCGGCCTGTTCTGCTCGACCCCGATGGTCGCCCTCTCGCGCAATGTGGGGCGCAAGGCGGCGATGGAGATGCTCCTCACTGGCGAACTGATCGACGCCGCACGGGCCACCGCGATCGGCCTCATCAACCGCGCGGTGCCCGAGGCCGAGCTCGACCAAGCGGTGGAAGCGCTCGCCAGCCAGATCGCCGGCAAGAGCCCCCTCACCCTCGCCATCGGCAAGGAGGCGTTCTACCGCCAGGCCGAGATGGAGCTCCGCGACGCCTATCGCTACGCCGCCGAGGTGATGACCCGCAACATGATGGCGCGCGACGCCGCCGAGGGGATCGACGCCTTCCTCGGCAAGCGCCATCCGGTGTGGAGCGGCACCTGACGGCGCGTATCCGCTTCGGCTAGTCTCGCCGCATGGAAGATCTCTACGACGTCCTCGGCGTGAAGCGGGACGCCTCGCCCGAGGCGATCCGCGCCGCCTATCGCAAGCTCGCCAAGAAGCACCACCCTGATCTCAACCCTGGCAAGCCCGAGGCGGCGGAGCGGTTCAAGACCATCAGCCTCGCCAACGAGATCCTCTCCGACCCCGAGAAGCGCGGCCGCTACGACCGGGGCGAGATCGACGCCACCGGCGCCGAGAAGCCGCCCGAGCGCGGCTTCTATCGCGAGTACGGCGATGCCGGCGGCCGGACCAAGTACCGCGCCAATGCCGGGTTCGACCCCGAGGATTTGGAGAGCATCTTCGGCCAAGCCTTCGGTGGCCGGGCGCGCGGCGGCGGCCAGGGCTTCTCGGCGCGCGGCATGGACGCGCAATACGCCCTGACCGTCAGCTTCCTCGACGCCGCCAACGGCACCGTCCGCCGCCTCACCATGCCCGACGGCCAGACCCTCGACGTCACCATCCCGGCTGGCCTGCGGGACGGCCATATCCTGCGGCTCCGGGGCAAGGGCCATCCGGGGATCGGCGGTGGGCCACCGGGCGACGCGCTGGTCGAGATCACCGTCGCTCCGCACCCGCAATTCCGCCGCGAGGGGAACGACATCATTCTCGCCCTCCCCGTCACGCTGAAAGAGGCTGTGCTCGGGACGGCGCTCGAAGTGCCGACGATCAAGGGGACAGTGCGCCTCACCATCCCTGCCGGCTCCGGCACCGGCACCCGGCTCCGCCTGCGCGGGCGGGGCATCTCTGGCGGGCATCAATATGTCGAGCTGCAGGTCGTCGTGCCGCCGGGCGACGAGCCCGAGCTCGCTTCATTCCTCAAGACCTGGAACCCGCGTCATGCCGCCGATCCGCGCGCGGGGATGGAGGGCGCATGATGGAGCTGGACAAGTTGGCCGGGCTGTTCCCGGACACCGATCTGGTCGAGATCACCAGCTGGGTCGAGCGCGGCTGGGTGCAGCCCGAGCAGGACGGCAGCCGCCTGGTGTTCCAGGAGATCGACGTGGCACGCGTGCGGCTGATCCACGACCTGCGCCGTGACCTGGCCCTCGGCGAGGAGGCTGTGCCGGTGGTGCTGTCGCTGATGGACCAGCTCTACGAATTGCGCGGCCGGCTCCGCAGCGTGCTGCATGGCCTCGAGGGGCAGCCCCCGGACGTGCGTGACTCGGTGCTGCGCGCGATGGGACGGAGCTAGGGCAAGCTGCTTAGCGCCGGCCTCGTCGACCTGCAGGTGAACGGTTTCGCCGGCGTCGATTTCAACAGCACCGCCCTCACGCCCGACGCGCTCGATCACGCGCTGGACGCCATGCTGCGCACCGGTGTCACGACCTGCCTACCCACCCTCATCACGGCGAGCGAAGCCGCGCTCGCCGCGCGCCTCGCCGCACTCGACGCGGCGGTGGCCGACAGCCGGCTCGGTCCCCTGATGGTGCCCGGCTATCACCTCGAGGGCCCGTTCCTCAGCGCCCGCGACGGCTATACCGGCTGCCATCCGCCCGAGGCGATGGTCGCGCCCAACGCCGGGTTGATCGAGCGGATCGAAGCGGGACTGCGGCGCCCCATCCTGCTGCTGACCCTGGCCCCGGAACTCGCGGGTGCCGAGGCGCTGATCCGCTGGTGCCGCGCGCGCGGGAAAATCGTCGCCCTCGGCCACACCGCCGCGGGCCCGGCGGAGATCGCCGCCGCCGTCGCGGCGGGTGCCACACTCAGCACCCATCTCGGCAACGCCGCCGCCCGCATCCAGCACAAATTCGACAACCCGATCACGGCGCAACTCGCCGAGGACGGGCTCGCCGCCAGCTTCATCGCCGATGGCCTGCATGTTCCCCCCTTCGCGCTCAAGGCGATGATCCGCGCCAAAGGGTTTTCCCGCAGCATCCTCGTCACCGACGCGACCGCCGCCGCCGCTGCTCCCGCCGGCCGCTACGATTTCGCCGGCATGACGGTTGAGCGCACGGCGGCCGGCGAGGTCCGCGCCCCGTGCAGCGCCGTGCTCGCCGGCTCGGCTCTCACGCTCGACCAGGCGGTGCGCAACCTGGCGGTATGGGGAATCGCCGGCGCCGACGAGGCAATCCGCATGGCCTCCGATCACCCCGCCCGAGCGCTGCACCCCGCCCTCGAAGCCCACGGCGCCGGTCTTCCCCACACCCAGATCACCTGGTCGGACGGTCTCACGCCAAGCACGATTCGTCTGCACAATCTCATGGTCTGACCGGACTTGGACAGTGACTTCGGAAATCTTGGTCTGCATCAAAGGGATAAGCGGACGCGCGCGGTCCTTAGCACCACGTCTGGGCGATCGGGCGATTGAGGGCGTCAGGCCAGCGCGGGTTCGCGGATATTGGGCGGCAGGGCGAT
>JAFKFI010000162.1 GCA_017307285.1 Alphaproteobacteria bacterium | reverse complement strand
GAAGGCGCTGCTACGCAAGGCCGCAGCCCGCACCCGCGAAGCGCTCTGGAACGCAATCGGGCACCTCCTCAAAGCTTTCAGTCCAGACGAGTGCCGATCATATCTCCACCACGCCGGCTATGCCTCCGAGTAAACCGAAAATGCTCTAGCAGCCCCTCAAGGGGCGGCGGCCCCTCCGGACGAAGCGGAGGAGACATGCACGCGCTTCGGATGCTCTCGTCGGATCAGACCGCGTTGTCGCGGGTGGCGCTACTCCGCCGTGGTGCGGGCGCGTTTCCGCGCGACCGGACCCCTTCGCGCGGGGCCTCTGGTCGCACGTGGCTTGGCGGCTGGTTCCGGCGGTTCCGAGGTCGCTGCGCCGCGCCGACGCGTCCCCAGCCCGATCTCCCTTGCGAGCGTCGAGCGATGCCTGGCGTAGTTGGGAGCGACCATCGGATACTCGGCCGGCAATCCCCAACGCTTGCGGTATTCCTCCGGCGACATGTTGTATGCCGTTCTGAGATGCCGTTTCAGCATCTTCAGCTTCTTGCCGTCTTCCAGACAGATCAAATAGTCAGGAAAGACCGATTTTTTAATCGGCGCAGCCGGTTCCGGCCTGGCCGGCTCGGCGGCGGGCTCTGCTCCCGCGTTCCGCAGGGCCTCGTAGACCCGCTCGATCAGGGGCGGAAGTTCCTGGGCCGCGACGGCGTTTTTCGAGACATGCGCCGAGACGATTTGTGCAGCGAATCCGAGTAGTCTTGGCCTGTCCTGGTCATCCGTCATTTGGCGATCATCCGCAACGTTTTCCGCATTATAGATCGCAGGCAATGCCGTGTCGCAATAGCCGAGTAATTCGCCACCGGCATTAGCGGAACACAAAGCTGCGCGGCGGGCCCGGAAGCCCGCCGCTGATCAGGTTTGACGGCTGTTGCCGCGGCTGTTCGCCAGCTGGGCGTCAGGACCCCTTGCCCTGGATCACCGGGCCGAACAGCTCCCACGACTTGCCGTTCCACTTCTCGAGCTGCATCTGCCGGATGGGGTGGAAGTTGGTCGGGCTGGTATTCACCTTGATGCCCGGCAGCAAGACCGGGATTTCCAAGTCCTTCAGGTTGGCCGCCTGCTTCATGATGTTGGCTCGCGAGAAATCGCCTTCGCACTGCTTCAGAACCTGCAGCAATGTCGAAGTCACGCCATAGGCGAAGACCGGGCCGCCATCGGTGAGGTCGGCGTCCGGCATGTATTTCTTCATGAAGGCGCGCCACCCGTTCATGCCGGGATCGTCCTTCCATGTCGGGTCGGTCGGGTCCTTGAGGTAGGCGGCGCTGATCATGCCGACGGCACGCTCGGGCCCCGCCGGGGTCAGCACGGAGCCGACCGAGATCGACACGTTGGTCATGAAATGCAGCGGATGCCAGCCGAGCTCGGAAATCTTGCGGATCATCTGCGCGGCGAATTTCGGCGTGGCCGCGGTGATCAGCACGTCGGCACCCGATTCCTTCAGCGCCAGCGCCTGCGAGTCGATCGTGGCGTCCGTGACCTCGTAGGAAGCCGCGGTGACGATCTTGTCGTAGCGGTCGCCCAGCACGTCCTTGACACCCATCGGGTAGTCTTTGCCAAAATCGTCGTTCTGATAGAGGACGGCGATCTTCGCATTGGGCTTATTCTTGAGCGCGTATTGCGTGTAGATCTGCGCCTCGGTCCGGTAGCTCGGCTGCCAGCCGATCAGCCAGGGGAATTGCTTGTAGTTGCCCCACTTGTCCGCGCCGCTGCCGAGGAACAGAAGCGGGACGCCCTTCTCGTTGACGTATTTCGAGATCGCGGTGTTGCTCGGCGTGCCGATCGTGGCGAACAGGAAGGCTACCTTGTCCTGCTCGATCAAGCGCCGCACCTGCTCGACTGCCTTGGGCGGGCTGTAGCCGTCATCCACCGAGTCATAGATCAGCTTGCGGCCGCCGACGCCGCCATTGTCGTTGACCATCTTCATGAACGCGCCCTCGGTGCGCGCGATGATGCCGTAGGCCGACGCCGGCCCGCTATAGGCTGCGATGTTGCCGATCTTGATTTCCGTCGCCGTGACGCCCGGCGTCGCCGCGGGTTCCGCGTCCGCGCGCCAGGCGAACGAGAGCGCCAGCAGTGCTACGCCGGCCACGGCGGCGCCGGACCATCTTCTTCCGATCATTTCCTACCCCTGTTGTATTGGCCGTGAAACCGCGCGGTAGATGGCCCGTGCTGCTTCCGGCGCGTTTGGACGTTGGGCGGGATTGCCGCCGCCCCCGCGCGGCGAGGATGCCACGCGGCGGGCGAGCGAGTCAGCAACAACCGGAGAAAGTCGATCCTTCAGTCGAGCGCGAGCGGCGTGCCGTCCAGCTCCTCGGCGCGTTCGACCTCGATCAGCACCGCGAAGCCCTTCTTCTGCGGGTCGCGGTCCTTCTCCGGCTGGATCAGGCGTTGCCAGACCTCCTCGTAGACGGCGCCGGACTTGTGCAGGCGGGCGATGCCGTAGAAGCGCGCGATGCCGCCCTTCGGCAGAGTCCCGTCGGCGCGGAGCTGCGGCTTGCGGAAGTAGATTGTTACCTTGCTGCCGTCGACGAGGTTCTCGGTGGTTGAGCCCTTGCCGCGTTCCCACAGGGAGAAATGCCGGTCGTCAAACACTTGGGTGCTGCCCCGCGGGCTGACTTGCGCGAAGCCGCTCGGCAGCACCGTCGCGACCAGGCACACATCGTTGGGGAAAGCGGTGTTGATCGGCTCGTGCAGTATCTTGGGGATGCGCGTCATCGGCTGCTCCTCGACGTTCGGGTCATCGGCGCGCGGCTCGCTTGAGCGCCCCGCCGGGGCGTGCCCTAATCCCTCTCGCCAGTCGTTACAAGCGAGCCGGGGAGAGCGCCGATGAGTGGACAGACGCAGCCGACGCCGTTCGGACGCATTTTCCCGCCGAACGCGGCGTGGCTCGCCCAGCAGCCCAAGGAGCAGATCCTCGATCCGGACCTGCCGATCATCGACACGCACCATCATTTGTGGGACCGCGCCGGCGACCGCTACTTGATGAACGAGTTCGCCGCCGATCTGGCGACGGGCCACAACGTCGTGGCAACGGTGTTCCTGCAATGTCATGCGATGTACCGCGCCACCGGGGCGCCGGACATGCGCCCCGTCGGCGAGACGGAGTTCGTCGCCGGCATCGCGGCGATGAGCGACAGCGGCGGTTACGGGACGACGCGCATCGGGGCCGGCATCGTCGGCTTTGCCGATCTGACCTTGGGCGATCGGGTGGAGCCGGTGCTGGAGGCGCATGTCAGGGCCGGCGGCGGACGGTTTCGCGGCGTTCGCCACTCCGCCGGCTGGGACGCGAGCGACGTGATCGGCAATAGCGGCGCGCAGATGCGGCCGCATTTGTATCAGCGGCCGGATTTCCGTGCGGGGCTCGCGCGCCTGACCTCGTTCGGTCTGTCGTTCGACGCCTGGCTGTTTCATCCGCAACTCGCCGACATCGTGGATTTGGCCCGTGCGTTCCCAGGAACCAATATCGTTCTCGGCCATGTCGGGGGGCCGCTCGGCTATGGTCCCTACGCGGGGAAGGGTGACGAGGTGTACGCGTCCTGGAAAGCGGCGATGACTGAGTTGGCGCGCTGCCCGAACGTGGTGGTGAAGCTCGGCGGCATGATGATGCGGCTTGCGGCGTTCGACTATCTCGCGGCGGCTCGCCCGCCTTCGTCCGAGGAATTGGCGTCGCTCTGGCGGCCATACATGGAAACCTGCATCGACCTGTTTGGCGCGAGGCGCTGCATGTTCGAGAGCAACTTTCCCGTGGAGAAGATGGGGACCGGCTACGCGACATTGTGGAATGCGTTCAAGCGGATCGCGAGCGGCGCTTCCGGCGAAGAGAAGCGGGCGCTGTTTAATGACACCGCCTCGCGTGCCTACCGGCTCGATTGAGGGCTGGCCGAGGCCGATACGACCGCATTATATTAACTGCCTGTTTGCCATTGGCGTGCGACGAGACGCCGCGGGCTCGGCCGAACCTCCGAGTGGCTTTCCTATCCCCGATCGTCTGAGTATGGCTCTATATGCTGTCGGTGGAGACAAAAGAGGGCGCTCTCCGGGGCGCATCGAGCGGATATGTTGCCTGATGACGAGCTCGCCCTGCCTGATCGGGGCGACGATGCAACCATTGCGGGCGTGTGCGGAATGCTGATTGCCGGCGACATCGGCGGTACCAAGACGCTGCTGGCGCTGTTTGCGCCCGATGGGGGCGCACGCGCGCCTGTGGTGGAGAAGGAATACCACAGCGCCAGCTATGCGCACCTGCGCGATATGGTGCGTGAGTTTCTCGCCGAAACCGGCCGGAGCGCGGAGGTGGCGTGCTTCGATGTCGCCGGCCCCGTCGTTTCGGGCCGCGCGCGGTTGACCAATTTGCCGTGGGTGCTCGACGAGGAAGGGTTGCGCAGCGACCTCGGGTTGCGGCGGGTGATGCTGCTCAACGACCTGAAGGCGATCGCCTATGCGGTCCCACGGTTGCGGCCGGATGAGCTGCACGTGCTCAACTCGGGGCGGCCTGAACCGCACGGGCCGCTGGCGGTCATCGCGCCGGGGACGGGGCTGGGGGAGGCTTTTCTCATCTGGAACGGCAGCGAGTACATCGCCTGCTCGTCCGAAGGTGGCCACGCCGATTTCGCGCCGGGCGATGCCCGGCAGGCAGAGCTTTGGCGGTATTTGTCGAGGCGTTACGGCCATGTCGCCTATGAGCGCGTCTGCTCTGGCAGCGGCATTCCGAACATCTACGATTTCCTGCGCGAGGCTGGAGAGGCGGCGGAGGTGCCGGGCTTCGCCGCGCAACTGGCGGCCGCCAAGGACCGCACGCCGTTGATCGTGCAAGCCGGAATGACGGACCCCCAGGGTAATCCGCTCTGCGCGGCTGCGATCGACATTTTCGTCTCCGTGCTCGGCGCCGAGGCTGGGAACATGGCGCTCAAGGTGATGGCGACCGGTGGGGTCTATCTGGCGGGCGGGATGCCGCCGCGGGTGCTGGACCGGCTCGGGGAGGGGCGGTTCATGCGACCGTTCACGGGCAAGGGACGTCTCACGCCGGTTCTCGAAGCGATGCCGGTCAACGTGGTGCTCGCGCGCGCGGCCCTGATCGGCGCGGCGCTGTATGGCTTGGACCGGTTCAGGGAAGCCTGACCGGGCGCGGTCTGGAACGCACGCAGTCGATCATCAGGACAGGCGCATGGCACGGCACACCGATCTCGACCAATTGGCGATCAATACGGTCAGAACCCTGACGATGGACGCCATCCAGAAATCCCAGTCCGGCCATCCCGGCACGCCGATGGGTGCCGCGCCGACCGCCTATGCTTTGTGGCAGCGCGTGCTGCGCTACGATCCGGCGGACCCCGGTTGGATCAACCGCGACCGCTTCGTGCTGTCGAGCGGCCACGCTTCGATGCTGCTCTACAGCCTCATCCATCTCGCCGGCATCAAGGCGGCGGCGCCGTCCTACGAGGGCGAGACGCGGGATGCGGTGACGTTGCAGGATATCGAGACGTTTCGCCAGGCGGGCAGCCGCTGTCCGGGGCATCCCGAATATGGCTGGACCTCGGGCGTGGAGACGACAACGGGCCCTCTCGGGCAGGGGGTGGCTACCAGCGTCGGCATGGCGGCCGCCGGGCGCTGGCTGGGTGCGACCTACAATCGGCCGGGCTTCGACATCTTTGATTTCAATGTCTACGCGCTCTGCGGCGACGGCGACATGATGGAGGGGATCGCCAGCGAGGCGGCGTCGCTCGCCGGGCATCTCAAGCTCTCCAATCTCTGCTGGATTTACGACAGCAACCGCGTGACCATCGAGGGTCATACCGACATCGCCTTCACCGAGGATGTCGGCGCGCGTTTCCTCGCCTATGGCTGGAACGTCACCACGGTTGGCGACCCCAACGACCCGTTGCTGCTGGACCGCGCGTATCGTGTCTTCCACGAGACCACCGACCGTCCGACGCTGATCATCGTGCATAGCCATATCGGCTATGGCGCGCCGCACAAGCAGGATTCACCGACCGCGCATGGCGAGCCGTTGGGTGCGGAGGAGGTGCGGCTGACCAAGGAGTTCTTCGGCTTCTCGCCGGACAAGAATTTCGTGGTGCCAGACGGCGTGCGCGAGCATTTCACCGCCAACATGGGTGCGCGCGGCACCAAGGCGCATCGGGCATGGGACGAGAATTTTGCTCGATATCGCGCGCAGTATCCCGACCTCGGCGACCAGATCGAGCGCATTCGCGGGCGCGGCTTGCCCGAGGGCTGGGAGAAGGCGCTCCCGAGCTTCGCGCCCAGTGCGTCGGGGATGTCGACGCGGGACGCCTCGGGGAAGGTACTGAACGCGCTCGCCCAGCGCATCCCGTGGATCGTCGGCGGCGCGGCGGACCTTTCACCGAGCACCAAGACGCGCCTCGTCTTCGAGTTCGCCGGCGACTTCCAGCCGGGCGGCAATATCGGCGATTATCGCGGACGCAACATGCATTTCGGGGTGCGCGAGCACGCGATGTGCGCGATGGTCAATGGCATGACCTTGACCGGCCTACGTGCGTTCGGCTCGGGTTTCCTGATCTTCACCGACTATGCGCGCGGCGCGATCCGGCTATCGTCGCTGATGGAACTGCCCGTGATGCATGTTTGGACGCACGATTCGATTGGTGTCGGCGAGGACGGGCCGACGCACCAGCCGATCGAGCAAATCCTTTCCCTGCGTGCAATTCCCGGCATGGTGGTGATCCGGCCGGCGGATGCCAATGAGATGGCGGAGGCATATCGCGTCGTGCTGCAACTCGGCAACCGGCCGGCGGCGTTGATCTGCTCGCGCCAGGCGTTGCCAATCGTCGATCGCAGCCAATTCGCCGCCGCGAGCGGCTTGGCCAAGGGCGCCTACGTGCTGGCCGACGCGCCTGATGGCAAGCCCGACGTGATCCTGATTGCCAGCGGCAGCGAGGTCTCGCTCTGCATAGCGTCGCGCGACCGGCTGGCGGCGGAAAAAATCGCCGCGCGCGTCGTCAGCATGCCGTCCTGGGAGCTGTTCGATGCACAGGACCAGGCCTATCGGGACACCGTCTTGCCGCCGAGCGTCAGTGCGCGCGTGACCGTGGAGGAGGGCTCGACGCTCGGCTGGCACCGCTATGCGGGCGAGCGTGGCGTCGTGCTCGGGATGCACAGTTTCGGGATGTCTGCGCCGATCAAGGTGGTGGCGGAGCATTTCGGGTTCACCACTGATCACGTGGTCGCGGCGGCGAAACGCGCGATGGGCCGCACGAACTGATCGAACGAAGATACGAAGGAGATTGCGATGCAACTCGGCATGATCGGTTTGGGACGGATGGGCGCCAACATGGTGGTACGCCTCATCAAGGCGGGCCACGATCTGCACGTCTACGATAGCCATAGCGAGCCGGTGCAGGATCTGGTCGGCAAGGGCGCCAAGGGCAGCACCAGCCTGCAGGATTTCATCAAGGGATTGTCGAAGCCGCGCGCGGTCTGGCTGATGGTGCCGGCGGGCGTGGTCGACGGGGTGCTGGCGTCGCTGACGCCGCTGCTGGAGCCCGGCGACATCGTCGTCGACGGCGGGAATTCCTATTACCATGACGACGTGCGGCGCGCCGGCGAATTGAAGGCGAAGGGGCTGCACTACGTCGATGTCGGCGTGAGCGGCGGCGTGTGGGGTTTGGAGCGCGGCTACTGCCTGATGATCGGCGGCGAGAACGAGGTGGTCGCGCGGCTCGATAGCGTGTTCAAGGCGCTGGCCCCCGGCCTCGGTTCGGCGGAGCGCACGCCGGGCGCCGATGGCGAGCCCAGCGCTGCCGAGCAGGGCTATCTGCATTGCGGCCCTAACGGTGCGGGGCACTTCGTGAAGATGGTGCATAACGGCATCGAATACGGCCTGATGGCGGCCTATGCCGAGGGGCTCAACATCATCAAGCACGCCAATGTCGGGCTGCACAAACGCGAAACCGATGCCGAGACCACGCCGCTGCGCCATCCCGAGCTCTACAGCTACGAGATTGACATAGCACAGGTCGCCGAAGTGTGGCGGCGCGGCAGCGTTGTCGGGTCGTGGTTGCTCGACCTCACCGCGAGCGCGCTGCGCAAGAGCCCGAACCTCGAGAATTTCGCCGGCCGCGTGTCGGATTCGGGCGAGGGACGGTGGACGCTGCTTGCTGCGATCGACGAGGGCGTGCCGGCGCCGGTCATCAGCTCCGCGCTGTTCTCGCGTTTCAGTTCGCGGGGCGAGGCCGAGTATGCTGACAAGTTGCTCTCGGCGCTCCGCTTCGAGTTCGGCGGCCATGTCGAGAAGCCGGCGGAGGGCGCATGAGCGACGGGACATCCGACGCGATCGTTTTTTTCGGCGCCACTGGCGATCTCGCGTACAAGCAGATTTTTCCGGCGCGGCTGGAATCTCGATCAGCTGAACGACCGCGCGCGCGATAGCCTGAAGCACGCCGGCATCGACGTTTCGGCGGAGCACGTCGCGCGGCTCATCGGCCTGCTGCAGTATGTTGACGGCGACTACAACGATGCCGCGACCTTCGCCGCGTTGCGCAAGACGCTGGGCGAGGCGAAGCGGCCGCTGCACTACATGGCGGTGCCGCCGAGCCTGTTCGCCACCGTGGCGGGCCGGCTGGCGGAATCCGGCTGCGCCGAGAACGGCCGTCTGGTGGTCGAGAAGCCGTTCGGACACGACCGGGCTTCGGCGCGTGAGCTCGACCGGGTGTTATCAAAGTTTTTCCCCGAGGAGAGCATCTTCCGCATCGACCACTATCTCGGCAAGGAGCCGGTGCAGAACATCGTCTACACGCGTTTCGCCAACCCGATGTTCGAGCCGATCTGGAACCGCGACTACGTGCGCAGCATCCAGATCACGATGGCGGAGAATTTCGGCGTGCAGGATCGCGGCAGCTTCTACGATGCGACCGGCGCGATGCGCGACGTGCTGCAGAACCACATGCTGCAGGTGCTGGCCAATCTGACCATGAACCCGCCGACCGGCGAGGACCATGAGGCCTCGCGCGACCAGAAGGTCGATCTGCTCAAGGCGGTGCGCCCGCTGGATGCGGCGCATGTGGTGCGCGGGCAATACGCCGGGTATCGCGCGGTGCATGGCGTGCGGCCGGATTCCGAGGTCGAGACCTATGTGGCGGTCAAGCTCGAGATCGACACCTGGCGCTGGGCCGGCGTGCCGATCTATATCCGCGCCGGCAAGGAGTTGCCGGTGACGGCGGCGGAAATCATCGTCGAGTTCAAGCGGCCGCCGCGCGAGACCTTCGGCGAGATCGTGCCGAGCGGGTCGAGCCATCTTCGGATGCGGATCAGCCCCGATGTCAGCATCGGCCTTGGTCTCCGGGTAAAGACGCCTGGCGAGCACATGGTCGGTCACGACGTCGAGCTGATCCTCACCGAGCGCGCCGCCGACAACCGGCCGCCGTATCAGCGACTGCTGGGCGACGCGATCCACGGGATCGGCGATCTGTTCACGCGGCAGGACCTGGTCGACGCGCAGTGGCGCATCGTCGAGGGCGTGCTCGACAATGCGACGCCGATCTATCCGTATCACCCCGGCAGCTGGGGGCCGGACGAGGCCGAGGAGCTGATCGGCGGCGACGGGCCGTGGCTCAATCCCAAGCCGGCGGAGCAAGCCACATGAGCAACGAGCCAAGTGCAGGCACGCAGGACATCGTCTTCCTGTTCGACGTGGACAACACGCTGATCGATAACGACCGGGTGCAGGCCGACCTCGGGCAGCATCTGCTCGACGAGTACGGCGTAGTGGCGCGCGACCGCTACTGGGCGCTGTTCGAGCAGCTGCGCGGCGAGCTCGGATACGCCGACTATCTCGGTGCACTGCAGCGCTACCGGAACGAGGACCTGCACGACCCGCGCGTGCTGCGCATCTCCAACTGGCTAGCGGACTACCCGTTCGCCGATCGGCTCTATCCGCGCGCACTCGATGCCGTGAAGCACGCGCGGCAGTGGGGACCGACGGTGATCCTGTCGGATGGGGACGCGGTGTTCCAGCCGCGCAAGGTCGAGCGTTCCGGGCTGTGGCGCGCGTTCGAGGACCGGGTGCTGATCTTCATCCACAAGGAGATCGAGCTCGACGACGTCGCGCGACTGTATCCGGCCAAGCACTACGTGCTGATCGACGACAAGCTGCGCATTCTCGATGCGGTCAAGAAGGCGTGGGGCAGCCGGGTGACGACGGTGTTTCCCCGGCAGGGCCACTATGCGCTCGACCCGAAGGAGATCGCGGCGCATCCACCGGCGGATATCAAGATCGAGGCGATCGGCGATTTTCTTGGCCTGGATCGCGCGGCGTTCCAGAAGTCATAGCGGCGGGAGGGCATCATGAAGGCAACCGGACGGCTGCACGACATCGGCCAGAGCCTCTGGCTCGACGACATCACCCGCGCACTGCTCGATAGCGGGACGCTGAAGCGCGACATCGACGAGCTGTCGGTGACGGGCCTCACCTCGAACCCAACGATCTTCGACAACGCGATCAGCAAGAGCGGCGACTACGACGCCGAAATCCGGCGGCTGATGGGCCAGGGGCAATCGGGCGAGGCGCTGTTCTTCGAGCTTGCGGTGCAGGACCTATCGCGCGCGGCGCAGTTATTCGCGCCGGTGCATCAGCGCACGGCGGGGGTGGACGGTTGGGTCTCGCTCGAGGTCTCGCCGCTGCTCGCCTACGACACGCAGGCAACCGTGGCGCAGGCCAAGGCGCTGAGCAAGAAAGCCGACCAGCCGAACCTGTTCATCAAGATTCCCGGCACACCGGAGGGATTGCCGGCGATCGAGGAGGCGATCTTCGCGGGCGTGCCGATCAACGTCACGCTGCTGTTCTCGCCCGATCACTACACGGCGGCGGCGGACGCCTATATGAGGGGCCTGGAGCGCCGCGTTGCGGCCGGACTGAGCCCCGACATCCGCTCGGTGGCATCGGTGTTCATCAGCCGGTGGGATCGCGGCGTCGCGGGGAAGGTGCCGGCGGCCTTGCAGAACAAGCTCGGCATCGCCATTGGCCAGGGAGCGTACAAGGCGTACCGCGACCTGCTCGACAGCGATCGTTGGCAACGGCTGGAGAATTTCGGCGCGCGGCCGCAGCGGCTGCTGTTCGCCAGTACCAGCATGAAGGACCCGAATGCGCCCGACACGCTCTATGTGAGCAAGCTCGCCGCCCCCAACACGGTGAACACTATGCCGGCGGGAACGCTGCGCGCCTTCGGCGACCACGGAGAGGTCGGCGCGGTCCTGTCGCGCGACGGGGACGACAGCGCGGCGGTTCTCGCGGAGTTCGCCAAGGCGGGCATCGACACGGCGGCGCTCGCGGCGCAGCTGCAGAGCGAGGGTGCCAAGTCCTTCGTGGGGTCCTGGCAGGAATTGCTGGGGTCGATCGAAGCAAAGAGCAAGGCGCTGGCCTAGCGGGAGGAACGACTCATGAGCGGCAGCCAGCGATTGACCGACAGCGCGGCTTGGCGCGCGTTGCAGGCGCATTATGCGGCGGTCAAGGACGCGCATCTGCGCACCCTGTTCGCCGACGACCCCGGCCGGGCGGCGCGGTTCACCGTCGAGGGGGCGGGGCTCACGCTCGACTACTCGAAGAACCGCATCACTGAGGAGACGGTGCGGCTGCTGGTCCAGCTCGCGCGTGAACGCGGAGTGGCGGAGCGGCGGGACGCGATGTTCCGTGGCGAGAAGATCAACGTCACGGAAAGGCGCGCCGTGCTGCACGTCGCATTGCGCGCGCCGCGCGGCGAGCGGATCGAGGTGGACGGGCAGGACATGGTACCGGAGGTCCACGCGGTGCTGGATCGCATGGCGGCCTTTGCCAACCAGTTGCGGGACGGCTCGTGGAAGGGTCACACCGGCAAGCGTATCCGCACCATCATCAACATCGGCATCGGCGGCTCGTATCTCGGGCCGGAGATGGCGTATCTCGCGCTGCGGCCCTACAGCGATCGCACGCTCGACTTCCGCTTCGTCTCCAACGTGGACGGCGCCAATTTCGACGAGGCGACGCAGGGCCTCGATCCGGCCGAGACGCTGTTCGTCGTCTCGTCCAAGACGTTTACCACCTTGGAGACGATGACCAACGCGGCGACGGCGCGGAAGTGGATCGTCAGCGCGCTCGGCACTGACGCGGCGGTCGCCCGGCATTTCGTCGCGGTGTCGACCAACACCCCGGGGGTGCAGAAATTCGGCATCGACCCGGCCAATATGTTCGGGTTCTGGGACTGGGTGGGCGGCCGCTACTCGATGGACAGCGCGATCGGCCTGTCCACCATGATCGCCATCGGGCCGGAGAATTTTCGCGAGCTGCTTGCCGGTTTCCATAACATGGACGAGCATTTCCGCAGCACGCCGCTGGAGCGCAACCTGCCGGTGCTGATGGGGCTGCTCACCGTCTGGTACAACAACTTCTTCGGCGCGCAGACGCTCGGGGTGATGCCGTACTCGGCGCATCTCGCGCGCTTCCCCGCCTACCTGCAGCAGCTGCAAATGGAGAGCAACGGCAAGCATGTCGATCTGACAGGCGCCGTGGTCGACTGGCAGACCGGCCCGGTGATCTGGGGCGAGCCGGGCACCGATGGCCAGCACTCATTCTATCAGCTCATCCACCAAGGCACGAAGCTCATCCCGTGCGACCTGATCGGCTTCCTGCAGCCGCTGAGCCCGCTCACGGATCACCACGACCTGCTGATGGCCAATATGTTCGCGCAGGCCGAGGCGCTCGGCTTCGGCAAGACCGCCGAGGAGCTGACCGCCGAGGGGTCGCCCACCTTCCAGACACCATTCCGCGTGACGGAGGGCAATCGGCCGACCAATGCGATCCTTGCCGACCGACTCGATCCGAGGACGTTGGGCAGCCTGGTGGCGCTCTACGAGCATAGCGTCTTCACCCAGGGCGCGGTGTGGGGGATCGATTCATTCGACCAATGGGGCGTGGAGCTCGGCAAGGTGCTGGCCAACCGCATCATCCCGGAACTGCGCGACAAGGCGGCGCCAAAGCTTACGCATGACAGCTCGACGAACGCCTTGATCGAACGATACCGGCGGGCGCGAAACAGCTGAGTCCTTGCGCCAATGCATTGAGGTTGGCTTCGATTTATTCTAGCGTGCCTTACGCAACGGAATTGACCTGCCCGCGCGAGCGCCTTCGCGGGCACGTGATGGGGGCAATCACATTGTCGTTGAACATTCGCTTGACCGCGTCTCGCTGGCTCGCCGCGCTGGCGCTCGCGGTGGCGCTGCCTTCGGTCGGGTGGGCGGAGGAACTGACCGTCGACCAGCAGGCCGGGATCTACGTGGAGCGGCTAGCGGATTGCATGTCCTGCCACACCCAGCCGGGCGGCACGCCATTCGCGGGCGGGCGGCAGATCGGCACCCCCTTCGGCACGCTGAGCTCGCCCAACATCACGCCCGACAAAGACACCGGAATCGGACGCTGGAGCGACGACGATTTCTATCGCGCGCTGCATGACGGCATCGGGCATCGCGGCGAGTATCTGTATCCGGTGATGCCTTACACCTCGTTCACCAAGATGACCCGCGAGGATGTGCTGGCCATCAAGGCGTACCTGTTCACGCTCAAGCCGGTGTTCGCCCCGCGCCCGCCGAACGGGCTGTATTTCCCCTTCGACATCCGCTCGAGCCTGTTCGTCTGGCGCGAGCTGTTCTTCCATCCCGGCACTTACCAACCCAACCCGAAGCATTCGGCGGACTGGAACCGGGGCGCCTATATCGTCGAAGGCCCCGGCCATTGCGGCGAATGCCACTCGCCCCGCAACATCCTGGGCGGCACCGAGACGCAGGCGAGCCTGTCGGGCGGCGTGGTGCAGCAATGGCTGGCGCCGAATATCTCGTCCGATCCGCTGGCCGGCATCGGCGACCGGACGGTGGAGCAGATAGAAACTTTCCTGCACACGGGCGCTGACCGTCCGATGGGTGTTGCCTTCGGGCCGATGGCCGAGGTCGTGCACAATAGCCTGCGCTACGCGACCAAGGCGGACATTCACTCCATCGCGGTCTATCTGAAGGAAGGTCCGGATCGGACGGCGGCGGTGCTAACGGGCCTTGCGACACCGGCGGAACTGCGGCAGGGCCGGCATCTCTACCTGGCGAATTGCGCCGAATGCCACCAGGACAACGGGCGCGGCATTCCAGGCTCGGTCGCCGACCTTGCCGGCAACGCGGCGCTCGCGGCCGACCAGCCGAACGACGTCATCGTAGCGGTCCTGCAAGGACTGCACGGGAACGGCGGCTACGGCCAGATGCCGAGCTTCGCCGGCGCGCTCACCGACGCCAACATCTCCGATATCGTCAACTACGTGCGGACCGCCTGGAGGGATAAGGCGCCGGCTAACGCAACGCCGCAGCTGGTTGAGAGCCTGCGCAGCCAATCCAATGTGGGCGCAGGCGGCACTGAGGCGGCGCGCGCATTCGACTGCCCGCAGGTTGGGTCCGGCGTGCTGCCGGGCGCGCTCGCCACCGCCGCGCAGGCGAATTTCCTCAGCAGCGACGATGGGGCGTTCCTCAACCAGCGGGTCGTCGAGATGGTCACCCAGCTGCGCCAGCAGCAGCCGGGGATCTCCGACGCGCAGCTATCCAACACGATGAACGCCGCGTTCTGCCCGGCGGTCGCCAACCGCTCGGACCTATCCACCAGCCAGAAGCGTATGCTGCTGGTGAAGCTGAATACGCTGGTGCAGAACCAGATCGCCGCGGCCGTCCCGGCGCAGGGGAGCGTCGTGGCGAGCGTTCCGCTGTCGCCCTCTGTCGCGCAGGACCTCAACAGCGCGGCGGCGGCCAAGCACCAATCGCCGGCCGCCTATATGGCGGACCTGCTCGCGAAAGCGGCCGGCGGAAAGTAGCGGAGCGGCGAGCGCGGCGGTTCAGGCCGCCGCGCTCGGACGGGCCTTCATCCGCTCGAACCACGCCCCGATGTTCTTGAGCTCCGGGTCCAGCTTCTGGCCGACATTGCCGAAGAACTCCACGAACACGAACAGCATGATGTCGGCCAGAGTCAGGCGATTGCCGCAAACATACTGCTTGCCGGCCATCCAGCCATCGAGCTTGGCGAGCCATTTCCGGCCGCTCGCCTTGAGGTCGTCGGCAGCCTGCGGGATGCAGTGGATGCGGTCCTGGAACATCTTCAAACCCTCGGCGTAGCGGAAGCCGTTCGCCATCGGCTCGAGGATGTTGAGGTCGATGCGGCGCACCCACATGCGGGTCTCGGCGCGCTCCTCCGGGGTCCTGCCGATCAGCGACTGGCCGGGGTTCTTCTCGTCCAGGTATTCGCAGATCGCGGTGATCTCGGAGAGGAAACGGCCGTCGTCGAGTTCCAAGGCGGGGCTCTGGCCGGCGGGGTTCTTCGAGAGATAGGGCTCCTTCCGGTTCGCCCCGCCGCGAATGTCGATCTCCTCCTTGGGCAGCTCGATGCCGCGCTCGGCCATGAACATGCGGACGACCTTCGGATTGGGGCCGATCGACGTGTAGAGCTTCATTTGCGCTTTCCCGGTTGGAACGGGGCCATCCTAGAGGTTGGGCGGCAACCTGCAACGCGGCCGCGCTCGACCGGCTCGGCGCACCGGAGAAGGTCTTCAACGAGAGATGAGGACGGCTGGTTTTGCGATAGTGCAGTGAGCCCGCCTATCGTTCAACGTCCCACCAGCAATCAAGAGGTGCCTCCATGCTAGGCACGGCCGTTCTTACACACGCGGCTGCTCTCGGACTTGGGGCCATCCTGGCCACGCCAGCCCTGGCGCAGGAAGCACGTTTTGATCACCTGGCGGACCTGCCTTTGTTCAGGGCCGGCCGACGGCCAACACCGCGGCGACCTTGCGCCGAGAACTCACTTTCCAACAGGCCACGCAAGCCTATTTATGGGCGCTGCCGCTCATTAACACACTCGGCATGAAATTCGGCTCGGAGGCCGCGTTCGGCGCAGGCTATAACGTCCTGCCGGTCTGGAAGGAGAGGCTCGACCCGAAGACGTTGGTAACGACACCCAATTCCGACGTGATCTATGCGATGAACTACGTGGACATGGGCGAGACCGGCCCGATCGTGTTCGAGGCCCCGCCGAATCTGCAGGGCATTCTGCTCGACTTCTGGCAGCGTCCGATCCCGGTCGATGGGGGAAAATTCGCGGGCGATGTGGGGCTGCCCGGACCCGATGCGGGCAAGGGCGGCAAGTTCCTCGTTCTGCCGCCGGGCTACAAAGGCGAGGTGCCGGACGGCTATTATGTCTATCGCTCGGCCACCAACAATATCTTCATCTTCCTACGTGCCTTTTATCAGGATCCGGCGAACCTGACGCCGGCGGTCGCGCTGATCGCGCGATCGAACATCTATCCGCTCAACCTGCCCGAGTCCGAGCGCAAGCCAATGAAGTTCCCCGACGCCTCGGGACCGCCTCGGCCCAGGAGGTCGAGGATACCCGCATCGGCAAACTCACCTTCGAGAGCGGCTATCCGTCCCAGGCGACGGTCAGGAAGCTTTACGACGAGATGGATTTTCAGCGGGCGACCCAAGCGTATCTGTGGGGTATCCCCGCAGTGGGCCTCAACGAATGGCGGAGGGCGCATTTCGACGTCTTCAAGGCGAAGAGCGGCGAGATGCTGTCCTATCTGGACTTCGCGGAGAAACTCGGAATTCTCACGCCGAACTACACGACACCCTACATCGCCACGTTCATCGATCTTGAGCAGAGCGGGCCGATGGTCGTCGAGATTCCGGCCGGGCTCATGGCTGGCATGATCCTCGACAACTGGCAGCGGGTTCTGGCGGACTTGGGAGTCGTCGGCCCCGATAAGGGCAAGGGCGACAAGTACCTCATTCTGCCATCCGGCCACGAGAAGGTCAGTCCCCAGGGTTACTACGTCGTGCAATCTCCGAGCCGAATCGTTCTGGCGGGCGTCAGGCTTCTCGGCGAGGACAAGGACAAGGCAATCGCGGAACGGATCCCCGGCATCAAGACCTATACGTGGTCGCCGGCGGGAACCGGTCCGGTCATGCAGGTCCGACGTGCCGGCGACAAGAAGTGGAGCCAGATGCCGCCGCGCGGAATGGCTTACTGGGAAAGTCTGACGAGGTGGTGCAGCGCGAGCCGGTCATGGAACGGGACCGCCTTATCCTCGCCCAGCTCCGTTTCCTGGGCATCGAGAAGGGCAAGCCGTTCAAACCGGATCGCCGTCAGACGAAGATTCTTAATGACGCTGTCATCGTCGGGGAAGCGATGGCAAAGGCGAACACCTCCGACAAGCGTGTGGAGCCGCCGTTTTGGCCTGGCACGCACTGGAAGCATGCACTGGTGGTTTCCGTGGACCAGCGGATGCCCGGCTACGATCAGTTGGATGAGCGCGCCGCCTGGTTCTACGAGGCCGTCGTTATCTCGAAAGGCATGCTTACGCAGACGCCGGGTGTCGGACAGCGCTATATCGCGTCTTACCAGGACGCATCAGGCGAGTGGCTGACCGGGGGCAACACGTGTCGGCTGCATGTTCCCGCAAACCCTCCAGCCAAGCAGTTTTGGTCGGTTACTGCTTACGACGAGGACACAAGGCAGATGGTCGTCACCGAGCAGGGCCGTCCGGACCTGTCTTCCCGCAAGAACGATCTCGTCAAGAATAGTGACGGCTCGATCGACGTTTATTTTGGCCCGAAGGCGCCCCAAGGCCAGGAGGCGAACTGGATTCAGACCGTTCCTGGGAAAGGTTGGTTCACCTATTTCCGCTTCTATGGCCCCACCGAGCCATTCTTCGATAGATCCTGGGTACTGCCCGACTTCGAGAAGATCAACTGACGCCACCCGATCAGGCTGGGGGTGACGTTACAGGTCGTGGAAAAGGCTAGAGCAATTTAGGCTTGCGTAGAGTCGGCGGGTTCTGATTCGAGAATGCCGGTTGAGCAGCGAGGCTGTGATGGCGGCACCTTTGTCTCAGGATCTGCGCCGGCGGCTTGTCCGTGCGGTTGAGCGTGGGAGTTCGGCGCGCAGC
>JAFKFI010000161.1 GCA_017307285.1 Alphaproteobacteria bacterium | reverse complement strand
CGCCTCGTGCCCGCCGGCCGACGATCGATCCCTGGATGCTCGAGCCGGACCCCCCGCCGGCGCCGCCCCGGCGACCACCGGTGCGCCCGGCGCCAAGACCGCCCAACCCGGAGCGCCGGCTGAGCGACTACAACTGGATCGGCCGGCTTTTCATGCGATAGCGCGGCGCGCCTGCCTTGGCATGTCCATATTGTTGCATATTCGGAATGAGGCGCCCGATCAGGAAATGCGCTCGCTGGGTACCGGAAGCAGGGCGGTCTCCCGGCGCGGCGTGCCCGCCCAGCCGCCGAGCCAGGCGGCGATCGCGGTGAGGACCAGGGCGACGAAGCCGGCGATGCCGGCCTGCGACGCGCGCTCGCGAGCGAGGTCGGCTGCTGCTGCTGCTTGCTGCTTGGTCTTCTGCGCGGTCTGCTGGAGCTGATGGGTGATCTGGTCGAGCCGGCCGCGTGCCTCGTCGGGGGTGATGTTGGCGATGCGCGCGAGGCCGTTGACGGCCTGATCCTTGGCGGCCTGGGCCGCCTGCTGATCGCCGGCGATGACGGCGCGGACATAGGCGACCACGTTGTTCTGCACGCTCTGCGCGTCGTTGGGATTCACCAGGCCGCGGACCTCCGACTGGATCGCATCGCCGTTGCCTTCCGCGACGCCGGTGACGGCGCTGGCGGCCGCCTGGCCGACCCCGCTCACAGTGCTGCCGAGCGCATTGACCGTCCCGCCGACAATGCCGCTGAATGCCGAGGCGAGAAGCCAGAACACAACCAGGGTCGCCACGCACCAGGCCACGAAGCCGTGCAGGCGCGCGACCCTGGCGTGCGCGGTGCCGCAGAGCCGGCCGGCGATCAGGCCACCGAAGAAACAGGCGATGATCGCGGCGACGATCCACCAGATCGCCGCTGCCAGGGAGAACGCCCCCACACCGGGGTTGTCGGCCGCGTGGGATACATCGAACGAGGCCAGCCCGACGCCGATCCCGAGGATGTCCAGCATCGCCTGGATGACGAGCGCCGCCGCCGCCCCGGCGAAGATCGCGCCCCAGGCGGCCCGATTGAGCAAGACGGTGCGCCGATCGTCGGGCACCACGGCGACCGGATCGGCCGGGTTGGTCAGGCTGCTGGGAATCTTGCTCATTCTCGATCTCCTCGTCCGGTGGAACAGCCCTTACCGCGACAACGGCGCGGGAATTGCGAGGTTCGCGCGGCTGCCGCATTTCTCGGCTGCCGCCGCCGGCCGCCGCCGCGCTCGTGAATTGCCAACCGGGACCGCCCCGAGCCATATGTTCGCCCCCAGAGGACAAGGGCGCCGATCCCAGGCGGGCTCCGTGCGCTATACTTGGCCGAAATCCAGGGAAGCTCCCACCATGCGCCTGATCAAATCCCGCTCCGTCCGCGCCGTCGCGCTGGCCGCCTCCGCGCTCGTGGCGCTGCCCATCGCCGCCGCTGTCCCGCTCACGCCCGCCCACGCCAGGCCAGCACCGGACAGCTTCGCCGACCTCGCCCAGCAATTGCTGCCGGCCGTGGTGAACATCTCCTCCTCCACCTCCGTCCAGGCCCGCAGCGGGGGGCCGGAGATCCCGATGTTTCCGCCGGGCTCTCCCTTCGAGCAGTTCTTCAAGGACTTCCTCGACCGCAACCGGCCCGGTGGCCGCCAGGGCCAACGCGAGGCGCCGGCGCCCGAGCGGAAGATGCAGTCGCTCGGCTCGGGCTTCATCATCGACCCGTCGGGGCTCGTGGTGACGAACAACCACGTGATCGACGGGGCCGACGAGATCACCGTCACCTTGCAGGACAACACCTCACTGAAGGCCACCGTGGTTGGGCGGGACGATCGTGTGGACGTGGCGCTGCTCAAGGTGAAGTCGGACAAGCCGCTGCCGGCGGTGAAGTTCGGCGACAGCGATGCCGAGCGGGTGGGCGACTGGGTGCTGGCGATCGGCAACCCGTTCGGGCTCGGCGGCTCGGTGACGGCGGGCATCGTCTCGGCGCGCGGGCGCGACATCCGCCAGGGGCCGTATGATGACTTCATCCAGACCGACGCGGCGATCAACCGGGGCAATTCCGGCGGGCCGCTGTTCAACATGAGCGGCGAGGTCATCGGCATCAACACGGCGATCTACTCGCCATCGGGCGGCTCGATCGGCATCGGCTTCTCGATCCCGGCCAACATGGCGAAGAACGTCGTCAGCCAGCTCAAGGAGTACGGCCGCATCCGGCGCGGCTGGCTCGGCGTGCGCATCCAGCAGGTGACGCCCGACATCGCCGAGAGCCTCGGCCTCAAGACCGCCGCCGGGGCGATGGTGGCCGGCGTGAGCGACGGCGGGCCGGCCGACCAGGCGAAGATCAAGAATGGCGACATCATCCTGAAATTCAACAACCAGGATGTGAAGGAGATGCACAATCTGCCGCGCATCGTGGCGGAGACGCCGATCGGGCAGGAGGTGCCCGTCACGGTCTGGCGCCAGGGCCACGAGACCACGGTTCAGGCCAAGATCGGCGAGCTGCCCGACGATCAGAAGCAGGTCGCGGCGGTGGACTCGAAGGCGCCGGCCAAGCCGACGGAGCTCTCGGACCTCGGGCTCAAGCTCGCCCCGATCGACAAGGAGGCGCGCGACAAGTTCCAGCTCGGCGACGAGCAGAAGGGGGTGGTGATCACCGACGTCTCCCCGAGCGGCCCGGCGGCGGATCGCGGGTTGAAGCCGGGCGACGTGATCGTCGAGGTGCAGCAGCAGGCGGTGAACTCGCCGTCCGACGTGCAGAGCCGGCTCGACAGCGTGCGCAAGCAGAACCGCAAATCCGTGCTGATGCTGATCCAGAGCCAGGACGGCCGCCGCTGGGTGCCGCTGCCGCTGGGCGATTCGGGGCCGCAGAAGCCAGGCTAGGCGTTAACCGCCAGGAAAGCATACTCGGCGATGCTGGACCGATGCACGACGCATCGGTCCGCCTCGGTCAGGCGCATGTCTCGGTCCCCGCCCGGGGGCCGGTGGCGCGCGCGCGGTGGCTGTTTTACCCCGACTATCGCGGCTCGGTCCCCTATCAGGATCTGCTGGCGCGCTCGCTCGAGCCGTGGGCGGCGAGCGGAGCGGGAACCGTGACCGATGCGCTGGAGGCGGCGGCGACCGGGCCGGTGGTGTTCCACCTGCACCAGGAGGATGCAGTGACGGCGGGCCTCGCGGGCGATGCGGCGCGGGAGGCCGTCGGGCTGTTCCTCGCCGAGCTCGACGCCTTCCGCGCGTGCGGCGGCCGGCTGGTCTGGACCATGCACAACGCCGCGCCCCACGAGGACCGCGAGCCCGAGCTATCGCGCGCGCTGCGGGCGGCCTTGGCGGTGCGCGCCGATCTACTGCACGTGCATGGTGCGATCGCGGCGCGGCTCGCTCGCGCGCTCGGTGCGCCGGAGCAACGCATCGTGATCGTGCCGCACCCGGACCTGGCACCTGGCTACCCCGACGACGTCACCGACGCGGCGGCGCGGCGCTACTTCCGTCTGGGGCCCGAGCACAGAGTGTTCGCGTTCATGGGCGCGATGCGTGCCTATAAGGGGCTCGACGTCCTGGCGCGCGCATTCGACCAACTCGCGCCGGCACGGCCCGAGGCGCGGCTGATCATGGCGGGGCGGCAGGCGGGTTGGGTGGAGGCCCGCTATCTCGCCCCGTCGCCGCAGCTGCTGTTGGTGCCGCGCCACGTCGAGGACGCGACCGTGCAGTATGTGCTGCGGGCGGCCGATTTCGTGGTGCTGCCGTATCGGCGCATCCTGAGTTCGGGCTCGGCCGCGTTGGCCCTCGGCTTCGGCCGGCCGCTGATCGTGCCTGATCTGCCACCGCTGCTGGAGGTCGTGCGCCCAGGGCGGGAGGCCATCGTCTATCGCGCCGGCGACGCGGACGAGCTCACCG
Source organism: Alphaproteobacteria bacterium (assembly GCA_017307285.1). GTDB lineage: Bacteria > Pseudomonadota > Alphaproteobacteria > Acetobacterales > Acetobacteraceae > JAFKFI01. The sequence goes on along the minus strand of JAFKFI010000161.1, from coordinate 5,751 downwards.
CCGCACTCGAGCGGGCATGCGCGATGCCGCCGGACGAGCGGCAGGCGATGCGCGATGCCGCGCTGGCGGGCGGGCGTTCGGTGAATTTCGATGATCTTGCCGCGGCACTCAGGGTCGCGGCGGATTTCCCGGCGTGAGGCTCCGGGCCTACCGGATATCCTCCGCGCGGTAGCCCTGCACGAACAGCAAGGCGCGCAGATCCGCGTGGTCTACGCAGGCGCGCGCGGCGGTGGCGACGATCGGCTTGGCGTGGAACGCGACTCCGAGGCCGGCCGTGGCCAGCATGTCGAGATCGTTGGCGCCGTCGCCCACCGCCATCGTGGCTTCCAGCGGGATGCCGCGCTGCTCGGCCAGGGCGCGCAGGGTGCTCACCTTGGTGTCGCGGTCGAGGATCGGCTCGCCGACCGCGCCGGTGAGCGTGGTGCCGTCGTCGAGAAGGGTGTTGGCATGGTGCAGGTCGAAGCCGAGCTCGGCGGCGACGCGGCCGGTGAAGAAGGTGAAGCCGCCCGACACCAGCGCCGTGACCGCACCATGCGCGCGCATGGTCGCCACCAGCTCGCGGGCGCCGGGCGTGATGCGGATGCGCTCCCAGGTCTTCTCGAGCGCGTCCGTGCCGAGGCCCTTCAGCATCCCGACCCGTTCGCGCAAGGCGTCCTTGAAGTCGAGTTCGCCGTTCATGGCGCGGCGGGTGATGGCGGCGATCTGCTCCTTGATGCCGGCGAAATCGGCCAGCTCGTCGAGCGTCTCGACGGCGACGATGGTGCTGTCCATGTCGGCGATCAACAGGGCCTTCCGCCTCTGCTCGGTCGGCTGGGCGATGGCGTCGATCGGCGCCCCTTCGAGCGCCTCGCGCACGAGATGGAGGTCCGGGGGGCCGGCGGGGCAGGGGATATCGGCGGCCTCGCCGGGGGAGAGGATGTCGGGTGGGTCGCCCTGGATCGCGTCGCGTACCCGCGCGATGGTGGCCGCGCCGAGCGCGGTCGCGGTGCGGTCGGCGACGAGGGTGAGGATATGGGTCATCGGCGGCGGATTCCGGCAGGGCGGCGGACGGTGGCAGCGCGGCGCACAAGCCGCAAGCTAGGCCGCACGAGATATGGTTGAGCCGCCCGCCCTGATCGTCGCCGGCCCGACCTGCAGTGGCAAGTCGGCGCTGGCGCTGGCTCTGGCCGAGCGGCTGGGCGGGACGGTGATCAACGCCGATTCGATGCAGGTGTACCGCGAGTTGCGAGTGTTGACGGCGCGCCCCACGCCGGCCGAGGAGGCCGCCGTGCCGCACCGGCTGTTCGGCGTGCGGCCGGCGGCGGAGGCGGGGAGTGCAGCCTGGTGGCGCGAGGCGGCCTTGGCGGCAATGGCGGATTGCGCGGGAAGGCTGCCGATCCTGTGCGGCGGCACCGGCCTTTATTTCGCGGCGTTGACGGAAGGGCTGGCGGAGATTCCCGACCCGGGCCAGGCAGCGCGCGAGACGGCGCGCGGCCTGCTCGCCGAACTCGGCCCCGTGGCCCTGCACGCCCGGCTGGCGGAGGCCGATCCCGCGACCGCGGCGCGATTGCGTCCGAACGACGGCCAGCGGGTCGCCCGCGCCTACGAGGTGTGGCTCGGCACCGGCACACCGCTCTCCGCGTGGCAAGCGCGGCCGGGCGAGCGAGCGCCGTGGTGCTTTGCCGCGATCCTGCTCGATCCGCCCCGGGACGCGCTGCGGGCGGCGATCGCCGGGCGGTTCGCGGCGATGCTGAAGGCTGGCGCTCTCGAGGAGGTGCGGGAACTGCTCGCGCTGGGTCTCGATCCCGCACTGCCGGCGATGCGGGCGCACGGCGTGCCGGAATTGTCCGCCTATCTGCGCGGCAAGATCACGCTAGAGGAGGCGGCAAGGCGGGCGGAGCTCGTTACCGGCCAGTACGCGAAGCGGCAAACCACCTGGTACCGGCATCACGATCTGGCGCCCGCAGACCGCACGCAGACGATCCATTCGCGCTTTGCGGATTTGGAGCAATTTTCGGAAAGAGAGCGGGGGGATCTGTTGAATTTTATTGAAAGGGTCGGTTGACGCGCCGCAGCACATTCCCTATCCGTGCGGCCTTCCGCCGGGCCGTGGGCCGGGCGGGCAAGGACGGAGTGTTGCGTGATGCCGGCAGAACCGAGCCAGTCAGGAGCTGAAATCCTTCTCCGCGCCCTCAAGGAGCAGGGGGTGGAGGTGATTTTCGGATATCCCGGTGGCGCCGTATTGCCGATCTATGACGCGCTGTTCCACCAGAACGCCATCCGCCACGTGCTGGTCCGCCAGGAGGGCGGGGCGGTGCATGCCGCCGAGGGCTACGCGCGCAGCACCGGGAAGGTCGGCGTCGTGCTCGTCACCAGCGGCCCCGGTGCGACGAACGCCGTCACCGGGCTGGTCGACGCGCTGATGGACAGCATTCCGATCGTCTGCCTCACCGGCCAGGTGCCGACGCATCTGATCGGCAACGACGCCTTCCAGGAGGCCGATACCACCGGGATCACCCGCCCGGCGACCAAGCACAATTACCTGGTCAAGCGCTCCGAGGACCTCGCACGGGTGGTGCATGAGGCGTTCTACGTGGCCCGCAGCGGCCGGCCCGGCCCTGTGGTGATCGACCTGCCGAAGGACATCGTCATCAACCCGGCGCCGTGGACGCCGCCGCCCGAGACCCAGCACCGCAGCTATCGACCGCAGACCGACCCCGACCCCGAGCAGATCCGCCAGGCGATCGCGCTGCTGAAAGGCGCGAAGCGGCCGATGATCTATACCGGCGGCGGCGTGATCAACGCGGGCGAGGCGGCGTCGGACGCGCTGGTGCGCTTCGTGCGGGCGACCGGATTTCCCTGCACCAGCACGCTGATGGGGCTCGGCGCATACCCGGCCAACGATCCGCAATTCCTCGGGATGCTGGGGATGCACGGCACCTACGAGGCCAATCTGGCGATGCACGGCTGCGACGTGATGCTCAACGTCGGCGCGCGGTTCGATGACCGCGTGACCGGGCGGCTCAACGCGTTCAGCCCCAATTCGCGCAAGATCCACGTCGACATCGATCCATCGAGCATCAACAAGAACGTCCCGGTCGAGGTGCCGATCGTGGGTGACGCCGGGCGTGTGCTGGAGGCGCTGCTCGCCGCGTGGCAGCAGGACGGCACCAGGGTCGACACCCAGGCGCTCGCGGAGTGGTGGCGCGAGATCGACGAGTGGCGCGCCAAGGACTGCCTGCGCTTCACGCAGGAAACGGCGCGAGGCTCGATCATCAAGCCGCAATACGCCATCCAGCGGCTCTACGAGATGACCCGCGCGCTGGGCCGCGAGACCTTTATCACCACCGAGGTCGGCCAGCATCAGATGTGGGCGGCACAGCATTTCCGCTTCGACCGGCCGAACCACTGGATGACCTCGGGCGGGCTCGGCACGATGGGCTATGGCTTGCCGGCGGCTATGGGCGTGCAGATGGCGCACCCCGACGCGCTGGTGATCGACATTGCCGGCGAGGCGAGCATCCTGATGAACATTCAAGAGATGGGCACGCTGGCGCAGTACCGCCTGCCGGTGAAGGTGTTCATCCTCAACAACCAGTATATGGGGATGGTGCGTCAGTGGCAGGAATTGCTGCATGGCGGGCGCTATTCCGAAAGCTACTCGGCAGCGCTGCCCGATTTCGTCAAGCTCGCGGACAGCTTCCATGCGGTCGGGCTGCGCGCCACCGGGGTCGATGAGTTGGACGGGGTGATCGCCGAGATGCTGGCGAGCGACCGTGCGGTGATTGCCGACATCGCGGTCGATCCCAAGGAGAACTGCTTCCCGATGATCCCGAGCGGGGCGGCGCACAACCAGATGATCCTGGGGCCGGAGCACGAGGATCGCGCGGCGGGGATTACCGACGAGGGGTTGGTATTGGTGTGAGCTTCCGCTACCCCTCCCCCAACCCCCTCCCACAAGGGGAGGGGGCTCTCTTCTCCCTCTCCCCTTGTGGGAGAGGGCCGGGGTGAGGGGTCAGACCACGCCCCCGCAATTCCTCCCGCTTCAAACGGTATCTCCCATGCCCATTGACCCCACCCAACGCCGCGCGACCATCTCCGTGCTCGTCGAGAACGAGGCTGGCATCCTGGCGCGCGTGGTCGGGCTGTTCTCCGGCCGCGGCTACAACATCGACAGCCTGACGGTGGCGCCGGTGGACCAGCGCGGCCGGTCACGGATCAACGTCGTCACCTCGGGCACCGAAATGGTGATCGAGCAGATCAAGGCACAGCTCGACCGGCTGGTCCCGGTGCATCGGGTCGCCGATCTCACGATGGAGGGGCCGCACATCGCCCGTGAGATGGCGCTGATAAAGGTGGTGGGCACCGGCGAGCATCGCGTCGAGGCGCTGCGCATTGCCAATGCCTTCCGCGCCCGCGTGATCGATGCGACGGCCGAGAGCTTCGTCTTCGAGATGACCGGCGGCACCGAGAAGCTCGACGCCTTTCTCGATCTCATGCGCCCGCTGGGTCTCGCCGAGGTGTCCCGTACCGGGGTCGCCGCCATCGCGCGGGGCAAGCGGGTCATCGACGACTTGCACGGCGCACACGACGCCTGACCGTTTCCCAAAGGAGAGAGCACAGATGCGCGTCTACTATGACCGCGACGCCGACGTGAACCTGATCAAGGGTAAGAAGGTGGCCATCATCGGCTACGGCAGCCAGGGGCACGCCCACGCCAACAACCTCAAGGACAGCGGCGTGACCGAGCTCGCGGTCGGCCTCCGCCCGAGCTCCGCCGGTGTTGCCAAGGCCGAGGCGGCCGGGCTCAAGGTGATGGACCCGGCGGATTGCGCCAAGTGGGCCGACGTCATCATGGTCCTGACGCCCGACGAGGGGCAGGGCGATCTGTACCGTGAGAAGCTTGGGCCGAACATGAAGCCCGGCGCGGCGCTGGCCTTCGCGCACGGCCTCAACGTGCATTTCAACCTGCTCGATCCGCGCCCCGACATCGACGTGTTCATGATCGCGCCGAAGGGCCCCGGCCACACGGTGCGCAGCGAGTACCAGCGCGGCGGCGGCGTGCCGTGCCTGGTCGCGGTGGCGCAGAACCCCTCGGGCAACGCGCTGGAGATTGCGCTCTCCTACGCCTCGGCGATCGGCGGCGGCCGCGCCGGCATCATCGAGACGACCTTCAAGGAAGAGTGCGAGACCGACCTGTTCGGCGAGCAGGTCGTGCTGTGCGGCGGCCTGGTCGAACTCATCAAGGGCGGCTACGAGACGCTGGTGGAAGCCGGCTACGCACCGGAGATGGCGTATTTCGAGTGCTTGCACGAGGTGAAGCTGATCGTCGACCTCATCTACGAGGGCGGCATCGCCAACATGAACTACTCGATCAGCAACACCGCCGAGTACGGTGAGTATGTCTCCGGGCCGCGCATCATCAACGACGCCACGCGCGCCGAGATGAAGCGGGTGCTGGCCGACATCCAATCGGGCCGCTTTGCGCGCGACTGGATGCTGGAGAACAAGGTCAATCAGTCGAGCTTCAAGGCGACCCGCCGGCGCCTCTCCGAGCATCCGATCGAGCAGGTCGGCGAGCGGCTGCGGGCCATGATGCCGTGGATTTCCAAGAACGCGTTGGTCGACAAGTCGAAGAACTGAGGCGATGGGGCGGGCGCGGCGTCGGTGATCATCGCACTCGCGCCCGCCAACGGCCGGCTCGCTGAGATCGACGCGGCGGACCGGGAGGCACTCGCCCATGCGGTGTGGATCGACCTCGTCGATCCCACC
>JAFKFI010000160.1 GCA_017307285.1 Alphaproteobacteria bacterium | reverse complement strand
CAGATCCCAGCCAAAGGTGAGATCATCAACGAACAGACCCAAACTCACTCCCTTCCCATCACCCAACCCTCACGAGCCAGACGACAGAAAGGATCTCGAAGCGTACTGTAACGCATCAAAAAGACACATCAACCAACGCCCCAAGCAGGCCAAAACCCAGCAAGTCCAGGCTCAGTAGCCAACCCAAACCAACCAAGCATACCCACCATCATCCACTCGCACTTACCCGCTCGTGGAACTAGGGCGCCGCCAACGTATCCCTTCCTAGCCTATTTCATTTTCAAGGAGCGGCCCCGTTTCCGGGGCGCCACCGACCAGGTGGTCAGCGGCGAGGCGCGCTTTCTAGGCGCCACCCCGAGGCGTGTCAACGCACTTGATTGGCCATTCCGCTTACGGGTTCGATTTCAGCTAATGCCCTGAAATCCTTGGCAACTGGCGCCGGCCGCCCTGGCCCTCTCCCCCGGAGCGGGGGAGAGGGGGAGAAAAAAGATCAGGCGGCCTCTGCCAGCTTGCCGTTGATGACCAGGCCTTGGGGCCCGGCGGAGACGTGCACGGTGTCCCCTTCCCTGACGGCACCTTCCAGGATCATGCCCGCGAGCGGGTTCTGCAGGCTGCGCTGGATCACCCGCTTGAGCGGCCGGGCGCCGTAGACGCTGTCGTAGCCCTCCGTGCCCAGCCAATCGAGCGCGCTGCGGTCGAGGTCGAGGCCGATCTTCCGATCCGCCAGCAGCGCGCGCAGGTGCTCGAGCTGGATGTTCACGATCGCCGCCATGTCGGAGCGCTGCAGCCGGCGGAACAGGATGATCTCGTCGAGCCGGTTGAGGAACTCGGGGCGGAAATGCGCCCGCACGATGGCCATGACCTGGCCCTGCACCATCGCCGCCGGCTCACCCTCCGGCTGCGCCGCGAGGACTTCGCTGCCGAGATTGCTGGTGAGAATGATAATGGTGTTGCGGAAATCCACCGTGCGTCCCTGCCCGTCGGTCAGCCGCCCGTCGTCGAGCACCTGGAGCAGCACGTTGAACACGTCCTCGTGCGCCTTCTCCACCTCGTCGAACAGGATCACCTGATACGGCCGCCGCCGCACCGCCTCGGTGAGCACGCCGCCCTCATCATACCCCACGTACCCGGGCGGGGCGCCGATCAGGCGGGCGACGCTGTGCTTCTCCATGAACTCGCTCATGTCGATGCGCGTCATCGCCCGGTCGTCATCGAACAGGAACGCCGCCAGCGCCTTGGCGAGCTCGGTCTTGCCGACGCCCGTGGGGCCGAGGAACAGGAAGCTGCCGATCGGCCGGTTCGGGTCCTGCAGCCCGGCGCGGGCGCGCCGCACCGCGTTGGCGACCGCCTTCAGCGCGTCCTCCTGGCCGATGACCCGCTTGCGCAGCTCATCTTCCATGCGCAGCAGCTTGTCGCGCTCGCCCTCCAGCATCTTGTCAACGGGAATGCCGGTCCAGCGCGACACCACTGCCGCGATGTCCTCTTCCGTCACCGCCTCGTTGACCAAGGCGCCGTCGCTGCTCGCGGCGAGCTTCTTCTCGATATCGGGGATCACGCCGTACATCAGCTCGGAAGCCCGCGCGAGATCACCGCGCCGCTGCGCCACGTCGACCTCGCTGCGTGCCTGGTCGAGCCGTTCCTTGAGCTTCTGCGTATCCGCGAGCTTGTCCTTCTCGGCGTGCCACGCCGCCGTCATCGCGTTGGATTTCTCCTCGAGCTCGGCGATCTCCTTCTCGAGCCGCTCGAGCCGCTCGTGGGAGGCGGCGTCGCTTTCCTTCTTCAGCGCCTCGCGCTCGATCTTGAGCTGGATCAACCGACGGTCGAGCTCGTCGAGCTCCTCCGGCTTGCTGTCCACCTGCATCCGAAGCCGGCTCGACGCCTCATCCATGAGGTCGATCGCCTTGTCGGGCAGGAAGCGGTCGGTGATGTAGCGGTTCGACAAAGTGGCGGCCGCGACCAGCGCGGCGTCGGTGATACGCACGCCGTGATGGGTTTCGTATTTCTCCTTGATGCCGCGCAGGATGCTGATGGTGTCGGCGACACTCGGCTCGCCCACGAACACCGGTTGGAAGCGCCGCGCCAGCGCCGCGTCCTTCTCGACGTGCTTGCGGTACTCGTCGAGCGTCGTCGCGCCGATGCAATGCAGCGCGCCACGCGCGAGTTCCGGCTTCAGCAGGTTCGACGCGTCCATCGCGCCGTCCGCGCGACCGGCGCCGATCAGTGTGTGCATCTCGTCGATGAACAGGATGATCTCGCCCTCGGCGGCTTCGATCTCCTTCAGCACGGCCTTCAGCCGCTCCTCGAACTCGCCGCGATATTTCGCGCCGGCCACCAGCGCGCCGAGATCGAGCGCCATCAGCCGCTTGTTCTTCAGCGCCTCCGGCACGTCGCCATTGACGATGCGCAGCGCCAGGCCTTCGACGATCGCGGTCTTGCCGACGCCGGGCTCGCCGATCAGCACGGGATTGTTCTTGGTGCGGCGGGCGAGCACCTGGATGGCGCGACGGATTTCCTCGTCGCGGCCGATCACCGGGTCGAGTTTTCCTTCCCGCGCCACTGCGGTTACGTCGCGGGCGTATTTCTTCAGGGCGTCGAAATTCGCCTCGGCGTTCTGGCTCGTCACCTTGCGGCCCTTGCGCACGTCGTTGAGCGCCTTCTCGATCGCTTGCGCGGTGGCACCCGCTTGGCGCAGCGCTCGCGCGGCGGGCGTGTCGGAGGCGGCGATCGCCACCAGCAGCCGGTCCTGCGCGACATACTCGTCGCCGGCGCGGGTCGCCGCCTGCTGCGCGGCGTCGAGCACGCGGACGATCTCGGGGGTGAATTGCGGCTGCCCGGCGCCCGCACCCTGCACCTTCGGCAGGCGGGCGAGCTCGCTCTCCACGCCGGCGAGTGCGGCCTGCGGGTTGCCGCCCGCGGCGCGGATCAGGCCGGCGGCGGCGCCCTCCTCGTCGTCCAGCAGGGCCTTTAGAAGATGCTCGGGGGTGATCCGCTGGTGAAAGTCGCGGATCGCGATGGTCTGGGCGGCCTGGAGGAATCCGCGCGCCCTCTCGGTGAATTTCTCGATGTAAATGATGTGCGTCCCTATGGCTCAGGCGACAGGCCCCTCCCCCGTCCCTCAGCAGGCAACAAGGGCGCGACCTACGTCAAACCACATGGTAGATGGGAGCGACCGCCTCAAGAGGTTGTGCCCATGCGCATCGAGTATCTCTACCGTTTTCCGGTGAAGGGACTGACCGCCGAAGCCCTTGAAACGACAGAAGTTGCCGAGGGCGGCGCGATCCCGTGGGACCGCGCCTTCGCCTTGGCGCAGGGCGATTCAGGCTTCGACCCGCAGGCCCCCGCCTGGCTGCCCAAGGACAATTTCATGTGCCTGAAGCGCAATGCCATCATCGCCAGGCTGCGCTCGCATTTCGAGCCGCGCTCGGGCGTGCTGACCATCCGCGCGCCGGGCGGCGAAACGGTTTCGGAGAACGTGCTGACCGAGGCCGGGCGGGAGCGGGTCGGCGCGTTCCTGGTCCGCTTCATGGGGGACGAGGCGCGCGGGGCGCCGCGCTTCCACTACATCCCCGGCCACTGCTTCGGCGACCAGAAGCTGCCGGTGGTGAGCCTCATCAGCCTGACCAGCCTGCGCGATTTCGAGGCCCGCGTCGGCGCGCAAAGGCACCGGCGGCGGTTCCGCGCCAATGTCTGGTTCTCCGGCGCAACCCCGTGGACCGAGCTCGACTGGGTCGGCAAGGAAATCCAGCTCGGCGGCGCGACGTTGCGGGTGCTCAAGCGGATCGCGCGCTGCCCGGCCACCCAGGTCAACCCCGAGACCGCCGAGCGCGACGCCGACCCGGTGGCCGAGCTGCGCCGGCTCTATGGCCATGTCGATCTCGGGCTCCATGCGCAGGTGATCGAGGGCGGGCGCTTCGCCGTCGGCGATGCGATCGAGGTGCTGCCGGACTAACCGGCGCCGAATTCAGGTCGGCCGGCGCCAGCTCGACGATAGGACGAAGCGGACGGCGCCGGTAAGAATGCTCAGCCTGCTGAGCGGTAGGCGCCAATTTCTCGGGGCGGCGCGCCATTCCCGGCAAGCCGTGCGGATGTCCCAGTACACCATCCGCACGAGGTCGGTGCGGCCGATCATGACGTGCTTCATCGTCATGCCGCCGATGCCGCGACAATAGCCGCGCGTCAGGCGCATCCAATCGCGCACGCCGGAGCGTCCATGATCGTGCCACACCACCAGGTCGGGCTTGTAGAGAACCGGCAGTCCGGCGCGGAAGGCGCGATAGACGAACTCGGTGTCCTCGGCCGATTTCAAATACGTGCCCGCGCCGAACCGCACATCGAACCAGCCGATCCGGTCGACGACGGGCCGACCAAACGCCAGGTTCGCGCCGTGTACGAAGCCGAGCAATCCGCCCACGCTTCTGAGGCGATCCTCCACCAACGATGTCTTGACTGAGAGCCCCAGGTGGTCGGGATTGTACAGTTCGACCCGGCCTCCGACCACCTGCAGCAAATCGGAGGAGAATAGTCGGAGGGTGGTCAGCAACCAGTCACGCGCGGGAAGGCAGTCGTCGTCTGTGAACAGGATCACCTCATGTTCCGCGTGCAGGATGCCAGCGTTGCGCGCGGCCGCGAGGCCCGGACGACCTTCGTACACGTAGGCCACCGGCAGCGGCGCGCGGGCGCGGAAAGCGTCTACAATCTGCTGGGTCTCGTCCGTGGACCCGTTGTCCACGACGATCAGCTCGGCCGGCGCGGCTAGATCGGGGAGATCAAGCGCGCCGATCGCGTCAAGCGTTCGGGCGAGCGACGAAGCGCGGTTGCGCGTGCAAATGACGACCGACACGGCGGGAAGGCGAGCGCTCGACGCACGCGCTCCACCGACGGCCACCGACGTCGGCACACGTAGGCCCTCCCGGACTGCACCATGTGGTGCATCCCGCCAAATGGATTCGGACAACGCTGAGGCAGGCTGCATCGAGGCCCAAACTCCTCCTGCAGCTATTGTAACAGAAGTTTTCGGAGTAGCGAGGGAGCCGGCCCTCGCAACCGCTCACAAAACCGTAACTGTTATCTCGCCCGCCGAGCGCGTCGTACGCGCGATAGCGCGCTGCTCGCGAGTTCACCTGCGGTGAGGAGCCCATTCGCAACGGTTAGCAGATGAAACCGTTTCACCTTGTTGAGCTCGAATGCCGCGACTCGTGCCCGTTCGAGCTCCGAGTAGAGTTCCGAGATCAGCTGGTTTCGTTCGAGAACATCCTCGAACAGCTTCTTCTCGCGTCCAGCGCTTTCGACGCCCGGCTGCCGTGGCCAATCGTTCTCGCCATATCCGAGTCGGTCGAAATCGGCGCGGTAGAGCGAGTAGACCTTGGCCGCGACATCCTCGTCATATCCGCCAAGCCGCGCGCCTTCGGAGGCGTTCGCTCGCGCGCCGAACTCGATGCCGCCGCCGCCAACATGCTGGGCGAATCGCGCAAGGCAATCGCTCAGCTGCTCCAGCTTGCCGACTAGGTTGAAATCGAACGCAGAGAGGAATGTGTGGGTCGTCTGCAAGGACCAATGCGGGTCGCAGGTTTCGAGGTCCTCCGTCGCCACATGGTCGACGAATTCCGGAAAGGTGACGAACCGGATGCCGGGGCCGGCCGGCGCCGATCCCCGGATCGCCTGGTAGACGCGCTCGTATCCCGGTTCGCACAGCATGACCTTGTTGGTCCATGCCGAGAACAGCCGGGTATAGGGATTGCGCACCACCACCATGCGCAGGAAATCCGGCGATTCGAGAACCTCGCGCTGGGTGGCGTCGTCGAGCTCGACGAGCGAGGGCAGGGGAATATTCTCGCGGGCATGGACAAACATATCGCGGCGTGATTCGCGAAAGCCCGGACTGAACAGCCGCAGTGGCGGCGCTCCCTCAAGCTCACGCAGCAGGGACTTGATGGTCGTGCAGCCCGCCTTGGGAACCTCGAAATACATGAACCGCCGAGGCAGATTGACAAACGTCGAGTAACGCAGCCGGTGCATGACGAACGGCAGGGTAAATGCCGGGTACTTATCCAGCACCATTGCAGCAGCATATTGTACGGTCATACGAAGATGGCCTATTACGAATTCCAGTGGTGCAGCAAGCTATAGGACCCTAGCCTGCCGGAAGTCTCGACGACACGAAAACCGCCACCTTCGGCGGGCCGGCCGATCAGGAATTGGTTATGCGGCAGGATCGCGATCTCGGCGTCCACCGCTTCGGCAAAATAGACCGCGAAGGGACAGACCAAGGTCGGCTCGAATTCCCGCGAATGCTGCCATATGCCTGGGCAAAAATCGTCTCCTCCAATGAATCCGCCAGGCTTTATCTTGGGGTATATCCGCAGGAGGTCGATGGTAGTTCCGCGCAACGTATGGTCGCCATCGATATAGGCGAAGTCCAGGCTGCCGTCGGGAATGCGGGCGATCATCTCGGAGGTGGTGCCGCGACAGATCAGCGCTCTCGCCCCGAACGGCGCGACGTTGGCCCGTGCCTTGGCGAAGACGCTCTCGAACTCCGCGTCGCTCACGTTCCAGGGCTTGTTCCATTGTGCAAGATTGCGCCAAGGATCGATCAGGTAATACGTCTCGATTGCCTCGCAGTCGGACAGCATCTGGCGGGCGAACGTTCCCTCCCAGACGCCGAACTCCGCGACCGTCCGGCATCCCGCCTCGTCGAGAAAGCGCGACCACATGGCCACGCGATCTCGCAGCGCCCCTGGCGTCGCGAAGACATGCCGCAAGATTTCCTGCAGCGGATCGCCGGCATCCCACTCGACCGGCAAGGCAGGCTCCTGGCCCGGAGCGCGCCCGGCCCCCTCTCCCGAGTGAACCCGGAGTGGTGACAGGCTACGTCGCAGGCGGTCGAGGTGCTTGACAAGCATGTTGAGTCCCCCGCCGTGGCAACCGCATCGGGTGCGCGGATGCTGTTATGCGGGCCCCACGATCATGCGCTCGCTGCTGAACGTATCCAGCCAAGGCCCCGCGCGTCATGCGTTTCTGGCCGAATTGTAACTGCGCGTCCAGATTCTGAAAAGTACCATGGTCCGCGCGGAGCGGGCGCCCAGGGACGGCAGCAGATGCGGCGCGCCGGGCGGGCCGGCCACTCTTCCAGCTCTTGCCCGCGCCGCGCAACCGGAACACAATCCATGCTACCGATTGGTAGACATAAGCAGCGAACCTGGGGAGGTCACGCATGGACCTGCGCTTCACGCCGGAGGAACAGGCTTTTCGCGAGGAGGTTCGCGCCTTCATTCGCGAAAACCTGCCGAAGGACATCCGCGAGCGGATGTATCTCGGCGACAAGGCGAGCAAGGAGGACATCGTCACCTGGCAGCGCATTCTCAATAAGAAAGGCTGGGCGACCTATAGCTGGCCGAAGGAGTACGGCGGGCCGGGCTGGACGCCGATCCAGAAGATGATCTTCCTCGAGGAGAACCTGCTCGCGCCGGCGCCCGAACTGTCGGGCTTCAACATCACCATGATCGGCCCGGTGCTGATCCAGTTCGGCACCGAGGCGCAGAAGAAGAAATTCCTCCCGCGCGCGGCCAATCTCGATGATTGGTGGTGCCAGGGCTTCTCCGAGCCGGGCGCCGGATCGGACCTTGCCTCGCTGAAGACGTCGGCCAAGCGCGAGGGCGATCACTACGTCATCAACGGCTCGAAGATTTGGACCTCGACCGCGCATCTCGCGGATTGGGTGTTCCTGCTGGTGCGCACCAACCCCAACGCGCGCAAGCGGCAGGAGGGCATCTCGTTCATCCTGGTCGATATGAAGACGCCGGGTGTGACGGTGCGGCCGATCATCTCGATCGACGGCGCGCATCACCTCAACGAGACCTTCTACGACGACGTGCGCGTGCCGGTGGAGAATCTCGTGTACGTGGAGAACAAGGGCTGGGATGTCGCAAAATTCCTGCTCGGCAACGAACGAACCGGCATCGCGCGCATCGGCAAGTCCAAGGAGCGGCTGCGCTTCGCCGTCGAGCACGCGCGCGACATGCGCGCCGGCGGCAAGCCGCTGATCGAGGACCCGGCCTTCCGCCAGCGCGTCGCGCAGTTGGAAGTGGACGTGAAGGCGCTGGAAATCACGCAGAACCGCGTGGTGTCGGCCGCCGCCAAGCAGCAGGACGGCAAGCCCGACCCGCTGTCCTCGGCGCTCAAGATCAAGGGCTCGGAATTGCAGCAGCTCACCACCGAGCTCGCGATGGATGTCGGCGGGCCGCTGTCGATGCCGTTCTGGCACAAGAACGGCGAGACCCTGAGCAACGAGCCCGAGCTCGGGCCTGACTGGGCCTCGGAGGCGACGGCGGCGTATCTGTTCCTGCGCGCGGCCTCGATCTACGGCGGATCGAACGAGATCCAGAAGAACATTCTCACCAAGGCAGTGCTGGGGCTCTGATGGATTTCGATCTGAACGACGACCAAAGGCTGTTGCAGGACAGTGTCACGCGCCTGCTGGCCGACCGCTACGCTTTCGACGCGCGCAAGCGCTACCTCCAGGAGCCGGAGGGCTGGAGCACCGAGCTCTGGTCGCAATACGCCGAGCTTGGCCTGCTCGGCCTGCCTTTCGCTGAGGAATATGGCGGGTTCGGCGGCGGGCCGGTCGAGGTGATGCTGGTGATGCAGGCGTTCGGGCGCGCCATCGCGCTCGAGCCCTATCTCTCCACCGTCGTACTCGGCGGCACCGCGATCAAGCTCGCGGGGTCGGACGCGCATAAATCCGACCTCCTGCCGCAGATCGGCGAGGGCAAGCTGAAGCTCGCCTTCGCGCATGGCGAGAGGCAATCCCGCTACGACGTGACCGATGTGCTCACCACCGCCAAGGCGAATGGCGGGGGCTGGGTGCTCGACGGCGGCAAGAGCGTGGTCGCGCATGGCGACAGCGCCGACAAGCTGATCGTCAGCGCGCGTACCGCCGGCGAGCGCGAGGACCCGTACGGCATCACGCTATTCCTGGTCGATGCCAAGGCCAACGGTGTGGCGCGGCGCGGCTACACCATGCGCGACGGCACGCGCGCCGCCGAGATCGCGCTGTCGGGCGTGAAGGTCGGGAAAGAGGACGTGCTCGGCGATCCCGGCGAGGCGCTGCCGGTGATCGAGCGTATCATGGAAGCCGGGATCGCCGCGACCTCGGCCGAGGTGGTCGGGGCGATGGAAACCATCCATTCCATGACGCTCGAATACCTCAAGACGCGCGAGCAGTTCGGCCAGCCGATCGGGCGCAACCAGGTGCTGCAGCACCGTTCGGCGGACATGTTCGTCGCCCTCGAACAGGGGCGCAGCATGGCGATGCTGGCCGCCGTCTCGGTCGACGAGCCCGACCCGAAGGAGCGCGCGCACGCCATCTCGATGGCCAAGGTCGGCGTCGGGCAGGCGGGCAAGTTCGTCTCGCAGCAGGGTATCCAGCTGCATGGCGGCATCGGCATGACGGAGGAATACGCGGTCGGGCACTATTTCCGGCGCGTCATGGTGATCGAGCACATGTTCGGCGACACGGCCCACCATCTCGCGCGGCTGGCCGACCAGGTCTCCTGATCCTTGCGACACGGAAGCGGCCGTCGGAGCGATCCGGCGGCCGCTTCTTGTCGGCGGTGGTTCAGCCCAATTCCGCCGTCCTCGTGCGAGGGTGGCGCGCCCGACGTTGATCGTTTCTAATACGTCATGGCCAGGCTCACCCACTGCTGCCCGATTTAGCTTAGGCGCAAATTCAATGCCTTGGGCCGGACTCCGATCCGACACCGTCATGGCCGGCCTTCGCCACTGTTGTCCGGCACGGAAACTGCTTGGAGGGGCGCACGGCGTTGATTCATAAGCGGAAGAGACGTTCGCCAACGTTTTCCACCGCTGCGGGGAGCAACGCCGTGCGCCACCACCCTACACTGCTGGAGCAGGCGATCGAAGCACTGCCTTGGGGCAGGTTCGACCGCCTGGTGGCGCAACATCGTGCCGAT
>JAFKFI010000159.1 GCA_017307285.1 Alphaproteobacteria bacterium | reverse complement strand
CGCCTCGTGCCCGCCGGCCGACGATCGATCCCTGGATGCTCGAGCCGGACCCCCCGCCGGCGCCGCCCCGGCGACCACCGGTGCGCCCGGCGCCAAGACCGCCCAACCCGGAGCGCCGGCTGAGCGACTACAACTGGATCGGCCGGCTTCTTATGCGATAGCGCGGCGCGCCTGCCTTGGCACGTCCATATTGTTCCGTATAAGAAACGACATTCGTCATCGAGTGACGAGACGGTTGGGACTCAAGCAATCAAGCCCTACACGACGTCCGGCTTGAGAATGCCGGGGCGCGGGGAGGCGGCGTGCTCCTTCATCACTGAGCCGGTGTCGGGATCGACCTCCTTCATCAGCACGTCGTAGCCCCACAGATCGGCGAGGTGCTGCAGCACGTGGCGGGCGTCGTTCTCGTCGAGCAGGACGCGGTTGAGCGCGCGGTGGTGCAGGATGAGGCGCCGGTCGCCGGCGAGATTGACGTCCACGACCTGGATGTCGGGCGACTGCCAGGCGATGTCGTAGTGCCGCGCCAGGGCCTTGCGGATGCGCTTGTAGCCGCGTTCGTCGTGGATCGCGTCGACGCGGAGATTGGGCTCGTTGGCGTCGTCCGTGACCTCGAACAGCTTGAACTGGCGGATCAGCCGCGGGCTGAGGAACTGGAGAATGAAGCTTTCGTCGCGGTAGTTGGCCCACACGTCCCGCAGCACCGCCATTTCGTCGCCGGTGCCGGCGATGTCGGGGAACCACTCGCTGTCCTCGGCGGTCGGCTGGGTGACGATGCGGGCGATGTCCTCCATCATGGCGAAGCCGAGCGCGTAGGGGTTGATACCGCTATAGCGGCGGTCGTCGAAATCGGGCTGGAACACGACGTTGGTGTGCGAGTGCAGGAACTCCATCAACGCGCCCTCGTTGATCGAGCCCTGCTCGTACAGCCGGTTCATGATCCGGTAGTGCACGTAGGTGGCGCAGCCCTCGTTCATCAGCTTGGTCTGGCCCTGCGGATAGAAATACTGCGCGACCTGACGGACGATGCGCAGGATCTCCCGTTGCCAGGGCTGCAGGCGCGGCGCGGTCTTTTCCAGAAAGTAGAGGATGTTCTCCTGCGGGAGCTGCAACAGGGCGCGCCGCCGCTCCTCGCGCGAGGTGTCCTCCTTGGCGTGCTCCTTGGCGGGCAGGGTGCGCCACAGATCGTTGTAGATCGCCTGCTCGTGCTCGCGCCGCTCGATCGCCCGGCGCTCCTCGGAGCGCAGATCGGCGGGGCGCTTCGGCGGGTAGCGGTGCACCGCCTGGTTCATCAGCGCGTGCGCCGCGTCGAGCACGCGCTCGACCTCAGCCTCGCCGTAGCGCTCCTCGCAGGAGGCGATGAACCCCTTGGCGAATTCGAGATAGTCGAGGATGCCGTTGGCGTCGGTCCACTGGCGGAACAGGTAGTTGTTCTTGAAGAAATGGTTATGGCCGAACGCCGCGTGCGCGATCACCAGCGTCTGCATCGTGGCCGTGTTCTCCTCCATGTTGTAGCTGATGCATGGATTGGAGTTGATGACCATCTCGTAGGCGAGGCCCTGCATTCCGGCGCGGTAATACGCCTCGTTGCGCGCGAAATGCTTGCCGAACGACCAGTGCTTGTAGAACAGCGGCATGCCGATCGAGGAATAGGCGTCGAGCATCTGCTCGGAGCTAACGATCTCGACCTGGTTCGGGTAGACGTCGAGCCCGAGTTCCTCGAGCGCGATCCGCTCGATCGCCTCATAGGCGCGCTGCAGCGTGCCGAATTCCCAGTCGGCGCCCTCATAGAGCAGTCGGTCGGATCGGGTGGTGACGCTCATGTCGCCTCGGCTCCCGCCTTCTCGGTCTTCTTGGCGAACAGCTCGCGGAAGACCGGGTAGATGTCGCGACGATGGTTGACCTTGCGCATCGCCATCGGCGCGCCGGTGCGGCAGATCGCCTGGTAGGTCTGCCACAGATCGCTCTCGCGCCGGATGAAGCCCGGCGGGAAGTTCTCGCCCTCGCGCCCCACCTCAAGATAGGCATAGTACTGGCAGATCGGCAGGATGTGGCCGGTGAGCAGCGCTGCGGTCTTGTCGTTGTCGCTCGAGGTATTGTCGCCGTCGGAGGCCTGGGCGGCGTAGATGTTCCAATCCTCCGGCGCGTAACGCTCGCTGACCACGCGGATCATCTCGTCGAGCGCTGTGGAGACCACGGTGCCGCCGGTTTCCGGGCTGTGAAAGAAGGTGTCCTCGTCCACTTCCTGCGCCTGGTGGGTGTGGCGGATGAACACGACGTCCACATGCTTGTACCGGCGCTTCAGGAAGATGTAGAGCAGCACGTAGAAGCGCTTCGCCAGATCCTTCATGTGCTCGGTCATCGAGCCCGAGACGTCCATCAGGCAGAACATCACTGCCTTGGCGATGGGCCGTGGCGTGGACTCGAAGCGGCGGTAGCGCACGTCGATCGGGTCGATATAGGGGATCGTCGTGGTGCGGCGCAGCAGCACCTCCAGTTCTTCGCGCAGCACATTGAGCCGCACCGGATCGCCGCCGCTATGCTCGAGGTCGTGAATCTCCTCGCGCAGGCGGATGATCTCGTCCGCCTTCGGCCGGCGCATGGCGATGCGGCGGGACAGGCTGTTGCGCACCGTCCGCATCAGCGCGAGATTGGCCGGCGAACCCGAGACCGAGTAGCCGGCGCGGTGCCAATCGACCGCCTCGGCGTCCACCACGCGCCGCTTGGCGAGATCGGGCAGTTCGAGGTCTTCGAGGAACAGGTCGACGTACTCGTCCTGCGACAGGGCGAAGCGGAAATCGTCCTGCCCCTCGCCATCGGGGCTGCCCTCGGACCCGGAGCCTTCGCCGCCCTGCGGCCGGGGGATGGTATCGCCTTCGATGTACTCCTTGTTGCCGGGCAGCAGATGCTCGCGGAAGCCGCCCTTGCCCGAGCGATGGAAGGAGGGTTCGTGCACGCTCTGGGCAGGCAGCGAGATTTCCCCGCCCTGATCCGCGTCCTTGATGCTGCGGCTGCCCGAGCTTTCATGCACCGCCTTGCGGATGACCGCCTTGGCACGCCGCATGAAGCGTTGCCGGTTGGCTAAACTCTTTCCGCCAGGATTGAGACGGCGGTCTACGATGTGCATCGAAACGCTGCCTGTCCGTTGTGTCGGCCGGGCGTCACCCGGCCTGCTTCACGCGCATATACCACTCCACCAATCGCCGAACCTGCCGCTCCGTGTAGCCACGGGACGTCATCCGCTCGACGAATTCGGCGTGCTTCTTCTCGGTGTCGCTGTCCTTCTTCGAGCCGAAGCTGATCACCGGCAACAGCTCCTCCACCTGGCTGAACATCCGCCGCTCGATAACATCGCGGATTTTCTCGTAGCTGGTCCAGGACGGATTGCGCCCGTTGTTGTTGGCGCGCGCCCGCAAGCTGAACTTGACCACCTCGTTGCGGAAGTCCTTGGGGTTGGCGATCCCGGCGGGCTTCTCGATCTTGGTGAGCTCCTGGTTGAGCATCTCGCGGCTGAGCAACTGCCCGGTGTCCGGGTCCTTGAAGTCCTGATCCTCGACCCAGGCGTCCGCGTACGACACGTAGCGGTCGAACAGGTTCTGGCCGTAGTCGTGATAGGATTCGAGATAGGCCTTCTGGATTTCGTTACCGATGAACTCGGCATAGCGCGGGGCGAGCTCGCCCTTGATGAATTCCAGGTAGCGCTTCTCCGTGTCCTCCGGCAGCTGCTCGCGGCGGATCGCTTGCTCCAGCGCATACATCAGATGCACCGGATCGGCCGCCACCTCCGTCGTGTCGTGATTGAAGGTCGCGGCCAGCACCTTGAAGGCGAAGCGAGTGGAAATCCCGTCCATCCCTTCGTCGGCGCCGGCGTTGTCGCGATACTCCTGGATGCTGCGGGCGCGCGGATCGGTCTCCTTGAGACTCTCGCCGTCGTACACACGCATCTTCGTGTAGACCGTCGAGTTCTCGTG
Organism: Alphaproteobacteria bacterium; assembly: GCA_017307285.1. GTDB lineage: Bacteria > Pseudomonadota > Alphaproteobacteria > Acetobacterales > Acetobacteraceae > JAFKFI01. Next base: position 6,071 of record JAFKFI010000159.1, on the reverse strand, counting down.
CTTGCGCAAGCGCGACAGCACCGAGAAGCGCGCCAACATCTCCAAGGTTGCCGGAGCGCATGGCGCGCCGGACAGCTCGGAGCTCTGCACCAGCTTCTCGTAGATCTTCTGCTCCTCCGTCACCCGGAGGCAGTACGGCACCTTGATGACGTAGATACGGTCGATGAAGGCTTCGTTGTTGCGGTTGTTCTTGAAGGTCTGCCACTCCGCCTCGTTGGAGTGCGCCATGATGACGCCGGAGAAGGGGATCGCGCCGATATTCTCGGTGCCGATGTAGTTGCCTTCCTGCGTCGCAGTCAGCAGCGGGTGCAGCATCTTGATCGGCGCCTTGAACATCTCGACGAATTCGAGAATGCCCTGGTTGGCGCGGTTGAGGCCGCCCGAGTAGCTGTAGGCGTCGGGGTCGTTCTGCGCGTGCAGCTCGAGCTTGCGGATATCGACCTTGCCGACCAGCGAGGAGATGTCCTGGTTGTTCTCGTCGCCCGGCTCGGTCTTGGCGATCGCCACCTGACGCAGCCGCGATGGGCTGACGCGGATCACCTTGAACTTCGAGATGTCGCCGCCGAACTCGTCCAGCCGCTTGACGCACCACGGGCTCATGAAGCGCGTCAGCCGCCGGCGGGGGATGCCGTAGCGGTCTTCCAGGAAGCCGCCCATCTGCTCGGGATCGAACAGCCCGAGCGGGCTCTCGAACACCGGGCTGACCTGGTTGCCGGCTTTCAGGACATAGATGGGATGCGTCTCCATCAGCGCCTTCAGCCGCTCGGCAAGTGAGGACTTACCGCCACCCACCGGGCCGAGCAGGTAAAGGATCTGCTTGCGCTCCTCGAGGCCCTGAGCGGCGTGGCGGAAGAAGCCGACGATCCGCTCGATCGTCTCCTCCATGCCGTAGAACTCGGGGAAGGCGGGATAGATCCGCATCGTGCGGTTCATGAAGATGCGGCCGAGACGTGCGTCCTTGGACGTATCCACCAGTTCGGGCTCGCCGATCGCCGAGAGCAGGCGCTCCGGCGCGCTGGCGAACATCATGGGGTCGTCGCGGCACCCTTCCAGGTAATCCGACAGGGACATTTCCGTCTCCCGCCGTGATTCGTAGGTGCGGGAGTATGCGGTAAAGACGTCATCGAACATGTGCATCGAGCACTCCGTCCGGAAGTTTTGCTACAACGTACCGTGCGTGCAACGCTAAGCAGTGATGCATGTCACTGGCGCCGCAGAGTCGTCGCGGTAAATACTTTGTGCCCATGCCAGGTACATCTTGCCGGTTCGGCATCGCACTTGGCCGGAAAAATCGCAGCCATACGCTATCCTTTCTCCACCACCGACAACTGATCAGAGTGCTCTGTCGGTGTAGCAAGTCCCGGACCGCGCGCGACCCCCCCTGACGCCTCAACGTGGCGCCCGTCGCTATGTTGCGTCCTTGCCCGCTTCCCCCGCGCGCCGTCCTCGCAGTCATCCGCCGTGCTTTTCGCCTGGCAGGCCCGCGACCGATTGAATTTACGATACCAGACTTCGCCCGAGTCACGCAGAAAAACCAGCGTGCATCACGTCTGAAATTGCGATTCCCCAGTCACCGCCCGCGCCATCGTCTCGGGCCGCCACGAGATCCCGCGGCGGTTCGAGCACGGCGCCCGAAAGTCCGGCGAAAACACATCCATTGATGTTGGGTCGACATGCCGCCAGGCTGGATTAATCCTTGGTAACGTCGATCGACCCGGGCGGGACCCTCCGGTGCTTCACGCCACGCTGGCCCCGGTGGTCGGTGGCCTGCTAAAGTGCATCAAAACAAGCTCTGAAACGAATGCTGGGGTGGCAAATGGCGAAGAAGAAGGCAGCGGCGCCGGCGGTCCCGCAGACATCCGAACCGTCGACCCGACGGCGGCAACCCGCCGCGACGACCGCAGCCCGGCCGACCCGTCCGGAGGAGCCGGACGCGCGGCGCATCATGCGGGAAGCGGCCTGGCGGCAGATGTTCGGCAACACCCAGGCCAAGAACCCGTTCGACCGCTAGCCCGCCGCCTCCATGCACGGCAGGTGATCTTGACGGCGGCGGGCAAGCCTCACACCCTCCGCCGCATCATCATCGCTGGTTGGTGGAGGAAAGTTGCAGGACAAGCCCGTCGCCGGCGTGCTCTCGCCTGCCGAGAGCGCGCCGCTGGATTGGACGGCGGTACGAGGGTACCTGGCCGCGCATGGCCTCGCGCTGGATGACGCGCCGCCCCCGGGCCAGTTCAAGGGCGGCCTCGCCAACCTCAACTACCTGATCCATGTCGACGGCCGCCCGGCCGTGCTGCGTCGCCCTCCGCCGGGGGAATTGCCGGCCGGCGCGCACGACATGGCCCGTGAGCACCGCATCCTGAGCCGTCTCGCCGACGCGCTGAGCTTCGTGCCGCGCAGCCTGCTGCTGTGCGAGGACAAGTCGGTGGTCGGCGTGCCATTCCAGATCATCGAGTACCGCGCCGGGCTGACCGTGCGGGACCGGCTGCCGCCCGAGCTCGCCGGCCGCCCCGAAGCGGGAGCCCGTCTGTCCGAGGTGGTGCTGGCAACCTTGGCGGCGATCCATGCGGTCGATCCCGCCTCGGTCGGGCTCGACGATCTCGGGCGGCCGGCGGGGTTCCTCGGGCGCGCCATCGCCGGCTGGCGCAAGCGCGGCATGGCGGTGCAGGACGAGGTTTCCGCTCCGCTGAGCGCCGAGATCGGCGACTGGCTGGCGGCGCACGCGGTGCCGGACGGCGCGCCCTCGCTGCTGCACAACGACTTCAAGCTCGACAACATGATCCTTGCTCCCTCCGATCTCTCCGCGGTGGGCGTGGTGGATTGGGACCAGGGCACGCGCGGCGACCCGCTATTCGACCTCGCCACCACGATCAGCTACTGGACCGAGCCCGACGACCCGCCGGCGCTGCACGAGATGGGCCAGATGCCGACCGCCGAGCCCGGCTTCATCACCCGCCAGCAGGCGGTGGCGCGATACGCGGCACTGACCGGACGCGATCTGTCGGATTTCCTGTTCTACCGCGCCCTCGGCATGTTCAAGACATGCGTGATCTTCCTCCAGCTCGGCCATCGGCATGTGACCGGGCAGACCAGCGATCCGCGCTACGCCCACCTCACCGCGATGGCCAACGGGCTGCTGGAATTCACCCACGACATCACGCGCGGCCGCGCCTTCTGAAAGTTTTTGCCCGCATGGATTTCTCCCTCTCCCCCGAGCTCCAAGCCCTCAAGGAGAAGACCCGCGCCTTCATCCGCGAGCAGATCGTGCCGCTCGAAGGGGATAAGCGGCAGACCAGGCACGGGCCGACCGATGCGTTCCGCCGCGAGCTCAATGCGCTGGCCGCGCGCGAGGGGCTGCTGACGCCGCATGTCTCGCCCGAGTTCGGCGGCCTCGGGCTCACCCATGTCGGCAAGGCGATCGTGTTCGAGGAGGCGGGATACTCGCTGCTCGGGCCGCTGGCGATGAACATTTCCGCCCCCGACGAGGGCAACATGCACTTGCTGGAGGCGGTCGCCAGCGCCGAGCAGAAGGAACGCTGGCTGCGGCCGCTGACCGCCGGCGAGATCCGCTCCTGCTTCTGCATGACCGAGCCGCCGCCCGGCGCCGGCTCCGACCCCGCCGCGCTGAACACGAGGGCGGTGAAGGACGGCAATCACTATGTGATCAACGGCACGAAGTGGTTCACCACCGGGGCGGACGGCGCCGGCTTCGCCATCATCATGGCGACCGGCGAGGAGGGCGGCTCGACCATGTTCCTCGCCGACATGAACACGCCAGGGATCGAGGTGATCCGCACGATGGACAGCCTTGACCAGGGTTTTCCCGGCGGGCACGGGGTGGTGCGGTTCACCGATGTGCGGGTGCCGGCCACGGATATTCTCGGCGAGCCGGGCAAGGGGTTCCGCTACGCCCAGGTGCGGCTCGCGCCGGCGCGGCTGACGCATTGCATGAGATGGCTGGGGGCGGCGCGCCGGGCGCACGAGATCGCCAGCGAGTATGCGCGCGGGCGCGAGGCGTTCGGCCGCAAGCTGGTCGAGCACGAAGGCGTCGGCTTCATGCTGGCCGACAACGAGATGGACATTCGCTCGAGCCGGCTCACCATCTGGCACACCGCCTGGCTACTCGATCAGGGCGAGCGGGGTGGGACGGAGTCGAGCATGGCCAAGGTGCTGTGCTCGGAAGCGATCTACCGGGTGGCGGATCGCTGCGTGCAGGTGCTGGGCGGGCAGGGTGTGACCGGGGAGACGCTGGTGGAACGCATCTTCCGCGAGGTGCGCGGCTTCCGCATCTATGACGGACCATCGGAGGTGCATCGCTGGAGCCTCGCCCAGCGGATCGCGCGGCAAGGAGCTAACTGGTGAGCGAGCGGGAGGTGCTGTTCGACCTCACGGGCCGGGTCGCGGTGGTGACGGGCGGCGGGCGAGGGATCGGCCGAGGCATCGCCGAAGGGCTTGCCGCGTTCGGCGCCCGCGTGGTGCTGACCGGTCGCACCCAGTCCACCTTGGATCAAGCGGCGGTAGAGATGCGCGGGCGCGGCTACGACGCGCTGGCGCAGATGGCCGACGTCTCGCGCGAGGGCGATGTGGTCGCGCTGCGCGATGCCGTTCTCGGGGTGTGCGGGCAGATCGACATCCTGGTGAACAATGCCGGCGTGAACCCGATCTATCTCGGCATCGAGCGCACCAGCCTCGCCGACTGGCAGAACATCATCGACACCAACCTCACCGGCGTCTTTCTCTGCTGCAAGTATCTCGGCGGGGTGATGGCCGGGCAGGGGAAGGGCTCGATCATCAACGTGAGCTCGGTGGCCGGCCACGTCGGCTTGCGCCGGTCGGTGCCCTATTGCGCGACCAAGGGGGGCGTGGAGCTGCTGACCAAGGGGCTGGCGCTCGACTGGGCGAAGAAGGGGGTTCGGGTGAACACGCTCGCTCCCGGCTATTTCGAGACCGACCTCACCGCCGGGATGCGCGAGAACGACGCCCTGGCCGCGCCGCTGATCGCCCATACCCCACTCGGCCGATTCGGCAAGCTGGACGATGCGGCGGGCGCGGCGGTGTTCCTTGCATCGGATGCGTCGGCCTACATGACCGGGGCGAGCTTGGTGGTGGATGGCGGCTGGACGGCTGATTGAGGCTGAACAATCTATTGTATTACGCGCCCGGATTGCGCGCTGATCCGGGAGCGAGTTGGCCGAGGCGAGCACGTAATCGCGTGAACACCTCATCAGCATCCAGACCTGGCCCGCTCTCGATGCCCTCACATGCGAGCCGGCGCAGCTCGTCAAGCTTCAGTGTCTCGGCTTCCGCCGAGAGGTCTGAGGGGAGCCGAGAACCTTGCATCACCGGCCTCCCGAACCCTTGAGAAGCGCAAGCCCTATCGCCACCACAATGCCAATTATCCATTTCCAGTGATCGAGCCAAAATGTTCCCAGCCGTCGCAGGAGTTTCGCCAAGGCGGGTTGTTCATAGTAACCCATGAACCACAATGAGCTGCCCGGATCGTTGGGCGGCCTCACGTATTTTCCCCGATACCAATTCGCGATCCGTTCCCGCTGCTCCGCCCACATCGGACTTGGGGCTCCTGCCGCAACGCTAAGCGCTTTCACGTTGGCCATGTGTCGAGCCTAGGACGTTCCATCCGCCGGCACCACGAAACATGGCCGCCCGTTTGCCAGCAGGCGCTGACAGGCGCTCGTCGCGCTGCCTTCGGTCATGCCGACTAGCCGGGCACGGAACAGCACGCTGCCGTCCGACCGCCGGGCGGTGCCGATCATCGTCTCGGCGCTGCGCGGGATCGAGCGGGCGATGCCTCGGGCGGACTCGGCGGCGCGGCGTGCCTCGGACGGACTCGAGAACGCGCCGACCTGGATGGCGATACGTCCGGGTTCCGCGGCGGCGGCGCTGCTTATAAGAGAGGGCCGCGTCGCGGCGACCAGGCGCACCCGGGAAGGCTCGGGCTCCGGTGCGCGCCGGACCGGCTCGGGAAGTCGGGCGGGGCCGAGCGCGCTCGTCGTGCCCACGGCGTAGGTCGGGCGCGGCGCCGGCATTCCGGGATCTCCTGGCGAGGCGATCGG
>JAFKFI010000158.1 GCA_017307285.1 Alphaproteobacteria bacterium | reverse complement strand
CCGTCTCAGCGCAGCGCACGCAGGAGCTGACGCGCACGCAGCACATCGGGAACGTTGGCGGCGGGCGGGACGCGCCGCACCGTGCCCGACAGGGCTGCTCTTGCCTCCGCGTGGCGCGCTTGGCGGCTCAGCAGCTCGGCAAGCGATGTGCGTGCGCGAAGCGCGAACAGGCGGGCGCCCTGCGCGACCGCCACATCGTGCGCGGCGGCCAGCGCCTGCTCGGCGCCCGCGATGTCGCCCGTCTGTTCGAGCAGCACGCCCTCGGTGCGGCGCAGCTCCGCGTCCTCCATGCGCTCGCCGGTCTCGGACAGCAGCGCCCTGGCCTCGCTGATCTTGGCGAGACCGCGGCGCGCGTCGCCCGCGAGACCGAGCAACTCGGCTTCAACGCGCAGCAGGCTCGGCATATTGAGCCGCGTCCCGGTCTCGCGGTACAGCACGGTGCTCCGCTGCACCATTGCGAGCCCGCCCTTGAGATCGCCGAGCGAGGCGCGGCACCAGCCGCGAAAGCAGGTCGCAAAGGCACCATAGAGTGCGATCCCGTGCTCGTCCGAGAGTGCCTGCAATTCGTCGGCGATCGGCGACGCGGTAGCGGGCAGCCCCATCGACAGATGGATGTGCGCCTGCTTGGTCAGCGCGTGGGCCAGCGAGTACGCCTGACGAAGCGCGCGCGCTTCGGTGAGTGCTGCATCGCAGATGGCCCATGCCGCGCTGAAATGGCCGGCGCACATCCGCTCCCAGGCAAGATAGGTGTGCAGCAGCACGCGTGGGTCGCCGACCGTGCCGTAGCTCTCGCGCCGTTCCGGCTCGAACAGTTCGAGCGCGCGACGCAGGAATTCCCGTGCCGTCCTGAACGAGCCGAGATGCAGCTCGGTGAAGCCTGCGGCGTAGCTGCCGAGAAACTCCCAGACCTGGTCGTCGCGCCGACGCCCTAGGGACAAGAGCTCGTCCGCCTGACGGCGCGCGGATGCGAGTTCCGCGTGCAGCAACGCGCGGGTCCAGTCGAAGAACAGCACGGTCAGCAGCTGCGGCGGAGCGTGCAATTCGGCACACAAGGCGCGCATCCGCACGCACTCCGCGGCAAAGCTTGGTGAGCCGTGGCCCTGGCTCGCCACGATCGCCTTGCTATACATGATCCTGAGATCGAGCTCCTGCCGCCAACGTGCCTCGGTCTCCGGGAGCGAGGCGTTGAGCTCGAGCCCACCCAGCAGCTGGGCCATCGCCTCGGACGTCGCCGCGCGCATCAACGACTGCGTGCCCGCACGCAGCCACCAACCGACTGCCTTCTCCACAAGCCGCGCCTCGGTGAAATGATGCGCCACGATCTGCGGCTCTGTCGCGGCAGTGCGCGGCAACGCGCTTTCCAGTGCGAAGGCGATCCGCTCGTGCAGCAAGCGGCGCCGATCGCGCAGCATGAGCCCGTACGCAGTGTCTTGGATCAGTGCGTGCTTGAAGCGGAACCGGCCGGAGCCGGGTGCGCCGCAGGGCAGCACGAGCCCGGCATCGACGAGGTGCTGTATCGCGTCGTGCAAATCGGCGTCGTCTCGGTCCAGCGTGTGCTCCAGTAGTACCGTGCTGAATTCGCGCCCGATGGTCGCCGCCGCTTCGGCGATGCCGCGGCTGCTGCCGAGACGATCCAGCCGCGCCAGGAGAGAGGCATGGATCGAGGCCGGAACCGCTGCCGGCCCGCCACGCATCGACGCATCGGGGATGCGATCGTCCGTCTCGAGTACCGCTTTCGTCACCTCCTCGAGGAACAGCGGAACGCCGTCGGAGCGCGCGACGATCGCGGTCACGACATCCTCGGCGAGCGTGGCGCGCCCGGCCATGCTACGCACCAACTCGGCCCCATCGCTCGGGCCCAACGGTGAAAGCACGATCTCCTCGACGCCGTCGCGGCCGATCCAGTCGGGCCTGAATTCGGGCCGCGCCGTCACGAGCAACAACAACGGCAAGGACGCCACCCGCGAGACGAGTAGGTCGAGCACCTCGACCGTGCTCGGATCGGCCCAATGCGCGTCCTCCAGAATCCCAAGCACGGGCCGTCGCCCGCAGAAACGGGTGAGCCAGTTGAGCAGCGCATCCTGCGTCCGGTCGCGGCGGCGCTGGAGCGAGGACTGCATGACCGACGAGCGACGGTCGAACGGCACCGTCAGAAGGTTCGCGATCAACGTGAACTCGTCCTCCGGCGCGTCGCGCAGAACGGTATCGAGCTTCGTCCGTCGCAGCTCCGGCGGATCCTCGGGCATCAGCCCGGCGGCGTGCTCGACGTGCTGGATGAAAGGATACAGCGCGACCCCTTGCTGATGCGCGAAGCAGAACCAGCGCAGCCGGGCGTGGGCATCGAATATGGTTCCGGCCACCAACTCGGCAGTCAACCGCGACTTGCCGATCCCCGGCTCACCGGTGATGAGCACCACCCGCCCGACCCCTTGCCGCGCCGCCCGCCAGGAGGCCATGAGCCGAGAAATCTCGGCGCCCCGGCCGAGGAGCGGCATGAGCTGCCGGTTCGTCCGCGCGTCGAAGCGGCTCGGATTGGCGGCGGGACGCAATACCTGCGCGATCGCGACCGGCGCCTCCCACCCCTTCAGGGCGTGCCGGCCGAGGTCGCGATAGACGAACAGCGGACCGAGCATCCGCCGCAGATTGTCGGAGACCAGCACGGTGCCTGGTTCAGCAAGCGTCTGCAGTCGATGCGCGAGATTGGGCGCCTCTCCGCTCACGTCCAAGCCGCGATCGCTGCCGGCATTCACGAGATCGCCGACGATGGTGACGCCGGTTGCAATGCCGATCTTGACTTGCAGGGCACGGCCATCCGGACCCTCTATCGCGCCCGCCGCCTCCACCGTGGCGAGGCTGGCTCGAACGGCGCGTTCGGCATCGTCCTCATGTGCCTGTGGGAAGCCGAAAAAGACCAGGGCACCGTCACCCATCGGGCGGGCGAAGAAGCCGCCATACCGACCCATCGTCTCCGCCACACAAAGATGGAAGCGTCCGATCAGCCCGGCGAGATCCTCCGGATCGAGCCGCCGCGAGAGTTCGCTCGACCCGATCAGATCACAAAACACCACCGTGAGTTGCCGGCGCTCGGCGGTGGCCTGCACGGTCGTGCCTTCGACGGCGCGCAGGCCCGATCCGCATTGCGGGCAGAACCGCGCGTTGGGCGGCGTCGTGGCGTTGCAGGCGGGGCAGGTTTCTGAAGCGCGAGCGGCGGCGAGCAAGGGACGCGGCTCAGCCCAACGATGTCCGCGTTCGATGAACCGCGGACTTCCTCGGCGGAGCGCCCAACCGGGATCGCGCATCCTGCTCACTGGTTCCTCCGGCCGCGCCCAGGCGCGCGGTCGGCACCATAGACCGACTTACAATGGTGTCAAAACGAAAACCGGCGAGCCGCTCGTGAGCTAGGCGGCAGGCAGCCCCGCAAGAAATTCCGTCACCGCGCGGTTGAACGCCTCCGGCTGATGCAGGTTGGCCGCGTGTCCGGCATCGGGGATCACCACCTTGGTCGCGTTGGCGATCTTCGCCGCCATATAGTCGGTCGCGGCGAGAAAGTTGGTGTCCTCCGAGCCGACGAGAACCAGGGTCGGCACCTTGATCCCGGGCAGCGAACGGATGAGGTGATCGTCCACCTGCGTCAACATGCCGCGCGCCGCCCGCGCGAGCCCGTCGGCCGAGCGATGTTCGCCGAGCCGCACCTCGTCGCTGCGGTTGAGGGCCGCGAGCCCCCGCTGCTCCAGCTGTTCGGCGCGGCGCAGGGATTGCTCGTTCCAGGCCTGGCGCGCCGCGTCGTTGCGAAAGCCCGGCCCGGTGTCGAACAGCATCAGCGCGCGCGTCATCGCGGGATATGCGACGTGGAATCCGAGCGACATCACGCCGCCGAGCGACAAGCCGCCGATCACCGCGCGCTCGATCCCCAACGCACGCAGGATCGCCGCCATGTCATCGACCGTGGCTTTCTCGGAGTACTGCGACTGATCGCTCGGATAATCGGACTGGCCGTGACCGCGCATGTCCCAGGTGATGACGCGATAGCGGTCCTTGAGCGCGGCAACCTGATCGTCCCACATCCGGCTCGTCGCGCTGTAGCCGTGGCTCAGCAGGACCGGCGCGCCCTGCCCGTGTTCCTCGTAATGGATCTTGACGCCGTTCCGGTCGAGCTTCGGCATGATGTTCCCCCGTATGGTGTTGTCAGTTGACGCCGACCGCCGCGCCGAGCGTGTCGCCGATCTCGCGGTTCAGCACCAGGTCGGCCAAGTAGTCGAGCCCGGTCGGCTCCCGGTTGAGGATGACGAGTTGCGCCCCGTTGCGCTTGGCGACCTCGGGGAAGCCGGCGGCGGGATAGACGACGAGCGAGGAACCGATGCTGATGAACAGATCGGCCGCCATCGTCTCGATATGAGCGCGCTGCATCGCCGCTTCCGGCATCGCTTGGCCGAAGGAGATGGTCGCAGTCTTCACGTAGCCCTCGCAGGCGGCGCAGACCGGCGGCTCCTCATCCTGCTCGAAGGCGGCGCGAATGTCGTCGATCTCGTAGCGCTGGCCGCAATCGAGGCAATGCGCGTAGGTGGAGTTGCCGTGCAGCTCGATCACTTGCCGGTCCGGGATGCCTGAGGCCTGGTGCAGCCCGTCGATGTTCTGGGTGATGACGGCGGAAACCTTTCCTCGGCGCACGAGATTAGCGACGGCGCGATGGCCGCGGTTGGGCTCGGCGGCGCGCATGGTCGGGTCCATCGCGAACTTCCGCCGCCAGGATTCGCGGCGCATTTCCTTGGAGGCCATGAAGTCCTGAAAGTCGATCGGCGCCATCTTGGTCCACAGGCCGCCGGGGCTGCGAAAGTCGGGGATGCCGGACTCGGTGCTGATCCCGGCCCCGGTGAACACCACGACGCGGCGCGAGCGGTCGAGCATGTCGCGGAGGGTGGCGATGGCGTTGTCTTCCATGCGGGCTCTCCTTTGACCCCTCACCCCGGCCCTCTCCCACAAGGGGAGAGGGAGAAGCTAAGCCTTGGGGGGTTATTCCGCCGCCAGCCCCGGCGTGAACGCCGGCACCTCGGCGCGCTGAGCGTGCTCCATCGGCTGCGGCCACCAGCGGTCTTCCCACTCGGTGAACAGCGGCTGCAGCGTCGGCATCACCTTTTCGGCGAACAGCTTGGTGTTGTACTTGGCGAGCTCCTTGCCCATGTTGCCGAATTGCAGCAGCAGCATGAGGTGGCCGACATTGAGCTCGGTCGCGACCTCGGTGAGCTGCTCGACGACCTCCTCGGGCGAGCCGATGATGACGTAGCCACGCTCGATGATTTCTTCCATCTGCGTCGCCCGCGCCTTGGCCCGCGCGCTGTCGGAGGCGGCGCGGCCGACCTGGCTCACGATGCCGGCGCGCTGTGTCGCCTCCGTGACGTAGCCGGGCGGGGTCGCCCAGCGCGGGTCGGTGTGCAGGCAGCGGCCATAGAAATACTCGGCGGCCGGCTTGTAGAGTTCGTACGCCTTCTCGCGGGTCTCGGCGACGCCGACGAATTGCAGGAAGCCGGCGCGGTTCGGGTTTCTGTCTTTGCCGAGCCGGGCCATCTCGTCCCAGAAGCCCTGCATGGTGGCCTTGCCGTCCTTGTATCCGAAATAGGACAGGTAACAGTACACGTAGTCCATCGCGGCGCACCATTGCCACGTCTCGACCGAGCCGCCGCCCGGCACCCAGATCGGCGGGTGCGGCCGCTGCACTGGGCGCGGCCAGATGTTGACGTAGCGCTGCTGGTTGTAGCGGCCGTTGAACGCGAAGGTGTCCTTGTCGGTCCACGCGCGCACGATGAGGTCGTGCGCCTCGTGGTAGCGCTCGCGCAGCATCGACGGGTTCTGGCCGTAGCAGTAGCAATCGTCCATCGGCGTGCCGACCGGGAAACCGGCGATCAGCCGGCCGCCCGAGATGCAGTCGATCATGGCGAATTCTTCAGCCACGCGTGTCGGAGGGTTGTAGAGAGCGATGGAGTTACCCATGACGCAGATCGCCGTGTTGGTCGTGCGCCGCGCCAGCGAGGAGGCGATCAGGTTGGGCGAGGGCATCAGCCCGTAGCCGTTCGAGTGGTGCTCGTTGACGCAGATCGCGTCGAACCCGCAATCGGCGGCGAACTCCAGCTCGTCCATGAAATCGTTGTACATCAGGTGAGCGCGCTTGGGATCGAACAGCGAGGAATGGATGTCCACCCACACCGACGGGTTCTTCTCCCGGAAGTCCTCCGGCAGCTCGGTGTACGGCATCAGATGGAACCACATCAAACGCATGAGCGAGCCTCCCCGGCTGATCTACTGAGCGGTAGAATGCGATCGGACCCGATCCGGCCGGCCTTTGCAAGCGCCCGGTCCAGCGGGCGAAACTCGCCGGTTCGTTGGGCTACTCGACCGTGACGCGAGAGTGCCCTAACGTGGGAAGCCAAAGCACGCTATCCAGGGAGTGATCATGCCCAGCCTCAACTACGTGGCGCCCGCTACGGTGCAGGAGGCCGTCCGGCTCCTGGCCGGCGCGTCCGGCCTCGCCAAGGTCCTGTCCGGCGGCACCGACCTGCTGGTCCAGCTACGCTCCGGCCGCACCCGGCCCGAGCTCATCGTCGATACCAAGAAGATCCCCGGCATCATCGGCATCCGCGAGGAGAACGGCGGTTTTGTCATCGGTGCCGCGACGCCCGGCATGGCGCTGTTCGAGCACCCGACGCTGAAGCAGACCTGGCCCGGCGTGGTCGAGGCGGCCAACCTGATCGGCTCGAAGCAGGTTCAGGGCCGTGCCTCGCTCGCGGGCAATCTCTGCAACGCGTCGCCGGCCGCCGACAGCGTGCCCGCGATGATCGCCGCGGGTGCGACCTGCCTGATCGCCGGCAGCGACGGCACGCGGCAGGCGAAGGTCGAGGACATCGTGACCGGCCCGGGCCGCACCTCGCTGGCGCGCGACGAGTTCATCGTCGAGTTCCGCCTGCCGAAGCGCGAGCCGCGCTCGGGCGACGCCTATCTCCGCTTCATCCCGCGCACGGAAATGGACATCGCCGTGGTCGGCTGCGGCGTTTGCGTCACGCTCGACGCAAACGGCGTGTGCACGGCAGCGCGCGTGGTGCTCGGCGCGGTGGCGCCGACGCCGGTACTGGTGCCGGAAGCGGCGGCGGCGCTGGTCGGCCACAAACTCGACGACGCGACCCTGGAGATGCTGGACGCCGCCGCGCGGCGCGCCTGCAACCCAATCGACGACAAGCGCGGAACCATCGACTATCGCACCAAGGTGGCCGGCGTGCTCGCGCGCCGCACGGCCGCCATCGCATTCAATCGCGCCAGCGGCGGCAAGAGCGCGGGGGGACATTGATGAGCAAGATCCACGTAACCACGACGATCAATGGCGAGCCCGCGGAGTTCCTCTGCGAGCCGCATCAGACGCTGCTCGACGTGCTGCGCAACGAGCTGAACCTCACCGGCAGCAAGGAAGGCTGCGCCTCGGGCGATTGCGGCGCGTGCAGCGTCATCGTCGACGGGCGGCTGATGTGCTCCTGCCTGATGCTGGCCGTCGAATCGACGGGCCACGAGGTCACGACGATCGAGGGTGTGGCGAAGGGCGACGAGCTGCATCCCGTGCAGCGCCAGTTCCTGCAGCACGCCGCGTTGCAGTGCGGCTTCTGCACGCCGGGGCTGATCGTCGCCGCCAAGGCGTTGCTCGACCGCAACACCAACCCGACCGAGACCGAGGCACGCTACTGGCTGGCCGGCAATCTGTGCCGCTGCACCGGCTACGACAAGGTGATCCGTGCGGTGCTCGACGCCGCCGCCGAAATGCGAGGAGAGACCGTAGCATGACGTATGTAGGCAACAAGGCCGACCTCCGCGTCGTCGGCACCCGCCCGATCCGCCCGGATGGCGTGGACAAGGTGACGGGCCGCGCCACGTTCGGCGCCGACATGGTGATGCCCGGAATGATCTGGGGCAAGGTGAAGCGCAGCCCGCACGCGCATGCGCGGATCGTTTCGATCGACACCAGCAAGGCGAGCAAGCTGCCCGGCGTGAAGGCGGTCATCACCGCCGAGGACTTCCCCAACATTGCCTCGGAGGAGGCGTTCGTCGGCGAAGGGCCGATGAACTTCCGCGACCTGTCGCGCAACTGCATGGCACGCGGCAAGGCGCTGTACGAGGGCCACGCCGTCGCCGCCGTCGCCGCCACCACCGAATCGATCTGCGACGCAGCGCTCGAGCTTATTGAAGTCACCTACGAGGTGCTGCCGTTCGTCATCGACGTGGAAGACGCGATGAAGCCGGACGCACCGCTGCTGCATGACGACATGTACACCCAGGGCGTCCAGCCGAAGCCGAGCAATCCGTCCAACGTCGCCAAGCGCGTGCATTTCGGCCTCGGCGACATCGAGGCCGGCTTCCGCGACGCCGAGGTGGTGGTCGAGGGCCGCTATACGACCCAGCCGGTGCATCAGGCCTATATCGAGCCGCACGCCACCGTGGTGAGCTACGGTGCTGACCAGCAATGCCTGGTGTGGAGCTCGAGCCAGGGCCAATTCATGGTGCGCTCCTACTGCGCCAAGCTGCTCGGCATCGAGCTGTCCAACATCCGCGTAATGGTGGCGGAAATCGGCGGCGGGTTCGGCGGCAAGACGCTGGTGTATCTGGAGCCGCTGGCGCTCGCGCTGTCGAAGAAGGCCGGCCGGCCGGTGAAGATGATGATGACGCGGGAGGAAGTGTTCCGCGCCACCGGCCCGACCTCGGGCGGCACCGTCGAGGTCAAGATCGGCGCCCGCAAGGACGGCACCATCACGGCGGCGCAGGCGACGCTGAAGTATCAGGCGGGCGCCTTCGCCGGCTCGCCGGTGCAGCCCGGCTGCATGACGGCGTTCGCGGTGTATGACATCAAGAATGTCAGCGTGACCGGCTATGACGTGGTATCGAACCGTCCGAAGGTCGCCGCCTATCGCGCGCCGGGCGCGCCGATCTCCTGCTTCGGCGTCGAAAGCGCGATGGACGATCTCGCGCGCAAGCTGGGCATGGACCCGGTCGAGCTGCGCCTGAAGAACGCCGCCAAGGACGGCACCAAGGCGGCCTACGGCCCGACCTTCAAGGACATCGGCTTCGTCGAGACCTTGGAGGAGGCGAAGAAGCACCCGCACTACTCGATCCCGCTCGGACCGAACCAGGGGCGCGGCGTCGCCTCGGGCTTCTGGTTCAATATCGGCGGCGAGTCCTCGGGTGCCGTGCATATCGCCGAAGACGGCACTGCGGTCGTGATGTCGGGCAACCCCGATATCGGCGGCTCACGGGCCGGCATGGCGATGATGGCGGCCGAGGTGCTGGGCATTCCGGTGGAGAAATGCCGCCCGATCGTCGCCGACACCGCCTCGATCGGCTTCACCCATCTCACCGGCGGCTCGCGCGTCACCTTCGCGACCGGCATGGCGGTGACGCAGGCCGCCGAGAAGGTGGTGGAAATCCTCAAGCAGCGCGCCGCGCTGATCTGGGACATCCCCGTCGAGGCGGTGGAGTGGAAAGACGGTGCCGCCTACCCGGCCGGCGCCAATGCCGGCGGGTTCGATCCGCTGACCCTGCCCGAGATCGCCATGAAGGCGGGCCGCACCGGCGGGCCGATCGGCGCCGAGCAGGGCGTCAACGCGCAGGGCGCCGGGCCTGGCTTCGGCACCCATATCTGCGACGTGGAAGTCGATCCCGAGACCGGCAAGGTCACGGTGCTGCGCTACACCGCGATCCAGGACGTCGGGCGCGCCATCCATCCGAGCTATGTCGAGGGACAGATCCAGGGCGGCGCCGTGCAGGGCATCGGCTGGGCGCTGAACGAGGAGTATATCTACGACAAGAACGGCAAGATGGATAACGCGGGCTTCCTCGACTACCGCGTGCCTGTCGCCTCCGACCTGCCGATGATCGACACGGTGATGGTGGAGGTGCCGAACCCCCGCCATCCGTTCGGCGCCAAGGGCGTGGGCGAGGTGCCGATCGTGCCGCCGATGGCTGCTGTCGCGAACGCCATCCGGGGGGCTATCGGCATCCGCATGGAGCACCTGCCGATGTCGCCGCCCAAGGTGCGGGCGCCGCTCGACGCACGGAAGTAGGGGCTGCGGCTGACCCCTCACCCCGGCCCTCTCCCGCAAGGGGAGAGGGAGAAGAAAGCCCCCTCCC
>JAFKFI010000157.1 GCA_017307285.1 Alphaproteobacteria bacterium | reverse complement strand
AAGGTGAACACCGACTTGGACGTGTCGATGGCAATGCGCTTAATCTCGTTCACGGACGGCTCCTTGGTTCGAGGTTACGGCCCCCGAACCTTGGCACCAGATGCCGCGGGGCCGTCCACCCCAACGGAAAAGCGCCGCGCATTCCGCCACGTGTGCATTCGTTCGGCGGAATGCGCTTCGCTTTTCCGCCCTACGCGCTGCGCCTAGTCTGCCGTCAGGCGGGCCGGGCGAAGCGCGGGCGCGGCGGCGGTTGGGGTGGGTGCGCGCTCGGCGTATTCCGGGAGCCGGACACGCATGACAGCGCCGTCGAGGCGCGGGTCGACCTCCATCGTGGCGCCGTGCAAGGCGAAGACTGTCACGGCGTCGCGCAGTGCCCCGCGCAGGTCCATGCCGATTTCCGGCGGCCCGTCGGCAAGGCAGGATACCTCGATGCGGCCGCCGTGGCGCCGGGCCGTGACAAGGACAGCGGCGCAGGGAGAGAGCCGGAGCGACATCCGGACCAGCTCGGCCAGCCCGTGGCGCAGCGCGCGCCGATCGGCGCAGACCAGCAGGTCGGGTGCGACGGCGACCCGGATGCGCGATCGGTGCCGCGCGGCGTCTCGCGCGACGTCCTGGAATACCGCCTGCAGCGCCGCTGCTATGTCGATGGGCTCGGCGGCGAATGCCGACCGCCCAAGCTCGAAGATTTCGTCGGGATCCGCCTCCGGCCGGGCACGCGCTCGCCACGCGTCGGCCCGGTTGACGCCGATCGCGCTCGCCGTGACCGCCCAGGCGGCGAGCAGCGGGGATATCCACGGGATCAGCTCGGCCATGAAAGCTCGTCCTTATTCGGCGGCTGGTCCCCTCAAGCTATGGGCGTGGCGCTTAATCCGGGGTAAACAGCGAACGTGCGGCACCGCTGGATGCGCGGAACCCTCTCGCCGGGCCATCGTTGTGAACCCCACGCAAGCGGAGACCCCATGCGGATGGACCAGATCGCCGGGGCAGAACTGGCCCCACCCGAGGGCGAGGAAACACCCCTGCCGGCCCGATACCGCGCGATCCGAGACCATACCGAACACCTCGCGGCGGCACTGACCGACGAGGACCAGTGCGTGCAGTCCATGCCGGATGCCAGCCCGGCCAAATGGCACCGCGCGCACACCACCTGGTTCTTCGAGGAGTTCGTGCTCCTCCCGCAGCTGCCGGGCTACGAGCCGTTCGACCCGGCGTTCCGCTACCTGTTCAACTCGTACTACGAGACGGTCGGCGCCCGGCATCCCAGGCCGAGCCGCGGCCTGCTCACCCGCCCCGGCGTCGCCGAGGTGGGCGCCTATCGGGCGCATGCCGATCGGGCGATGACCCGCCTACTACCGGAGACGACGCCGCAGGTGCGAAGCCTGGTCGCGCTCGGCCTGCAGCACGAGCAACAGCATCAGGAGCTGCTGGCAACCGACATGCTGCACGCCTTCGCGCAGAACCCGCTGGCGCCGGCGATGATGCCGGGCTGGCGCGAACCGCCGGGCGCGGCCGGTCCCACCCGCATGATCGATTGCGCCGGCGGCATCGTCGAGATCGGCCACGGCGGACCAGGCTTCGCGTTCGACAACGAGACGCCGCGCCACGAGACGCTGTTGCCACCCTATCGCCTCGCCGACCGGCTGGTGCGCAACGGCGAGTTCCTCGCCTTCATGCAGGACGGCGGCTACCGCACGCCGACCTTGTGGATGTCGGACGGCTGGGCGGTGGTGCAATCCGAAGGCTGGACCGCGCCGCTCTACTGGCGCGAGGACGAGCGGCAGGGCTGGCGGCAGATGACGCCGGCCGGGCTTCTGGCGCTCGATCCAGATGAGCCGGTGCGCCATGTGAGCTGGTACGAAGCCGACGCCTTCGCCCGCTGGGCCGGCGCGCGCCTGCCGACCGAGGCGGAGTGGGAGGCCGCGGGCGCCGACCCGCGGCTCCATGAACGCGACACCCATGTCTGGCAATGGACTGCCAGCCCCTACACGCCCTATCCCGGCTTCCGTCCGCCCCCAGGGGCCATCGGCGAATACAACGGCAAGTTCATGGTCAATCAGATGGTCCTGCGCGGTGGCTCCTGCGTGACGCCGCCGGGCCATGCCCGTCCCACCTATCGGAACTTCTTCCATCCTGACCGACGCTGGCAGTTCACCGGCTTGCGGCTCGCCCAGGATCGCTGAACGAGGCGACGAGGCCTCGCACCCTACCCGCCTAGATAAACCTCGACGATGTACCACGGAGAGAGACATGCCTGATGGCAGTACCGCCTTGCGCGGGGATGTCGTGGCCGATGCCCTGGCTGGCCTGCTCGCTCCGCGCAAGACGCTGCCGGCGAAATTGTTCTACGACGCCGAGGGCTGCCGCCTCTTCGCACGCATCACCGAGTTGCCGGAATACTATCTCACCCGCACCGAACTCGCCCTCCTGGAACGGATCGGCCCATTGGTCCGGCCGCTGGTCCCCGAGCGAGCGGCGATCGTCGAATATGGCGCGGGCAGCGAGACCAAGGCGGCGATCCTGCTCTCCGCCCTGCGCCGGCCGGCGGCCTACGTGCCGATCGATGTGGCGGAGGCGGAGCTAAAGGAGGGAGCCGCCCGCCTCGGCCGGCGCTTTCCCGGCCTTGCGGTACACCCGGTGTCGGCCGATTTCCTCGCCCCGTTCCGCCTCCCGGCCTCGGTGGACGGGATGCCCCGGCTGGGCTTCTTCCCCGGCTCCACGATCGGCAATCTCGAGCCGCCAACCGCCATCCGCTTTCTGCGCCAGGTGCGCCAGACCCTCGGGGCCGGCGCGCTGTTCCTGCTCGGCGCCGACCTGCGGAAGAGCCCGAGCGTGCTGCTTCCCGCCTACGACGATGCCCAAGGCATCACCGCTGCCTTCAACCGCAACGTCCTGGTCCGGTTGAACCGCGAGGCCGGCGCCGATTTCGACCTCGACGGGTTCTCTCATCGGACCGTGTGGAACGATCAGGAGAGCCGGATCGAGATGCACCTGGTCAGCCGCCGGGCGCAGACCGTGCATCTCGGCGGACGTGCCATCCCGTTCGCCGAGGGCGAGACCATCCACACCGAGAACAGCTACAAGCATACGGCACAACGGTTCCTCGCCATTGCCGAGGCCGCCGGCTGGCGCGGGATGCAACTGTGGACCGACCCCGACGATCTGTTCTCCATCCACCTGCTGGAGGCCGGAGAAGCATGAGACGCCGGGCACGGAGCATCGCACTGGCACGCGGGCAGCGGTCGCCGGGAGAGTGGCTGGCGTGGCTCGCCCTGACGGCCGCACTCGGCCTCGCCGCGATCAGCGCCGCGCATGCCCAGACCACCACGCCGGCGCATCCCTTGCCGCCGAAGAGCGACCAGACCGGTCCCACCGTGCCGGCCCCCGGCGGCACCGGAGCGCTGGAAAAAGGCGTGATCCGGCCGCCGGCCGCGGTCGATCCGGGCATCACCAAGGGCACGCCGAACCCGCAGGCTTTTCCTACTCCGATCATCCCCCCGCCGGGCTCGTCGGGCGGCAATCAACGGGTTCAGCCGAAATAGGCAGGACTGGCACGGGGGTCGGCTGGACCTGTCTCTAGCAAAACGCTAGCTTCTCCCACGTGCACTGAGGAGCCCGGCGCATGATTGAACCCAGCGCATCGGTGGCCGTCGTGGGGGCCGGCGATTTCATCGGGGCGGCGATCGCGCGCCGATTTGCCGCCGGCGGCTACGCCGTGTTCGCCGGAAGGCGGAACGGCGACAAGCTGGCGCCGCTCGCCGAGGAGATCGCCGCCGCCGGGGGCGTCTGCCATCCGCGCACGCTCGACGCCCGCAAGGAGGACGCCGTCGCGGCGTTCATGCGCGAGGCGGACGCGACGGCGCCGCTCGAAGTTTGCATCTTCAACGTCGGCGCCAACGTCAATTTTCCCCTGCTGGAAACCACCGAGCGGGTGTTCCGCAAAGTGTGGGAAATGGCCTGCTACGCCGGCTTCCTCACCGGCCGCGAGGCCGCCTCCCGCATGGTCCCGCGCGGCCGCGGCTCGATCTTCTTCACCGGCGCGACCGCCAGCATGCGGGGCGGACCCGGCTACGCGGCCTTCGCCAGCGCCAAGGCCGGGCTGCGCGCGGTGGCACAGAGCATGGCTCGCGAGCTCGGGCCGCAGAACATCCACGTCGCCCATCTGGTGATCGATTCCGGGGTCGACACGGCCTGGGTGCGCGAGCGCCGGCGGGCGCGCGGCGGCACCACCGGCGAGCCGGAGCCAGACGAACTCATGCGTCCCGCCTCCATCGCCGAGACCTACTGGCAGCTGCACCAGCAGCCGCGCGATGCCTGGACGCACGAGCTCGACCTGCGACCCTATCGGGAGGCCTGGTGAGATGCCCGCACCGGAATTCCATTTCGATTTCGGAAGCCCGAACGCCTATCTCGCCCATTGCGTGCTGCCAGCGATCGAAGCTCGCGCCGGCGTGCGATTCGTCTATGTGCCGGTGCTGCTCGGCGGGGTGTTCAAGCTGACCAACAACGCCTCGCCGATGGTGGCGTTCAAGGACATCCCGAACAAGCTGGCCTACCAGCGCGTCGAGACCCGGCGCTTCATTCGCCGGCACGGCATCGCGCGCTTCCAGCGCAACCCGTTCTTCCCGGTCAATACCCTGCAGATCATGCGCTGTGCGGTCGCCGCCCAAGCCGAGGGTGTGTTCCCCCGCTATGTCGAGGCGGTGTTCCACCACATGTGGGAGGAGCCCAAGAAGATGGACGAGCCCGAGGTGATCCGCGCCGCGCTCGACCAGTCCGGCCTCGACGGTGCCCGCCTGCTCGCCCGCGCCCAGGAGCCGGAGGTCAAGCAGGAGCTGGTGCGCAACACCGAGGCCTCGGTGGCACGCGGCACCTTCGGCTCGCCGACCTTCTTTGTCGGCGACGAGATCTTCTTCGGCAAGGACAGCCTGCGCGATGTCGAGGAGGAGATCGCGCGCGCCCAGAGCTCCTGATCGGCTACTTCTTGCCGCGCCTCGGCTTAGTCGGCGCGGGCTTGGCAGGCGCCGGCTTGGGCTTGGCTGGTGCCGCCGCTCTGGCCGGCTTGCGCACCGGCCCCGGCGTCTTCTCGCCCTGATCGGCGAAGCGGTCGGGGAACTCGCCCTGGTTTTCCAGCGCCTCGATCGGCTCGACGGGCTCGGGCGGCGGCGGAGTGTTCCAGCCCTTCTCGCGGTCCTCAACCATCGGGTTCGGCTCGAGGCCCGCGTCGGCATTGTCCTCCAGGCCGACCAGGAAGCGCGCGCGGTCCCAGTGTTCCTGCTCGCGGCCGTGCGGCCGGCCTTCCTCCTCCCAGATCTGGTGGGCGCGTTCGCGGATGCGCTGTTCGATGTCGGCCATCGTCGATTCCCTCATCGGCTCGCAGGAGAAGCGCGACATAAGCCGCGCGGTTCACCCGGTGAAGGGGAATGGCCCAGGGCATGGGCCGACATAGGCGATGTGGGAGACGATGCCGTCCGCCTCGCTCCAGCGATGCACCGCGAAGGCGGGCGGGTCCAGCACGAACGCGCCCGGCGCGCCCGGCGCCAGGGCGAGCGCCATATGGTGGCAGGCCGATGGCGCGATCAGCGCGGGCACCTTCGCCACGCACGCGGTCACGGCGCGATGCACATGGCCGCAGATGATCCGCTCCACCTGCCGGTGCCTGCCAAGAACCTCGGCGAAGGCGTTGGCATCGCGCAGGGCGTCCCGGTCCATGAACCCGATCCCGCTGCGGAACGGGGGATGGTGCATGGCAATCATGGTGGGCCGGTCCGGCGCCGCGGCGAGGCTGCGCTCGAGGAAGTCCAGCCGCTCGGCGCACAGCTCGCCGTAATTGTGTCCGGGCGTGAGCGTGTCGAGCATGATCAGCCGGACCGGCAAGTCCTCGACCACGTATTGGACAAACCCATGCCCGTCGCCCAGGCCCGGCAGGCTGCCCAGCACGCGGCGCAGCGGTTCGCGGGCGTCGTGATTGCCGGGGATGACATAGACCGGGACGGCGAGATAGCGGCGGATCAGCGAGAGCAGCAGGGCGTATTCGGCATCGAGCCCACCCTCCACCAGATCGCCGGTGATGAGCACCGCCTGGGGTGCGGGATCGAGCGCGGCGATGGCGGCCAGCGCCCGCTCGGTCATAGCGTTGGTGTCGATCGCCCCATAGGCGAGGTGCCCGGGAGGGCACACATGCAGGTCAGTGACCTGGCAAATCAGCATCGCAAGCTCCGCCGTGCAATCAACCGTGGGTTCTATCAGGTCCGTTGATGGACCGCACCAAAACTCGACGCGATTTCATCAGCCGCGACTTCGCCGACTTGGGTGAAGCACGGGAGGCGCCGGAGCCCTCGCCTGCCGCGCGGCGCGCGGTGGTACTCGCAAACGCGTGGTCGATCAGCTTACAAATCGGATAGAAACGCCGCCACTCTTTCAATCAAACGGGTCGCCGCGCGCGGGGTTGCAAGGGTTGCGGTCCGCGCACCCGTCGTCATTGGATGTGGCTCACCCGCCAGACAGTACCGTTGCCATCCTCGCTGACCAGCAAGGCGCCATCCTTGTCCACGGCGACGCCGACCGGCCGGCCCCAGACCGACCGGTCGGAGATCACGAAGCCGGTCAGGAAATCCTCGTACTCCCCGGTCGCGCGGCCGTCGCGGAAGCGCAGGCGCACCACCTTGTAGCCGGTCCGTCGCCCGCGATTCCAGGAACCGTGCAGTGCCACGAAGGCGTCCCCACGATATTCGGGCGGGAACTGGGCACCGTCGTAGAAGGTGATCCCGAGCGGCGCCGAGTGCGGCTGGATCAGCACGTCCGGTATCCTCACCCGGCCGGCGAGATCGGGGCGGCGGCCTGGCAGGCGAGGGTCTTCGTTGTCGCCGATGTAGAACCACGGCCAGCCGTAAAAGGCACCCTCTCGCACCTCGGTCGCGTAGTCGGGCGGCAGATTGTCGCCGAGCCCGTCGCGCTCGTTGACGGCGCACCACAGCGCGCCGGTGCGGGGTTCGATCGCCTCCGCCGAGCAGTTGCGCAAGCCGGTGGCGAACACCTTGAGGTTGCCGCCGTCCGGGTCCGCGACCAGCACGTCCGCCCGGTTCTGCTCGTCACCCCAGGCCGCGCCGGGCGGGTGCGATTGCGCGAAGCCCGTCGGCGGATTGCGCGACATCTCGCTGCCGACATTGGAGGCCGAGCCGACCGAGACGAACATCCGCCGCCCGTCCGGGGAGAACGTCAGGTCACGCGTCCAATGCCCACCCTCCGGCAAATGCGGCACCACCGTCTCCGCCCGGCCACCGGCCTTGAGCTCACCGCTGCGATAAGGAAAGCGCACCACGCGGCCGGTCTCTGCTACGTAGACGAAGCGCGGATCGGGGCCAGTCGGCCAGAAGCCGATGCCGAACGGCAGCGACAGATCATCGGCGAACACCGCCGGCTCCTCGCCGGGGCGCAGGATCAGCACCCTCCCTGCCCCGCTCTCGGCCAGGAACATGTCGCCGTTGGGCGCCCGCCGCAGGGTGCGCGGGGTCTCCAGGCCCGAGGCGACCAGCTCCACGCGGAACCCCGCCGGTACGCGCGGCAAAATGTGATCGGGCCGGCTCGCCACTGACGGGCCGTCGGAGGCCGACGGCGTGGCGCGGGGCCGCGGCAGATCGGCCGGCCGGATCAGGCGCGCGACACCCGGCGCGTCGGTCGTCCAATCACCATACGCCGCATCGCCGGTGAGCCGCGGCGCCGCGCTCGCCAATACGGGCAGGAAAATCGCCAGAGCCGCTATTCCGATCCGTGAGATCATCGGACTGAAACCTCCACGCTCGAGGTTAGCTTGCGCCGGGATCGGGCGAGCGCCTGAGCTCGCCGAGAACCGTTCCGTCGAGCGGCAACATCCCGTTTTCGGTCGTCCCGGCGATCGGCAACACCAGCCGCGCGCGGGTCCCCCCGCCTCTGTGGCTGTCGAACACCAGCCTGCCATGCATCGCCGTGGCAAGCCGCAGGCTGAGCGCGAGCCCGGTGCCCATGCCCTCGAAATGCCGCGAACCACCGGTCTCGCCCTGGAAGAACGGCTCGCCAAGGCGAAGCAGCACGTCGGGCGCAATGCCGCGCCCCTCGTCGCGGACATTGATCGCAACCAGGTCGCACGCGGGTTCCACTTCGATCTCCACCGCGCCGCCAGGGTTGCTGAACTTGATCGCATTGCTCAGCAGGTTTTCGACGATGCGCCGCACCGCCCAGGCATCGGCCCGCACGGCCGGCAGCCCCTCGCGCTCCAGGGTCAGAGCGACCGAGACCCGCTGCTCGGCGGCTGGCACGCGCATCGCCTGCACCGCTTCGCGCAGCAGCGGGGCGAGGTCGACGGCACTTGCTTGCAGCACCCGCTCGTCGAGCTGCGTGAGGTCGATCAGGTTCTCGAACGTGCCGAGCAGTCGCCGACCGCCGGCCTTGATGTATTCCAGGTATTGCACCTGATCCGGCCGGCAATCAGCCAGCATCAGCTCCGAAAACCCCAGTATCGCGTTGAGCGGCGTCTTGAGCTCGTGACTGACATTGGCGAGCAGACGCCCCTTCGCCTGGTCGGCGAGCTCGGCGCGCCTCGTCTGCTCGGCGAGCTGCTCGGCCACGTTCCGCTCGTGGCGCATCAGCGTCGCGACGATCCAGATGGCCGCGATCGAGAGTGTCCGATTGGCCACCGCCGTCACCACGTTCTCGCTGACGACAGGCAGGAACAAGCCGACCCCGACCAGCCCCGAGGCGATCCCGGCCAGCAGCCAGATCACCCTCGGGTTGCGGTAGAACACCGAGGTGGCAACCAGCGGGATATAGACCACGCCGATCGCCAGCGTCTGATCGACGCTGATATCGCCGATGAAGAAGATCGCGCACGCACCGTAGATCGCCGCCAGCACGCCGTAGCCGTATCCGCCGCGCAGCATCGAGAGACGGGCGGCTGGCATCGGGAGGCGCTAACCCCAGCCGGCAGCCGCGGCGGCGTAGCCGATGCGCCGCTGCGGCGGCACCGGATGGCGGCCGGCGACACGCTCCAGCAACAGATTCACATCCGCTCCCGCGTCCCCCTTGACCGCCGCGTCGAGGAACAGCTGCTCGAACACGTCCTGCTGCGCGTGGCTGCCGCCGAGGCGGTGCATCTCGCCGAGAACGGGGCGCATCGCGTCGAGGGCGCGCGCGTGCTCGCCTCGCGAATGGGCGAGAACCGCCTCGCAGATTGGCGCTGCCAGACGCCGCACCGCCTCGTCCGGCGCCTGCCGTGCCGCACCCAGCAGGCGGGAAGCCGCGTCCTCTCTCCCGGTCGCGACCAGCGCCATCATCCAGTGCGGCAGCGTGAACCCCGATAGCGTGTCACCGACGCGCGCCTCCGCCTTGTCGGCCAACTCCACCCAGCGGTCGCCCACGTCGACCCCGTGCCGCTGCAGCCGGAACAGCATCGAGGCGGCGTTCTGCATGTCGATATAGAGGTCGGGTGCGGCCTGGGTGAGCGGCGAGGCGAGGTCGCGGAACCGCTTGTCGTAGAGATCGAGCACCGCCTCGAACTCCCGGCGCTCCATGTGGAACATCGCGGCGTGCCACCAGAGATGGTGCATCAGGTTGGTGGCGCCGTCCCAGTTCTCGGCGAGCGAGCCGATCCAGGCGATCCCCTCCGCCCGGCGGCCCTGCATCTCCATGACATGCGCGACCCCGTGCGCGGCCCAGAGATCGGCCGGGTCGCGGGCGATCGCCTCCCGCCCCGCCTCTTCCGCCGGGAGATAAAGCCCGCACTCCTCGCTCGCGAAGCAGCGGCAGGCCAGCAGCGACACGTAGCCGGGCACCGCCTCGCTCCAATGCGGCGTCACCTGCTCCACCGAAGCCAGCATCGCCGCCGGGCGGCCGGCCCAGAAATTGAGGAAATGCGCGAGGCGGAAGGCGATCACGTCGCGCGGATGGTCGAGCAGGATCTGGTCCCAGACCGCGATGGCGCGGTCGACGTCGCCTGCGATCCAGTGCTTGAGCGCCGCGACATGCGCCCGCTCCCGCGCGCTGGCCTTCTCGCTCAGCCGCTCCGCGACCGCCGCCGCCTCCTCGGCCGCGCCGCGCTTGCCGGCGTGGAAGGCGAGCATGGCGAAGTAGCCCTTGAGGCAATGCGCCAGGCCGAATTCCGGGTCCGCCTCCAGCAGCCGGGCCATGCGCTGCGGCAGGTCGG
>JAFKFI010000051.1 GCA_017307285.1 Alphaproteobacteria bacterium | reverse complement strand
CATGGGTATGTCCTTCTGACGCGAACCGAGCGAGCGCCCGCGGCTCACTCCTCCTCCGCAACGGCGTCGCGTCCCGGCAGATTGCGCCCGGCGATGTCGGGCGGCGGCAAGCGCTCAGCGTCATTTTCCTACGGAGCGCTCAAGGGCTTGCGCGAGCTGGTGGTGCCGACCGTGGTCGGCCCCCGCTCGCTGCTCAGCGAGGTCGATGCGATCGCGGGGGTATCGGGGGGCAGCTTCACCGCCGCGTATTACGGGCTGCACCGGCAGGCGACGTTCGGGCGCTACGAGCACGATTTTCTCTACCGGGATACCGAAGCCAACATCTTCGGCATCTATCTGCTGCCGTGGAACTGGACCTGGCTGATCGATCCGACAGTTGGAACGAACGATTTCATGGAGCGGGTTTATGATCGGGAGATGTTCCACGGAGCGCGCTATGCCGATCTCAAGGAGCTCGGCCGGCCCTTGGTCGCCGTCGGTGCGACGGATATTGCGTTCGGCACTCCCTTCTTGTTCACCCAGGATACGTTCGACCTCATCTGCTCCGACCTTGATGATTTTCCGATTGCCCGCGCGGTTGCGGCGTCCAATGGGTTTCCAGGCCTGTTCTCGCCGATCACCCTGACCAACCACGCGGCCGCCTGCGGCGGTCGGCAGCCGGGTTGGCTGCGGCGCGTGACCGAGGCACAGCGTGACGATCCCCGTTCGCGCATTGGCAGCGAAGCCAGAAACGCCGAACGCTATCTCGACAGCCAGCGCGTGAAGTACGTGCATCTGGTCGACGGTGGCGTGGCCGACAATCTCGCGATGCGAGCCGCCGGAGCCGAGATGCAGGCCATCGCCCAACTGAACCCGCAAACGAAGACCGCTCGCCTGGAGCGTGTTCGGCGGGTGCTGGTGCTGAGCATCGACGGTCAGGGATCGGCGGATACCAGTGTGGCGCAGCGTCGCGTGGTTGGCGGTATCTTTTCGCTGTTCGGCCTCGTCGCAGGAGTTACGATCGATCGCTTCAATTTCGAGACGCTGCAGACCGTCGATCAGCAGTTGAGGGAGTTCGTCGTGGCCCTCAAACAGACGCGCTGTGCGCAAGCATCGCGGATCGACGGCATTCCATGCGAGGATGTCGACGGCGAGCTCATTCATGTCTCGCTGACCGGTCTGCCGGAGAGTCCGGAGAGGGAACAGCTGCTGGCGATACGGACCGGGCTCACCCTCAGGCGTGATGATGTGGATCGGCTGATCGAGGCCGGGCGTTCTGGCATTCTCCATTCCCCGCAACTGCGTAATTTCCTCGACAACTATGCGCCGGCGACTCCGCTTGCCACGTCGGCACCGACGGCGATGGTCTCGCAGCGGCGCCGAGCGGGCTCCTGACAAAGGCGCGCCGGCAATTCGCCCCGAACCAATCGACATGCGGAGAGTATTTCGATAGCGTCCGAGGCAACAGAACCCGACGGAGCCCATCGAGCGCAACCGATGAGAAGAACACGCTGGCTGCTCTACGCCCTCCCGCTCGTCGTCGCCGCCTGCTCGCCGGCTGCCAGCCCGCCGCCGGTGGTCAGCGCTCCGGCCGCATCACCTGCCCCGCAGGCCGCGCCGGCCGATGCCGCCTTCGCGACGTCGGCGGCGCAGAGCAGCCTGTTCGCGCGAGAGCTTTCGCAGGTCGCCGCCGAGAAGTCGCGCCGCCAGGGCATTCGTGACTTCGCCCAATCTGTCGTTGCCACCGAGACGCAATCCTCCAATCGGCTAGCGAGCATCGCTCAGCCGATGGGGCTGGCACTGCCCCAATCACTGACTCCCGAGCAAGTTACCACTGTCAACAATTTGACCGCTGCGCCGGATAGTCCGACTTTCGCCCGAACCTACTTCTCGGCCCTCGTGCGCAACCAGGTCGGGTCGCTGCGTCAGATGGAATCGTACGCAAGGAATGGGACGGAGCCTGAATTGAAGAGCTTCGCCGCGGACCAGATTCCGATTCTCCGCGACCAGCTTGCCAGGGCTCGACGGGTTCCGCGCCAACGAGGTCAAGGCGGCGCCTGAAGCCCACAGGTTCGCCCGGATCGCAACGGAGTTCGAGGACAGCACATCGACCCAATAACGCGGTATTGGGACGGGGCGTATCGCCTTGGGATTCTGTGCTCCTACTCGCTGTGACACGCGCTGCTATTGTCGGCCCATAGGACAGGTGAATAGGCCATCGTCGGGCGCGCCCCGACGAGTTCCGGGGGCACTCATGAATACACAGGCTGAGACCCGCGCGCCCTATGTATCGACCGGCCATCTGCCACCGCCCGAGATGGTGCGGTCGCTGGTCGCCGAGGCGTACGAGCGCTTCAAGAACACGACGGACGGACGCAACTCGGAGGTCTATCCGGCGCTCGCACGCGTGCCGAGCGATCTGTTCGGCATCTGTGTGGTCGCCACGAACGGCAACGTCTACGCGGTCGGCGACGCGGAGCACGAATTCTCGATCATGAGCGTATCGAAACCATTCGTGTTCGCGCTGGTCTGCCAGCTTCTCGGCCCGGAGCAAGCGCGGGAGAGGCTGGGCGTAAACAGTACGGGGTTGCCGTTCAACTCGCTGGCGGGGATCGAGCGAACACCGGATGGCCGCACCAATCCGATGGTCAATTCAGGAGCGATCGCCACGACCAGCCTCGTCCCCGGCGCGACTCTGGATGAGAAATGGCGGTTCATCCATGACGGGCTGTCGGCCTTCGCCGGCCGAACTCTTGCTCTTAATGACGAGGTCTATGCGTCAGCCTCCGAGACCAATTTCAGAAACCAAAGCATCTCCCGGCTGCTGCAAAGTTACAGCCGAATCTATATCGACCCGGCGGAGGCCACTGATCTCTACACCAAGCAATGCTCGCTGAACGTGAGTGCCAAGGATCTCGCGGTCATGGGCGCGACGCTGGCTGACGGCGGGGTCAACCCGATCACGCGCAAGCGGGTCGTGGATGCCGCGAGCTGCCGCTATGCGCTGGCTGTGATGGCGACTGCCGGCCTCTACGAGACTTCGGGCGATTGGCTCTACGATATCGGGCTTCCCGGCAAGAGCGGCATCGGCGGCGGCATTGTCACCGTTTCCCCCGGCAAGGATGGCCTGGGAACCTTCGCGCCGCCGCTCGACAGCGCCGGCAACAGCGTCAAGGGCCAGCTTGTCGCGAAATTCCTGTCCGACTCGCTTGGGCTCAATCTGTTCATATCGCAGCCGGAGTTTTGAGCGGACGGCTGCCGAGCACCGGCCCGCCGACCCAGCCGCACCGAACTGGAGGGCGAAACGCCATGTCAACTTCCGCGGGAGCAAGCGCACTTCCAGCGATCGAGACCCAAGAGTCCTGGGTTCCAATGATCGCGATCGCCCTCGGGCAGGCATTGATGTCGTTCAACGTCGCCTCCTTGCCGGTGGCGATCGGTGGCATGGTCCACAGTTTCAATGTGCCGCCCACGACGGTTGCCACCGGAATCGTGATGTACTCGCTCGCCGTCGCCGGCCTCGTCATGCTCGGCGCGAAGCTGAACCAGCGGTTTGGCGCCTTGCGCGTGTTCCGTGCCGTGGTCGTGCTGTTCGGTATCGCGCAGGTGCTGATGACCTTCAGCCCGACGGCGACCATCATGCTGATCGCACAGTTGCTGTCCGGGACCGCCGGGGCGGCGCTCGTCCCCTCGCTGGTCGCGCTGATCGCCAACAATTACCACGGCAAGCAGCAGGCCACGGCACTTGGCGCACTCGGCTCGGCGCGCGCCGGCGCCGGCGTCGCCGCGTTCCTGATCGGCGGCATTCTCGGCACCTTTATCGGCTGGCGGCCCGCTTTCGGGATCCTGATCGTGATGTCGGTCGTGGTGTTCCTCCTGAGCTTCCGGCTCAAGCCCGACGAGGCGCGGCCGGAGGTGCGGATCGACATCGTGGGCGTGATCCTCGCGGCGGTGGCGATCATTCTGATCAGCTTCGGCTTCAACAACCTCAATCGCTGGGGATTGGGTGTAGCGGGGCCGGGGGCGCCCTTCGACATTTTTGGCCTGTCGCCCGCGGTGCCGATGATCGTGATCGGTGTTGTGCTCCTGCAAGGCTTCCTGGTGTGGACGCGCCGACGCCAGCAAGCCGGAAAGACGCCGCTCCTCGACCTAAGTGTCATCGAGTCACGCGAGGAGCGCGCCGCGGTCTACGCCATGTTCACCGTCGTGGCGCTCGAGGCGGCGCTGAACTTCTCAGTGCCGCTCTATATCCAGATCATCCAAGGGCGCACGCCGATCGAGACGGCGATCGCCATGCTGCCGTTCAACTTGTCGGTCTTCTTCTCGGCGATGCTGATCGTTCGCTTCTACCAGATTTTGACGCCGCGGCAGATCGGCCGGCTCGGCTTCATCGTCTGCACGGTCGCCCTGCTGTGGCTGGCCTTCGTCGTTCACAACGACTGGAGCGCGGTTGCCGTTCTGGTCGGCCTGGTCGTGTTCGGCATCGGCCAGGGTTCGTTGGTGACGCTCGTGTTCAATGTGTTGGTGACGGCCTCGCCCAAGGAGCTCGCGGGCGATGTCGGCTCGTTGCGCGGGACCGCTAACAATCTTGCCGCCGCGATCGGAACGGCGGTTATCGGCGCGCTGCTCGTCGGTCTGCTAAGCGCCACGGTCCTGCGTAGTATCGCCGAAAGCCCGCTGCTGCCGCCCGAGATCCAGTCGCAAGTCAATCTCGACAGCATCAATTTCGTCAGCAACGACAGGTTGCTCGGGGTCATGCAGCAAACCACCGCCACACCCGAGCAGGTGGCCGAGGCGCTGCGTGTCAATACGGACGCACGCCTGAGGGCGCTCAAGATCGGGCTCCTGGTCATGGCCGGGCTCGCGCTGCTGTCGATCATTCCGGCCGGCCGGCTGCCCGACTTCAAGCCCGGCGAGATCCCGGCCGACCCGCCGCCGCAGCCGGTGGAACGTGGCGCCGATGAAACGGTACCGCTGAGTGGGACGGTGCGTGCCACCTAGGGAGGCGGCGGACGCAGTTCCGTGTTCCGCCTGTTGTAGCCGGACGAGCGGCATGATCGGCAGCGTCCCGGATCGCAAAACTTTCCTGCAGAAGCTGCTGGACGGTGTGGAAGTGGTGGGCAACAAGGTGCCCCACCCGGCGGTGATTTTCCTCATCATGGCCGGCATCGTGATCGTGCTGTCGCACCTGCTCTACGTGATGGGCACGAGTGTCACCTACCAGCTCGTCGATCCCCTGACCCATCAGGTGCTGACCACCACGGCGAGGGTCAACAGCTTGCTTACGGCCGATGGGATTCGCTTCATCGTCACGTCCGCCGTACGCAACTTCCTTGGCTTCGCGCCGGTGGGAGTGATCCTGGTGGCGATGATGGGCGTGGGCCTCGCGGAAGAGGCGGGTCTGATCAACGCGCTGATCCGCAAAATTGTGATCGTGGCGCCGGCCCGGGCCATCACGTTCATCGTGGTGTTCCTGGGCGTGCTGTCGAGCGTCGCATCCGATGCTGGCTATCTGGTGCTGATCCCGCTGGGCGGCGCCGCGTTCCTCAGCCTGGGCCGGCATCCGGTGGCGGGGCTGGCCGCGGCGTTCGCGGGTGTTGCCGCCGTGTTCGGCGTGAACCTGATCATCACGCCGGTCGACGGCGTGCTGACCGAAATCACCAACGACGCCATCCATCTGCTGAGCCCCACCACCTCCATCTACCTGACTGCAAACCTCTATTTCGCGATCATCTCCAGCCTGTTCCTTTGCGTCGTCTGCACCATCGTCACGGAACGCATCGTCGAACCACGGATGGGCGAATACCAGGGCGAGCGGCCGGCGGACACGGGGGGTGAGGTGTCCAGCGAGGAGGCGCGCGGGCTGCGGTTCTCGCTCTATGCCCTGATCGGAGTCGGTATCCTCATCGCGCTGCTTGCGCTGCCGTCCGGGGCGCCGTTGCGCAATCCGGAGACCGGTGCGTTGATCGGCGACTCGCCGCTCATGAACAGTCTGATCGTGCTCATCATGGTCGTCTTCCTGGCCACGGGTGCCGCCTATGGCTGGGGTGCCGGGACCGTCAAGAGCGTCTCGGGCGCGATAGCGTCCATCACCAAGACCTTTGCCGGTCTGGGCGGGCTGATCTTCCTGTTCTTGGTGATCAGCCAGTTTCTTGCGTATTTCAACTACAGCAATCTGGCGACGGTCGCGGCGGTCCGGCTGTCCGATCTGCTCGAACACGCCAACCTTGGCTCACTGCCCCTGCTGATTTTTTTCGTTCTGGTCACGGCCGTCGTGAACCTCATCATTCCCGCGGCCATCGCCAAGTGGGCCATCCTGGCGCCTATCTTCGTGCCGCTGTTCCTGAAGCTGAGCGTGGCGCCGGAAACCGTGTTGGCGGCTTATCGCGTGGGCGATTCGCCCGGAAACGTCGTCACCCCGCTGATGGCGTATTTTGGGATGATCGTCATTTTCGTGCAGCGCTATCAGAAGGACGCTGGGGTAGGCACGGTGGTCGCGATGATGCTGCCGTACTTCGCCGTGATCTCGGTCGTCTGGGCCATGTTCCTGATCGGCTGGTATCTGCTCGGCATCCCATTCGGACCCTAGCGACCGGACAGCATTGCGGCCCCGAGAGCGACCGCGACGGCGAGCAGCGATAGGCCCGCCACAGGCCATAGCCGCAGTACCGCGTCCGCCCGTTCCAACGTCACGCTCCACGTCGCGACGCCACTTGCCGCTCGCTCGCCGAGCACCACCAGATCGCCAGCCGGGACGGGCGGCAGGCGGGGTCCCCAGGCTCGCAGCCCGACCGCGAGAAGCGTGCCGACCAACACCGGCCAGAACGCCGCCCACAACGCGGCGGGGGCAAGCACGTCGGACACCGGCCCGATCACTGCCGAATAGAGCGCCCAAGGGATTGCAATCGATGCGAATGCAATGGCGAGCCACGGCAGGGTAAGACCGGCTGGAGCCTCGCCAGCACGGGTCGGGGCACTCGCCGGAAGCCGGCGGAGGAAGTGCAGCATCAGCAGCGTGGTCCCAACCGCCGCCAGCGTGACGAGGGTCGCCATCATTCCGTCGCCCAGCGGTCCCTTGATCGCCAGCTTGGCGACCGCGCCGCCGGTGAACGGCAGCCCGCCAAGGCCCAATGCGAGTACCCCGGCCGGCAGTAGCACGGGCCAAGGGCGACGCGCCGTGGTCCCGCTGCTCGCTCCGACTGCCAGGAACAGGCCGCCCTTCGCCAATAGATGCCATGCGGCGGCGAGGGCTACGGCGATGGCCGTGCCGCCATCGCCGGCACGCAGGCCCATCCCGAGCACGGCAACCAGCAGCCCCATCTGGCTCACACTCGAATAGGCCAGGATAGTCTTCGGGTCGGACTGAGTAAGCCCGACCACCACGCCGTAATAGGCGCCGAACACGCCCGCCGCGGCCATCGCGGCGCCCCAATCCGGCATCGCCGCACCCCACGGCAACACCCGGATCAGGCCGATGATGGACACCTTGACGACGGCGCCACTGAGCACTGCGGCGACCGATATCGGCGCGTTCGGATAGGCGAGCGGCATCCACACGTGCAGCGGGACGAGCGCCGCCTTGGTGCCAAGACCGAAAATCAGCAGCGCCAGCGCCGGATCGCGCCACGGGGAGGTCGGAAGCGCCGCTGCCGCATCGTGCATGAGCAGGCTGCCGCCGGGCGTGCCGGCTGCCAGCAGGACGAAACCCATGAGGATGGCCGTCTCGGCGAATAGTGCGAAGGCGAGATACATGCCGCTTGCCCGCCGCGCTTGCGGTGTATTGCCCTGCAGGATGAGCCCGCTCGCGCCCAGGCTGACCACGGCGAGGAACAGGTAGAAACCGGGCATGTCGGCAATCAGGAAAGCGCCGAAGCAGCCGGTGAGGGTCGCCAGCCAGCACACCACGAACCATCCGCCGTTCGCGGCGCTGCGCATGTCGCGCTCAGCGTAAACTCCAGCCGCGATCCACAGCACCGCCGCGCTGCCGAGCAAGATCGCGCCGGACGTGTCGAGCGCCAATACGAACTGCGCCCGCGCAGGTCCGAACGACACCGAACTGCCGCGCGCGAGCAGCGCGGCCGCCAATCCCGGCAGCGGCGCGAGCCAGAGCGCCTGCCACATCCCGCCGCGCAGGCGCGGGGCGACGCAACCCAGCAGCATCACCGCCGGAACCGCGACGGCGGCCAGCAGGAGCGCCTGCGGGCCGGTCATCGGCACGCGACCACGGCGAGGGTGGGGCGACCGACCAAGACGAGGTCCAGCGGAGCCAGCGCCGCGAGTCCCAGCAGCATTGAGATTACCGCCAGCGCCAAGGCGACCGCCTGACCCGTGATTGGCGCCGCGATGATCCGTGGCTCAGAGGCGTCCTTCTCCCCCATCGCCCGTCCGACCACCATGAAGACGTAACCGCAGGTGAACAGCCCGCCGGTGAGCATGACAGCCGCCCACCACCACTGGCCGCTCTGCACCGAAGCGGTCAGCAGCAGCCATTTCGCGAGAAACCCGCCGCTCGGCGGCAGGCCGATCAGTGCCGCGCCGCCGAGTCCGAAGGCGAACATGCTCATCGGCAGCGCGCGGGCGGTGCCGGCCAGCCCGGCGATCCGGTCGTGGCCGAGCGCGCCCGCCATCACACCGGCCGCCATGAACATCGCCGCCTTCGCGGTGGCGTGGGAGACCGCCTGCAACATGCCGCCGGTGAGCGCGCCTGCTGCGACAGGACCGCCGGCGGGACCGGAGGCCAGCGGGAACATCAGAAACAGGTAGCCGATCTGCGCCACGGTCGAGTAGGCGATCAGCAGCTTGAGCCGCGCCTGCCGCAGCGCCAGCACGCTGCCCATCAGGACGGCGGCGGCGCCAAGGGCCGCCAGCAGCTCGGCGGGCGCGCGGCTTGGCAGCCCAGGAAGTACGTCGAACCACAATCGCACGAGCAGGAAGAAGGAGCCCTTCACCACGAGGGCGGAGAGAAGCGCGCTTGCCGCGGGCGGCGCGCCCGCATGGGCGGGAGGCAGCCAGAGATGCAGCGGAAACAACGCGGTCTTGGCCACCAACCCGGCTGTCATCAGCGCCGCCGCGGTCCAGACCGCCGGCTCGGGCCGGACGCGCTCCGATAGCAGCGCAATGTCGAGCGTGCCATAGGCGCTGTACAGCAGCGCCGTGCCGAGCAGATACAGCACCGACCCCATCAGAGCGAACAGCATGTAGCGCAGGGCGGCTTCCAGCGTGTCCGCGCGCCCGTCGAGGCAAACGAGCGGGACCGCCGTGAAGGTCAGCAACTCCAGCGCGACGTACAGGCTGAACAGGTCGCCGGCGAACCAGATCAGGTTGAGCGCCGTCGTGACCGCCAGCAGCAGCGTCCAGAAACTGAGCGGTACGCGCGCTTCCACCCCTGGCGCCGGCGCGGCGAAGTTCTGTCGGCCGAACAGCGCGACGGCGCCGACCACGAGCGCCGTTGTCATTGCCATGACGGCCGAAAGCCCGTCGGCGCGCAGCGCGATCCCGAGCGGAGGCGTCCAGCCGCCGAGCGCGTACGAGAGCGCGTGACCTGAGCGCCAGATCGCGGCGACGATCGCGATGGCGACGGCGAAACCGCCCGCGAGGAACAGCAACGCGACGCGTTCGGCGCGCCCGCCGCCGACAGACAGCGCCAGCAGAAATCCGGCCGTCGGCAAAACGATCGCCAGCACAAGGAGAGCCCCGGCCGGATCGCCGGCGCAGGGCAAGACGGCCGCGCCCGGCGTCATCGATCGGCGTCCTCGGCGGCCCTGACGGCGTGGAGCCGCAGCAACAGCGCCACCGCCAGGGCGGTGGCGGAGAAGGCCACGACGATGCCGGTGATCACCAGGGCCTGGGGGACTGGATCGCCCCCCATCCCGGCACCGGTTCCGCGCCGCGCAACGACGCCGAACAGCAGGAAGGCACCAGCGCCAAGCAAGTTGAAGGCAACGATCCGGCGCAGGATCAGATGGTGCACGATGGCACCGTACAGCCCAAGCCCCACCAGGACGGCGGCGCACAAGCCGAACAATGTCGCTCCGGTCATGTCCGCACCGGCCGCGCGGGCGGTCCGGCCACCAGCAATCCCAGCGTCGCGGCGACCGACAGGGTCAGCGCGACCTCGATGGCGACGATCAGGGACTTCGCGAAGCCGGTTGGGTAGGCAAGGAAGGCGCCGGCAAGCCAGAAGCCGGCAATCCCCACTGCGAGAAAGAACGCGGCACCGGCGACGAGAATCACGCGAACCCAAGCTTGACTGATCTCGGGCGGGGTCTGCAGCCCCGCCATCATCGTCAGCACCCACATGGCCCCGATGATCGTGGCACCTTGGAACTTACCACCCGGAGCGTCCGCTCCGACCCAGACGATGTAGACCCCGAGCACGATCCCGATCGGCGGCAGCACCTGTCCGAGCAGGGAGAGGGACCCATCGCGATGCCGGAGCGCCAGGCTCCGAGGTGCCCCGCCCCAGAAACGGTCGGGCGCCAGCGACCAGACGCCCACGAGGGCCAGCAGCAGGACAGCGGATTCGAGCAGCGTGTCGAGCGCGCGGTACGCCAGCAGCACCGCCGTCACGGCATTGCCGACGCCAGTCAGGGAAAGTTTCGCGGCAGCCTCGGGCGCCAGCGTCGGCGCCGGATCGGGAAGCAGGAGCACCACGGCCGCAATCGCCGCCGATAGGAGGGTACACAGTCCGGCAACGGCCAGACGGAACGGCACGCTCGGCCGTTCGGAAACGGCCGGTGGCTCGGTGGCTCGGAGGCGCGATGTCGCACCGAGCAGCAGCACGCCGGTCAAGCCGCCGCCGATCGCAGCCTCCGTCAGCGCCACATCCGGCGCCGCGAGCCGCATCCAGACCAGCGTCAGCAACAGGCCGTAGGCGACGAACCCGACGACAGCCGGAAAGGTCGTGCGCGCGGCGATCGTCCAGATCGCCATTGCAAGGATGAGCACGGCCAAGCCGCAATCGAAGGCCAGCGCGAATGTCATGCGGGCGGCTCAGTGCGTCGCGCGGTGCGCGCGATCAACTGCGAGACGGTTCCGCTGGCCAACTGCACGAGCAGCCAGGCGACGATCAGCTTGACGGCGGCGAGCGGCCGCTCGGTCTGCGGCAGCAGACCCAGCACGATGAGCCCGAGGCCGACATTGTCCGCTTTGGTCAGTGCGTGCAGACGGGTGAGCGTGTCGGGGAAGCGCAGCAACCCAACGGCTCCCGCCAGAAAGAACACCGCGCCGAGCGAGACCGCAACGACGGTGAAGATGTCGAGCAGCAAGCTCATCCGCCGCCGCCTTCATCGGGCTCGGGCTCCGCCGGCTCGGAAGCACCCTTTACGAAGGCCACCGAGGCGAATGCCGCGAGCAGTGTCAACGTCAGCGCGACATCGATTGCTCCAGGCATTCCGGTCGCCGCGCCCAGCAGCAGCAAGGCCGCGATCCCGCCGGTGCCGAGCAACTGCGGAGCCATCATCCGGTCGGCATCGGCAGGCCCGCGCAGCACGCGGATTAGGCCGAGCGCGACAGTGGCCAGCACGAAGGCTCCGACCGCGAGCAGGAATTCAGTCATTGTCGCGATCACCTCCGCAGGCATGAACGAACAGCGTCTCCTCCTTCGCAAGCTGCGACGCCACGAACTGGTCGACATCGAGGCAATGAATCACCAGCGCGCCGCTGTCGTCCGTTCCACACGGAACCGTTCCTGGCAGCAGGCTCGTCAGCGTGCAAAAGGCGGATTGTGCAGGCCCCGGCGGGAGGTGCGGGGCATAGGAGACAAAGCCTGTTCGCAATGGCAGCCGTGGGTCGAGCGCGCGTCGGGCGACATCGACGCCGGCGATCACCGACTGAACCAGGAAGCGCACCACGAATCGCGCCAACGCGGCGGGGCGAACGCGCCAGGCGCTCGGCGGCACAAGGCGCAGACTGACCCAGGTCGCGGCGGCCGCCGCGACCACTCCGGCCGGCAGGTCGGCAGGCGCCGGCCCGGCGAGCGCCAGCCACAGAACGATAAATCCCACCGCGCGCGCGAACACCGCGCGCCGGGTCGCATTGCCATCAGCGGGCGTCAACGCGATCCTCGGTGCAAGGAGAAAAGGAGTGCAGCGACGGTCGCGATTCGACGTCGTGTACCGATCGAGACATGGTGCGCCGGAGTTCGCGCATGATACGATCTTGCCTGTCGCCAAAAGCGCGTCTGCTTCGGCAGGCCATGCTGCGCGATGACGGACTGGGCAGACACAGAGAGGTGAGCTCGGAATGATTGAGCGAAATCGCTTTCCGACCTGTCGCATCGCCAGCATTGCGATTCTTGCGGCCGTATTGGGTCTCGGTGGATGCGCGGTGGTCGCCAGGCAGGATCGCCAGGCTCTGGTGCAGGCCGGCTTCAAGCCGGCCCCGGCAAGTGCCGAGCTGGATGCCGAGACGTTGCCTGTTCACACGTTTACGCATGGGTCGGTCAACGGCGTCGATTCCGTACTCTATTCCGACCCCGCGGGCTGCCATTGCGTCTATGCAGGAACGGAACACGACTACCAAAAATACTTCGACGAACTGGAGTCCGAGCGCGCGCATTCCGGCGGACCATGATCGACGGCACCCACACGGACTGCCTCATCCCCGGATGTTATCGTGACCATATCCATCTCGGCCTGCACCAAGCTCCCTCGGATTTAGAACCGGGCTATCCCGGAGACCTGCACCCGGTCGGCCTTGCCGCCATTGTTGCCGGTGCTGTTGCCTGATTGCAGCGACCGCTCGATGTGCTGGTACTCGACGCCGACGTCAATCATCCTCACCGGGCTCCAGATCAGGTTCACCGAGGCGCCCCAGAGCGAGCGGTTCACCAGATTGCAGGTGCCGACCCCGGTGGTGCCGGCGCAGCCGGCGAATTGCGAGACATAACTCGGATAATTGAGCAACGCCCCGAACAGCGACGCATTGGTGCGCAAGTTCGAGGTGTAGTTCAACTGCAGACCGAGCAGGCCGGCCGATACGCGCACCGCGTTTATCCTCGGGTCGACGACACCGGGCAAACCGGCGTTCGACACGGCGCCGAAGCCGTTCGACGTTGCGTCCAGATAGCGCCCGATCCCGTCGCCGTAGTTGCCGGTCGCCATCAGGATCACACGGTTGTCGAACAGGTTCACATTGCCGGTCGCCCCGATGCCCCACCCGCTGGTGCTTTTGGCGAACGCCGTACCGGGCGTGATGGCGCCCTGGTTGTTCAGCTCGATCTGCGGACGCACGACGCCGCGCAGGGCGAACTGCCCCCAATCCCGGCGGATCATCAGGCGAGCGGTGAAATCGGGGGATTGTGTGAAGCCAAAACCGTTCCCGCCATTCGAGTCCGGGAAGCTGATGCCGGTCGATGTCGCGATGTCGGGATACCCGTTCTCCACCGCCACGGACGCGCTGATCCCGTTGCCGAGCCCGTAGGTGTATCGCGCCTGGGCTTGGCGGACGCCGCTCATGGCACCTGGCGTCCAGTCGGCCAGCCATTGCAGCGGGAAGATGGCGGCGTCGTTGAACAGTGAGTTTTCCTGGCCGAGCAGCACGACGCCCCAACCATCGGGCTGGCCGAAATCGACGAACGCCCGGCGCAGGCGGGGCGTGTAGGAATTGGCGGTGGACTGTGTGGTCAGGTCGGTGTTCTGCCCGGCGAAATCCATCTCGACGAGCGCGTGGACGTCACCAAACACGGTGTCGGTCGGTGCCCAGGATTCCATCCCGATTCGTGAACGGCGAGCGCTTGCCTGGAAATCGCCGCCGGTCCGAGCGGCGGCGCTGCCGCTCAGCGCGATGGATTGCGCCGTCAGGGCGTCAGCGCGATTGAACGTCGTCAGGTCCCACGACCCGTTGACCTTCACCTGGCCGTAGATCCGGACGGACACGCCGGTATTGGGAATACGGAACGTCCCTGGGGGCTTGCCCGGAGGTGGCGTGAAGGCGTCGGTGATCGCCTGCGCCGATGCTTGCTTGGCTTGGCTCGCGGTCTCCTGGGCTTGCGTGGCCGCCAACCTCGCCTGCTCGGCGGACTGACGGGCATCCTCGGCGGCTTGCCGTGCGGTCTCCCTCGAAGCCGCCGCAGGGACTGGCGTCGTCCGCGCGACGGCCGCCGGCTTGGCGTGTCGGGGCGTCTGCCGGGTTGCCTCCGTCGTCGCGCGGCGCAAGGCCGACTCGAGCTGGTCGATCCGTTTCTGCTGCAGCGCCTGGCTCTTCTGCAGCGCCTCGATCTGCTGTTTCAGGTCGTCTAGCGACTGCGCACGCGCCGGTGCGGCCAGGACGCCGGCCGCGGTCAGGGCGACCAGTCCCGATCGGATAAGACGGTGCGAGGCGACGCGGCGCGGCGCGGAATGGTTCATCAACCCGGCGGCTCGGCCTCGCGAAGCAGCGTTGTCGAAGGGGTCTTCAGTCGTCATCCGGTCAGCCAGTGGCAGCCGCTGGAGGAGTCCCGGCGAGACCGGCCTGAAGGCTGGCTTCCTTGGTTTCGTCGAAGGAGCTTCGCAACACGGTGCCGCCGGTACCGCGGAGTTCGGCCGCGACCTTGTCCGTGGTCATCTTACGGATAAGCAGGAAAAGCGCCGCGTTGCCGGATTGCAGTGTCTTGGCGGCATCCCGCATGAACGCGTCGTTGATGCCGAGATCGGTCAGCTTGCCGCCGAGCGCGCCGGATGCCGCGCCGACCGCCGCGCCGGCCAGCGGCATGAGGAACAACATGCCGATGAGGGCGCCCCAAAGCGCCCCCGACGCGGCGCCGGACGAAACGGGCTGGAAGAGTTGGTTGAGCTTCACGTTGCCATCCGGCTGCTTCACGGCAACGACGGCGTCCCCGAGTTCGATCAGGTATTCCTTCTGCATCGCGAGCAGCTTCCGGCGGACTTCCTCGGCCTGGGCTTCGGTTGGGTACTCGATGACGAGCAGATCGGCCATGTGGCCACCTCCTTAGCCTTCTGAGCTTCTTGCGCCGATCGGGATGCGTCAGGCCGTCTCCCGGCTGGGGACAAGCAGCGCCGCGGCTTCCCGCCCACGGTATTGCTCTCGCTTGCAACGGAGATGAGCCGAGAATCCCACGAGGATGCCTGAGGTCCCAAAGCGGCGGCGGGTCCCTGCAGTGGACCCGCCGCCGAATTCGGTCCTAGCGGCCAGTCAGGCTGATATTCACGCCGCCAGGCGCCAAGGTCAGGCGCACGCCTTGCGAGGTGCTGATGCCCTCGATGGTCACGCCGTTCTGGTTACGCAAGGTGCCTACCCCGGCACCGCCCGCAACCGTCGCACCCGCCGAGAGGGCGACGTAGTTGCCGTTGAAATCGGACAAGTTTCGCAGATTCCGCACAGTCCCCGAACCGGTAACGCGGGCCGCGCCCACATCTACCACCGAGAGACCACTTACCCGGAACGGGTATTGCTGTCCGCGCCAAGTCAGGGTCCCGCTGCCCCATTGGAAGCCGATGCCGAGCGCTACGGCACCGCCGGAGAAGCTGACCGTCCCGTCGGTCGCCCCCTGCTGCGCCATCGACGCCGGAGCGGGCGGAGCGGCCTGCTGCGGCGCGCAGCCAGCCAGCGCGACGGCGCCAAGCACCGCCAGCCCGAACGCAGAGCTGGAGAGCAGTTTCGGTCGATTCATCATTCCGTTCCTCGTTGTCAACAGATGCATTCAGGTGCGCCCCCAGAACGGGCGCGCGGCGCGGTCGCTCGATTACACCTCATCGGAGGCTTCGCATGGGCCCGTCGGTAGGATCCCGTCTTTGGCCAACACGCCCTGAGCGGCTGCGACGCATTGGACGACGAGGTCGGCGGCCGCCTCTTGGAAGATCTCCAGATATCGCGGCGGCACATCCATATTAGGCTCACCTGAGATTCCCGCGACCGCCGAATCGCGAATCCCATTCAGATGGCGGATGGGATCCTCCGTATGGGCGGCAATGAAGCAGAGACTTTGCATAACCAGAACCTGCAGCCCGAACAGCTCTCCCTTCAGCTGAGCCACGTCTTTCCGCGTCAAGTCGCCCTCTCCTGAGTGCGCCGGAGATGCCGAAGCCCTCGCAGGCCGGCTTAGGCCGAAGGCCGGCTCACGCACCGTTCCTGTGCCTCCAGGCCGTATGTACGCTAGCGACGTTCGCGGCATCCGGGATGACCCCAGAATCCCAGCGCTGTCCCCGGTGTCTAAATCGGATCGACTCGCACAAATGACACACCGGGCTTCCCTGACGGACTTTGGGCGGTCCTGTTCGCCCTTCCTGTCACCCTGCCGGCCGACGATTTGCGGCTGCGGTGCGAATTGCAATGATCCGGCGAGGAGGCCAATCTCAAGTCGGAACCGGGTAGGCTCGTGGTTGGGAACGGAGGGGTTCGCCTTGAAGATCGGCGCGGTCATGTTCTTCACCGAGTACTCGATGCGTCCGGATGCATTGGCGCGCGCGCTGGAGGAGCGCGGCTTCGAATCGCTCTGGGTGCCGGAGCACTCCCACATCCCGCTGTCCCGGTTGTCGGAGTATCCCAGCGGCGGCCCGTTGATCCGGCCGTATTACGACATCATGGACCCGTTCCTGGTGCTCAATGCGGCCGCGACCGTGACGACGAACCTGAAGATCGGCACCGGGGTTTGCCTCGTGAACCAGCGCGACCCGATCCATCTCGCCAAGGCGGTCTCCACGATCGACC
Source organism: Alphaproteobacteria bacterium (assembly GCA_017307285.1). GTDB lineage: Bacteria > Pseudomonadota > Alphaproteobacteria > Acetobacterales > Acetobacteraceae > JAFKFI01. The sequence continues at coordinate 69,329 of JAFKFI010000051.1, read as the reverse complement.
AGCTCTCGGACGGCCGGTTCCTGTTCGGCGTCGGCAATGGCTGGAACCAGGATGAGATGGAGGACCACGGCACCATCTTTGCGTCGCGTCACAAGCTGGTGCGCGAGCGCATTGAGGCGATGAAGCGCATCTGGACCGAGGACGAGCCTGAGTATCACGGCGAATTCGTCAAATTCGACAAGATGAATCAATGGCCGAAGCCGCGACAGAAGCCGTTTCCGCCGATCATCGTGGGCGGCGCCTATCCGTACGCGGCGCGGCGCGCGATCCGCTATGGCAACGGATGGATTCCGCGCGCCGACCGGCTGGAGAAGGACGGCGTCGGCGTCGTCATCGATCGCTTCCGCGCGATGGCAACGGAAGCGGGGCGCGATCCGGCCTCCCTGCCCATTTCGATCTTTCGGGTCCCCGAGGAGATCGAGCGGCTGCGCTTCTGCCAGGGTATAGGTGTCGACCGCATCGTCTTCAGCTTGCCGGCCGAGCGCGAGGACAGCGTGATGCCGATCCTCGATCGGTGGGTACGGCTGCGGCGGGAACTCGAGAAATAGGGAGGAAGCCGTCGTGAAAGCGCTGACCGAGGACGCCATCCGGCACTACCGGGAGATGGGTTACATCGCGCGGGTGCCGGCGATCGGTGCCGCCGAGGCGGGCGCGGTGCGGGGCCGGCTGGAGGCGTTCGAGGCCCGCAACGGCGGCCTGGCCGGGCCGTTGCGCCAGAAGTCGCACCTGCTGTTCCCCTGGCTCGCCGATCTGGTCCGCCATCCCGGCATCCTCGATCCGGTAGAGGACCTCATCGGCCCGGACATCCTGTGCTGGAGTTCGACCTTCTTCATCAAGAACGCCCGCGACCCAGGCTTCGTCTCCTGGCACCAGGATTCCACTTACTGGGGTCTGGAGCCGCCCGACGTGGTGACGGCGTGGGTGGCATTGTCGCCGAGCACCGCCGTGAACGGCGCCATGCGGGTGATCCCCGGCACGCACGCGCTGGAGCAGGTGCCGCATCGCGATACCTTCGCCGCCGAGAACCTGCTGAGCCGCGGGCAGGAGGTGATGGTCGAGGTGGACGAGCGCCAAGCGGTAATGCTGGAGCTCGGGGCCGGCGACATCTCGCTGCACCACGTCCGCCTGATCCACGGCTCCGATCCGAACCCTTCTGACCAGCGCCGGATCGGCTTCGCGATCCGCTATATTCCGACCTACGTCCGCCAGGTCGCCGGCCAGCACGACAGCGCGAGCTTGGTGCGCGGCGTGGACCGCTTCGGCAATTTCGATCCCGAGCCGAGGCCAGACGCCGAGATGTCGGAGGAAGCCGTCGCCTACCACGCCCATATCACCGGCCAGCACGCCCAAATCCTGATGCGGGGCACGGAGCGAGCGATGCGGGCCTGAACCGGCGATCGGCTGCCGGACGGGGGCGGAATGAATTCCGCCCTACGACGATCCTGTAGCGCGGAATTCATTCCGCAATCCTGCAGCCATCAGGCGAACGCCAGCGTCGCCTCCGCAAGCCGCTCGCGTGCCGGTGCCATCTCCGCAAATAGTGCGCCGTGCGGAGGTAGGATCGCGGATCGGCCGATGATCTCGGGGACGAAGCCGCTCTCCACGCAGAGCCGCGCTATCGAAAGATCCGCGAGTTCGACCACCGCTGGATTGCCGGAAATATTGAACACCGCGAGAATGCGGCTTCCGTCGTGCTCGCGCACGAAACCCACCAACGGCTCGGGCAAGGCGAGCGGGCGCAGGCTGCCGTGCATTAGCGCGGGCGCGCCGCGTCGCCATGCGAGGAAGCGACGGAAGGCGTGCAGCAGCGAATTCGGGTCGGCCTCTTGCGCGGATACCGCTAGGGCCTGATGCGCCGGCGGCACCGGCAGCCACGGGGCGGCGCCGGCGGTGAAGCCGGCATGGGGGCGCCAGGCGCTCCACGGTATCGGGGTGCGGCTGCCGTCGCGGCCGCGAAATTCCGGCCAATAGGCGATGCCGAACGGGTCGCGCAGATCCCCGGGTGCGAGTTCTGCCTCCGGGAGGCCCAATTCCTCGCCCTGGTATAGGCTCACGCTGCCGCGCAGCGACAGCAGCAAGGCCATGAGCTGCCGGGCAAACGCTCGATCGTCGTCGTCCCCCTCGGGGCGCCAGCGGCTCACCGCGCGCTCCACGTCGTGATTGCTGAATGACCAGCAGGCCCAGCCGTTCTCCCCGGCATCGGCGATGTCGTGCAGCATCCGGCGCACGGTCGGCCAGTCGAAGCCGCCCCGCAGGGGGCGCAGCGTGTAGGCCATGTGCAGCCGATCCGTGCCCTCGGTGTAGCGTACCACCCGCTCGAACGCGTCGGGTTGGCTCGACACCTCGCCCAGCATAACGGTGCCGGGATAGCGATCGGTCAACTCGCGGATGCGGGCCAGCACGTCGAGAATTTCCAGCTGCAGCATGTCGTGGATGTGATGTTGCAGGCCGAACAGCTTGGCCGGAATCTCGGCGTGCACCGGGGCGGGCGGGTTGGAGCGAAGTTGGCGGTCGTGCAGCAGGAAATCGAGCGCGTCGAGGCGGAAGCCGTCCACCCCACGCGTTAGCCAGAACTCACCCCCGGCGAGCACGGCCTCGACCACCGCCGGGTTGTGCAGGTTGAGCGCCGGCTGGCTGGTGAGGAAATGATGGAGAAAATACTGACGTCGGCGCGGCTCCCAGCTCCAGCCGGAGCCGCCGAATACCGAGAGCCAGTTATTGGGCGGGGTACCGTCGAGGGCCGGATCGGCCCACACATACCAGTCGGCACGCTCGTTGGCCCGGCTCGATCGGCTCTCCAGGAACCACGGATGACGGTCGGAGGTATGGCTCCACACCTGGTCGATCAGAACCTTGAGGCCGAGCGCGTGGGCGCGGGCGAGCAGCGCGTCGAAATCCGCCATCGTGCCGAAGCGTGGGTCGACGGCGGTGTAGTCCGCCACGTCGTAGCCAAAATCGGCCTGCGGGGAGGTGAAGAAGGGGCATAACCAGATCGCGTCCACGCCCAGGCCGGCGATGTAATCGAGACGGGCGGTGATCCCCGGCAGATCGCCGATGCCGTCGCCGTTGCTGTCGAGAAAACTGCGGGGGTAGATCTGGTAGATCACCGCACCCCGCCACCATTCGGCTCGAGTCATGTCGGTGCCTCCTCACGTTCTCGTGATATTATACATCGAGACGCACAATCAACGGTAAATTACGGGCGTCGGTCAGGCTACTTTGTGGTGTGATTTTGGCGTTTATTCGGCTGCGTGCCGCAATGCGGCGCCTGCGGCGAGCGGGCAAAGGGAGAGCGCGGCGGCGAGCAGCGCGGCGAGCAGCAGGAGGTGCGGGCGCGGACTCTGGCCTGCCGATGCGGCCTCGGCCGCCGCAACGCCGAAGATCAGCACCGGCGTGGTCAGCGGCAGCACCAGGAGGGGCAGCAGCACGCCGCTGCGCCGGGCACCGAGCACGAGTGCCGCGCCGGTAGACCCGGGAAGGGACAGCAGCAGCGTGCCCGGAAGCAACCCGAGGAGCAGCGCTGGGATCGCGGCCTCGGGCATTCGCAGCATGATCGCGAGTGGTGCCGCGGCGAGCAGCAGCGGCAAGCCGGTCACGAGCCAATGCGCCGCCGCCTTTGCGATCGCCACGGCGGGGGGCGGCAAGCCGCTTAACAGCAAAAGGTCGAGCGAGCCGTCGTCGAAATCTGCGCCGAACAGCTTTTCCAGCGGCAATAGGGCCGCGAGCAGCGCGCAGACCCAGACGATCCCCGGCGCGATCCGCCCCAGCGTTTCGGGCGCCGGGCCGATCGCCAGAGGGAACAGCGCGGCGGTCAGCAGGAAGAAGAGCAGCGCCGCCAGCGTGTCGCTGCCGTGGCGCACCGACAGGCGCAGTTCGCGCCAGAGCACCGCCGCGAACCGCCTCATCCGAGCCGCAACTCCCCGGCATCGGGCAGCGGCAGGGGCAAATGCGTCGCGGCGATGACGATGCCCCCGCCCGCGCGATGGCTGGCGAGCAGCGCGCCGAACCGAGCCACGGCAGCCGTGTCGAGGCCGAGCGTCGGTTCGTCGAGCAGCCATAACGGCGCAGAGGACAGTGCCAATCGGCACAGCGCCAGCCGGCGCTTCTGCCCCGCCGAGAGCATCCGCGCCGGCAGCCCCGCCAGTACCTCGAGTCCAAGAGAGGCAAGTGCTGGCCCCGTTGCCGATCCGCGTGCCGCAAAGGACAGATTCTCGGCAACGGTGAGCCCCGGCTTCACCGCGTCCAGATGCCCGACATACGAGAGCCGCCCTGCGTGCTCCGGCAGGTCGGCAAGAGCGTCCGCCCCGTCCCAGAGCAGGGTGCCGGTGGCGGGCCGCACCAGCCCGGCGAGAAGCCGCAGCAGGGTGGATTTGCCCGAGCCGTTCGGGCCAGCGAGCACCAGCGCGCCGCCGCGCTGCACGCGGAACGAGAGATCGCGAAACACCAGGCGCTCGCCCCGGAACGCCGCCAGCGCCTGTGCCTCGATCACCGTTGACACTCCCCTCCCGAACAGCACTAGGTGATAGCGAAGCCCCGGTCCACAGGGAGGCTGCGATGCCGGACGATCTCTACGAGCGCGACATCCTTGTCTGGTCGGAAAAGCAGGCAGCCCTGCTGCGCCGGCTGGCGCGCGGCGAGGGGCTGAACGAGGCGGTGGACTGGGACCACGTCATCGAGGAGGTGGAGGACGTGGGGCTTTCAGAGCTGCGCGGCTGCGAGAGCCTGCTGGTACGAGCCTTGGCGCACCTCCTCAAGCTCCATGCCGAGCCGCAAGGACCAACGGCACACTGGACGTCCGAGACGATCGCATTTCTGCGCGGGGCAAGGCGGCGCTTTTCGCCGGCCATGCGGCAAAGGATCGATTTGGAGGATTTGTACAGGGATGCAGTCCAAGAGGTGCGCCCCCTGATCCGCGGCGAAGAAGTTCGCGTGCCCGACTCCTGCCCGTACGTACTCGATGATCTATTGGACAAGAGTACCGACGTTGCAAAGCTGGTCGCGAAGCTGGGCTGAAGGACGCACCGGGACAGTATAGGAATGATCGGACGGCGCAGAGCCGGCGGGCGGGGCGCGATTGCGTTCATCCTGGTCACGGTCATGCTCGACATGCTGGCGATGGCGATCGTCATCCCGGTGCTGCCGGTGCTGGTGCTCGACTTCCTCGGCGACGACACGGCTCGGGCGGCGCAGGTACTGGGCGTGTTCGGCACCGCCTGGGCGCTGATGCAGTTCGTGTTCTCGCCCGTGCAGGGCGCGCTGTCAGACCGGTTCGGCCGCCGCCCGGTGATCCTGCTGTCGAATTTCGGGCTCGGGCTCGACTACGTGCTGATGGCGCTGGCGCCTGGAATCGGCCTCCTGTTCGTCGGCCGGGTGATCTCGGGCATCACAGCCGCCAGCATGTCGACCGCCGGCGCCTATATCGCGGATGTCTCGCCGCCTGAGAAGCGCGCCGCCGGGTTCGGGCTGATGAGCGTGGCGTTCGGCGTCGGGTTCATTCTCGGCCCGGCGCTGGGCGGCGTGCTCGGCCAGATCGACCCGCGGCTGCCGTTCTGGGTGGCGGCCGGCCTCAGCCTGGCGAACGGCGCCTACGGGCTACTGATCCTGCCCGAGTCCCTTCCGACGGAGCGGCGCTCGGCGTTTTCGTGGCGACGCGCCAATCCGTTGGGGGCACTACGCCTGCTGCGGGCGCATCCGGGCTTGCTAGGCCTTGCCTCGGTGAACTTCCTCTACTTCCTGGCACACCAGGTCTTCGCGGTGTTCGTGCTCTACGGCAATTACCGCTACGGCTGGAACGAGCGCATGGTCGGCCTCACCTTGGCCGGCGTCGGTGCGTGCTCGGCGGTGGTCGGCGGGCTGGTGGTGCGGCCGGTGGTGCGGCGCTTCGGGGAGCGACGCAGCCTGATCACCGGCCTGGTGTTCGGCGCGGCGGGCTTCGCCATCTTCGGCCTGGCGCCGACCGGTTGGGTGTTCTGGATCGGCATTCCTATCATGGCGTTGTGGGGGCTCACCTCGCCCGCCGCGCAAGGGCTGATGACGCGCCGGGTCTCGCCAAGCGAGCAGGGCCAGCTCCAGGGCGCCAACAGCAGCCTGATGGGCCTCGCCGGGCTGATCGGCCCGCTTGTGTTCACCAACATCTTCGCCCATTTCATCGCGCCCTCCGCCTGGCACGTACCGGGAGCACCGTTCTTGCTAGCGGCGGCCCTGCTCGCGCTGGCGCTGCTGGTCGCGGTGGCGGTGGCGCGCCCGACCGATAGCCCGCGCAACTGACCCAGACGGGTCCGGACGTGGACAAGGCGGGGCCGGTATGGTTCAAGCCCGGTTGCAGCGCACACTCATACGGGAAGCGCCACCGGGCACGGCCGCTCGACGACCGCGCGCGCCGCTCCCAGGACGGAGGCTCCCATGACAGCGATCGGGCACGACAGCCTGAACACCAGGCGCACCCTCACGGTCGAGGGCAAGGACTACGAATATTACTCCCTCGCCGAGGCCGCGAAGTCGCTCGGCGACGTGTCTCGCCTGCCGGTCAGCCTCAAGGTGCTGCTCGAAAACATTCTCCGGTTCGAGAACGGCCAGAGCTACAAGCCGGATGACGCGCGCGCGATCGCCGACTGGCTCAAGCAGGCAAGCTCGACCAAGGAGGTGCCGTTCCGTCCCGCGCGCATCCTGATGCAGGACTTTACCGGCGTTCCCGGCGTGGTCGACCTCGCGGCGATGCGCGACGGCATCACCCGGCTCGGCGGCAAGCCGGACAAGGTGAACCCGCTGGTGCCGGTCGATCTGGTGATCGACCACTCGGTGATGGTGGATGTCTTCGCCACGCCGGACGCGCTGCAGAAGAACGTCGACATCGAGTTCGAGCGCAACGGCGAGCGCTACCAGTTCCTCCGCTGGGGCCAGGAGGCGTTCGACAATTTCCGCGTCGTCCCGCCCGGTACCGGCATCTGCCATCAGGTGAACCTGGAATATCTCGCCCAGGCGGTGTGGACCTCGCAGAACGGCGGCAAGACCTTCGCCTACCCCGACACGCTGTACGGGACGGATAGCCACACCACGATGGTCAACGGGCTCGGCGTGCTCGGCTGGGGGGTCGGTGGCATCGAGGCGGAGGCGGCGATGCTTGGCCAGCCGATCGCCATGCTGATCCCGGACGTGATCGGCTTCCGCCTGACCGGCCGGCTGCCCGAGGGCGCCACCGCGACCGACCTCGTGCTGACCGTGACGCAGATGCTGCGGCGCAAGGGCGTGGTCGGGAAATTCGTGGAATTCTTCGGAGCCGGCCTCGACAACCTTGCCCTCGCCGACCGCGCGACGATCGGCAACATGGCGCCGGAATACGGCGCCACCTGTGGCTTCTTCCCGGTCGACAGGATCACGCTCGAGTACATGAAGATGTCCGGCCGCGACGAGCACCGCATCGCGCTGGTGGAGGCCTATTGCAAGGCCCAAGGTCTCTGGCGCGACACCAACACGCCGGACCCGGTGTTCACCGATACGCTGGAGCTCGACCTCGGGACGGTGCAACCGAGCCTCGCCGGCCCGAAGCGGCCGCAGGACAAGGTTCTGCTGAAGGACGCTTCGACCGCGTTCCGCTCCGAGCTGACCAAGAGCCTTGGCGTGCCGGCCAACGACGTCGATACCAAGGTCAAGGTCGCGGGCAAGAATTACGAGATCACCCACGGCGACGTGGTGATCGCCGCGATCACCTCCTGCACCAACACGTCGAACCCCTCCGTGCTCGTCGCCGCCGGCCTGGTCGCGCGCAAGGCGCGGGCCAAGGGGCTCCACCCGAAGCCCTGGGTGAAGACCTCGCTGGCGCCCGGTTCGCAGGTAGTGACGGAGTATCTCGACAAGTCCGGCCTCACGGCGGATCTCGACGCGCTCGGCTTCAACCTCGTCGGCTACGGCTGCACCACCTGTATCGGCAATTCCGGCCCGCTCGAGGACGCCATCGCCGACGCGATCGAGGACAACAACCTGGTCGGCGTGTCGGTGCTGTCGGGCAACCGCAATTTCGAGGGCCGCGTGCATCCGAACGTGCGCGCCAACTATCTCGCGAGCCCACCGCTCGTCGTGGCCTACGCGCTGCTCGGCACGATGAACGAGGACATCACCACCGCCTCGCTCGGCACCGGTACGGACGGCAAGCCGGTCTATCTGCGCGACGTGTGGCCGACCAACAAGGAGATCGCCGATACAGTCGCCGCCAACCTCTCGCGGGCGCAGTTCCTGCATCGCTATGGCGAGGTGTTCAAGGGGCCGAAGCAGTGGCAGGCGATCCAAGTCGATAGCGGCAGCAAGACCTATGCGTGGTCCGACAGCTCCACCTACGTGAAGAACCCGCCCTATTTCGAGGGCATCACGATGGAGCCGAAGCCCGTCACCGATATCAAGGGCGCCCGCATCCTCGCGGTGCTCGGCGACAGCATCACCACCGACCACATCAGCCCCGCCGGCTCGATCCGCAAGGCCTCGCCGGCCGGCGACTACTTTATGGAGCGCCAGGTCCAGCAGAAGGACTTCAACAGCTATGGCGCGCGGCGCGGCAATCATGAGGTGATGATGCGGGGGACGTTCGCCAACATCCGCATTCGCAACGAGATGGTGCCGGGTATCGAGGGCGGCATCACCAAGCATCTGCCGTCGGGGCAGCAGATGCCGATCTACGACGCGGCGATGCGCTATCAGCGCGAGGGCGTGCCGCTGGTCATCATCGGCGGGAAGGAATACGGCACCGGTTCGTCGCGCGACTGGGCGGCGAAGGGCACCTTGCTGCTCGGTGTGCGCGCGGTGATCGTGGAGAGCTTCGAGCGCATCCATCGTTCCAACCTGGTTGGCATGGGCGTGCTGCCGCTCACCTTCAAGGAGGGGATGGACCGCAAGAGTCTCGGGATCACCGGCGAAGAGACCTTGGATATCGCCGGGCTCGACAAGCTGACGCCGCGCGTGGAGCTCGCGCTGGTGATCCACCGACCGGATGGGAAGGTGGACAGCGTGCCAGTCACGTGCCGGATCGATACGGTGGATGAGATTTCCTACTACCGGCATGGCGGCATCTTGCAGTACGTGCTGCGCGGGATGGCGAAGGCCGCCTGAGGGTAAGCCTACGCAGGAACCCCTCCCCCAACCCCCTCCCGCAAGGGGAGGGGGCTTTCTTCTCCCTCTCCCCTCGTGGGAGAGGGTCGGGGTGAGGGGTTGCTGCCGCCATGATTTCGGGTAGCGCCCGTCCGCCCGCGCTGCTCCGCCGCGCCGAGCACGACCTCTCGCGACGCCAGTTCGGGCTGGACCTCCGCGCACTGAACCTTCTCGAAGGGCTGCGCGCCGCGCTCTCCGTCGCCGTGCTGGTGGCGGCCAACGAGTGGCTGCACTGGCCACCGATGATGGAGGCCGGTCTTGCCGCCTGGCTTACCTGCTTGTGCGACCAGGGCGGCCCGATCCGCCGGCGGCTGCCATCGGTTCTGATGTTCACCGTCGCTGGCGCGGTCCTCACCGCGACTGTCGGTTTGGCGCGCGCCGGCGGGCTGCCGGTGGCGGTGCCGCTGGCCGGTTTCGGACTGTTCGCACTGTCCTTCATCCGCATCTACGGTCAGCAGGCGATGGTCGTTGGTAACTTGTTGGGCGTCGTGCTGGTGCTGTCGCTCGACCGCCCGCTGCCCGATCTCGCCACCGCGCTGACACTGGCTGGTGCGTTCGTCGGCGGCGGTTTGTGGGCGACCTTGCTGACCATGCTGGTTTGGCGGATGCACCCCTATCTGCCGGCGCGGCGCGCGGTGTCGGCGGTGTATCTCGCCCTCGCGGCGGACGCGCAGGATTTGCGCGGGCGACTGCGTCACGTGCAACCACACTCGCGGGTCTGGGAGGAGCACGCGCGGGCGCACCGCCGCGCGGTGCGCGATGCGATCGAGCTCGCCCGGGCGGCGGTGCTCGATACGCTGCGGGTGCGTGGTGCACCCGCGACACGTGGCGCGCACACACTCATCCGGCTCGAGATTGCTGATCAGGTCTTCAACGCGCTGATCGCGCTCAGCGAGGAGTTGGAGCACGGCGCCACGCACGATCGCGCTGCGTCCGACCGGTTGTTGCGCCGGCTGCGTGCCGTGCTGATCGTACTCGGGCGCGCCATCCAGACCGATGACACGAAATCCAACCGCCAGATCGAACGCTCGCTAGCGGCGATGGCCGGCGATGTCGCCACGCTGCCGCCGGAAGCGACGCTGCGGCGCATCGGCACAGTGATCGTCGAGCGGCTGCGGATGGCGCTCACCCTGAACATGCCGGCGAACTACCACCCCGGCACCAACGAGGCAGGCGAGCGCACCCCGTTGCGCGAGCGCCTGATTGGGCCGCTGCGCGCCAACCTGAACTGGCAATCGCTCGCGTTGCGTCACGCGCTGCGGGCCGGTGTGGTTGCCGCGCCCGCCATCGCCATCACGGTGATCTGGTACGGCCCGTACGAGCATTGGCTGACCATCACCCTGGTTCTCACGCTGCAACCCTATTTCGCAACCACCATCACGCGCGCATTGGAGCGCGTCGGCGGCACCATACTGGGTGGCGTCGTCGCCGCGCTGCTGGCGCTGATCTGCACCACACCCCTCGCCATTGCGATCGCGATGTTCCCCCTGGCGATCATCGCGCTCGCGGTGCGACAGGTGAGCTATGGGCTATTCATGGCGGCGATTACGCCGATCGTCGTGCTGCTCTCGGAGCTGGGCCGACCGGGCATCAGCGAATGGGTGCTGGCCGGGATGCGGGCACTGTCCACCGCGGTCGGCGGGCTGCTGGCGTTGGGCGGCGCGTTCCTGCTGTGGCCGAGCTGGGAGCCGGCGCGCCTTCCGGCCGAGATCCGCGCGGCCATCGCCGCGCACGGCGCCTATGCGCGGGCCACCCTGTCATTCGTGCTCGGCGAGATCGGCGAGGCGGCGTTCCACGAATCCCGCCGGGCGGCCGGTGTCGCCAACAACAACCTGGAGGCCTCCCTCTCGCGAGTGCTGCAGGAACCGCGACACATCTCGCCGGATGAGCTGGAAGCGGCAATGGTCATCGACGCGGCACTGCGCCGGATGGCGGGGCGGTTGTCGGTGATGCAGCTCGACCCGACGCTCGCAGTCAGTGTGCCGGCCGATGAGCTGAGACGCTGGCGCGACTGGATCGGCTCGGCGCTCCGGGCGGTTGCCGATCGCGCACCGATGATCGAGCCACGGCCGCCCGTGCTTCCAGGCCCGGCGGGAAACTCGCTGGCTCGCGCCGCCCGGCAGGTCGAGCTGATGGCGGGCGCGATGGAGCGTCTGCCGGGATAGCCGTCCACCGCGCAGCTTTGAGCGGGCGGCGGCACAACCAAAGGCCGCCCGCCTGCTTTGTTCCGCATGGCCGAGAGCAAGGTCGCCAATGCCTCCGAGACTCCCACCCGCAAGGCGCCCTCGCCCTCGGCGAAAAGCCAGCGCGGCCTCGATTGGCTGAACTTCTTCGTCGCCGACGTGGAGACCGCGTTCGGCCCCTTCGTCTCGGTCTATCTCGCGCAGAACGGTTGGGGACAGGGCACCATCGGCACGATCCTCACGGTCAACAGCGCCGTGGCCCTGGCCGTGCAGACCCCGGCGGGCGCCCTGGTGGATTGGACCCGGCGCAAGCGCACGGTGATCGCCGCCTGCCTCGCGTTGATCGCTGCCGGCTCGCTGCTCATCGGCTTTTTTCCCACCTACCTGCCGGTGATGGCCGGCGAGTTCATGCACGGCGTCACAGGTGGGGCGGTGCGGACCGCGCTGGCCGCAATCGGGCTCGGCCTTGTCGGGCATCGCGCCTATCACACCCGGGTCGGGCGCAATCACCGCTACAATTCGTTCGGCAATGCCGCGACCGCGCTCGGGATGGGGGCGCTCGGGCATCTGGTCTCACCGGGCGCGCCGTTCCTCGCCGCTGCCGCGCTCTGCGTGCCCGCCTACCTCGCGCTCTATCTGATCGACGGCGACGAGATCGACTACGCCCGCGCGCGCGGGGCGGCCGGGCGCAAGGAGCCGAAGGCGGCGCAATGGCGCGAGCTCGCCCGCAACCGACACTTGCTGACCTTCGCCGGCTGCCTGTTCCTGTTCCAGTTCGCTAACGCCTCGATGCTGCCGCTGGCCAGCGAGCGTCTAGCGGCCGACTACCGGCACGTCTCGGAGTTGGTGACGGCGGCATTGGTGGTGGTGCCCCAGCTTGTCACCGCGCTCATCGCTACATGGATCGCGCGCAAGGCCGACGAGCGGGGGCGTAGATGGCTGCTAATGGGGGCCTTTCTCGCGCTGCTAATCCGCGCGGTGCTGTTCGCCCTGGCGTTCGGTCCCTGGTTCCTGGTCTGCGTGCAGGTGCTGGGCGGGCTGACAGCTGCGGTCATCGGTATTCTCAGCCCGCTGGTCGTCGCCGACCTCACGAAGCGCACCGGCCGCTATAATTTTTCCCTGGGCGCGGTCTCGATGATCGCGGGCATCGGCGCCACGGTCAGTACCACCGCGATGGGAATGCTCGCGCAAAGTCTCGGCTTTACCGTGGGGTTCCTCGGGTTGGCGCTGGTGGCCGGAATTGGCCTTGCCGCGGTGTGGCTGCTGATGCCGGAGACGGTGGACGCGGCGCGCGAGGAGGATTGAGCCGCCTCGCCGTTCCCGAGCATCGCGGTGCACAGTATCCTGCGAAGATCCCGTTCGTGGACCGACCCTATGGACCAATCCACCGCCGAGCTTACCACTTGGCTGGCCGAGGCCGGGCTCGGCAACATGCCACTCGAGGAGATGGTGGACGGCTTCTCGCGCCGGCTGAACCGGATGGGCATTTCCATCGCCCGCACATTCGTTGGCACCAACACGCTGCATCCGATGGTCAGCGTGCGCAGCATGGTCTGGACCCGGCCGTCCGGGCCGAGCGAGCGGTGGGAATTCGACCATGTAAGCGTCAACGATCGGATAGTGCAGCAAAGTCCGTTCGTACGGATGCTGCGCGAAGGCATCGCCGAGGAGCGCCGGATGCTGACGGACGCCGCGGAACTGTCGGAGCCGCCGGTGTTCGAGGAATTGCGCGCCGCCGGCATGACGGAATGGCTCGGCCGGGTCTTCTCCTTCGGCGAGTTGTCGCCGCGCTTTCGCGGGAGCAATCAGGCCGAGCGCATCGACCGGCTCTGGCTCGCCTGCTCGCTCAGCACCGACCGGCCGGGTGGCTACGGCGCCGACGAACTGGCGGTGCTGAAGCTGGTGCTGCCGGTGTTTGCCGTCGCGGTGAAGGCGGCGACTATGCGTGGGGTCGGGCATGGTCTGTTGGCGACCTATCTCGGTCGCGATCCGGCCGAGCGCGTGCTGTCAGGGACGATCCTGCGCGGCGAAGTCCAGAACGTGCGCGCGGTGCTGCTCTACGCGGACCTTCGCGGCTTCACGCAAATGGCGGGGGTGACCGCCGATCGTGAGTTGATCGCCATGCTCGACGACTACTTCGACTGCATGGTTCGCCCGGTGATGCGGCGCGGTGGCGAGATCCTGAAGTTCCTGGGCGACGGTCTGCTGGCCGCCTTCGCGGCCGATAGCGAGGATGTCGGCAGCGCCGCGTTGGATGCTGCCGAGGAGGCCCTCTCGCTGGTCGAGTCGCTCAATGCCGGGCGACACGCGGCCAACCAGCCGATCATGGCGCTCGACGTTGCCCTTCATGTTGGCGACGTGCTGTACGGCAATGTCGGCATTGACGCGCGGCTCGATTTCACGGTGATCGGGCCGGCGGTGAACGAGGCCTCCCGCATCGAGTTCATGTGCAAATCCGTCGACCGCAACCTGCTGGCCTCGGGACAATTCATCGAGGCCGCGCCGCGATGCCGCTCCCGCCTCGTCTCCATCGGCCGGCATCGGCTGCGCGGCGTGCGCGAGGAAGCCGAGCTGTTCGGACTGGCGTCGTCCCGGTGATTTCAGCGGGACGCGGTCGCCACTACTCGCCGGCCCGGATCGCCTTTATTTCGTCCATTAAATGCTTTCCGTGTCCGGTCTCGGGCAGCGCCGCCTCGTTCTCCTCGAAGATGATGACATCTGCGTCGAGCAGCGACTGCCGGCGCACTTTCGGATCCATCGTCAGCTCGCGCATGTGCCGGTCGACGTAGCGGAAGCGGTTGTGGTCCCAATAGAACCAGTAGGTAATGTCCGGCGGGCAGGCCAGTCGCTCCAGCGTGTCGTTGATGCCCATGAGGAAGCTGCCGCCGACTTCGGTGATCTTGACGGTCTTGCAGCCGCCCGGTGGGTCGCTCGAGTGATAGGTCAGCTCCGGGACCGGATAATGCGCGTCCGGGTGCGGGAGGTTCATGATGTCGAGCAGGTCGCGGTCGCCCGCGTTCGGCCAGTAGGATACCACCCAGTCGAAGGTGAACGTCGTCAGCGGCGGCGCCCGGTGCTGCGCGTTGATCGCGGCGACGAAGTCCTGGGTCGCGAGGGCGGCGGACAATTTGTTCCAATGGATGCCGCCGCGCGGGAACATGTCGATGCCGTACTTCTCGCGGGCGACGGGCAGCGGCGAGGCGCCGTCCACGAAATGCACGCCGTGACGAGTGAGAGCAGCGTCCCAGACGGGAAGCTTGCTCGCCTTGTCCTCATGGCTGCCGGGACACTTGTAGCCGTCGGGAATAAACGCCGGATACTGCGCCACCTTGGATGGCGTGATGATGTAGAGGAACGGCTTGCCGAGGGCCTCCACATCGTCTTGCAAGGTGCGGATGCGGGCGGCCCATTCTTCCGCCTTCGGCGCGAATGTCGCGGCATTGCGGGTGCAATACTCGTCGAGATAGGTCATCTCCAGCAATTCGCGGTGCTTGCCAACCACCACGCGATCCGATCCCGCCGTGCCGAGCAGCGTGTAGTAGATCTGGTTTTTCCAGTGGATCGCCGGCTTGAATAGCGGCGAGAGCACGCCGACGGCGCGGGAAATCGATTGCTGATAGTGGCCGTTCAGCACGGATTGCAGCGAAAACGTGTCGGAGGCGTCCTGCACCACGCCGGCGATGGTGTTCTTGGTGCGAAACCGCAGCGCCGGCACCAGCTCGCCGAGCGTGGTGTTCCAGCCCAGATAGAACCACGGGATGATGAGCAGCACCGCGCCGATGGTCACGGGAAGGTATGTGATGTTGAGCCAGCGCCGCATGACGATCAGAACCGGAAATAGAGGAACGGCTTGAAGGGATCGGCAACCGCCTTGCCGACCGCGAGGACGAACAGCAGCGCGATCGCCGTCTGGATCGCGGTAGTGCGCAATGGCGTGGCGAAGGCGGCGCGGCGCAGCCGCTCGAAGCCGGGCATTCGCGGCAGGGCGCAGATGACCGCCGCGGCAATGAGCCCGGCGGTCACGTCATGCGTGACGAATTGCCCTGCGGCGCGGCCCACCAGACCCGGTTGTGCCATCGCCGCGAAGAACGCACCGGCCTGGTCTAGCGTCTTGGCGCGGAAGATCGTCCAACCGACCACGACGACAAAGAAGGTGAACAGGTTTGCAACGATGCGCGGCATCCGGTCCAGGGCGCGCAGCAGGAACAGCTTGTCGAGCACCAGGAACAGGCCGTTGTAAGCGCCCCATACGACGTACGGCCACGCCGCGCCGTGCCACAGGCCGGAGGCGAGGAAGCAGATCCACAGGTTCATGTAGCGGCGCGCCACGGTGACGCGGTTGCCACCCAGTGGGATGTAGAGATAGTCGCGGATCCAGGTGGCGAGCGAGATGTGCCAGCGGCGCCAGAACTCGGTCATGCTGCATGACAGGTACGGCATGTTGAAGTTCTCGGGCAGCCGGAAGCCGAGCATCCGGGCGAGGCCGATCGCCATGTCGGAGTAGCCGGAGAAATCGAAATAGATCTGGAAGGTGAACAGCACGACGCCGAACCAGGCTTCGCTGAAGCCGATGAGGTGTGGATCGGCGGCGAAGATGCGGTCGGCACCGAGGCCCACGGTGTCGGCAATGATAACCTTCTTCACCACGCCGAGCATGAATCGCACGAAGCCAGCCGAGATGTCGTCCCATCGTGCGGCGGGCAGCGCCGCGAGCTGCGTGTCCAGCTCGTGATACTTGATGATCGGGCCGGCAAGCAGCTTGGGGAAGAAGAACACGAAGAGCAGGTATTTCGAGAAGGTCTCGGCCGGGTGGCTCACGCGGCGGTGGATGTCCACGAGGTAGGTGATCTTCTCGAAGACGATGAACGACACGCCGATGGGCAGGATGATACTGGGCACGGTCAGCGGCTGGGCGGCCAGCCCGTGCAGCACGTCGTTCAGGTTCTCGATCAGAAAGCGGGTGTATTTGTAGTGAAACAGGATGCCGAGATTGGCCAGAATGCCGATCGTGAGCAGCAGGCGAGCTTGTCCCGAGCCTTGCGGCACCTTCGCGATGCGCCGGCCGAGCAGGTGGTCGAGCACTGCCGAGGCAAGCACGATGGGGACGAAGAGCGGCTCGCTCCAGACATAGAACAGGATGCTCGCGCCGAGGATGACGAACAGCCGCATCCTCGCTCGCTGTTCGCCGAGCAGGTAGATCAGATAGAAGGTCGGGAAGAAGATGAAGAGGAACAGCGGCTCGTAGAACAGCATCCGCGGTGTCTACAAGCGCTAGTGTCCGCCGGGCAAGACGCCTTCTACGCGGATTGCAGGGCGGCCAATTCGCGTATCTTGCGCGCCATCGCGGCGATGCCGTTGCCCCGGTTGGTCGATAGCGCCTCCAGCAAGCCGAGCTCCTTGAGGAACACTGGGTCGGTGGCCACGATCTCTTCCGGCGCCCGCCCGGAATAGACCCGCAGCAGCAGCGCGATCAGCCCCGAGACGATGGCAGCGTCCGAGATGCCGGCGAGGAACAGCTTGCCATCCCGCAAGGTGCCCTCCATCCACACCCGGCTCTGGCAGCCGGGCACCCGGTGGGCGTCGTCCATCCAGGGCTCGGGGAAGCGCGGCAGCTTGCGGCCGAGCTCGATGATGAACTGGTAGCGGTCCATCCAGTCGTCGAACACCGCGAGCTCATCGGCGATCGCTTCCACGGCGGCCGCGGCGGTGGATTCCTCGGGAGCAACGAAGGGATCGGGCATTGGCGGGATGTGCGGGGGCGAGGCGCCAGGGTCAAGTCACGGACTGAGCTGGCATAGTAGACCCGCACTGTGAACACGAAGCGTCCAGCCCCGACGCGGCATGATCAAGCCAGGCGTTCCGCGAGGCGGATGAACACGGGCACGGCGGCTCCCAGCTCGGCGGTGGAGACCTTCTCGCCCGGCGTGTGGGCTTCCGCGATGTCGCCGGGGCCCAGCACGACGCAGGGCGCCAGCGCCTGAAGCTGCGATCCATCAGTGCCATACGGGGCGGTGCGCGGCGCCACACGCACGGTCTCGGCGCAGAGCCGCACCAGCGGGTGATCAGCCGGCAGTTCCGGCGGCTCCCCCTCGCGCGCCTCGGTGACGGCGATGCCGTGCCGGGAGGCCGCCTCATGGACGGCGGCGAGCACGGGTGCCGGGTCGATCCGCGCGGAATAGCGGAACTTGATCCGGGCGGTGGCCTTGGGGACGGTCACGTTGATAGCTGTGCCGTGGTTGTCGATCACCGGGTTGAAGTCGCTGAACGGCGGGTCGTAGGCCGGGTCTTGCAGGAGGGCGTCCGACCGCAGGCGGTCAAAGACGGCGCGCATCTCGGCCAGGAACGCAATCAGGTCCCAGTTGGCGTTGCGCCCGCGCCCGGTGCTGCTATGCGCCTGCACCCCGGTCGCGACACAGGTGAAGTTGATATGCGCGCGATGGCCGCGCACCGGCGCCATCGAGGTCGGCTCGGCGATCAGAATGCCGGCGGGCTTCACCCTCCGCACCAGCGCCGAGCGCTCCACGATCTCGCGGGCACCCTGCTTCGTCGTTTCCTCGTCGGTGGTGATCAGCAAGGTGACGGGGACATGCGTCGGCAGGGCACGGGCGGCGACGATGATCGCGGCGAGCGGCCCTTTCATGTCGGTGCTGCCTAAGCCATGCAGCACGCCATCCGCGTCGAGCCGGGCGGACCAGGGATCGTCCTGCCAGCCGGTATCGGGCACGGTGTCCATGTGTGCTGAGAACGCGGCACCGCCGGAGGCTCCGGCGCGGGTTGCCACCAGGGCGCGCTTGGCGACCCCGGCTTGGTCCGCGTAGTCCAGGCGTTCGATCTCGAAGCCCGCGAGGGCCGCCTCCACCCGGTCGGCCACGGGCAGGTTGGAGACGAAGCTGCGGCTGTCGAGGGATACCAGGCCGCGAGCAAGGTCGGTGACGGCGGCGAGATGATCGGTCATGTGGCGAGCCTTCCGGGAAGCGGCACTTTCCTCCGCCCTGGGTTCTGCTTGCAACCTGGCGGAGCGCGCGTCAGTTTTTGAAACCGGAGGGGAACCGATGGCCGCCGCCTACCTCGATCCCAGGACGGGCGAGACGTTTCCGCTGGACGAGCCGCGCTGGTGCGGCCGCGAGCACGCGCCGTTGGTCCTGACACAATTGCCGGGGCTCACCCGCACCGAGATCGATAGCGCCGTTCGCGGCCTTTGGCGCTACCGAGCCGCTTTGCCGCTGGCAGTGGACGATCCGATCACACTCGGCGAGGGCGGCACGCCGCTCCTCGCGCGCTCGCTGCATGGAGCGCCTGCCTTGCTCAAATGCGAGTGGATGATGCCGACCGGCAGCTTCAAGGACCGGGGCGCGAGCGTGATGCTCTCCCTACTGCGCTCCCAGGGCGTCCGCGCCGTGCTGGAGGATAGCTCGGGCAACGGCGGCGCCGCGATCGCGGCCTACGCGGCGGCGGGCGGGCTGGCGGCGACCATCCTCGCGCCGGCGTCGACCAGCCCGGCCAAGACCGTGCAGACGCGGGCGCATGGCGCGACGGTGGAGCTGATCCCCGGCTCGCGGCAGGACACGGCGGACGCGGCGGTGCGGCGCTCGGAGAGCGTGTTCTATGCCAGCCACAACTGGCACCCGTTCTTCCTGCACGGCACCAAGACGCTCGCCTACGAGCTTTGGGAGGAGCTCGGCTTCCGCGCCCCCGACAACGTCGTCGTTCCCTGCGGCGCCGGCTCCAACGTGCTCGGCTGCGAGATCGGCTTTTCCGAGCTGCTGCGCGCGGGCGAAATCGAGGCGGTGCCGCGCCTGTTCGCCGCGCAACCGGCCAATTGCGCGCCGATCGCCGCGAGCTTCCTCGCCGGCACCGACCAGCCGGTCGAGACGGAAATCCGCCCGACCATCGCTGAGGGCACCGCGATAGCCCAGCCGATCCGCCTAGCCGAGGTGCTTGGGGCGCTGCGGAGCACGCGCGGCGGCGCGGTCACGCTGACGGAGGAGGAGATCGCCCAAGCGTCGCGCGACCTCGCCGCGTTGGGCCTCTATGTCGAGCCGACCGCGGCGCAGGTCGCGGCGGCGTTCGGCAAGCTGCTCGCGTCCGGCGCGGTCGGGCCGGAACAGACGACGGTGCTTGTGCTGACCGGCAGCGGATTGAAGGCCACCCCGCGCATTGCCGAGATACTCGGCATCCCCCTCTGACATCCCCAGGAGCTCGCGCCGCCATGAGGTTGGACGATCTGCCGACGCCCTGCCTCGTGCTCGATCGGGCCATCATGCAGCGCAATATCGCGTCGATGGCGGCAGCACTGTCGCGGCATGGCGTGCCGCTGCGTCCGCACATGAAGACCGCCAAATCGATCGAGGTGGCGCGGCTCGCGCTCGCCGGCCAGCCCGGCGGCATCACCGTCTCCACCCTGGCCGAGGCGGAATACTTCGCCGGCCACGGGATCACCGACATCCTCTACGCGGTGGGGATCACGGCGCGAAAGCTCGACCAGGTCGCCAAGCTGAACGCGAATGGGGCGGCGGTCACGGTGATCACCGATGACCCAGATACCGCCCGCGCGATTGCCGCCCACCCCGCAGGGCCACGGGCGCTCATCGAGATCGACACCGGTGAGGAGCGTGGCGGCGTTCGGCCGGAGGATCCCGCGTTGCTCGCCATCGCGGACCGGCTCGGCGGCCGGCTCGCGGGGGTGATGACCCATGCCGGGCACAGCTATGGGGGCCGCAGCGTCGAGGACATGGTCCGCATCGCCGAGGCGGAGCGGGCCGGGATCGTGCGGGCCGCCGAACGCCTGCGCGCCGCCGGCCATGCGGCATCCATCGTCTCGATGGGAAGCTCGCCCACTGCCCGGCACGCTGCCTCGCTGTCCGGCGTGAGCGAGGTGCGGGCGGGGGTCTACATGTTCGGCGATTTGTTCCAGGCGGAGATTCACACGCACGCGGTGGGCGATATCGCCCTGACGGTGCTGGCGAGCGTCATCGGCCGGCGGCCCGCGCGGAACCGGCTGCTGATCGATGCCGGCGGGCTCGCGCTATCGAAGGATCGCAGCACCGAGGCGGCGCCGCTCGACTACGGCTTCGGCCTCATGCTCGACGCGCGCGGGAGGCCGACCTACGGCCAGGCCATCGTGCGCCATGCTTATCAGGAGCACGGCGTGGTCGAGACGGATGCGGCGGTGCCGGCGGACCTGCCGGTGGGCACCAAGGTGCGTGTGGCGCCCAACCACACGTGCATGACCGCGGCGGCGCATGACCGGTACTACGTCGTGGAGGGCGGTGACGAGGTGGTGGCGATCTGGACCCGTGTGAACGGGTGGTGAGCGTCAGACCAGGAAAATTGCCATCAGGATCAGCAGGATGACCACGCCGATCGTCGTGCCGATGACGAAATGGGTCCAGGAGTGCCAAAAGGCCTGACGGTCCGCGAGGAAGGCCTCGGGCGTCTCGGCTCCGGTGACGACGGTGGTTTGGTCGGCCATGATGGAACGTCTCGATCCTGCGTTTGGAAACCTAAGCCGCGTTTTATGGCAGCCGCGCCGGGACGGGCAAGGGGTTCAGCAGGGCGGCGCCGGGCAGGGGCTCGTTCCGCCGGCCCTCAGCCTGGAGCCGGAGCGCCAGGGGATAGATGACGTGCTCCTGGATCAGCACGCGAGCCGCTAATGTCTCCTCGGTGTCGCCGGCCAGCACGGGCACCGCCGCCTGGGCCAAGATCGGGCCGTCGTCCATCGCATCGGTGACGAGGTGGACGGTGCAGCCATGCAGCTTCACGCCGGCGGCCAGCGCCCGCTCGTGGGTATGCAGGCCGGGGAAGGCGGGAAGCAGGCTAGGGTGAATGTTGAGCATCCGCCCCGCCCACCGCCCGACTAGGAACGGCGTCAGCAGCCGGAGATACCCAGCCAGGCAGACGATCTCCACCCCCGCCTCGCGCAGCGCCGCGTCGATCGCCGCCTCGTGCGCGCCCCGGTCGCTCCGGAATGCGCGGTGGTCGATGGCCGCGGTGCGGATGCCGTGCTCGGCGGCGTGGCGCAGCCCGCCCGCGTCGGGGCGGTTCGACAGGACCAGGGCGATCTCGGCGGGGTAGGCAGGGTCGCGCGCGGCCTCGATCAGGGCCGCCATGTTGGAGCCCCGCCCGCTGATCAGGATGGCGACGCGGGGTTTCATCCGAAATTGGGCATGGCATCGAAGCGCACCGAGGCCGGTCCCGCTCCCGCTGCGATGTGTCCGAGCCGGAGCACCTTCTCGCCTTCCGCTTGCAGCAACGCCTCCGCGCGCTCGGGGTCGCTCACCACGAGCGCCATTCCGATCCCGCAATTGAAGACCCGCAGCATCTCATCTGCCGCGACCCCGCCGCTCGCGGTCAGCCAGCGGAACACCGGCGGGAGGGGCCAGGGCTGGTCGAGCAAGGCGTCGGTGCCCTCGGGCAGCACGCGCGGCAGATTGCCCGGCAAGCCGCCGCCGGTGATGTGGGCGGCGGCCTTGAGCAGCCCGGCGCGATGCAGCGCGAGCAGCGGTTTCACGTAGATGCGCGTCGGAGCCATGAGCGCGGCAGCAAGGGACGTCTCGGCGGCGAACGGCGCCGGCGCGTCCCAGCCGACACCGCTGGCCTCGACGATGCGGCGGACCAGGGAGAATCCGTTGGAATGCACGCCCGCGCTGGCCAGCCCGATCACTGCGTCGCCCGGAGCAACGGCGCGCGGCAATAGCTGGCCGCGCTCCGCCGCTCCCACGGCGAAGCCCGCCAAATCGAAATCGTCCGCCGCGTACATTCCGGGCATCTCGGCCGTCTCGCCACCGACCAGGGCGCAGCCGGCTTGCAGGCAGCCTTGCGCGATACCGCCGATCACCCGTCGCGCCTGCTCGACCGCGAGGCGGCCGGTGGCGAAATAGTCCAGGAAGAACAGCGGCTCGGCGCCCTGCACCACGAGGTCGTTGACGCACATGGCAACGAGATCGATCCCGACCGTGTCGAGAATGCCGGTCTCGATGGCGACCCTGAGCTTGGTGCCGACGCCATCCGTGGTGGAGACCAGCACGGGATCGGCGAAGCCGGCGCCCTTGAGGTCGAACAGCGCGCCGAAGCCACCGAGCGAACCCATCACTCCCGCGCGCAGGGTTGAGCGGGCGAGGGGCTTGATCGCCTCGACCAGCGCCTCACCTGCGTCGATATCGACGCCGGCCTGGCGGTAGGTCAAACCGTTGCCGGCCGCGGCCGTGGGGTCGTCATCCGCGCTGGTCATGGCGGCCCTCCATACGGTAAGGCCTTGGTCCGGGAGACAACAGGATGCCGGATCGCGCAAGGCGGGTGAACGGGCGCGGAAACAATCATAGGCCGGCGTGGCTTGCAACGGCGGGTGGCGGCAATCATGCCTGACGGAACCGAGCTCGGCACGGGATCCTCCTCCGCCCTGCTCACTGTCCCCAACATCATTACCTTCGCCCGGTTGTGCGCCGTGCCGCTCGCCGTCTGGCTGGTGCTGCAGCGGCGCATCGAGGAGGCCTTCTACCTGTTCGTGGCGGCGGGCCTGTCCGACGCGGTGGATGGCTGGCTCGCCCGGCGCGGCGCGGCCAGCGCGCTTGGCGCCCTGCTTGACCCGGTGGCGGACAAGGCTCTCCTCGTGACGATGTATGTTACACTGGCGGCCGTGAACATCTTGCCCAGCTGGCTGGCCATCCTCGTCGTGTTCCGCGATGTGCTGATCGTGGGCGGCGTGGTGTGTCTCGGGGTGCTCGGCCAGCCCGTGCGTATTCGGCCGCTGCTGATCTCGAAGCTCAACACCGGCCTGCAGATCGTGCTGATCGCCGTGACCTTGCTGCTGGTCGGCTTCGACCTGGCGGCACCTGTCCTCATCACGATCCTGGTCTGGGCGGTCGCCGCCAGCACGCTTGCCTCCGGCGGGGCCTATGTCTGGAAGGCGGCCCGCGCGCGATGAACGAGCTGCCGCCCCAGCCGGTCAAGCTGCCGCCCTCCGGGGCGAGTCTGCACCCCGAGCCGCCGCCGCCTGACTGGCGCGACGAGGCCTTGCCGCCCGCCGCGCCTCCGCGACTCGCGCACGCGACGCGGGGGCAGCGGATCGCGCTGCTCGTGGGGCTCGTCATCGTGGCGTGGCTGGCGCTGCAACTGTTCGCCTCGATCCTGATGCCCTTCGTGGCCGCCGCCGGGATCGCCTACGTGCTTGATCCGGCGACCAGCCGGCTGACCCGCGCGGGCATGCCGCGCGGCGTGGCGGCGCTGCTGATGATCGTCGCCGTGATCGCGGCGGCGCTGCTGTTCGCCTTGCTGCTCTACCCTGTCATCCTCTCCCAGATCGGCCTGCTGATCGGCCGCATCCCGGAATACGTCCTGCTGCTGCAGGACTGGGCGCGCGAGGTTATCACGCACCTGCAAGAGCGCTTCGGCAGCCAGGTGGTGGACGACAAGCTACGCGACCTGGTGGGCGGACAGGCGGGGGCGATGCTGTCCTTCCTCGCCGCGGCGCTCTCGCGCGTCATCGGCGGCGGCTTCGCACTGTTCAATGTCATCAGCCTCATCGTCGTGACGCCCGTCGTGGCGTTCTATCTGTTGCGTGACTGGCCGGGCGTGGTAGCGCGGGTGGATTCCTGGCTGCCGCGCCGCTACGCCGAGGTGATCCGGGCGCAGGTGCGCGAGGTCGACCGCATCCTGTCCGCCTGGGTGCGCGGGCAGGCGTTGTGCTGCCTGCTGCTGGCGCTGTTCTACGCCGCCGGCCTGTCGCTGGTCGGGCTCGATCTCGGGCTGATCGTGGGTATCGCCGCCGGCGTGTTGTCGTTCATTCCCTATGTCGGCTCGATTACGGGCGGATTGACCTCGATCGGCCTTGCGCTGGCGCAGTTCCCGGGGTGGCACGGCGTCATCATGGTGTGCGTCGTGCTGGTGGTCGGTCAGATCCTCGAAGGCTACGTGATCTATCCGCGATTCCTTGGCGACCGGGTGGAACTGCCGGCGGTGTGGGTGATCTTCGCGCTGTTCGCCGGCGGCGCGGCATTCGGTTTCCTCGGAATCATGCTCGCGGTGCCGATTGCCGCGACCATCGGCGTGCTCTGCCGCTTCTGGCTGCGACGCTACCTGAGCAGCGCGCTCTACCTCGACCCGCCCGGCGGCGGCCGGCCCGGCGCATGAGCGCCATCCGACAACTGGCGCTGCCGTTTCCGGAGCGATTCGACTACGCCGCCGCCGATTTCATCCGCGCCCCATCCAATGCCGAGGCGCTGGCCTGGCTGCGCCGTACCGCCGACTGGCCGGACGGGCGGCTGGCGATCTGGGGCGAGGAGGGCTGCGGCAAGAGCCACCTACTGGCGGTCTGGGCGGCGGAGAAGGGGGCTCGGCCGATACAGGCCCCGGCGCTGCGCGGGATGCCGGACCTGCCGAGCGGCGACCGCATCGCGATCGACGATGCCGACGCGACTTGCGACGAGGAAGCGCTGTTGCATGTGCTGAACGCGGCGCATGAGAACCAGGTCCCGGTGCTGATGGCCGCGCGCTCGCCGCCGTCGCGGTGGAGGCTGCGACTGCCGGATTTGGCCAGCCGCGTTCGAGCCGTTACCGCCGTGCGCATCTTGCCGGCCGAGGACGAGCTGCTGCGACTGTTACTCACGCGGCTGCTGGCGGCGCGCCGGGTGCCCGTGGCCCGATCGGTCCAGGAATGGCTGCTGTTGCGCCTGACGCGTACCCCCGCCGCGATCCGCGAGGCCGCCGCCCGGCTCGACCGTGCCTCATTGGAGCGCCACAGGCCGGTCACGCGCGGCCTCGCCGCGCGGGTGCTCGATGATTTCGAGTCGGGGCTCATATTGCATGACGAGGAAACCCTGACCGCCGACCATTCGGCGGACTCGTCCGCTTACCGTCCGCTCTTGTAGGATCGGCGCATGACGAAGATCTCCGCCCACGCCCTGCTGGCGGATGCCGCCCTGCCGTCCGCGCTCGAACACCCGGCGCCCGCGCCACCGCCGGGCATCGCGCCGGACCGTCCCGGCCGGTTCATCAACCGGGAGCTTTCGTGGCTCGACTTCAATCATCGCGTGGTCGAGGAGGCGGAGAACCCGCGACATCCGCTGCTGGAGCGCGTGCGTTTCGTATCGATCAGCGCCTCCAATCTCGACGAATTCTACTCGGTGCGCGTCGCCGGGCTGATGGGGCAGGCCAAGGCGGGGGTGGCGACACTGTCGCCGGACGGCCGCACGCCGGCGCAGCAGCTCGCGGAAATCCGCGTGCGCTCCGAGGCACTGCTGGCCGATCAGCAGCGGGTGTGGCGGGAGTTGCGCGGCCTGTTGCGCGATGCCGGCATGGAGGTGTGCGATCCGACGCAACTTTCTGCCGATGACGTGGCGTGGCTCGATCCCTGGTTCATGGAGCGCGTGTTTCCCGTGCTCAGCCCGCTGGCGATCGACCCGGCGCACCCCTTCCCGTTCATCCAGAACATGGGGCTGGTGATGGCGCTCCGGCTGGTGCGCGAGGAGGACGGGCAGGCGATGCGGGCGCTGATCCCGCTGCCGACACAGGTGGAGCGCTTCGTGCGGCTTCCCGCCCCGCACGGCGAGCCCATCCGCTTCGTCATGCTGGAAGATCTCGTCGGCCTGTTCATGGATCGGCTGTTCCCAGACTTCCAGCTCAGCGGGCGCGGCATGTTCCGCCTGATCCGCGATACCGACGTCGAGTTCGAGGAAGAGGCCGAGGACCTGGTCCGCTCCTACGAGACCGCGTTGAAGCGCCGCCGTCGCGGGGTGGCGATCCATCTGACGATGGATGCCGACATGCCGGTCGAGCTGCGGGAGCTCGTCGCGGACGAGGTCGCCGCGTCGCCCGACGAAATCTATCTGCAGCACGGATTGCTAGGGGTCGCCGACCTCAAGCAACTCATCGTCGAGGATCGGCCCGATCTGCAATTCCCGCCCTACACGCCGCGCTTCCCCGAGCGCATTCGCGATTTCGGCGGCGACTGCTTCGCCGCGATCCGCGCCAAGGACATCATCGTCCACCACCCGTTCGAGAGCTTCGACGTGGTGGTGCAGTTCCTGCGGCAGGCGGCGCAAGACCCCAACGTGGTCGCGGTGAAGCAGACGCTCTATCGCACCAGCCGTGACAGCCCGATCGTCAAGGCGCTGATCGAGGCGGCGGAGGCGGGCAAGGCCGTGACCGCGGTGGTCGAACTGCGCGCGCGGTTTGACGAGGAGGCCAATATCCGCCTCTCCCGCAGCCTGGAGGCGGCCGGCGTGCAGGTGGTGTTCGGCTTCGCCGCGTTGAAAACTCACGCCAAGCTATCGCTGGTGGTGCGGCGCGAGGGCGGCTCGGTGCGCTCCTACGCGCATTTCGGCACCGGCAACTATCACCCGATCACCGCGCGCATCTACACGGATCTGTCGTTCTTCACCTGCGACCCGTCGCTCACCCGCGATTCGGCCCGGCTGTTCAACTTCCTCACCGGCTATGCGCGGCCGGAGTTGATGGACGCCTTGGCGTTCAGCCCGATCACCACGCGCGAGGTGCTGATCGAGCTGATCGACCGCGAGATCGCCTTCTCCCGCGCCGGCAAGCCAGGCGGGATCTGGCTGAAGCTCAACAGCCTGGTCGACGAGGCGCTGATCGACAAGCTGTACGAGGCTTCCGGCGCGGGCGTGAAGGTGATGGCGGTGGTGCGCGGCATCTGCTGCCTGCGGCCGGGGGTGCCGGGGCTATCGGAGCACATCCGGGTCAAGTCCATCGTCGGCCGGTTCCTGGAGCACAGCCGCATCTGCGTATTCGGCAACGGCCACGCGCTCCCCAACCGCCATGCCCGCGTCTACATCAGCTCGGCCGACTGGATGGCGCGGAACATGGATTGGCGGGTGGAGACGCTGGTGCCGATCCACAACCCGACCGTCCACGCGCAGGTGCTCGACCAGATCATGGTGGTCAATCTCAAGGACTCGATGCAGTCCTGGGAGCTTGGGCCGGACGGGACGTGGCGGCGCGTGGCCAAGGGCAAGAAGCCGATCTCGGCGCATCACTACTTCATGACCAACCCGTCCCTGTCGGGTCGCGGCTCCGCCTTGCACGGACCGTTGGTGACGGCACCTTTCACCACGCCGCGCCGCCCCGATCGCGTCAACCAGGATTAAGCGATGCCCTTCACGCCTCCCGCCGATGCACCTCGCTGCGCGGTGGTCGACCTTGGCTCCAATTCCGTGCGTCTCGTGGTCTACGAGGGGCGCAGCCGCAACCCCGTGGCGATCTTCAACGAGAAGGCGGTGCTGCGCCTTGGCCGCGGCCTGCAATCGACCGGGCGGCTCAACGAAGAGGGCATGGCACAGGCCTTCACAGTGATGCACCGCTATCAGGAAGTGGCGCGGGCGATGGGTGCGGCGCCATTCGAGGTGCTGGCGACGGCGGCGGTGCGGGATGCGCGCAATGGGCCGGATTTCGTCGCCGCCTTGAGTGGGCGGATGCCGGGCGTGCCCATCAAGGTTCTTTCGGGCGCGGAAGAGGCGGGCTACTCGGCCGACGGCGTGCTGTGCGGCATTCCCGAGGCGGACGGCATCCTGGCCGATATCGGGGGCGGCTCGCTCGAGCTGGTGCGGCTGGAACACGGCACGAAAGGCCCCAGTGCTACATTGGGTCTTGGCGTGATCCGTCTGTCCGAGCGGTCTGGCGGCGATCTGCCCGCGGCGCGAACGATCGCCGACGGCGATCTCGCCACCGTGCCGTGGCTCGACGACGGGGCGGCGGGGCGCGATCTCTATTTGGTCGGGGGGGCATGGCGTGCCCTGGCGCGAATCCATATCGCGCAGACCGGTTATCCGCTGAACATGGTGCATCACTACACGCTGGACCGG
Organism: Alphaproteobacteria bacterium; assembly: GCA_017307285.1. Lineage (GTDB taxonomy): Bacteria > Pseudomonadota > Alphaproteobacteria > Acetobacterales > Acetobacteraceae > JAFKFI01. Next base: position 41,194 of record JAFKFI010000051.1, on the reverse strand, counting down.
GAGGAGGCGCGCGCGTTCGCCGTCATGATCGCCGGTGCCGGCCGACGCACGCTGGAACGACTGCCCGCCATCCCGCGCCGGCGCATCGACGACCTGCCCTACGCCGCGACCGTCCTGCGCCGGCTGCTGCGCAGCGCCACCCCCGGCCGGGTGGTGTTCAGCGCGAACGGGATGCGCGAAGGCTGGTTCATGCGCCGGATGCCAGAGGACGTACGCCGGCTCGATCCGCTACTCGCTGCCGGCCGGGAATATGCTCGCTGGCTCGGTCGCGATCCCTCCCTGCCTCCGGCGCTGCTGGACTGGACCGACCCGCTGTTCCCTGCCGAAACCGGCGAGGCGCGACGGCTGCGGGAGACCGCGTGCTGGATGTCCGACATCGGCAGCCGCGACCATCCCGAGTTCCGCGCCGAGCAGGCGTTTCTGCGCGTGTTCCGCCAGCCCGGCATCGGCCTCGATCACCACGCCCGCGCCTTCCTGGCACTCACCATCGGCCTCCGCTACGAGGCCGCGCCGGACACTCCCTTCCTGCAGCCGGCTCGTGCGCTGCTGGATTTCGAGAGCGCGCATCGGGCGGAGACGCTCGGGATGGCGCTGCGGCTCGCCTACACGCTGTCGGCCGGCACGCCAGATTTGCTGGCCGGCACCTCGCTCAATGTCGCTGGGGGCCGGCTGGTCCTGCGCTGCGAGGAGGATCGCGGCGTGTTCGCCGGCGAGAGCGTGCTCCGCCGGCTCGACCGTCTTGCCCAGCAGATGCGCCTGGAGGCGACGCCCGCGGCCGCCCGCGACGAGGCGGCCTGACCGGGCAAACTCGGTTTCAGACTGTCGCCGGAGAGCGGCCCACGGCGGCGATGATGGCCTGCCGCTCGGCGCGCGACCCGGCGAGGCGATCGCGTACCGCGGCGACCACGGGCGGCGGCGCGGTCTCGGGCGTTCCGGCGTCGAAGGGCGGCGCGGGGGCGTATTCCAGATGCAGCTGGATTGTCTCCGCCGCCTCGCGCCCGGCGAGTTCCGCCACCACGGTGAGCCCGAAATCGATCCCTGCCGTCACCCCGCCGGCGGTGATGAGATTGCCATCCCGCACCACCCGCCCGGCGGTCGGGATGGCCCCGAGCCCGGCCAGTGCGTCGCGTGCCAGCCAGTGCGCCGTTGCTCGCCGTCCTTCCAGGAGGCCCGCTGCGCCGAGCACCAGCGAACCGGTGCAGACGGAGGTGACGAACCGCGCCCGCTCGGCCTGGCGGCGCACGAAGGCTAGCGTCTCGGCGTCCTGCATCAGCGGATTGACGCCGATCCCGCCCGGCACGCAGAGCACGTCGAGCATCGGGCACTCCGCGAAGGTCGTCGTCGGAGTGAATCCGATGCCGGTCGTGGAGGTGACGATCTCACGGTCCTTCCAAACCAGATGCACCGTGGCCGAGGGCAGGAGGGAAAAGATTTCGTAGGGGCCGGTGAGGTCGAGCTGCTGCACCCGTGGGAACACCAGGAAGCCGATGTGAAGCGTCATGCGTAGGTCTCCAATGCCGGTTGAGAGGCTCACGTTAGCGGCCGAGGGTTTGGCGGAAATACCAATCAACCCTCGTTTCCCGCCACACTTGTCGCGCCGCATCGAAATCCTCGCGTTCCCCTCGGTGTAGCTGCTCGACGTTGCGGGGCCGTTGCAGGTTTTCGCCTCGGGAAATCGCGTGATTGCGCCGTCCTGCCGCGATCAGGTCCGCGCTCAGCGTGTGCCGTCACGCGGCGGCACACGCGGAGTGATGGCTCCTTGCTGATCGTGAATTCAAGGCTGAGGTCGAAGCCGGGCAGGTTGTTGTTCCGCACAGGAACCTGCATCTCGAACTTGAAGCGACGGTAGGTGCATTCCGCTCCTGGCGGCCAGCCTTCGAGCCCGGCCAGGATGGCCTCGAGATGCGCAGCGTCGCGCCCCTCCGTCGGCCGCCGAGACGACGCGGCTCTACCAGCAGATGGAAGCAATCCTCTTCGAGGCGATCGAGGGGGTCTCCCCCCGGGCGCCGCAGCATCGCGCCCTCAGCCTGGTCGGGGCACGGACCGTCGCCGGACAGCTGCGGCCCTCGCCGTCCGGGATCGCAGCCGGATCGGCCACTGGGCGGCCTGGACGGTCATGGCGGCGATGCTCACCGAACTACGCTCGCGGCTGCTGCTGCCGTCCGACGCGCCGGACGCGGGGGCCGCGGCGGAAGCGGCCGAGGCGCTGCGCCGCCAGCCGCTCGCTCGCGCCCGGATACGCCTCGCTGCCGACCGGCGGAGCGCCGGCCGCAGCTCGGGCGCGAAGCGTTTCCCCGGGGTATGCCCGAATCGGCAATTTGACTGAGTTGCTGCGCGCCTGCCGGGTCGCGCTGCATGAGCCGGAGCAGCAGGCAGCCGCCTCTCGCCCAAACCACCCCCGTTGTAGCGGGCCAGCGACGCGCTCTCCCGCTTGCGACAGCTGCTCGGCGTGCTGCCCGACGGCAGCTCGTTGCAGGTCGCTGGACAAAGCAGCAGAGCGCTCAGGTCGCCACCAAGCAATGAGAGCTATGCCTTCGCCGTCGTCACGCTTCAGCGGCCGTTGACCACGGCGCGGCGGCCACGCGGTGCGCCAGGAACTTGATCACCGCGGTGACACGTGCCGGCCGCAAGCCGCCGGGCGGCATAACGAAGTTCAGCGCGATCGGCGGCATCGACCAATCCGTCATCGCGGGCTCCAGCCGTCCAGCGGCGAGATCGTCCCAAACCAGAAATTCCGGCTGCACCGCGACACCCAACCCGGCCAGCAATGCCGGCATCAGAGCGTCGCCGTTGTTGGCGCGCAGCGGGCCGGTTGGCGTCACGACCGCTTCCTCGCCTGTGGCATGAATGAAGCGCCAGCGGTCTGGTGTGGGCAGGTAAGCATACCCGAGGCAGGCGTGGCCGGCGAGGTCCCGCGGATGCACCGGACGGCCTCGGCGCTCGAAATAGGTGGGGGCGCCCACCAACAGCCGCCTGATCCGGCAGACGTGCCGGGCCCGCAGGCTGGAATCGGGGAGAGCCGCAATCCGGAGCGCCAGGTCGAAGCCGCCGCCGACCAGGTCCACCTGCTCGTCGCCGAGGTGCAGGTCCACCGACAGCTCAGGGTAGGTTGCCAGCAGCTCCGGCAGGAGAGGCGCCAGGTGGGCGATGCCGAAGGACATCGGCGCGGCCAGCCGCACCAGGCCGCGCGCCGCGACCGATTGCGACATCGCCTCCGCCTCCATCGCCTCTGCCTCCGCCAGGAGGCGAGCGGCGCGGGCGGCGGCTGCACGGCCAGTCTCCGTCAAGGCAAGGCGCCGAGAAGTACGGTTCAGCAGCGCCGCGCCGATCCGCGTCTCCAGTCGGGCGACGGCCTTGGACACCGTCGCCTTGGAGAAGCCGAGCTCCGCGGCAGCGCGGGCGAAGGAGCCGGTCTCCACCACCTTGGCGAAGACTGCCCAGGCTTCGACGTCGGGCAATCGCAGCATCGGCAAAATCCGGAAACGGTGAGTTTCCTTTGTTTCTCTTTTCTGTCCGACCGCCAAGGCCGATCTTTTCGTCGACCAAGCTCGTGAACCAACCAAGGAGCCAAAGATGACCAAGATCCTCGTCCTCTACTATTCCAGCTACGGCCATATCGAGACGATGGCGGATGCCGTCGCCGAGGGTGCGCGCGGCGCCGGGGCGAACGTGGATGTGAAGCGGGTCCCGGAGTTGGTGCCGGAGGAGGTGGCGCGCGCCAGCCACTACAAGCTCGACCAGGCCGCGCCCATCGCCAGCCCGGGCGAACTCGCGGATTACGACGCCATCATCGTCGGCACCGGCACCCGTTACGGCCGCATGACGTCGCAGATGGCCAACTTCTGGGACATGACCGGCGGCCTCTGGGCCCAGGGCAAGCTGATCGGCAGGGTCGGTGCGGCCTTCACCTCCACCGCCACCCAGCATGGCGGGCAGGAGACGACGCTGATGAACATCCACACCATGCTGCTCCATCACGGCATGGTCATCGCGGGCCTGCCCTATTCCTTCCAGGGGCAGATGCGGCTGGACGAGGTTGTTGGCGGCTCGCCCTACGGCGCCACGACGATCGCCGGCGGCGACGGCTCCCGACCGGTCAGCGCGACCGAGCTGGAGGGTGCCCGCTTCCTCGGCCGCCACGTGGCCGAGATCGCCGGCAAGCTGGCGGCCTGACACCGATACAGAGCGTTGCCGCCGTCATGCGCCACCGTCCGCGGTGTGCATGGCCGGCGCAACGGCGAAAGGGAGTGCGGCCGCCGAGACAGACACAGGAGAGAACGCGATGCAGCTTCACGGAATCACCATCTGACCGCCGTCTCGGCGGACGCGCGCGGCAATCACGACTTCTACACGCGCGTGCTCGGGAGGCGTCTGGTCAAGGAAGACCGTCAACCAGGACGACGTCTCCGCCTACCACTTGTTCTACGCCGATGGCGCGGGCAATCCGGGCACCGATCTCACCTTCTTCGACTGGCCGGTCGAGCGGGAGCGGCGCGGCACCCATTCCATCGTGCGCACCGCGCTGCGGGTGGCGGGCCGGGTCACGCTGGACTACTGGACCGCCCGCCTCGACCAGGCGGGCGTGAAGCAATGGCCCGGTGCGGGAGGTGGACGGCCGGAAGCAGCTCGACTTCGAGGACCCCGAGGGCCAGCGCCTGGCGCTGGTGGACGATGGCGGCGCCGGTCCGTCCCACCCCTGGGACCGCAGTTCCGTGCCGGAGGTCTACCAGATCCGCGGCCTCGGGCCGATCACCGCGGCGGCCTGATCGGCGAGAGGGTGATTCCGGCGACGGGCCACCGGATCTTCGAGGGTATGCCGGTCCTGCTCGGGTTCAGCGAGCATGACCCGCACATCCCAATCGGTTGGGTGCGCGAGACGGAGGCGGTCATGAGCGCGCTCGGCGCCGAGGTCATCACCCGCATCTATCCGGGCGCCGGCCACGGCATCAACGAGGACGAGGTGGCGAACGCGCACCAGATCCTCGCACGGGTGGCGGGAGCGTCGCCGACCGGGGCCTAAGGCCAACCTCATCAGGCCCACTCTTCCGGCGGATGCAGAAGCGAGCAGAGACGTGAGCCGCCGGAGTCTCGTAGGCTGCGCCGCCTCCCGGGGCAAACCGCGTTGCGGCTGGGGCGGGCATTGGCCGGCACTCTCGCCCGTTGACTGTACTGGCAGGTCGAAGAAGCGTCGGACGGCTCCCCATCCAAGCATCAGGTTCGGATATTCGGCTCCCGGATCAATAGTCCCGGTGCCAGGCTACTCCGCCGGATGCTTCTTGCCCCGGCCGCGGAACAGCCGCGCGGTTCGCTGTGTCAGAAGCTCGAAGCTGACGAACAGCGCGGGGACGAATAGCACGCCGACAAAGGTTGCTAAGATCATGCCGCCGAACACGGTGGTGCCGATCGATGTGCGCCCTCCCGCCCCGGCGCCGGTGGCGACCACCAGTGGCACCATGCCGACGATGAAAGAGAGGGCGGTCATCATCACCGGCCGGAAGCGAGTGCTCGCGCCATCCGTCGCCGCGTCGCGCACGGAGATGTCGCCCCGCCCCAGGCGATCCTTGGCAAACTCCACGATCAGGATTGCGTTCTTCGCAGCCACCCCGACCAACAGGATGAGCCCGACCTGCCCATATACGTTGAGCTCCATGCCGCGCACCAGGAGTGCGATCAGGCCGCCCAGCGAAGCGAAGATAACGGGCAGCATCACGGACAATGGCAGTGTCCAGCTCTCGTACTGCGCGACCAGGAACAGGTAGGCGAAGACGATCGCGAATATGAATGCCGAAGCCTGCTGCCCGGCTGATTGCAGCTCCTGGTACGACATCGCCGTCCAGTCATAGCCGTAGCCCTGTGGCAATGCCTCGCTGGCGACCTGCTCCATCGCCGCGATTGCTTGCCCGCTGCTCTTGCCGGGAGCGGTGGCGCCATTGATCAGCACGGCAGGATAGAGATTGTAGGTATTGATCGCATCGGCCCCCAGAACCGTGCTGATGCCGACGAGGCTGCTGAGCGGCACCATCGCCCCTTCGGCGCTGCGGACATGAAGCTGATCGATGTCGTTCACCGTGTCGCGGAAGCGCGCCTCGTCCTGCACCTGCACCTGGAACACGAAGTTCTGGTAATTGAACTGATTGACATAGAAGCTGCCCAGATGCGCCTGCAGCGCCTGATACACGTCGGCCGGCGTGACGCCGAGCAGCGCGGCCCGCGTAGTATCCACGCGCACCATGATCTGCGGCGTGGCGGCCGAGAAGCTGGTGAACACCGCGTTGAGGTTCGGATTCTGGTTCGCCCGGAAGATCAGGCCGCGAGCGGCGGCAGCGAGTTCCTGATAGGTCTGGCCGCTGCGCGCCTCCAGCACGAAGTTGATGCCGCCGGTCGTACTGATGCCGGGAATAGAGGGAGGGTTGAAGCTGACGATCTGCGCTGCCGCGATGGCGTTGAACCGGGGCGTGAGCTTGGCGATCACGGCGTTGACCGATTGGCTGGCGTCGCGCTCGGCCCACGGTTTCATCATCGCAATTACGCTGCCGCCGTTCGGCTGCTGGGCGCCTGCTACCAGACTGAAGCCTGACAGCTCGATGGTGTGCGCCACCCCCGGCATCTGCCGCACGATCTGGCTCACTTCTTCCACCATCGCCTGGGTGCGGCCAAGCGAGGCGCCGTTGGGCATCTGTACGTTGATGAAGAAGTAGCCCTGGTCCTCGTTCGGCAGGAAGCCCGACGGCGTGGCTTGCAGCGCCAGATACGCGACGACGAAGGCGGCAACGAGCCCTGTGATCATCAGCAGCAGCCAGCGCGACAGGAAGTCCACGACGTCGATGTAGCGGTCGCGCGTGAACTCGAATGCACGATTGAACCAGCGGAAGCCAAAAAAGCGCGCCTGTCTGGGTGGGCGCAGCATCAGCCGGCACAGCGCGGGGCTCAACGTGAGCGCGTTGATCGCCGAGATGATGACCGAGACCGAGATCGTTACCGCGAATTGCCGATAGAGCGCGCCGGTGATTCCGGAGACGAAGGCGATCGGCACGAACACGGCGACCAGCACGAGTGTGGTGGCGATGATCGGGCTAAATATCTCCCGCATTGCCTGCTCGGTGGCCTCCGCCACCGGCCGGTTCGGGTTCTGCTCGAGGTTGCGGGCGACGTTTTCGACCACCACGATCGCGTCGTCGACGACAAGGGTTATCGCCAGGACAATGGCGAACAGGTTGATCGTGTTGGCGGAATAGCCGAGCACGTAAAGCACCGCGAACGTGCCGATCAGCGAGACTGGGATCGCGATGGTCGGGATCAGCGTGGCGCGCCAGTCCTGCAGGAACACGTAGGTCACCGCCACCACCAGGATCAGCGTGAGCGCCAGGGTCAGCACGATCTCGTCGATATTAGCGCGGACAAAATCCGTCGAATTGTAGACGATCGTGTACTTCAATCCGGGCGGGAATTCCTTGGCGAGCTGCTGCATCTGCTGCTCGACCGTGTTCGCCAGGGTCAGGGCGTTGGCATCCGGCGACTGGTAGACGGCGAGCGTCGCCGAGGGCGTGCCGTCGAGCGCCGATGAGGCGCTGTATTGCTGAGCGGCGAGCTCCACCCGGCCGATGTCGCTGATCCGCACGACCGCCCCGTTCGGGTTGGTTCGGATGATGATGTCCTCGAACTGCTTGACGGTGGAGAGGCGCCCAGTGGAGAGGACCGTGAGCTGTTGCTGCTGACTGCCGCTTACCGGCGGCTGACCGATCTGTCCGGCGGCGACCTGGATGTTTTGCGACTGTATCGCGGCGATCACGTCGCTCGCCGTGATCGCCATTGCCGTCATGCGGTCCGGGTTGAGCCAGATCCGCATGGCGTATTGTCGCTGTCCGAAGATTTGCGTGTTGCCCACGCCGGAAATGCGGGCGATCTGCTGCTGCAAGCGCATGTAGGCGTAGTTCGAAATGAAGATCTGATCGTATCTGTGCTCGGGCGAGTAGAGGTTGACCGCGAGCACGAAGTTGCTGGAAGCGGCGCGGATCAACATTCCTTGCCGCTGCACCTCGGGTGGCAGCTGCGCGGTGGCGAGCTGCACTCGGTTCTGCACGTTGACCTGGGCGATCGCGGGATCGGTTCCCAGCGCGAAGGTCACGACGAGGTTGTAGGTCCCCGAGCTGGATGTCGTGCTCTGCATGTAAAGCATGTCGGGCACGCCGTTGACCTGCACCTCGATAGGCTGGGCGACGGTTTTGGCGATCGTCTCGGCGCTGGCGCCCGGGAAGGTGACCGATACCGTCACCTGGGGCGGCGTGATGTTGGGGAATTGTGCGATCGGGATGACCGACAGCGCCAGAAGCCCCGCGAGCGTAATCACGACCGAGATGACGATGGCGAATTTGGGGCGGTGGATGAAGAAGGTGGAGAGCACCGCTATCTGCCCTGGTCGGGCGCGCTCGACTCGCCCGAATTGCCGCTCGGGACCGGCACGGGATTGACCGTCTCGCCGGGCCTGACCTTCTGCACCCCGGCGATAATGACGCGCTCGCCGCCCGAGAGGCCCTTTTCTACGATGTAATCCTGCGCGATCTGCCGCCCCAGTGTGACCGGCTGCTGCTTGACCTTGTTGTCCGCCCCGACGACCAGGACGAAGCTGCCGCTCTGGTCGGTCTGCAGCGCCTCTGCCGGAACCAACGGCCGCTCCTCGGGCTTGGCGCGGCGAAGCTCCACGTTGTCATAGGCGCCCGGCAGCAGCAGCCGCTCGGGATTGGGAAAATCGGCGTACACACTGACGGTCCCGGTCTTGGGGTCGACCTGGTTCGCTTGAAAGGCGATCTTGCCGGGATGCTTGTACTCGGAGCCGTCGGCCAGCTTGAGGTTGACTGTGACGCTTGCGGCGAGCTCTCGTGCCGTGGCGCCGGTCCTGCGCAGCGTGCTGACCATCACCCGATCGCTGACCGAGAACACGACCCGGATCGGGTCGAGCTGGTTGACCGTGGCGAGCGCCGGGGTGTTCGGCGTCACCAGATTGCCCTTGGTCAGGCTGATCGCGCCGATCCGCCCGTCGATCGGCGAGGCGATAGTGCAGTAGCTGAGGTCGAGTCCCGCCTGCACCACCTTCGCTTGCGCCGAGAGCACATTGGCTTGGTCCTGGTCGCGGGTGGCGGTCGCTTGGTCGAGACTCGCCTGCGCCTCGAAGCCCTGCTGGTTTAGCTTGGCTGACCGCTCATAGGCGACCTGCGACTGCTTCAGCGCCGCCTGTGCCGAGGTGAGCTGCGCCTGAGCCGATTTCAGCGCCGCTTCGTATTGCGATTTCTGCAGCTGGAATAGCACCTGCCCAGCCTTGACGTCGCTGCCTTGCTTCACCGGCACGCTGTCGATGAAAGCGGTTACGCGCGGCACGACGTCGACGGACTGGATCGCGATCACCCGGCCGATGAAGCTGTACACGGGTGCCACGTCGCTGACCTCGATCGGCGCGACCGTCACGGCAGGCGGCGGTGCCGTCGGCTGCGCGGCGCGCGTGGCCGGCACGACGGCCAGCACTAGGGCGAACGAGCCCATAGCTCGATTGACGCTGGAGTGGGTCCACAGCCCAGGCATGGCCACCGTCGGAGCGCTGGGGGTGAAAGCACGACTTCGGAGTAGCTGGAAAGCTTCGCGCCCACCTGGCGATGCACCGGCCCTTGCACACAACCCGGTGAAGTGGGTTGAGGCCGGGTCGTGTGTGACGGCCCTTTCGGGTGCGAAAGTTGGGCCCCTTTTGACATTCCGGGAGCCAAACAAGTGTGGTTTGAGTCGGGACGGCTGGCACTCTCAGTCGCCGCTGCGGCGGGACCAGATGAGGCTGCAACTGCCGGCCTCCTCGCCCTCGATTACGGTGGCGTAGATCGGGGCGGGGAAGCTCGGATCGTCGAGCTTGATGGAAAGATAAGCGCGACCCTCGCCGGAGGACTTCTTCCATGCGGCGCCGAACTCGATGGCATCATATCTCGGGTCATGCTCTCGAAGCACGGCGCCCAGTCGTGAGGATCGCCTGATGAGTTCTCTGGCCACGCTGCCGAGCAACGCGGACCGCAGGATCACTGGGCCGGCCAGATCCAGTATGGTGCTGTCGCAAATGCTGCTGCGAAGAGCGCCGCGAAGGCGCTGAGCAGCACGCAAGAGACGTACAGTCCGAGAAACTTCCATCCGCTCATCTCAGCCAACTCAACTGCCTCCAGCCTTCAAGCCAAAGCTTCGGAAGACAATGCCGATGAGGAAGATGGGGACGGTGCAAGCATTTTGCTTGCACTCGCCCTTTGCGCGAATATCGGGAGCGGCCGTCTCCAGACGTTTGCCAACTTTCACATGGCTGCGAGCACGCACGTCATGGTCGCTCCTGACCCGACGGAACGATGAGAATGTCGCATTCCGTGTCGGAAATGACCTCGCTTGCCACGCTGCCGAGGAGCGCCCGCCGCAACGCTCCGTGCCGCCTCGCGCCGATCAGCAGGAGGTCTGACCGCAGCCGCTTGACCTCCTCCTTGATTACCGAAGCGGGCCTGCCCTCCTCGGCGACGATGTTTGCCGGCGGCACGAGTCCGGCTGTGGCAAGAAAACGCGACAGGTCCGCGCGGACCTCGCGTTCCCTGGTTGAGAGATGGTGCTCGATCTGCTCCGCCGGCGCATCGCCAAGAAACAAGCTTTGCTTGCCCGGCAGTTCGAAGGCGTGAAGAACGGTAAGGTCGACGCCGTCGAGGAGCCCAAGCGCGGCGGCGCTCTGCAGAGCCTGGGCGGAACCCTCCTCGGGGTCCACCGCGGCCAGGATGCGCCTGTACGGGGCGGTCGGAAGGCAGTTGACCATCAATACCGGGCGCGAGCCGAGGCGTATCACACGCTCGATCGTTGTGCCGACGAAGATATCCTGGAGTAGCCGTCGGCGATGCGTGCCCAAGACCACGAGATCGACGGCGTGCGTCTCCGCGGCCTGGATAATTCCGTCGAAGGCGTCACCTTCCTCGACCAAGACGCGCGGCGCCACTGCACTCAGCTCCGGCAGTCCCACCGCCGCTCGTCCCAGTAAGGAAGTGGCCTCCCGTCGCTCGGCCTCGATCAAGCTGGCTGGCTGATCGTCGTCCACCACGTGGAGCAGGAGAAGCTCCGCCCCGAGGGAGCGCGCGAGATCCGCCGCTCGCCGGACCGCGCGGTCCGATCGCGAGGAAAGATCGGTCGCCGCGAGCAGTCGCCGCATATGGCTCCTCCCGATAGGACCTTGGTCGTGATGCCTCGCATATGGTGGGCATATCGGTCGTATGGGATAGCATGGGTGGAAGGCATCGACGGGCGGAGGTGTCCGAAATCGCGCGAACGGCCCATGCACGACCCGAACCCCTCGGGGCGAACTTGGCTCTTCATGGAGGACGCAATGGGGCTCACGGATCTCTTTTCCACCGACGGCGCGTTCCTTGACCTCGATCTGACGAGCAAGTCGAGCCTGCTGCACGCTCTCTCGGATGAGGCATCGCGCCGGCTGTCGCGTCCGCGGGAGGAGATTTTCGAAGCCCTACAAGACCGTGAGCGACTGGGGCCGACGGCGCTTGGTCGGGGCGTCGCGCTCCCCCACACCCAACTTGCCGAGATTGATAATCCCGTCGCGATCTTCGCGCGGCTGCGAAGGCCAATCGAGTTTGGTGCGAAGGATGGCGAATCGGTCGATCTCGTCTTCCTCGTTCTCTGGCCTGCCAAATCCCCGGAAGGCTTCCTGCCGGCCCTCGCAAGAATCTGCCGGGCGCTTCGCGAGGACCAGACGCTGCGTCGGCTCCGGCTCGCGAAGTCACCCGACGAGGCACTGGCGGTTCTGCATCAGGCGGAGCACCAGGCGGCCTCGGCCTGATGCCCGACGGGACGCTGCTGCTGGCTGCCATCGGGATCCCGTACGTCGGCGCCGTGGCCGCTGCACTCCTTCCCGGCAATTCCCGCACCGCCGAGGCGTGGCTGGCGGGCGCGGTCGCGCTTGTCGGCCTCGTCCTGGTGTCGACCTTCTATCCGGCGGTCGCGAACGGCGGCGTGGTCCGGAGCGGGATCGAATGGATACCGGAGCTCGGGCTCAATCTCGTGTTCAGGATGGACGGGTTCGCCTGGGTCTTCGCGGTCCTCGTGACCGGGATCGGATTTCTCGTGGTGCTCTATGCGCGCTACTACATGTCGCCGGACGATCCGGTGGCGCGCTTCTTCGCATATTTCCTTGCCTTCATGGGCTCCATGATGGGCATCGTGCTGTCGGGCAACCTGATCCAGCTGGTCTTCTTCTGGGAATTGACCAGCCTGTTTTCATTCCTGCTCATCGGCTATTGGCAGCACCTCGCCAGCGCGCGCGACGCGGCAAGGATCGCGCTGACCGTCACCTCGGCTGGCGGGCTGGCCCTGTTCGCCGGCGTGCTGGTGCTGGGCCACATTGTCGGCAGCTATGATCTCGACCGCGTCCTGGCGTCGGGCGATGTGATCCGCTCAAGCCCCCTCTACTTGCCGGCGCTGGTGCTCATCCTGCTCGGCGCCTTGACCAAGAGCGCGCAGGTTCCATTCCACTTCTGGCTGCCGCGCGCGATGGCGGCGCCGACCCCGGTCTCGGCCTACCTGCACTCGGCCACCCTGGTGAAGGCGGGCGTTTTCCTGCTGGCGCGCCTATGGCCCGTGATGGCGGGCACCGACGCCTGGTTCTGGATCGTCGGGACGACCGGTCTGGTCACGCTGCTGCTGGGCGCCTACGTTGCGATCTTCCAGCAGGATCTCAAGGGCTTGCTGGCCTACTCGACCATCAGCCATCTGGGTCTGACCACGTTGCTGCTCGGCCTCAACAGCCCGCTGGCCACCGTGGCGGCGATCTTCCACATCATGAATCACGCGGTCTTCAAGGCATCGCTGTTCATGGCGGCCGGCATCATCGACCATGAGACCGGGACCCGCGACATCCGGCGGCTGAGCGGCCTGCGCCGCTCGATGCCATTTACCGCGACCTTGGCGATGGTCGCCGCCGCGGCTATGGCCGGCGTGCCGCTGGTCAATGGCTTTCTCTCCAAGGAGATGTTCTTCGCCGAATCCCTGGACGCGCCGGCGCCAATTCCACCGTTTCACGGCATGTTGCCCGTCGCGGCCACGCTGGCCGGCGCATTCGCCGTGGCCTACTCGCTGCGCTTCATCCACGGCGCGTTCTTCGGCCCCAATCCGGTGGACCTGCCGCGGCCACCTCACGAGCCGCCGCCCTGGATGCGCTTTCCGGTCGAAGTCCTGGTGCTGGTCTGCCTCGTGGTCGGCATCATCCCGGCCGTCACGGTGGGGCCGTTCCTGGCCACGGCCGCGCGCGCCGTGCTCGGCCCCGCCATGCCCGAATACAGCCTTGCCGTCTGGCACGGCTTCACCCGTCCTCTCCTGATGAGCGTAATCGCCCTGGTGGGAGGCGCGGTGCTCTATCTGCTGCTGCAACGATACTTGCGGAGCGATGCCGAGGGCGCCCCGCTGCTGCGCCGGTTCCAGGGGCGGCGATTCTTCGAGCGGACGCTGGTTTTCGTGTCCTGGCGGCTCGCGAGGTCAATGGAGCGTCTGCTGGGCACTCGCCGCCTGCAACCCCAATTGCGCCTGTTGGTGGCCGTGGCAATTGTCGCCGCGATCTGGCCCCTTTATTCGCATGGGCTTGCACCAGGCGAGCGAGCGCCGTCGCCGATCGAGCCCGCCCTCGCGCTTGTCTGGGCGGTCGGCGCCGCCTGCGCGGTGGGCGCCGCTTACAAGGCCAAGTTCCACCGGCTTGCGGCGCTGATCTTGTTGAGCGGCGTCGGACTGGTCACATGCGTAACCTTTGTCTGGTTCTCCGCGCCCGATCTTGCCTTGACACAACTGTTGGTCGAAGTCGTCACCGCAATCCTGATCCTGCTCGGCCTGCGCTGGCTTCCGCAGCGTACCGAAACCGCCGAGCCGGGACTGGGCTTAGCGACGAGGGCGGGCCTGCGTCGCTTCCGGGATCTGGCCGTCGCCTTGGCCGCCGGCGTCGGCCTGTCGGCGCTGGCCTACGCGGTGATGACGCGCGCGCCGCCGGACAGCGTCTCGCGGCACTTCGTGGAGCGCGCTTACTCGGAGGGCGGCGGCACCAACGTCGTCAATGTCATTCTGGTGGATTTCCGCGGGTTCGACACAATGGGCGAGATTACCGTGCTCGGCGTGGTGGCGCTGACCGTCTTCGCGCTGCTCCGCCGGTTCCGCCCGGCGCCCGAAAGCATCCCCATCCCGGAGCAGCAGCGCGAGCAGGGCGCATACGGCGCCGCACGGCGGGATGGGCGAGGCAGAGACATCCCCGCCGACTGGCTGATGATCCCTGCCGTCATCATGCAGCTGCTGTTCCCTGTGATCGGCGTGCTCGCCGTGTTCTTGCTGCTCCGCGGCCATGATCTCCCCGGCGGCGGCTTCGTGGCCGGGCTCACGATGTCCGTGGCGATCATCCTGCAGTACATGGCCAGCGGGATTCGCTTGGTGGAGGCGCGCCTCAGGATCCATCCGCTCAACTGGATCGGACTAGGGCTTGTGTTCGCCGCTGGGACGGGTGCGGCCGCATTGGTGTTCGGGCGTCCGTTTCTGACGTCCTATTTTTCCTACGCCCACCTGCCTGTCATCGGCGCCTTGCCGCTCGCCAGCGCCATGCTGTTCGACCTGGGCGTGTTCGCGCTCGTGGTGGGCGCCACCGCGTTGATCCTGGTGGCACTCGCCCATCAGTCGATCCGCAGCGATCGCATTCCGCCGCGGCTCGTTGTTCCGCCCCCTGCGCCGGCGGGGGAGGAGTGATGGAGATCATCCTCGCCCTCGGCATCGGCGTGTTCGCAGGCTCGGGCGTATGGCTGCTGCTGCGCCCGCGGACGTTCCAGGTCATCATCGGCCTGTCGCTGCTGTCATACGCCGTCAACCTGTTCATCTTCGGCATGGGACGGTTGCGGGTCGGCGCGCCGCCGGTCCTCCAACCGGGCATCGCGGGCGATCCGGCGCAATTCGCGGACCCGCTTCCACAGGCCCTGGTGCTCACCGCCATCGTGATCAGCTTCGCGACGACGGCGCTGTTCCTCGTGGTCTTGCTAGCCTCGCGCGGCTTGACTGGGACCGACCACGTCGACGGCCAAGAGCGGGAGCCTTGAGCCCCTGGATGAACGACCTGATCGTCGTGCCGGTCGTCCTGCCGCTGCTGGTGGCCGCCGTGATGGTGCTGCTCGGCGATCGGCGCCGGCCCATCAAGGCGGCGCTCGGGCTCGCATCGACGCTTGCGCTCCTCGGGGCGGCGGTCGCTCTGCTGCGCATGGCCGATACCCCGGTGCCGGGCGGGAATGGCGCCTGGATGGGTGTCTACCTGCTCGGAGGCTGGCCGGCACGGTTCGGAATTGTCCTGGTGGTCGACCGTCTGGCGGCGCTGATGCTGCTGCTGACGAGCTTCCTGGGGCTGGCATCGCTGGTCTTCTCGCTCGCGCGTTGGCATCGGGCGGGGGCTCACTTTCATCCGCTGTTCCAACTGCAGTTGATGGGCCTCAACGGTGCATTCCTGACCGGCGACCTGTTCAATCTGTTCGTGTTCTTCGAAGTGCTGCTGGCCGCGTCCTATGGACTCGCGCTGCACGGCTCGGGCCGTGCCCGCGTCCGGGCCGGGATGCACTACATCGCGGTCAACCTGGTCGCTTCGCTGCTGTTCCTGATCGGCGCGAGCTTGATCTACGGCGTGGCCGGCACGCTCAACATGGCCGATCTGGCACGCAGGATTCCCGCGCTCGCCGGCGCCGACCGAACGCTGCTCGAGTGCGGCGCGGCGATCCTCGGCGTGGTGTTTCTGGTCAAGGCGGCGATGTGGCCGCTCGGCTTCTGGCTGCCGACAACCTATGCCGCCGCCAGCCCGCCGGCCGCCGCGCTATTCTCGATCATGAGCAAGGTCGGAGTCTATGCCGTGCTGCGGCTGTGGCTTTTGCTGTTCGGCGAGGGTTCGGGACCATTGGCGGGGTTCGGCGGCGATTGGCTGCTGGTCGGTGGGATCATGACGATCGCCTTCGGTATGATCGGCGTGCTGGCGACGCAGGACATGGCGCGGCTGGCGGGTGCCAGCGTCATGGTTTCCTCGGGCACGCTCCTGGCCGCCCTCGGCGCCGGGCAGGCCGCGGTGGCTGGCGGCGTGCTGTTCTACATGGTCAGCTCCGTCCTGGCCATCAGTGCGCTCTTTCTGCTGGTCGAACTGGTCGAGCGTGGCCGCGGGATGGGCGCCGACGTGCTCGCAGTGACGATGGAAGCGTTGGGCGAGGTCGAACCGGCGAGCCTCGACGAACCCACGGAAGTCGGCATCGCGATTCCCGCCAGCATGGCGGTGCTGGGCATCGCCTTCTTGTCCTGCGCGCTGGTGTTGGCGGGGCTGCCGCCCCTGTCCGGCTTCATCGGCAAATTCGCCATGCTGACGGTCCTGCTCAACCCCGCCGGGCTGGGCGGCGGCAGCGGCGTTCCCGGCGGATCCTGGGCGTTGCTCGCCGCTCTGGTCGTATCGGGCCTGGCCACTGTCATCGCGATGACCCGCGCGGGCATCCGCGTGTTCTGGGCACCGCTGGACGGCTCCGAGCCGCGCGTGCGCGTGATCGAGATTGCGCCGATCGGACTGCTGCTGCTGCTGTGTCTCGGGTTGACCGTGAGAGCTGGGCCGATCATGCGCTACATGCAGGCGACCGCACAGTCGCTGGAAGCTCCACGGAATTACATCGACAGCGTGCTCTCGGCGCCGCCAACGCGGGTGACGACCGAGGGAAAGGGCGGCGCATGAGCCGATGGCTGCCCTATCCGCTGCTTTCGACCGGCTTGCTGGCCATGTGGCTGCTGCTCAACGAGAGCGTGGCACCGGGAACCGTCATCCTGGGCGGCATCCTGGCGCTCGGCGCCTCCTGGGCGCTGATCGCGCTGCGGCCGGCCAAGGCGAGGGTCCGCCGACCGGGCGTGGCGGTCCGGCTCGCGCTCATGGTCGTGGCCGACATCGTCCGTTCCAACATCGCCGTCGCCGGGATCATCTCCGGCCTGGGACGGCGGGATCGCAGATCTGGTTTCGTGCGCATCCCGCTTGAGTTGCGCGATCCTTACGGACTGACGGCACTGGCGTGCATCATCACCGCCACGCCCGGCACGCTCTGGATCGAATACGACAGCGAGACGCAGGCCGTGCTGATTCATGTCCTCGACCTGGTCGACGAGGACGCCTGGGTCCGGCTCATCAAACGTCGGTACGAACAGCGATTGCTGGAGATATTTGAATGACGGCGGCGCTCCTGACATGGGCCATCTTCGTTGCCCAGTTTCTCCTGGGGTTGGCGATGGCGTGCGCGACCTTTCGCCTGATCCGCGGACCAAGAGCGCAGGATCGGGTGCTCGGACTCGACACGCTGTACCTCAACGCCATGCTGCTGCTGCTGACCTTCGGCATCCGCAGCGGCAGCACGCTCTACTTCGAGGCAGCGCTGGTGATGGCCCTACTGGGCTTCGTGGCGACGGCGGCGCTGGCCAAATTCCTGATGCGCGGCGAGGTGATCGAATGACGCACGCTGCGGAACTGCCAGGCTGGGCGGCGCTGCTGACTGCGCTGTTCCTCCTCCTCGGCGCTGCCTTGGCGTTCACTGGTTCGGTGGGACTGCTGCGATTCCGCACCTTCTACGAACGGGTCCATGCTCCGACGCTGGGCACGACGCTGGGGCTCGGCTGCGTGCTGATCGCGTCGATGATCGCCTTCTCCGCGCTGCAGTCGCGCCCGGTGCTGCATGAAGTGCTCATCGCCATCTGCGTGACCGTCACTACCCCGATCACCCTGATGCTGCTGACGCGCGCCGCTTTGTACCGCGACCGTCGCGAGGGCAGCGACTATGTGCCGACCCGTGCGCCTCGCCCAAACGACCATTGAGGGCTGGCTGCCTGCGCTGTCAGCGAGTTTGAGGGGGCGGACCTTCGCCGGATTGTGAGGCTGCGGCAGCGGGTTGGGATTGGTTTGCCGCAATTCTCCAGACCGTGTTCGACAGGTCATCGGCGACGATCAAGGCGCCGCGCGGGTCCACCGTCACGCCGACCGGTCGGCCGCGCGTGTTGCCGTCGCTGTTCAGGAACCCTGAAACGAAATCGATCGGATCGCCGGCGGGCCGGCCGCCGCGAAACGGGACGAAGATCACCTTATAGCCGACAGGCACGCTGCGGTTCCAGCTACCATGCTCCCCGACGAACACGCCGTCGGCGAACTTCGCGCCCATCGCCGGGGTCGAGAACGCCACGCCGAGCGCCGCCACATGCGACCCCAGGCTGTAGTCCGGGCGGATCGCCGAGGCGACCTTCTGGGGATCTTGCGGTTGTGCGCGTCGATCGACGTTCTGGCCCCAATAGCTGTAGGGCCACCCGTAGAACGCGCCCTCATGCACCGCGGTCAGGTAATCCGGAACGAGGTTGGGGCCGATTTCGTCGCGTTCGTTCACGACCGCCCACACCTGGCCTGTTCCGGGCTGAGTGGCGAGGGCCGTGGGATTGCGAAGACCGGTCGCGTACGGCTTGTGCATTCCCGTCTGCACGTCGATCTGCCAGATCATCGCCCGGTCGGTCTCGACGTCCATCCCGCGCTCGGTGATGTTGCTGTTGGAACCGATGCCGACATAGAGAAAGCGGCCGTCGAGGCTGGCGGTCATTGCCTTTGTCCAGTGATGATTGATGGCCGATGGCAGTGCCGTGAGCAGTGTGGGCGGCCCGCTCGCCTTGGTCTGGCCGTCACGATAGTCGAAGCGCACCACTGAATCCTGATTGGCCACGTAGATCGCGCCGTTGACCAACGCGAGACCATAGGGCGCGTTGAGATGGTCGGCGAAGACGCCTTGTGTTTTGTAGCTGCCGTCGCCATCGCTGTCATGCAGCAGCGTCAGCCGATTGCCGCCTCCCACCGAGCTCTTTCCCTGATTCTTGATATAGCTCGCGATGAAGTCCTTGGGCCGGAGCGATGGCGCGTTGCCGCCCGTTCCCTCCGCAACCAGAATGTCGCCATTGGGCAGCACCAGGGTCTGGCGCGGAATCCTGAGATTCGTTGCAATGGCTTTGATCGTGTAGCCCTGCGGCACTTTCGGGAGATCGCTGCCCCAATTTTCCGGCTTCGGAATCACCATGTCGGGCAACAGACCGCGCTGCTGTTTGGGCAGATCCGGGTTGGGGCCATATTGCTCCGCCTTGGACGCGCTGTCGCAGGCGAACAGGGCGATGGCTGCGGTGCCGATCAGGAGGAACGTACGCATCAGGCCACCTCTCTGACGCGAAACCCGGAATAACCGATCCACGCTGCAATGAGCGCCAGGAGCGCCGTCATCCCGGAGAGATAGAGGCTCTCCGGCATGATCGCCCAAGCATCCTTTGCGTGAACGAGGATGTTCACGATGCCGAGCCCCCACATGGCGAGCAGCACCACGAAATAGATGATTGGGCGTGTCTTGGGCGAAATTCCGCCGCGAAACAGATTGATCAGCGCCCAAAGCAACGCGAAGCCACCGCCAATCAGCCCGCCGACGATAAACCAGGACGAGAAATTCGACCATTGTGTCTGATAGCTGACCCAATAACCGAGATCGCTGAGCAGTGCGCCCAGGAACAGCGGGAAGACAAAGCCGAGGAGGATTGCGTGAAGCGGATGTAGCGGCCTCAGAGGGCCGGAGGCGGATATGGCAACCACAACGTCTCCCTTACTCGACCGGGCAGCATGACTGCGTTCGGCAAGGCGCCAAACAGCGAACGCAGCAGTGTTCATCAGGTTTTGGAAATGGCCCAGATCCCGGCTGCCTCCGTGCGGATCGCTGTCATCGCGGCGAAGCCGCCCTGGAGAGCGATGTGCGTTGCCAGCTGGCAGCATCGCTCGAGACTCGCCCACCCGATCTCGGTCACACGCTTCCACAGCGCGGCCCCGCGCGGCTATGCTGCGCGGATAGTCGGCGCCCACATTGAATGCTCGACCAAGATGCCCTAGCGCGGATGAATCACGGTTCACCCGACCACCAGCCCTCAACAGGTCAGCCCGATAGCGCTTCCAAAGGAAAGACGATGCTGCGTGAACGCCGAATCCCACCGCTCGACATCTTTCCTGCCGAGCCTTGGGCGGTTGCGGCGGTGCGACTCGACCCAAGGCTGGTCAAGGAATTTGCCGGCCAGGCCGAGACCATGTTTGCGCTGGCCAACGGCTATCTCGGCATTCGCGGCACGCCGGAAGAAGGCAGGCCGGTGCGCGCGCCCGGCGTCCTTCTCAACGGCTTCCACGAGTTCCGGCCTATCAACTATGGCGAGAACGCTTACGGCTTCCCGAGCGTCGGGCAAAGCATATTGAACTGCCCCGACGGAACCATCATTAAGCTGTTCATCGACGGCGACATGTTCGTCCCCGCTCAGGCCGACGTTCTCTCGTACCGCCGCGCCCTGGATCTTCGGGCGGGTATGCTGGTTAGAGAGATTGTTTGGGTCACGCCCGCGGGCAGGCGTATGCGGCTGAGAACGCTGCGTCTGGTGTCCTTCGATCGGCGGCATCTGGCGGCGATGCAGTACGAGTTGGTCGCGGAAGAAGCAGCGGCGGAGATCGTGATCTCCTCGGAACTGCTGAACCGCCAGCCTCTGCCGGAGGACAGCTCCGATCCACGGCTTGCGGCCGGCTTCGACGGGCGGGTGCTGGTGCCGGTTGGGACGCGCCGCGAGGGGTTGCGCGCGATCCTCAGCTACATCACCCCAGGTTCGGGGCTGATCCTCGGCTGCGGCATGGACCATCTTCTCGACACGGCCTGCCAGTTCACGCACGACAGCAGTTGCGAGGGCGATATCGCCGCCGTCGTCTTCAACATTCAGGGCGAGCAAGGCAAGCCAATCCGCCTGTGGAAATATCTAGGCTATCACTACTCCGACGGCGACGATGTCGCGCAGGTTCAGTCGCAGGTTGCTTGGACGCTCGACCGCGCGCTGCAGGACGGCTTTCCGGCCATCCGGACACGGCACCAGGTTCTCATGGACAAGTTCTGGACCCGCGCGGATGTCGAAATCGAAGGCCTCGGGCCGCGGATGCAGCAAGTGCTTCGCTGGAACCTGTTCCAGCTCCTGCAGGCGACCGAACGCGCCGAAGGTCACGGCATCGGTGCGCGCGGCCTGACGGGCCGCACCTACGAAGGGCACTATTTCTGGGATACCGAGATCTATGTCCTGCCGTTTCTCATTTACACGCAGCCGCGAGTGGCAAGGAACGTCCTGAAGTTCCGCTACGACACCCTTGATCGTGCCCGCGCGCGGGCAAGAGAACTTGGTCACAGGGGTGCCACCTTCCCGTGGCGCACCATCAACGGGGATGAGGCATCTGCGTACTACGCTGCCGGCACGGCGCAATATCACATCAACGCGGATATCGCCTACGCGGTCCGCAAATATGTGGAAGTCTCAGGGGATGAGGAATTCCTGTGCCGCTTTGGCGCGGAGCTTCTTGTCGAGACAGCGCGGTTCTGGTGCGATCTCGGCTTCTTTTCAGCGCGTCGGGATGGAGCTTTCTGCATCAACGGCGTAACCGGCCCCGATGAGTACACCGCCGTCGTGGACAACAACCTCTTCACCAATTTGATGGCTCGTGAAAACTTGCGCTATGCCGCCGATACGATCGAGGCGCTCGGGCGCGATCATCCGGACGCGCTCCGCGGACTGATCCACCGCACCGGCCTCGAAGGCGAGGAACCCGCGGCGTGGCGCGAAGCGGCGAAGCGTATGTACGTGCCCTGGGACGAGCGATTGGAGATCCACCCGCAGGACGACAGCTTTCTCGATAAGGAGCGATGGGACTTCGCGGGAACTCCCGAGAACCATTATCCTTTGCTGCTGCATTATCACCCGCTGAATCTCTACCGGGCGCAGGTCATCAAGCAGGCTGACGTCGTTTTGGCGATGTTCCTGCTCGGCGAGCAGTTTACGGCTGAGCAAAAGAAGCGGAACTTCGACTACTATGACCCGCTGACGACGCACGACAGCTCGCTCTCGGTGTGCATTCAGAGTATCATTGCAACCGAGCTCGGCTACGCCAGCAAGGCGCTCAACTATTTCCGATTCGCTGCGACCATGGATCTGTCCGATATCGGCGGCAACATGATGCATGGCGCGCATATCGCCTCGATCGGGGGCACCTGGATGTCGCTCGTGTATGGTTTCGCGGGGATGCGCGACTATGGTGGCCGCATATCCTTTCGTCCGCGCCTGCCGACTGAGTGGGCCCGACTGAGCTTCACCCTGGCGATTCGCGGCCGGCGGCTGCGCGTCGAGGCGCGGCATGATGTCACCACGTACAGCCTCTGCGAGGGCGACGCTTTGACCGTTTTCCACGACGACGAAGCCGTTCTGCTGACGGCGGCTACGCCGACCGCGCATCGTCCCTCGCCGCCGCCAATGCCGGAGCCGAAGCCGGAATTCGCGCCCGCGCCCCTGCCAACCGATTGCTGACTATTCAGTCCGCCGCCACCGCCACTTCCGACAGGCCACCGATCACGACATCCGCCCCGTGGCGGAGCAGCGCGGCGGCGTGGTCGCCGATATCCACGCCAACCACTCGCCCGAACCCGCCGCGGCGTCCGGCCTCGACTCCAGCGATCGCATCCTCGAACAGGATACCCCGCCGCGGCTCGACACCAAGGCGCCGCGCCGCCTCGAGGAACAGAGCGGGAGCCGGCTTGCCTGGCAGGCCGAGCGTAACCGCGTCCATGCCATCCACCCGAACGTCCACCAGTGGAGAGAGACCAGTGGCCTCGAGGACCGCGGCGCAGTTTCGGCTGGAGGAGACGACCGCGGTCAGGATGCCAAGACGCCGCAAACCTCCCAGCAGCGGCTCTGCCCCAGGGAGCGGGTCGGCGCCGGCTTGCAAGGCGTGCCCGAACAAGCCGTCCTTGCGGCGGCTGAGCGCCCCCACTGTCTCCGACCCCTCGGGGCTGTTCTCTGAGCCCTCCGGCAAGCTGATACCTCGCGAGGCGAGAAAGAGCCGCACGCCGTCCTCGCGGGGCCGGCCATCGACGTAAGCGAGGTAGTCGGCTGCCGTGTCGAAGGGGACGAAGGCCTCACCCGAGGCAGCCGCGCGCCGGGAAAGAAAGTCGTTGAACAGCTGCTCCCATGCATCGATGTGCAGGCGCGCGGTGTCGGTCAGGACGCCGTCCATATCGAAGAACGCCGCGTCCCAGTCGCGCTTGCGCAAAACGACCCCGGCTGATCTCGGCACGGGTGGTTCTCCTCTCCGCCTACGCTACGCGGCGACCCGTCTCCCGAGGCCGAACGTGGAGCCGCGTGGATCTAATGCTGGCCCATGCCTTCGGCGGGTTGCCGCGCACTGCCCGAGCGCACCTTCTCCTCGATCCGCCGACCGACACCGGCATCGACATTCTTCCAGTACTGGAATGCCCGTTCGAGCACCTCGCCGTGCACGCCGCCCAGCAAGCTGCCTGAAACCTGCTCAACCAGCTTCGTCCGCTGCTCGTCGTTGAAGACATTGCGCACCAGCGCACCCGGCTGGGAGAAGTCGTCATCATCGGCGCGCAGTGTATAGGCGCTGCGGATCATCTCGCCATCCGCTTCCCAGCCGTCCGACGCCGGTTCGGTCTCGTCCGACCATGCGCGGCCGGCGCTATTGGGCGCGTATACCGGCGCGCTTCCGCTGTGCTCATAGGTCATCTGTCCATCGAACATGTAGGTGTTGACCGGCACCTTCGGTCGGTTGACCGGAAGTTGATGGAAGTTCGTGCCGATGCGGTTGCGCTGTGCATCGTTGTAGGCGAAGGCGCGACCGAGCAGCATCTTGTCGGGCGACAAACCAATGCCGGGTACCGTGTTGCCCGGCGAAAAAGCTGATTGCTCGATCTGGGCGAAGAAGTTCTCCGGATTGCGATTGAGTGTCATTGTGCCGACCTTGATGAGCGGATAATCCGCGTGCGGCCAGGTCTTCGTCAGGTCGAATGGATTGATGCGGTACGTCTTGGCCTCCGCGTACGGCATGACTTGAACCGAGAGCGTCCAGCTCGGATGCTCACCGCGCCGGATCGCCTCGAAAAGATCGCGACGGTGGAAGTCGGCATCCTCGCCTGCCATCTTGGCCGCTTCGGCGTTGGTGAAAAAGGCCATGCCCTGATTGGTGTGAAAATGGTACTTCACCCAGAACTTCTCGCCGGCGGCGTTGATCCACATGTAAGTGTGAGAGCCGTAACCGTTCATATGGCGCCACGTGCGGGGCAGACCCCGCTCGCCCATCAGATAAGTTACCTGGTGCGCGGATTCAGGATTGTTGGTCCAAAAGTCCCACTGCATGTGGTTGTCACGGAGCCCGGAGTCCGGCAGCCGCTTTTGGCTGCGGATGAAGTGTGGGAACTTCATGGGGTCGCGGACGAAAAAGATCGGCGTATTGTTGCCGACTAGGTCGTAGTTGCCTTCCTCGGTGTAGAATTTCAGCGAAAAGCCACGCACGTCGCGCCAGGTGTCGGGACTGCCGGCTTCACCGGCGACCGTGGAAAAGCGCGCGAGCATCTCGGTGGCTGCGCCCTTACGGAACAGCGCAGCTTTCGTGAAGGCAGAGACATCCTCCGTGGTTTCGAACACGCCGAACGCGCCCGCTCCCTTCGCGTGGGGCTGGCGCTCGGGCACCTTCTCGCGGTTGAAGTGCGCCATCTGCTCGAGAAAGTGCACGTCGTGCAGCAGGATTGGACCATCGGGACCGATCGTCAGCGAATTTCGATCGCTCGGCGCCGGCGCGCCGGTGCTCATCGTGGAACCGTCGGTTCGCTTGTTCCTCGGTTCAGTCATGTGTCACCCTCCTGCCGGCGATTGCCACCCTGCTCACGGCGATTGCCACCCTGCTCACCCAGTGCAGACTTAACAGGACCCTTGGGTCTCTGACGCCTGAAATTCAACCCATCTTGGCAGACCATTTGCCTGCACCAGCGAGGATGTGACGGATGATCACCTCGCGGCGCGAGAAGTTGAAATTTTCCGGAGTGGAGCTTCGTCAACACGATGCTGCACCTGGGCGTTGACAAGGTGGCATGGCCCGGACGCGAGTACGTCCGGCGCGCCGCCGGCTAGCTGAAGGAGGCGAAGGGCTCGTCGCGCGGATCAGCCTTGGAAAGAGCCCTCTTCCGCCAAAAACGCCCGCTCGGCCTCGGTCGACTCCCGCCCGAGCATCGCATTCCGGTGCGGGAAGCGGCCAAAGCGGGCGATAATGTCTCGATGGTGGCGCGCCCACCGGGTTCCGTCCACATCGCCCGAGGCATCGTTGAGCGCGACGCTGCGCTCATGGTCGGCGATCGCCTCCGAGTGCATGAATGGCAGATAGAAGAAGCGGTGCAGCGCCGGTTCGACCGCGCGGTCATGGCCACGTTCGATTGCCCGATTGGCTGTCAGAAGCGCGGCGGGATCGGTCGCGTAGGCCTTTTGCGTGCCCCGGAACATGTTGCGTGGAAACTGGTCGAGCAGGAGCACCAGAGCGAGCGTGCCTTCGGGTGACAGTGCCCATTCGGCGCAATCGCCCCGTGCGGCCGCTTCGTAGGTGGCGAGGAAGCGATCACGGAGAGCCTCGTCGAAGGCTTCGTCCTTGCTGAACCAGCGCTCAGGGCCGGCTTCGCGCCAGAAGCTCACCACGTCCTGTGGAGTGGCCAACCGGTCTATCACGGGCTCACCTCGTCCTATTGGGCGCTTGCTCAGGCGCCCTCGGGTGTCTGGGCGGCATCGCGGCGGGCTTGGGCATCGCGCTCGGGCCGTTCGGCTTCGGGCCAAGGCCTGCTTCTTGGCGTCTGCTCCAGCGCCTCGAACCCAAGACCGGCCGGTATTGCAGGACCGAGCCCGTGGTGCCCATCTTTAGCCCATGAACCCGAGCGAGCAGAGTGCCCAATCCGGCGCTATCGCCAGGGCACCGGCGAGACGCCGGCGCGGGCGGTCGAGCAGATACGGGTGGACGCCGCGCGCCAGATGCTTGGCGAGACCAACGAGCCGATCAGGCGGGTGGCCTCACGCTGCGGCTTCGGCTCGGAGGAGACCATGCGGCGGAGCTTCCTCCGTCAGTGCCACTCCGCAGAATTATCGGGAGCGTTTTGCCGAGCAAGCGGCGGAATGAATTCCGCCCTACGATTCGGTGGCGCTGCAACCTCGTAGGGCGGTATTCATTCCGCCATCTTACTGCGCCGCGAGCAGCTTGATCCGTCGCCCGGCCACGCCGAGCGCGATCCGACCCTGCTTTAGCGCCAGCGCGTCCTTGCCGAACACATCCATGCGCCAGCCGTGCAGAGCTGGGATTGCGGGATCGTCCTCGGTGGCGAGGCGGTCGATGTCGTCGGAGCTGGCGACCAGCTTGGGGGCGACGTGGTGCTGCTCGCATTGCGCGGCGAGCAGCACCTTGAGCAAGGAGACCAGGGCCGGCGAGGGGCGCGGGCCGTCCTTGCCACGATGCGGGTCGGGCAGCTCCTCGTCCGGCAAAGCCTTGGCCGCCTCGATCGCGGCGAGCAGCGAGGCGCCAGAGCGGCCTTCCGCAAAGCCCCGCGTGACGCCGCGCGCGCGGGCGAGCGCTTCGGGTGTCGCGGGCGCTGTGGCGGCGATTTCCAGCAGCGCCTCGTCCTTGAGCAGCCGTTGGCGCGGGATGTTCACCCGCTGCGCCTCGCGCTCCCGCCAGGCGGCGATGGCCCGCAGGATGCCGAGCAGCCGGCGGTTGTTGGTGCGCGGCCGCAGCCGCTCCCACATCGCCTCGGGGTCGGCCCGGTAGGTTGCGGGGTCGGCGAGGGCAGACATCTCCTCAGCCACCCAGTCGAGCCTCCCGTCCCGCTCCAGCCTCGCCCGGAGCTGTTCGTAGACGCCGCGCAGATAGGTCACGTCCGCCGCCGCGTAGGCGATCTGCGCAGCGGAGAGCGGTCGGGCGGACCAGTCGCTGAAGCGGTGTGCCTTGTCGATGTGCCCACCGGTGAGCGAGGCGACGAGCGCGTCGTAGCCCACCTGGTCGCCGAACCCGGCCACCATCGCCGCGACCTGGGTGTCGAACAGCGGCTTCGGCACGTCGCCGAAACGCAGGACGAAAATCTCGATGTCCTGCCGCGCGGCGTGGAACACCTTGGTCACGGCCTGGTCGGCGAACAGTGCGCCGAGCGGGGCGAGGTCGATGTCGGGGGCTTCCGCGTCCACCACCGCCACCTCGTCGGTTCCGGCGAGCTGGACCACGCAGAGCTCCGGCCAATAGGTGCGCTCGCGCATGAACTCGGTGTCCACGGTCACGAACCGCTCGCGACGGAGTCGGGCGCAGAGTTCTTCAAGCGCCTCGGTGGTGGTGATGAGGGCGGGCGGCGGGAAATCCGGTCGGGCGGAGCGGGCCATCCGGGGCTTCTACACGCGCCCGACCCCTCTCCCAAGCCCCCGCACGCCGGTTCACGCCTGGGGTGTGATGAGGGCCAGGCCGCTTTCGCTGTCCTTACGCTTGCGCAGGTACTCTGGCGATTCCGTCAGCACCACTTCGAGCGTCGGCCGGACGTGTGCCTCGAGCAGGTGCCCGCCCATTGCCGAGCCGTCCGAGCGGCTGACGACGACGTGAGGGTGCAGGGAGGGCTTGCCGTCCGGGCCAAGTGCTACGTCGCCGATCAGCGACACGACCTCGACCTGCTCCCTGACGGGGATCTTGCGATATTCCTTCTTCTCCCAATCGAAGAAGCCGAGAATCGCGTCGCTGAACGCGCCTATGCCGGTGAGCTGCGCCGCGGCGACACTGTGGTCGCGAGCGAACTGCTGCATGCAGCTCACCGCCTCGTCGCCCTTGTCGAGCACCAGCACGTAGGTCTTCTGCGGTCCGTCATTGACGAGCTTGAATCTCATGCCATCACCCTTTCGGTCTTGATCTCGGTCAAGGCGTGAGCGGCCGGGAAGTTGCGCCCGGGCGGCGGCTGGTGGGAACGCTGCTTGACTCGCCGGGGGTCGGGGGGTTGTCTCCGCCGCCTGTCAGCCCGAGGCCTTCGATGCACGCCTATCGCACCCACACATGCGGCGCGCTCCGCGCCAGCGATGCCGGCCAGACCGCCCGCCTGTCGGGCTGGGTCCACAGCAAGCGCGACCACGGTGGGCTGCTGTTCATCGACCTGCGCGACCATTACGGCCTGACCCAGTGCGTGTTCGCCGCCGGCAACCCGGCCTTCGCCCTGGCCGATGGCATCCGCGTCGAGAGTGTCGTCACCGTGACGGGCGAGGTGGTCCGCCGCGAGCCGGGCACGGTCAATCCGCGGCTGCCGACCGGGGAGATCGAGCTTCGGGTGGCGGAGCTCGTGGTGCAGTCGGCGGCCGAGGTGCTGCCGATGCAGGTGGCAGGGGACGAGAAATTCCCCGAGGACATCCGCCTCAAATACCGCTTCATCGACCTGCGGCGGGAGAAGCTGCAGCGCAACATGGTGCTGCGCGCCGGGGTGATCGCCTCGATCCGCCGGCGCATGATCGCGGCCGGATTCACCGAGTTCCAGACGCCGATCCTCACCGCCTCCAGCCCCGAGGGGGCGCGCGACTTCCTAGTGCCGGCGCGGCTGCATCCCGGCAAGTTCTACGCCCTGCCGCAGGCGCCGCAGCAATTCAAGCAGCTGCTGATGGTCGCGGGGTTCGACCGCTACTTCCAGATCGCCCCCTGCTTTCGCGACGAGGCCTCGCGCGCCGACCGCTCGCCAGGGGAGTTCTACCAGCTCGATTTCGAGATGAGCTACGTCACCCAGGAGGACGTGTTCGACACGCTGGAGCCGGTGATGTCCGGCGTGTTCGAGGAGTTCGCCGGCGGCCGGGCGGTCGACCGGCCGCCCTTCGCGCGCATCCCCTACGAGACGGCGATGCTGGAGTTCGGCACCGACAAGCCCGACCTTCGCAACCCGCTGCGGATTACCGATGTCACCGAGCATTTCGCCGGATCGGGCTTCGGCCTGTTCGCGCGCATTGCGGCCTCGGGCGGCGTGGTCCGTGCCATTCCGGCACCGGGCGCTGCCGCAAACCCGCGCAGCTTCTTCGACAAGCTGAACGAATGGGCGCGCGCCGAGGGCGCCGGCGGGCTGGGCTACGTGATCTTCGAGGCCGAGGGGCCGAAGGGGCCGATCGCCCGCAACCTCGAACCCGAGCGCGCCGAGGCGATCCGGGTTGCCTGTGGGTTGAAGGCAGGCGACGCGGTGTTCTTCGCTGCCGGCAAGCGTGACGAGGCGCCGAAATTTGCCGGCGCGGTGCGGACCAGGCTCGGCCAGGAACTCGATCTCGTCGAGCGCGATGCCTTCCGCTTCTGCTGGATCACCGATTTCCCGATGTACGAGCTCAACGAGGAAACCGGGCAGATCGACTTCAGCCACAACCCGTTCTCGATGCCGCAGGGCGGGATGGAGGCGCTGGAGACGCAGGACCCACTCACCATCAAGGCGTTCCAGTACGACATCGTGTGCAACGGTATCGAGTTGTCGTCGGGTGCGATCCGCAATCACCGGCCGGACATCATGCTGCGGGCCTTCGCCATCGCCGGCTATCCGGCGGAGGAGGTGGAGGCGCGGTTCGGCGGGATGCTCAACGCCTTCCGCTACGGCGCGCCGCCGCATGGCGGGTCCGCACCCGGCATCGACCGCATGGTGATGCTGCTGGCCGACGAGCCCAACATCCGCGAGGTCATCCTGTTCCCGCTCAACCAGCAGGGCGAGGATTTGATGATGGGGGCGCCCGCTCC
This sequence comes from Alphaproteobacteria bacterium, assembly GCA_017307285.1. Classification (GTDB taxonomy): domain Bacteria; phylum Pseudomonadota; class Alphaproteobacteria; order Acetobacterales; family Acetobacteraceae; genus JAFKFI01. Next base: position 11,496 of record JAFKFI010000051.1, on the reverse strand, counting down.
GGTCACGCCGGCGCGCCTCAAGGAATTGTCGCTGAAGATCGAGCTGCCGCCCAAGCCGAAGGCGGGCGCCGGCTAGAGACGGGGTCGCTGGCGAGCCGCCATCGGCCCGGCTATGTTCACGCAACCGCACCCCCGGAGACGCCGATGCGCCTTCCCGCCGCCTGCGCGGCCCTCCTCCTGCTCGCCTCGGGGTCCATCTCGGGCACGGCCAACGCCGCCGACATGGCCGCGCATCGCGCCCTGTACAAGCTCACCCTGGAGCCCGGCCGGGCCGGCGATGTGGTCGCCGCCAGTGGCAAGATGGGCTACGAGGTGATCGACGCCTGCGATGGCTGGGCGGTGCGCCAGCGTCTGGAGATGACGCTGACCAACCATGACGGGCAGGACATCCGGATGGTGTCCGACTACGCCACCTGGGAATCCAAGGACGGGCTCCGCTTCCGCTTCCACATGAAGCAGACGACGGACACGGCCGTCACCAGCGAGACCGACGGCGACGCCAAGCTGGAGCGCGCCGGCGGCCCCGGCGAAGCGCACTACACCTCGCCCGACGAGGCCACCAAGGAGCTGCCCGCCGGGACGTTGTTCCCGATGGCCCACACCGAGGCGATTCTCGCTGGCGCGCGGGCGGGCAAGAAGTTTCTGTCCCTGCCGCTGTTCGACGGCACAGTCGATTCCGGCGCGCAGGACAGCTTCGTCACCATCCTTGGCGGCATGGCCGAGCCGCATAAGGAAAAATGGCCGGCGCTCTCGGCGCTGCCGAGCACACGGGTGCGGATCGCCTTTTTCGACCGCGATCCTTCTACGATGATTCCCGATTATCAGGTGGGGATGCGGTATTGGGAGAACGGGGTCGCCGACGATCTGCAGATGGATTTCGGCGACTTCGTGATGAACGGCACGATGACGGAGTTCGCGCTGCAGCCGCGGCATTGCTGAGAGTGCCGCGCCAGCTGGCCGGGCCTACGAGCCGGCGCCCGCAAACCCAAACGATAAAATTTCGGACCGATCCGATCTGGCATTGACGCTCGATCTCGGAATATGCTCGTATGGCAACGAGAACGGAGCGTGCGCCCCATTTGATCAACCGGTCGCCCAAGGCTTTGGTGGTATGGCTCGGGGCTCTGCTTTGCGCATCGTGTTCGTCCGATGGCATCGGTACCCTTTACGCCGATGCATATAGTGCTGGAGACGCAACAATCGTGCGGGTCCGTCAGATTGGCGGTCAGATTCGCGTGCGGCCCGATGATGCAGGTGTAACGTTTGGAGTTTCGGAGCGCATCTATGTCTTTCGAACGGCCGGAACCGACGGGCTGCCTTCGCCAGGAAGAAGCTATTTTTACGTTCCGTTGCCCGTTTCCGACAGCATTGCGCTCGCGACATTCACTGTGGGTGCCGAGGTGAACGCCGGATCGTCAGGCATCGGGCTGCTGCTCGGGATCGCTCAGCGCGCCCTTTTGGCTCGTGCCTCCTCAACCGAGAGCGTTGCGATCTCCGTAGCCCTTGATGTTTCTAGTCCGGAAAGGGCCATCGTGCGCGTGTTTTGTGGATTTGATAAGCCGTGTTGACCGCACACTCAGCACTGATCGCTTTGGTTGCGTTCGTGCTGATTGGGTGCCAGCCCCGCGCGGTTTACGTGGCAAGCGACACCGTCGTCGGCCTGAATGCCAACGTGAATACGGCGCGCAATTCCGGAAGTCTTCAGTTCGGCTATGATCGCCATTTCGCCACAGTGATTCCGCGGGCCGTCGACTTGGCACAAGGCGCGTCGGACATCGGGCTTCAGGCGCCAGGACAAGGCCGCGAGGTGATGGCGGTACTTGGCTGTTCCGAGGTCGAGGTGAAGGGCATTTTCCTATCCAAGTTCGTGGAGAATCTCGCGACCGGCCGGGCCGCACGGAACTACGCAACCAAATTGGCGGGCTCCGGCAAAAATCCGGACAGCTTCTTCGCCTGCTTCGAGCCGACGCAATGATTGGCGAATTGCGACGCAGGCCTGAATGTCGGTGGCTTTGCGGCCTGGTCTTACTCGTTTGCATGTCAGGCTGTAGCGATGCGCTTATCTATGGTGAGCGCACTAGCTTCAATCTGGCTATTAGCGTCAATGACAATGCGGCCCTGCCACTCAGCGTCAACGCGGGGCTGCAAAGAATCGTGGTGAACTTCGCCCCACCTCTCGGCGGAGATGCTACGAGCGGAAACGCAACGTCCGCACGAGGCGAGGCCGTCAGCTCGATATCCGGATTTGATCTAGGCTATGACGAGGTAGCAGGCAGCCCACTCGACGGTACCCTGACGATCAGGACGAAATTTGCGTCTGGAGAAGCTGCAGTCACCGCGTCCGGTAAGCCGGCAGCGGTCGCGGCCATCGTCAATGTGCGCGGCGCGCCCATTTCCCGCGGCATGACGAGTGCGCGCATCGCGAGCTGGCTTCACCCAAATGGTAAGCTCGATCCAGAGCGACGCGACGCGCTGCAAGCCTGGATGCAGGCTGACAAGGTTGATCCGCGCCTTAACACCATGCCGTGGCGACAATTGCTAACAGAGGACGTGGGCTTCGAAGCCGATCGGGCGCGGGTAATCGCGAGGTTAATCGACCACTGAGGTGAGCGAACATGATCTGTGGAACGTTTGCTACGACCGGAATGACCAAATCGGAAGCCGATCAGTGTGCCCAGGACTACCGCGATACCGTTCCGGCGCCCACGACGGTCACGCTCGAGCAGTCCGGGGACGGCACCTGGACGGTTACAGCGGCCTGGCCCCCCTGTGAGTCGAATACTGCCCACGCTGCGCAGCCGTTGGCGCCAGCAGTTGCCAGCATGAATATGGTCGGTGGACAGCTGCCAGCTGCGGGAGCAACCGTCCAATCGGCAGATTCCCGTATTGCTTGGGGGCGGTCTGTCGAGCCCGGCTTCAAGCAGGCTGTTCTGCAAATGTGCGAGCGCCTAACAGTCGATCCCAACTTCCTGATGGCCTGCATGGCGTTCGAGACAGGGCAGTCGTTTAGGCCGGACAAGGTCAATCCGGTCAGCGGGGCGACGGGCTTGATTCAGTTCATGCCCAGCACGGCCAACGCGCTGGGCACAACGACAGCCGATCTTGCCGGGATGACGGCGGTTCAGCAGATCGCGTCCGTCGAAGAATATTTCTCTCCATATGCGGGAAAGCTTAATACCCTTTCTGATGTGTATATGGCGATCCTCTGGCCGAAGGCAGTCGGAAAACCGGAAAGCTACATTCTATTCGAGGCTCCCAGCAAAGCTTACTTGCAGAACCAAGGCCTCGATTCCAATAACGACGGCCATGTGACTAAAGCAGAAGCGGTTGCGAGGCCACAACAACAATTAATCGCTGGGATGTCAGCCGTTCATCTCGGCTAAGGCATTGGAGCACCGCTCCAGTGCAAGACTGCATGGGCGCCGAGTCCTGCATGGGCACTCGGCGCTACCGCAGCGACCGCCCCCGACCGATCACCCCCATCCCGAACCGCCCCCGCAGCTCGTCGATCGCGGACTGCGCGGCGGCAAGACGCGGGGTGCGGGCGTCGGCGAGATCGCCTCGGTCGGCTTCGGCCAGGGGCAGCAGTTGGCTGGCGCCGATGCCGATGAGGCGGAACGCGGTGCCGTCGCATTCGCGCACCAGCAGCGCGCGGGCGGCCTCGAACAATCGGTCGGGCAGGGCGGTCGGGCTTGGCAGGCGGGCGGTGCGGGTGCGGGTGGCGAAGGTGGCGGTCTTGAGCTTGAGCACCACACCGGCGGCGGAAAATTCTTTCTCGCGCAACCTTCGCGCCAATTTCTCCGACAGATGCCATAGCGGCCGTTCCAGATCCTCGACGCGAGCGAGGTTGGTGTCGAAGGTCGTTTCGGCACTGATCGACTTGGTTTCGCGGCCTGGGTCCACCCGGCGCGCATCCTCGCCTCGGGCGCGGCGACACAGCGATGGGCCGTCCTCGCCGAGCATGCGCAGCGCCTCGCGGTCGCTCAGCGCCTGCAGATGCGCGAGCTGGGTGATGCCGCGCTGCCCGAGGCGCCGGGCCAGCGCTGGGCCGATGCCGGGTAGCAGGCGGACCGGCTCGGGGGCGAGCAGGGTGCGTGCCTCGGCGGCGCCGATGACCGCGAAGCCGCGCGGCTTGTCGCGGCCGGCGGCGATCTTGGCGAGCAGCCGGTTGGGGGCGAGGCCGATCGAGACGGTGACGCCGACCTCGCGCTCCACCTCGCGCGCGAAGCCGGCCAGCACGGCGGCGGGCGGGGCGCCGTGCAGCTGCTGGGTGCCTGCGAGGTCGAGGGCCGCCTCGTCGATCGATAGCGGCTCGACCAGGGGCGTGAGGCGCGACATCAGGGCGCGGATCTGGCGCGAGGCGGTGGTGTATTTGGAGAAATCCGGGCGGATCACCACCGCGTCGGGGCAGGCCTTCAGCGCCTTGAACATCGGCATGGCGCTGCGCACACCGGAGAGCCGCGCGACGTAGCAGGCGGCCGTGACCACGCCGCGCACGCCGCCGCCGACGATCACCGCGCGGTCGGCGAGCTCCGGGCGGTCGCGCTTCTCGACGCTGGCGTAGAAGGCGTCGCAATCGACATGGGCGATGGTGAGGGCGAAGAGCTCGGGATGGCTCACCAGGCGTCGGCTGGCGCAGGACGCGCAGGTGCGGGCGGGGGTCGAGGCCGTCCACAGGCAGTCGCGGCACAGCGTGTTCATCTCACTCCGCCGGCCATAGCCAGGCGGCGCCGCGCACGCCGGAGGAATCGCCGTGGCGGTTGGGCAGGATGGGCGTGTCGCAGACATCGCTGAACACGTGGCGCGGCAGCAGTGCGGGGAGGGCGGTGTAGAGATGCGCCATGTTGGACAGCCCGCCGCCGAGCACGATGCAGTCGGGGTCCAGCAAATTCACGACATGCGCTAGGCCGCGCGCCAGCCGGTCGGCGTGGCGGTCGAGCGCCGCACGCGCCCGCGCATCGCCCGCCGCCGCGCGGGCCGGTAGCTCGCTCGCATCGCGCGCCTCCGGCCCGTCGCAGTCGCGCGCCAGGGAGGGGCCGGAGAGCCAGGTTTCGAGGCACCCGGAGCGGCCGCACCAGCAAGGCGGTCCGGGCAGTTCGTCCGGGTTTGGCCAGGGCAGCGAGTTGTGGCCCCACTCGCCGGCGACGCGCTGGCGGCCGCGGAGCACCGCGCCGTCCGCCACGATGCCGCCGCCGCAGCCGGTGCCGAGGATCACGCCGAACACCACCCGGCACCCCGCGCCGGCGCCGTCCGCCGCCTCGCTGAGGGCGAAGCAGTTGGCGTCGTTCTCCGCCCGCACTTCGCGGCCGAGCAGTGCCGCCATGTCGCGGTCGAGTGCGCGACCGTTCAGCACGGTGGAGTTGGCGTTCTTCACGAGGCCGGTCGCCGGGCTGATCGTGCCGGGAATGCCGATGCCGACGGTGCAGGTCTCGCCGAGCTCGCGCTCGACCTCGCGGACCAGCGTCGCCATCGCCGCGAGCGTCGCTTCGTAGCCCTCGGGCGTGGCGATCCGCCGGCGCACGCGGAGCGCGCCGTCCGGTGCCAGCGCGGCGACCTCGATCTTGGTGCCGCCGAGGTCGATGCCGATTCGGTGACGGACCATCCCGCGAGTGTGATGCCCGGAGCCCCTCGGCTCAAGTGAAACGGGCTTTTCAATGGCCGCCTTGCGCAGCCGAGCCATGTCTGTCGCGGCCTGGGCGCCCGCGCCGGCACCTGCCATGACCCGCGCCCGCCAAGAGAGGACCAATGAGAATTCCACGCTGGCTGCCGCTGCTGCTCGGCGGCCTCACCGCGGTCGGGCCGGTCTCGATCGACATGTACTTGCCGGCCTTCCCCGAGATCGAGGCGGCGCTGGGCGGCGAGCCAGGGACGGCGCAGTTCACGCTGGCCGCGTTCTTTGCTGGTCTCGCGGTCGGGCAGCTGATGCAGGGGAGCCTGTCCGATAGGCTCGGCCGGCGCGGACCGCTGCTCGCGGGCACGGCGCTTTACACGCTCGCCTCGGTGGGCTGCGCGCTGGCGCCCAATTTGTTCTGGCTATCGGTGTTCCGCGCGTTGGCGGCGCTCGGCGGATCGGCCAGCATGGTGATCCCGCGCGCCATCGTTCGTGATCTCGCCGACGGGCACGAGGCGGCGCGGCTGATGTCGCGACTCATGCTGGTGATGGGCGCGGCCCCGATCCTGGCTCCCACGCTCGGCGGCTTCGTGCTGGCGGCGGCGGGATGGCAGGCGATCTTCTGGGTGATTGCCATATATGGCGCGGTGTGCGGGCTGCTGGTCTGGCTGTTCCTGCCCGACACCCTGCCGGAGAAAATGCGCGTCAAGCTTGGTCCCGGCGCGCAGATCAGCCGCTACGTCGCGGTGCTGCGCGAGCGCGGCTTCGTCACGCACACTTTCGCCGGCGGCATGTGCTCGTTCGGCATGTTCGCCTATATCGGCGGCTCGCCCGTGGTGTTCATCGAGCATTTTCACCTGACGCCGGAGCAATTCGGCGGCGTGTTCGGGGTGTGCGCGGCCTGGCTGATCGCCGCTTCGCAGGTCAATCCCTTGTTGTTGCCCCGTTTCGGCACCGGGCTCGTGCTGCGCGGCGCGCTCCGGGTTTCGCTTTGCGCCACGACCGTTCTGACGATCTTCGCCTTTCTGAACTGGGGTGGCATCTGGGCGGTGCTGATACCGCTGTTCTTCAACATGTTCAGCTTCGGCCTGGTGTGGCCGAACGCGACGGTGCGGGCGCTGACCCGCCATGCCGCCCATGCCGGCAGCGCCTCGGCGGTGATGGGCACGCTGCAATTCGTGCTCGGGGCGGTGAGCGGGATGCTGGTCGGCGTGCTGAGCGACGGCTCGGTGCGGCCGATGGCGCTCTTGCTGCTGGTGGGCGCGGTCGGGGCCAACATTGCCGACTTCCTGCGTCCACGGACATAGTGCGCGCGCAACAGGCGGAGTGTCGCGGCATGGACCTGCAATTGGCCGGCAAGCGCGTGCTGATCACCGGCGGCTCGAAGGGCATCGGGCGTGCGAGCGCCGAGGTGCTGGCGGACGAGGGCTGCGATCTGATCCTGGTGGCGCGCGATCCCGGCGCTTTGGAAGAGGCCGCGTCCGCCGTCCGCGCCCGGCGGCAGGTGAATGTCCGCGTTATCTCGGCGGACCTGTCGGACGACGCGACGGTGCGCCGCGTGGCCGGCGAGGCGGGCGAGATCGACGTGCTGGTGAACAACGCCGGCGCCATCCCGCCGGGCAACCTCACCGGCGTCGACGACGCCACCTGGCGCCGCGCGTGGGACCTCAAGGTGTTCGGCTTCATCTCGCTGTGCCGCGCGGTCTATCCGGCGATGGCGGCGCGGCGGGCGGGGGTGATCGTCAACGTGATCGGCGCGGCGGGCGAGCGGTTCGACCCTAACTACATCGTCGGAAGCGCGGGCAATGCGAGCCTGATGGCATTCACCCGCGCGCTCGGCAAGGCCGCACCCGCCGACAACATCCGTGTCGTCGGCATCAATCCCGGCCCGATCGCCACGGCGCGGCTCGAGATGCTGTCGCGCAAGCGGGCCGAGCAGCAGCTCGGCGATGCGGAGCGGTGGCGCGAGCTGTTTTCCAAGATGCCGTTCGGGCGCGCCGGCACGCCCGAGGAGATCGGCAATGCGGTGGCCTTCCTGGCCAGCCCGCGCTCCGGCTACACGTCCGGCACGATTCTTACCATTGATGGAGGTGGCGCTTGAAATCCGTGGCGATCGCTTTGGCCTTGCTCTCCCTCGGCGCGTGCAGCAAGGCGACTACGACGCCTGTTGCGGCGCCGAGCATCCAATACAGGAACAATCCCGCCAACGCTCCGGGATACATTTCGCCCTGCGCCGGAGGTCAGCCAGGGATGCAGTATAACTGCCCGCAATCCCGGAACTGAACCGCGGGATCGGCCGGGAGCCCCGATGCGCTGGCCCGAGCTCGACGCATGGGTGTTTTCGGTCAAGACGTTCGCCGGCGCGATGCTGGCGCTGTTCATCGGCTTCGGCATTGGACTGCCCCGCCCCTATTGGGCGATGGCGACCGCCTATATCGTCGCGCAGCCGCTGACCGGGGCGATGCGGTCCAAGGGCGTGTTCCGGGTCTGCGGCACCCTGCTTGGCGCCGTCGGCTCGGTCGCGTTGGTTCCCAACCTGGCCAACGCGCCGGTGCTGCTATGCCTCGCCTTGGCGCTGTGGGTCGGCGCCTGTCTGTTCGTCGCACTGCTCGACCGGACGCCACGCAGCTACGTGTTCATGCTGGCGGGATACACCGCAGCGATCATCGGTTTCCCAAGTGTCACGGACCCCGGCGCGATCTTCGACACCGCCATCGCGCGCACCGAGGAGATCACCCTCGGCATCCTGTGCACGACCATCATCGGCGGCGTGGTGCTGCCCCGACCGGTCGGCCCGGTGCTCTCGCTGCGCATCCGCGCCTGGCTGCGCGATGCGGCGCGCTGGAGCCACGAGGCGCTGTCCGGGCAGCCGGCCGACGAGGCGCGGCTCGCCGCGCGGCGCAAGCTCGCCGGCGACATGGTCGAGATCGACATGCTCTCGACGCATCTCGCCTACGACATCTCCAACCAGCAACGGGCGACACGGTGGGTGAGGGAATTGCAGGCGCGCATGGCGTCCCTGCTGCCAGTGCTGGCCTCTATCGCCGACCGGTTGGCGGCGCTGCGCCAGGGCGGCGGTGCCATGCCGCAGGGGCTCGGGAAGGTGCTCGCGGATGTGTCCGGCTGGATTCCGGCTGGGCCGCCCGCCGAGGCGGCCGAGTTGCGCGAGGCGATCGGCCGGCTCGAACCGACGATCGACGCCGCCGCCGGATGGCGCGAGATGGTGCTGTCCAGCCTGCTGCTCCGTCTGCGCGAGCTCGTCGACATCTGGCAGGATTGCCGCGAGCTCTGGCGGCATATCGAGCGCGGCGGCGGGGCGCTGCCGCGACGGCTGGCGTTCCGCACGCAGGCCGCGCTGCTGCGCCATCGCGATCCTCGCATGGCGCTGCTATCGGGTTTCGCGGCGGGGGTTGCCGTTCTACTGGTCTGCGTCTTCTGGATCGGCGCGGGCTGGGAGAACGGCGCGGTCGCGGCGGAGATGGGCGCCGTGGCGTGCTGCATCTTCGCCACCTTGGATGACCCCGTGCCGGCCATCCTGTCCTTCCTGTTCTACTCGCTGGTGGCGATCGCGATTTGCGCTGTCTATCTCTTCGCCGTGCTGCCGATGGTGCATGATTTCGTCATCCTGGCGCTGGTGCTGGCACCGGCGTTCCTGATCTTCGGATTGCTGATCGCCAATCCGGCGACCTATGGGACCGGCATGGCCCTGTCCGCCAACACCGCGACCCTGATGAGCCTGCAGGACACCTACAATGCCGACTTCCCCGTATTCGCCAACAACGCGATCGCGCTCGTTGTCGGCGTCGCGACCGCTGCGGCCGTGACTCGGCTGATCCGCTCGGTCGGCGCGGAATGGAGCGCTCGTCGGCTCCGGCGCGCGGACTGGGCCGATCTCGCCGAGGTGGCGTCCCGACCCGCCGGATCGCGGCAGGGCGCGCGCGAGCGGGCGGCGCTCGCCGGGCTGATGCTCGACCGGCTCGTCATCGCGGTGCCGCGCCTTGCGCTGTCGGATGCCGGCGCGGACGCTGCCGCGCGTGCCATGATGGCCGACGTGCGGATCGGCCTCAACATGCTCGACGTGCAGCGCTTGCGGCGGACGTTGCCCGACCAGGCCCAGCCCAGCATCGACGCGCTACTGACCGCGCTGGCCCGGTATTTCCAAGGCCGTGCCCGGCGCGGCGGGATGATGGTGACTCATCCGGCGCCGCTGCTCGAGCGGATCGACGCTGCGCTCGCCTCGGTTGCCGCCAACCCGCCCGCCTCGCGGCGGCGGCTGGGCGGGCTGTTGCTCGCGCTGGTCGGCATCCGGCGGGGGCTGTTCCCCGACGCGCCGGATTATCGGCCGCCCGTTGCGGTCGTTCCGGCGTGACCGCCGAGGTCGATTTGTACGGCGTGTTCGTCTCGCCGCTGCTGCTCTACGCGGTGGCGGCGCTCGTACTGACGGCGGTGCTGCGCCGGGGCCTGTCCGCGGTCGGGTTCTATCGCACGGTGTGGCACCGCGCGCTGTTCGATTTGGCGCTGCTGGTGATCGTGCTGGGCGGCATCGTGTTCACTGCCGACTTCCTGGGGACGATGTGAGGCGCTGGCCCGCCTCGCTTGGCCGGGTCGCCATCACGCTGGTCGTAGTGGCGATCGCCAGCGTCGTCGGCTGGCAGCTCTGGGTCTACTACATGGAGGAGCCCTGGACGCGCGACGGCGTGGTGCGCGCCGACGTGGTTGGCGTGGCACCGGACGTTTCCGGGCTAGTGAGCGAGGTGCTGGTGCATGACAACCAGCAGGTTCACAAGGGCGAGGTGCTGTTCCGCATCGACAAGGAACGCTTCACCATCGCGCTGCAACAGGCCGACGCGGCACTGAAGGTCCAGAGAGCCCGGCTGCAGCAGGCGGGGCGTGAGCTCGATCGCTACCAGTCGCTGTCCAATGTGGAGGTCTCGAAGCAGAAGCAGGAACAGGTAATGGCCGCCGCCGAGGAGGCGGGTGCGGCCTACCAGCAGGCGATGGCGGATCGGTCGCTGGCACAGCTCAATCTCGACCGCTCGGACGTGACCGCGCCGGTGAACGGCACGATCACCAATTTCGACATGCGTCCGGGCGACTACGTCACCGCCGGACATGCCGTGGCCGCGCTGGTGGATAGCGGCACGTTGTACGTCGCCGGATATTTCGAGGAGACCAAGCTGCCCCGCATCCACGTCGGCGACCCTGCCTCGGTGCGGCTGATGGGGGAGAGCACGGTGCTGCGAGGCCACGTGCAGAGCATCGCCGGCGGCGTGCAGGACCGCGAGCGCCAGACCGGCAGCGGCCTGCTCGCCAGCGTCAACCCGACGTTCAGCTGGGTGCGTCTCGCGCAGCGCATCCCGGTGCGGGTGCAGATCGACGAGGTGCCGCCGGGGGTGCGCTTGCTGCCGGGGCGGACGGCGAGCGTGTGGATCGGGCGGAAGGCTCGGTAGGCACGAAGTCCACATATAATACCAGCGGCCCCGTCGCTTTCCTTCCTGTCATGGTCGGCGCGGGCCCCTTAGACTAGAGCAGCGCCGGGTAGGCCGGGTTGGCTTCTCTCGACGCTTCACCAGCGTTTCCGATCCCGTATCGTCATGACCGGCGCAGGCCGGTCATCCACGACTTTACCGCTCGCAGGCAAAGTCGTGGATGGTCGGCCTTCGCCACTGTTGTCCGGCACGTCATTTGCTTGGCCAGAAGGCGAGTTGTGGTGTTGGTTTTGGCGGCGGGCGTGGTGGCGGGTCGAGCAGGTTGGCGAGGGGCCTGCGGGTGAACAGGTGAGCGCGGATGAGGGCGAGCAGGGTGACGGCGGCCTTGCGGGTCTGGGTGCGGGCATGCAGGGCGGCGATCAACAGGTAGGCGATCAGGGCGACGGCGATCTGGCT